>JAFEEB010000001.1:0-73361 GCA_018241325.1 Pseudomonadota bacterium | reverse complement strand
CACTGGATCTGGCAGGACGGCCAGCGCCTCACAAGCGAGCCGCTGCAAATCAAAGGCGGCCTGGTACAGGTGCCGCAGCGCCCGGGCTTGGGCGTGACCATCGACATGGCAGCGGTCGAGGCCGCGCACCGGCTGTATCAGGAGAAGGCGCTGGGCGCGCGCGACGACGCGCAAGCGATGCAGTACCTCATCCCCGGCTGGAAATTCGACAACAAGCGCCCGTGTTTGGTGCGCTGACATGAAGCACACCCCCAGTCTCCACTCGCTTCGCGATGTTTCGCCCACCCCCTTGCAGGGGGCATCGCCAGTGGTCGGGCCAAGCCCTTCCACGGCGATCGCGGGCATGGCCTGCTTCGCGGCCTTTCGACTCGCTGGGCTGCGTGCGCTGCGGCTGACACGCAGCGCCATCGTTGACTGATATCGATCCCAAGACAGGAGTTTGCAATGCGTGAAAACCGAATCCGCAGCATCTGGAAGGCCGGCGGCGCCGTGGTCAACGGCTGGCTGGCCATCCCCAGTGCTTTTTCGGCCGAGACCATGGCCCACCAGGGCTGGGACAGCCTGACGGTGGACCTGCAGCACGGCGTGGTGGACTACCAGGCGGCCGTCACCATGTTCACCGCCATTTCCACCACCGACACCGTGCCCGTGGTGCGCGTGCCCTGGAACGAGCCGGGCATCCTGGGCAAGGTGCTGGACGCCGGCGCCTACGCCGTCATCTGCCCCATGGTCAACACGCGCGCAGACGCCGAGCAACTGGTGGCCGCCACCCGCTACCCGCCGCTGGGCAGCCGCAGCATGGGCCCCATCCGCGCCGCGCTCTACGCCGGCGCCGACTACGCGAAACACGCCAACGACACCGTGGTGGTGCTGGGCCAGGTCGAGACGCAGCAAAGCCTGGACAACCTGGACGCCATCCTGTCGGTGGAGGGCCTGGACGGGGTCTACATCGGCCCGGCCGACTTGTCGATCTCGCTGGGCTGCGCGCCCACCTTCGACGACGTGGAGCCGCCCGTGGCCCAGGCCATCGAGCACGTGCTGGCGCGCGCCAAGGCGCTGGGCAAGGTGGCCGCCATTCACAACGGAACGCCCGAAGCCGCGCGCAAGCGCATTGCCATGGGCTTTCAGTTCGTCACCATCGGCTCCGACGCGAAGCTGATGGCCGCCGGCGCGCAACAGGTGGTGGCCGCCATGCGTGCCGGCACGGCGCCCAAGCACGCGTCGGGATATTGATTGAAGCCCTGAAACAGCCGGACGCAGAGGACGCAAAAAAGACGCAAAGGACGCAAAAAAACCGGAAATTTGATGAAATGAGTTTTGAGCCGGCGTGGAACAAGCGCAACACGCTATCGTTTTGAAAGCAATTTGGATGTTCTCTTTTTTGCGTCCTTTGCGAATCCTTTGCGTCCTCTGCGTCCGGCTGTTCTCCCCTGCAAAACGCCGCCCCCATCCACCATGACCGCACCCATCCCTGACCCCGGCCCGCCGCGCCTGATCCGCATGCACGCCAGCGACAACGTCGCCATCGTGGCCAACACGGGCGGACTGCCCGAAGGCACGGTGGTGGAGGGCGGCATCAGGCTGCGCGAGCGCGTGCCCCAAGGTCACAAGGTGGCGCTGGTGGACATTGCCGCCGGCACGCCGGTGCTGCGCTACAACGTCGCCATCGGCCATGCGGCGCGCGACATCGCGGCCGGCACCTGGGTGTATGAGCGGCTGCTGACGATGCCCCAGGCGCGCGCGCTGCACGAGCTGCCCATGGCCACCGCCCGGCCCGCGCCGCTGGAGCCGCTGCAGGGCTACACCTTCGAGGGCTATCGCAACGCCGACGGCTCGGTCGGCACGCGCAACCTGCTGGGCATCACCACCACGGTGCAGTGCGTGGCCGGCGTGCTCGAATTTGCCGTGCGGCGCATCAAGGCCGAGCTGCTGCCCAAGTACCCCCACGTGGACGACGTGGTGGGGCTGGAGCACAGCTACGGCTGCGGCGTGGCCATCGACGCGCCGGGCGCGGCCATCCCGATCCGCACCGTGCGCAACATCAGCCTCAACCCCAACTTCGGCGGCGAGCTGATGGTCGTCAGCCTGGGCTGCGAAAAGCTGCAACCGCAGCGCCTGCTGCCGCCGGGCAGCTTTGCGGTGGTCGATGAGCGCAACATCGCCGACGTGGGGCTGGATGACGGCGCGGCGCTGGACGTGGTGTGCCTGCAAGACGAAAAGCACGTCGGCTTCATGTCGATGATCGACTCGATCATGCAGACCGCCGAATACCACCTGGAGCGCCTGAACGCGCGCCGGCGCGAGACCTGCCCCGCCTCCGATCTGGTGGTGGGCGTGCAGTGCGGCGGCAGCGATGCGTTTTCGGGCGTCACGGCCAACCCGGCGGTGGGCTTTGCGGCCGACCTGCTGGTGCGCGCCGGCGCCAGCATCATGTTCTCCGAGACCACCGAGGTGCGCGACGGCGTGGCCCAGCTCACCGCGCGCGCGGCCACGCCCGAGGTGGCCGCCGCCATCGTGCGCGAGATGCAGTGGTACGACGAGTACCTGGCGCGCGGCGGCGCCGATCGCAGCGCCAACACCACGCCGGGCAACAAGAAGGGCGGCCTGTCCAACATCGTTGAAAAGGCCATGGGCTCGATCATCAAGTCGGGCAGCGCACCGATTGCCGGCGTGCTGTCACCGGGCGAAAAGCTGGCGCAAAAAGGCCTGATCTACGCCGCCACGCCGGCCAGCGACTTCATCTGCGGCACGCTGCAGCTGGCCGCGGGCATGAACCTGCACATCTTCACCACCGGGCGCGGCACGCCCTACGGCCTGGCCGCCTGCCCGGTGATCAAGGTGGCCACGCGCACCGAACTGGCGCGCCGCTGGCACGATTTGATGGACCTGAACGCCGGGCGCATTGCCGACGGCGAGGCCAGCATCGAAGACCTGGGCTGGGAGCTGTTCCGCCTGATGCTGGACGTGGCCAGCGGCAAGCGCACCCGGGCCGAGCACTGGGGGCTGCACAACGACCTGGTGCTGTTCAACCCGGGGCCGGTGACGTAAAGCCCAAAAAACTTCCGGACGCAGAGGACGCAAAGGATTCGCAAAAGACGCAAAAAAAGACAGCATCTGAATTGCTTTTAAAACGATAGCGTATTGCGCTTGTCCTACGCCGACTCAAAGCCAATGCCACCCAATTTTTGGCTTCTTTTGCGTCCTTTGCGTTATTTTTGCGTCCTCTGCGTCCGGCTGTTTGAATTTCGGAGCATTCGGATCACGGCCGCCCCGGTCGCCCCTCCGGCGGCGTGTAGTCGGCCGACGCAAACGAGCCGCCCATATGCTTTTGCCCCAGCGCATCGATCGGGTTTTTCAGCTTCAGGATTTCGGCGGCGAAGTCCTCGGCGTTTTGCACGGGCCGGTAGCCGATGCGCTCGCAGGCCACCGGCTGCACGTAGCTGCGCGTGTTGTTGGAAATGCCCCAGACCGGCAGAAAGCCCACGTCCTGCGCCCGGATGCAGCACAGCATCAGCTGCACCGTGTCCTCGTGGCCCAGCCAGGTGGCGAGGTGCCTGAACTCGGTGGGGCGCGCGCCGCAGCTCCAGATGCGCAGCGCGATGCCCTCGATGCCGTGCTTGTCCCAGTACATCTGCGCCATGGCCTCGCCCCACACCTTGGACACGCCGTAAAACCCGTCGGGCCGATACGGCGCGCCGATGTCGATGGGCCGGTCAACCGGGTACATGCCGAAGGCGTGGTTGGAGCTGGCCGTCACCACGCGCCGCACGCCGTGGCGCCGCGCGCCCTCATACACCTGGTGCAGGGCCACCAGGTTGTTCTCGATGATCTCGGGCAGCGGGCGCTCCACCGAGGTGCCGGCCATGTGGATCAGCACGTCCACGCCGTCGAGCAGGCGATCGACCACGGCGGGATCGCGCAGGTCGCCGTGCATCACGTCTTCGCCCGGGTGCAGCGGCTCCAGCGCCTTGGTGCCGCCGGCCGAGCGCAGGTCCACCCCGTGCCGGGGCAGCTCCGTGCGCAGCATGCGCCCCATGTTGCCCGACGCGCCGGACAGTGCCACCTTGATCATTCTCGTCTCCGTTGTCATGACCGTGGATTGTCGCGCCGGCCGCGCGCGAGAGCGCATGCGTCACGCAAAATTTCATCCCGCCGTGTCCCGCCCGAGGTCCATCCATGAGCCGCCCGATCGTCTACGTGTCCTGCGCCCAGCGCTGCGAAATCCAGCGCTTTGAACTGAGCCCGGACACCGGCGCCTTGCACCTCTTGGGCGCCACGCCGGTGCCCGGCATTCAAGGCCCCTCGAACACCTCGATGCCGCTGGCCGCAAGCCCCGACCGCCGCGTGCTGCACGCCGCCCTGCGCGGCGCGCCGCACCCCTGCGTGTCCTTCGCCATCGCGGCGCCAGATGGCGCGCTGCAGCTGATCGGCAGCGCCCCCCTGCCGCACGAGGCCTGCTGCCTCACGGTCGATCGCAGCGGGCGGCATCTGCTGATGGCCTCCTACCCCGGCGCGCTGCTGGCCAGCCTGGCACTGGATGCGCGCGGCGCGGTGATCGCACCACCGCGCCAGATCGTGCCCACCGGCCCGGCGGCGCACTGCGTCATCGTGGATGCCCGCAACCGCTTTGCGTATGCCACCAGTCTGGGCGCCGATGTGGTCATGCGCTTTGCCTTCGACGCGGCCAGCGGACAACTGACGGACATGCAAAGCACGGCACTGGCCGCCGGGGCCGGCCCGCGCCACCTGCAGCTGTCCGCCGACGGGCGTTTTTTGTACGTGCTGTGCGAGCTGGACGGCAGCGTGGGCGTGTTCGCGGTCGATGCCGACACGGGGCGGCTGCAAGGCCGGCAGATGCTGCGCTCGCACGCCGAGGGCTTCAACCAGGCGCAGGCGGCCGACCTGCACCTCAGCCCCGACGGGCGTTTTCTGTACACCAGCGAGCGGCGCACCCACACGCTCACCGGCTATCGCATCACCCCCGAGGACGGGTTGCTGACGGTGGCCGGCGCCTGGCCCACCGAAGCCGGCCCGCGCGGTTTTGCCATCGACCCCAGCGGCGCCTTCCTGCTGGCGGCCGGACAGCAAAGCCATCACCTGAGCGTCTACCGCATCGATGCGCACAGCGGCGCGCTGGCCGCCATCGGGCGCTACGCGACCGGCGGCAACCCCAACTGGATCGAGATCGTCGACCGGCCCGATGCCTGAGCCCACGCCCCTGGACCCCGCGCGCTTTCGCGCCACCGTGGGCGGCCAGACGGTCGCGCTCTACACCCTGCGCAACCGGCACGGCATGGCGGCCGCCATCACCAACCACGGCGCGCGCATCGAGCAGCTTTTGGCGCCCGACCGCGACGGCCGCCTGGGCGACGTGGTGCTGGGCCATGACTCGATCGAGCAGGTGCTGGCCGGCCAGGCCTCGATGGGCGCCTTCATCGCTCGCTTTGCCGGCCGCATCGCCCAGGGCCGCTTTGCGCTGGATGGCCAGGCGCACCAGCTCAGCCGCAACGACGGCCCGCATCATCTGCACGGCGGCACGAATGGCTCGCGCTTTCGGGTCTTCGAAGCCCGGCAAACCTGCGCGTCGAGCGTCGAAATGGCCCTGGTCTTCGCCGACGGCGAAGACGGTTACCCCGGCACGCTGTCGCTGCGCGTGCGCTACTGCGTGACGGACGACAACGCCCTCGTCATCGACTACGCCGGCTTGGCCGCGGACCGGCCGACGATCGCCAACTTCACCTCGCACGCATTCTTCAACCTGAGCGGCGAAGGCGGCTCATCCATCCTCGATCACGTGCTCACCGTCCATGCCGACCGGTTTCTGGAAGTGGATGCCGCCGCCATCCCCACCGGCCGCATCGACCGCGTGGTCGGCACGCCGCTGGACTTTCGCAGGCCCACGCCCATCGGCGCGCGCATCGACGGCACGCACGAACAACTGATGAAGGTCGGCGGCTACGACCACACCCTGGTGCTCGCCGGCGGCGAGCCCGGCGCGCTGCGGCACGCCGCCACGCTGCACCACCCCGGCAGCGGGCGCGTGATGGCGGTGTGGAGCACCGAGCCCGCCCTGCAGCTGTACAGCGGCAACCACTTGCAGGGCATCGGCAAGGGCGGCGCGGTGTACCGCCCGCGCACCGGGGTGTGCCTGGAGCCGCAAGGCTATCCCGACGCGCCGAACCACCCGCACTTTCCCAGCGCCGTGCTGCGCCCGGGCCAGTGGCGCCGCGGTCGAATCGTCTACCGGTTCTCGAGCCTGCCGGTGCGGCTCTGATCGGCGTCGGACGCGATCGCCGTGCGCCGAGGCGCGCCACCGCGCCACCGGGGGTGTCGGCGCGGGGGCCGTTGGGGTGCCCGTGCCCGCTGGTGAGCCGCATGGCCTCGAAAGGAGGATGCGGTCAACCCCTTCTTTCCATCGCGTTCAGCCGCTGGAGCGCCACGTCGAAGAACGCCGCCTCGCGCCCGCGCACTTCAGGATCGCCTGCCAGCCACACGCCGCCCTGTCGCGCGGCAACCATGTCCGGCGCTTGCTCCCGGAGCGCACGCAACTCGTCGGCAGCGCGCGCCGCGTCGCCCGCGCCCACCAGACTCAGCACCAGGCACAGGCGGGTGCCGGCAAAGTCGGCCTCGCGCAGCGACTGGCGCGCCGTGTCGATGGCGTCGTCGTAAGCCCGCGCCGCAAACTGCGCCCACTGCAGATTGGCCAGCAGGTGAAAGAGCGCCGGATCGCGTGGGCTCAGGCGAATGGCCTGCATGCAGCGCTGCACGCCCCCGACGGGATCGCCCGAGAGGGCCTCGAACATGCCCAGCCGTGCCAGGGTGATGGCGTCGTTCGGGTTCAACTCCAGCGAGCTTTCCAAGTCCGCCATCGCCTCTGCCAGCTTGCCACCGACAAACAAGAGCCAGCCGCGACCGCGCCACGCCAGCGCGTCGTTGCGATCCACGGTGACGGCGCGCCCGGCCGCTTGCAGGGCATCGGCCATGGCCGTCGGCCCCGCCGTGGCGAAATACAGGTGCCATGACAGCGCATCGACCCGGGCGTTGAGCGCGGCGCTGCAGCGCGGGTCGATGGCCAGCGCTTCGTTTGCCAGCGCGATCGCGGCGTCGCGCGCACCGCGGTTGGACCGTGACAGGCCTTCGCGCGCCTGCGCCCACGCGCGCTGCGCCAGCGCGTAGGCGCTGCTGCCGGGCGTTTGCGGCAAGCGCGTGCGCTCGAGTTCAGAGTGCTCGATGTGCGGCACCATCGCGACCACGATGTCGCGAACGATGTCGTGCGGCAGCGCGGCGCCGTCTTCGACCGCGCTGTCATAGTGCTCGCTCCAGATCTGCTGGCCGCTTTGCGCATCGATCAACGCGGCGGCCACGCGCATGTGGCCCCCCAGGTGGCGCGCGGTGCCTTCCAGCAGGTAGCGCACGCCCAGCTCGCGCGCCACCTCGCACGGGTGCGCGGGGCGTCCGCGATAGCGCTGCACGCCGTGGCGCGAGATGACGAACAGCGAATGCAATCGCGACAGCGCATCGATCAACCCATCGCCCAGCGCGTCGATCAGGGCGGCGTCTGCCGGGTCGTGCGCAGGGCCGTCGAAGGGCAGCACGGCAATCGAGGGTTTGTCGGGCAGGCCCAGCACCCCATCGCCCGCCACCGGCGGCGGCGCGGGCGCACGGACCGGCAGCGTGAAGCGGTAGCCTTGCCCCGCCACGGTGCACAGCGCGTCAGGGCCCAGCAGCTTGCGCAAGGTGGAGATCTGCACGCTGAGGTTGTTCTCCTCGACCACCGTGTCGCGCCACACGCAGCGCAGCAGTTCGTCCTTGGACACCACGCGCTCGCGGTGCTGCGCGAGCGTCGCCAGCACATCGAACGCCCGCGCGCCCAGGCTGACCGGCGCGCCGTTGTCCAGCAAGCGGCGCTGATCCAGCAACAAGGCAAAGCGACCAAACACCAGCGGCTCGGACATGGGGGGCTTTCGTGAAGCAACGCGCAATCTAACCGCCATCCGGCCCGTTTAGCAAGATTTAGGAGCGATAAAGGACGCTGCACGCGGCGCGGCCCACACTGCCAGCGGCAGGGCCGATGGCCGCGCCAGGGCACCGGTCGCGCCGCCAGGCTGTACGCCCAAAACCCCCGGTTTGGCGGCACCAGGAGACATTCATGATTGCATTCGTTCGCGTGGCCAGCGTCAAACCCGGCAAGCAGGTGGCGGCGATGGGCTTTGCCAAGGAAATCGTCGGTTTTCTGAAGAGCCATCACCACCTGGACGTGGAAGTCCTGCGCCCCGTGGGCGGCAACCCGCAGCGCATCGCCTGGTCCGCGCGCTACGCCGACCTCGCAGCGTTTGATGCGGCCAGCACGAAGATGCTCGCCGACCCCAAGTACTGGGAAATGGTCAACGGCGCCGCCGACTGCTTCATCGCCGGCAGCATGCATGACGGCATCTGGCAGACCGTGTGAGGGGATCGCGCCGCAGCGGAGGGCGACATCATGGCCAAGGCCATTCGCCCCTGCGGAGTCGGATCGAACCCCTGAAGAGGAGCGTCTCATGACCGCACAAGGTTTCACCGTCTCCCATGCTGGGGATGCCCGCTTCGAGCGCGGCCTGCGCGCGTTCTTCGAATACCGCGACCTGGGCATCCGGCAAGCCACCCAGGGGCGCGTCGAAGCCCACGTCATCCGCGCGGCCGCGGGGCAGGACTTCTCCAGCCAGCCGCACCGGCACGACACCGAGTTTCAACTGGTGTACGTCCTCAAGGGCTGGATCGAGTTCGAGTACGAGGGCCAGGGCGCCGTGCGGCTGGAGGCGGGTTCGTGCGTCTACCAGCCGCCCGGCATCCGGCACCGCGAACTGGGCCACAGCGAGGACGTTGAAATGCTGGAGGTGGTGCTGCCGGCGGGGTTCACGACGCTAGAGGTCGATGCGGTAGAAGACTGATCCCCGTTGGCGTAGAAGCGAACGGCGTCGAAGCCGTACGCGTTGTCCAGCGAGTGCCCGGACTGAGTCTTCACTTAACCCCCATATCACTATTTCCAACGGCCGCGTTCAGCATGGAAACGTAGCAATCGAAGCAGGTAATCGCGATACGAAATTGCTTCAGGTTCAAGTCCAACATCTCTTCGAAACGTAGCGCCTCCGTTCCACCAAACCCATAACTGATCACAGTCTGGCCAGGGATGGGGACCACATGAAAGAATCCATCGTTTTGCTGCTCCATGCGCGTTGCCTGAACCACCGCACGAGTGACTGCGCGGGTGAGTCCGATAGAGAACCGGGGCGCGATACTGTGACTTGCCCTATTTCGAAAGTCAGAGGTCGTCCGACGGACAACTTCATCGTCCAGTTGTTTGAGGTTTTCCAGAAGCACCGCCCCACTTGGCCATTGACACACAACAGTTTTCAATTGTTGCTCCACTCTGCCTCGTGCCGGATAGCCGCGCTTCTCCCACGGAGCCTTATCTAGGGGCAAGTGATCCTTGTATGCCGGATCGATCGCTCTGCGCACTTGATGCATTCCGTTCGTCACGACAAAGGTGAACGCGTCTCGAACAGCGCTAGGCTGAAATAGGCAAAACGTTGCGAGCGTTGCGATGAACTCGTGCTCCAGTTCCCATCGGTCGTCTTCGGAATAGTTTCGAGCGACAGCGAGCCACGCGTGCCAGTGTCTGAGCGAAGTGAGCCACGCGTTCAAGTTGTTGGTCAGTTCGCGTAGTTCATCTCTTATTAGGACGTCACCCATCCCGGGCCACCGGAGCCCGCTCAGATCTACTGCGTCATAGGGAAGGTAGTGGTAGTTGGCAAGGCAGTCGCGACTCGCACGGGCCGCCAAGAATGCATCAAAAGCCTTTCTCAGAAATTCGTCGTACTCAGTTGGCGTCATGGCCTTTTCAAAGTTCTGGACAGCCCCGCATTCTCATGCGCACGAGATGCCTTCGCGCTTTCGCAGCAAGAGCTTCTTCTGGATGATGACGTCCAACGCTGCGAAAAGCAGATCAAAGCCCAGCTCGTTCAAGTTGACCGGCGATCAGATGCAACGGCCTTCGAGATGCCATCGGTACCTCGCGCCCCGCGCGAGGCACGAAAGCGGCTCATGCAGCGCGATGCGTGCAGATCACCGACTGCTCGGAAAGCTGAACACCGCCCCCTCGCGCACCCCCGCCGAGGGCCAGCGCTGGGTGATGGTTTTGCGCTTGGTGTAAAAGCGCACGGCATCCGGCCCATAGGCGTGCAGGTCGCCGAACAGGCTGCGCTTCCAGCCGCCGAAGGAGTGATAGGCCACCGGCACCGGCAGCGGTACGTTCACGCCCACCATGCCGACCTGGATGTGGTCGGTGAAGTGGCGCGCGGCCTCGCCGTCGCGGGTGAAGATGCAGGTGCCGTTGCCGTATTCGTGATCGTTGATGAGCTGCATGGCCTCATCCAGCGAATGCGCGCGCACGATGCCGAGCACGGGGCCGAAGATTTCTTCCTGGTAGATCTTCATACCGGGGCGCACGTCGTCGAACAGGCAGGGGCCGAGGAAGTAGCCGTCTTCGTGGCCCTTCACCTTCAGGCCGCGGCCATCGACGAGCAGCTTGGCGCCTTCTCGCACGCCGCTGTCCACGTAGGCCTTGACCTTCTCGAAATGCGGTTTGGTCACCAGCGGGCCCATGTCGTTGGCGTTGTCGTGGCCGGGGCCGACTTTCATTTTGGCGATCTCGGTCTTCAGGCCCTCGATCATCCGGTCGGCCGTTTCGTTGCCCACGGCGACGATCAGCGGCACCGCCATGCAGCGCTCGCCGCAGCTGCCGTAGGCCGCCCCCATCATGGCGCTGACGGCATTGCCGATGTCGGCGTCGGGCATCACCACCGCGTGGTTCTTGGCGCCGCCCAGGGCCTGCACGCGCTTGCCATGCTTGCAGCCTTCGGCATAAATGGCCTCGGCAATGGGGGTGGAGCCGACAAAGCTGACGGCCTTGACGCGCGCATCCTGCAGCAGCGCATCGACGGCGGTCTTGTCGCCGTTGACGACGTTGAGCACACCCGGCGGCAGGCCGGCCTCCAGCGCCAGTTCGGCGATGCGCAGGGCCGACGAGGGGTCGCGCTCGCTGGGCTTCAAGATGAAGCAGTTGCCGCACACCACGGCCATGGGCCACATCCACAGCGGCACCATGGCCGGAAAGTTGAAGGGCGTGATGCCCGCCACCACGCCCAGTGGCTGATGCTCGGCCCAGGAGTCGATGCCGGGGCCGGCGTTGCGCGAGTGCTCGCCCTTGAGCAGCTCGGGCGCGTAGCTGGCGTATTCGATGTTCTCGATGCCGCGCTGCAGCTCGCCGTGCGCGTCGGCCAGCACCTTGCCGTGCTCGGCGGTGATCAAGGCGGCGATTTCGTCGGCGTGTTCTTCGAGCAGCACCTTGAGTTTGCTCATGACCCGCGCGCGCTTGAGTGGCGGGGTGTTGCGCCAGGCGGGAAAGGCCTTCTCGGCCGAGGCGATGGCGCGCTCGACCAGGGCCTGGCTCGCCAGCTCGACACTGGTGCTGGACGCCCCGGTGGCGGGGTTGAACACCGGCTGCGTGCGGCCGTGCTCGTGCACAATTTTTCCATCGATCAGGTGGCCGACGGTGGCGGTGACGTTCTTGTCGTGTTTCATGGTTTTATGAATGAAATGTGCTTGTAGCGCCCGTCCATCAAGCGCAAGCAGCTATTGAAACGGTAATGAATACCGGACGCAGAGGACGCAAAGATTACGCAGAGGACGCAAAAGAGAAAACAAAATGGCTTCTTCTGCGTCTTTTGCGAATCCTTTGCGTCTTCTGCGTCCGGCTGTTCAATCTCTCAGGCCACCTCCGCCAGCGCATCCCCCAGCGCGCTCACCAGCCGATCAATCTCGGCCGGCGTGCTGATGAAGGGCGGTGCCATCTGGATGGTGTCGCCGCCGTAGCGCACGTAAAAGCCTTTCTTCCAGCAGGCCATGGCGATCTCGTAGGGGCGCTTGGCCGGCTCGCCGGGCAAGGGGGCAATCGTCAGGCCCGCGGCCAGGCCGTAGCTGCGGATGTCGAGCACGTGCTTCGCGCCTTTCAGCCCATGAACCGCGGCCTCGAAGTGCGGCGCCAGGGCCTTGGCGCGGCCCACGCCGTCCTCGCGCTCCAGCAAATCCAGCGCCGCGATGCCGGCGGCGCAGGCCACGGGGTGCGCGCTGTAGGTGTAGCCGTGGGCAAACTCCAGCATGTAGTCCGGCCCGCCGGCGGCCATGAAGCTGTCGTAAATCTCCTTGCTGGCCACCACGCCGCCCAGCGGCTGCACACCGTTGGTGACCTGCTTGGCAAAGGTCATGAGGTCGGGCACCACGCCAAAGGCCTCGGCGCCGGTCATGGCGCCGCAGCGGCCGAAGGCGGTAATGACCTCGTCGAAGATGAGCAGGATGCCGTGCTGGGTGCAGATCTCGCGCAGGCGCTGCAGGTAGCCGACGGGCGGGATGACCACGCCGGCCGAGCCGCTGAAGGGCTCGACGATGACGGCGGCGATGTTGCTGGCGTCGTGCAGGGCGATCAGGTCGAGCAGGCGATCGGCCAGCGCCACGCCGCCTTCGAGCGGCTGGCCCTTGATGAAGCTGCCCATGGGCGGTTGCGTGTGCGGCAGGTGATCGGCCTCGATGCCCTGGCCATACATCTTGCGGTTGCCCACCATGCCGCCCACCGAGATGCCGCCGAAGTTGACGCCGTGGTAGCCCTTCTCGCGCCCCACCAGGCGCGTGCGCCCGCCCTGGCCCTTGATGCGCCAGTAGGCGCGCGCCATCTTCAGCGCGGTGTCGGCCGCCTCCGAGCCGCTGCTGGTGAAGAACACGTAGTCCAGCCCGGCGGGCGTCAGGCGCTTGAGGGTGTTGGCCAGCTCGAAGGACAGCGGGTGGCCGAACTGAAAGCCCGGTGAATAGTCGAGCCGCGCGGCCTGCTGGCCCACGGCCTCGGTGATCTCGCGCCGGCCATGGCCCAGGCCGCTGCACCACAGGCCCGACAGGCCGTCGAAGATCTTGCGGCCTTCGCTGTCGGTGTAATAGGCGCCCTGGCCCGCCACCACGATGCGCGGGTCGCGCTTGAACTGGCGGTTGGCGGTGAAGGGCATCCAGTGCGCGTCCAGCCAGGCGGCGTCGGATCGCGCGGGGCTGGCGGCAGAGGCGGGGCTGACGATGGCGCTCATGGCGTGCTCCTCGGGTGGGGTCGGTCGAATGGGACCAAAGGCGCCATTGTCGGCCGGTGTTTTAATCCGTCAAATAAGCAAATATTCAAGCTTGCTTGACAAATGCCGCAACCAAACACCCGCCCGCCCCGCGCCCGCGCCTTGCTGGGACAGCTGTCGGACATGGACCTGCGCCTGCTGCAGGTGTTCAAGGCCGTGGCGGAGTGCGGCGGCATGGCGGCGGCAGAGCTGGAGCTGAACATCGGCATCAGCGCCATCAGCCGCCACGTGAAAGACCTGGAAACGCGTCTGGGCCTGGTGTTGTGCCGACGCGGGCGCGCCGGCTTTGCGCTGACCGCCGAGGGCCAGCGCGTGTACCAGGAGACGCTGCGCCTGCTGGTGGCGGTCGAGGGCTTTCGCGCCAGCGTGGACGACATTCACGACCGCATGGGCGGCAAGCTGGCCATCGCCCTGTTCGACAAGACGGCCAGCAACCCCGCCGCGCGCATCCACGCCGCCATTGCCGCCTTTCGGGACCAGGCGCCCGACGTGGCGCTGGAGCTGCACGTGGGCACCATCCAGGCGATCGAGCGCGGGGTGCTGGACGGCAGCTTTGCGGTGGGCGTGATCCCGGCGCACCGCAGCTCGGGCAGCTTGCGCTACGACCGGCTGTTCGGCGAAACCATGCGCCTGTATGCGGGGGCTGGCCATGCGCTATTCAATCAGGAGCGTCCTGCGCTGGACTGGAAAGCGCTGCGGGCCCGATCGGACTTTGCCGGCCTGGGCTACCACTCGCCCAACATGGCGCTGGCGCACGGCCGCCACCTGCAGCGCGGGGCCACGGCGTTCGACCAGGAGGCGATTGCCACGCTGATCCTGTCGGGGCGCTTCGTCGGCTTTCTGCCCGAACACTATGCCCAGGCCTTCGTGCAGCGCGGGCAGATGCGCGCCGTGTCGCCCGCCAAGCTGCACTACCGCTGCGACTTTGTCAGCGTGCTGCGCCGCTCGCCGCAGCCGGCGCGTGCAGCGCTGGCGTTTCAGCAGGCGCTGCGGGCGGCGCATGCCGCGTCCCATCCGCCACCGTCAGGCCAAAGCTGAACACCGTGCCGCGCGGCAGGGCCGGCGCGTGCTCGAGTGTGCCGCCGTGCTGCTCGATGCCGGTGCGGCACAGAGACAGGCCCAGGCCCATGCCCTCCGCCTTGGTGGTGAAAAAGGGCGTGAAGAGCTGGCGCGCCACCTCCTCGCTGATGCCGCTGCCGCTGTCGGCCACGGCAAAGCGCAGCACGGCGCGCGCACCGCGCGGCTGCGGCTCGGCGTGCACCGTCAGGCGCAGCAGGCGCGGCGCGGCGCTGTCGGCCATGGCCTGCATGGCGTTGCGCGCCAGGTTGAGCAGCACCTGCTCGATCACGGTGGGTTCGCACCACACGGCGGGCAGCGTGGACGGGCAGTCCAGCTGCACGCGCACGCCCAGCTTGCGCGCCTGCAACTGCACCAGCGGCAGCACGGCGTCCAGCAGCGCCGCGGGCGCCACCGCGTGGCGCTGGCTGGCACGCCGGCGCACCAGGTCATGCACGCTGTTGATGACCTTGCCGGCGCGCCCGGCTTGCTCGGCAATGCGCGCCAGGGCCACGCGCACGTCGGCCATGGTCCCGGTGGGCGCGGCCTCGCCGTCCAGCAGGTTGAGCGAGCCGCTGGCGTAGCTGGAGATGGCCGCCAGCGGCTGGTTCAGCTCGTGGCTCATCAGCGAGGCCATCTCGCCCACGGTGGCCAGGCGCGCGCTGGCGGCCAGGCGATCCTGGCTGGCGCGCGAATGCTCCTCGGCGCGGCGCTGCGCGGTCAAGTCCAGCACCGCGCCCATCCAACCGGTTTGCTTGCCGGCCGCGCCGATCAGGGGAGCCTCGATGATGAGCACCGGAAAGCGCGTGCCGTCCTTGCGCATGAACAGTGACTCCAGCCCCTCGCGCGGCGGCGCCGTGCCCGACAGGCGCACCGCCTGGCGCTCGCCGTACTCCTGCGCGTGCTCGGGCGGCCAGTAGGGCGCGGGCAGCGCGTGGCCGATCAGCTCCTGCGGCGCGAAACCCACCATGTCGCAAAACGCCGGGTTGACGTAGGTGATGCGGCCATGCAGGTCGCGCGCGCGCAGGCCGGTCACCAGCGAGTTTTCCATCGCCTTGCGAAAGGCCAGGGCCTCGGCCAGCTCGGCCTCGGCCTGCTGGCGCCGCCTGAAGTCGCGCGCCAGCAGCAGCAGCACGGTGATGAGCGCGATGGACAGGCCCGTCACCAGCGCCGTCATCACGTTGGGCAGGGTGTCGGGCGCCTGGCGCCCACCGTCCAGGCGCAGCATCAGGGTCGTGCCCGGCAGGTCCAGTACCTGCTGGGACGTGAACAGCCGGCCGGGGCGGCGCACCGTGCCCTGAATGGCCAGGCGCGTGCCGTCCAGCTCGGTGAAGGCCACGCTCTGGCGCTGCGTGTAGGTGGGCGCCAGCATGGCCTCGAGCATGCCGCCCAGCGAGTACGTGACCAGCAGGAACCCGCCGCGGCGCGTGCCCGCGCCAATGGGCTGGCACAGCTGCATCACCTCCTCGCCGACGCCGCCGGGGCGCTGCACGAAGTGGCTGTCGGAATAGGCCGCGCCGTCAAAGCGCTGCGCGTTGGCGCAGGTCTCGCGAATGCGCTGCGCCTGCTGCGACTGCGGGCCCGTATCGTCGGTGACAAACGGCGGGTAGTAAGGGCTGTCGGCCGCCGCCAGCAGATGCAGGCTGGCGTCGCGCCACTCCAGCCGCAACCAGTCGCGGTGGCGGTCCAGCAGGGCCAGCGCCGCGGGCGCCCAGGCGTCCACCCGGGTCTGCGTGGTGGCCAGGCCGTGCAGGTCTTGCTGGCGGCGCGCCAGCCCCTGGCGCAAGGCCAGCGCGGCGCCGTTGCTTTCGCGGTCCAGCGCGCGCTGCACCTCGTCGATCTCGTGGTTGCGCGCCAGCCAGATCAGCACCCCCAGCAGGCCCGCCACCACCAGCCCCAGCACCGCCCACAGGCGCCAGCGCCGCCACAGCGCCGCCAGCGTGGCCAGGCGCGCGCGCAGCCCGCGTGCCGGGCGCTCGGCGGGTGATGCGGCACTCATCTCAGTTATCCATGGCGCCGAGCACCACCTGCAGAGCATGAAACCCAAAGAGCCAAGCGGCCGCGGAGCAGGCCGTGCCAGCGATCGCCGTGGCCGGGGTCTCCCCGGTCACTGGCGATGCCCCCTGCAAGGGGGAAGGCGGAACATCGCGCAGCGAGTGGAGACTGGGGGTGTTCATTTCAAGCGCCGGTGGCCCAGGGCCGGCAATTGCTGGCGACGCTGGTGCAGGGCGGCCCAGTCCAGCTCGGCCAGCGCCACGCCGGCGCCCTCGGCGTGCTCGGCCAGCACCTGGCCCCATGCATCCACCACCATGCTGTGGCCCCAGGTGCGCCGGCCGTTCTCGTGCAGGCCGCCCTGCGCGGCGGCGATCACGCCCGACAGGTTCTCGATGGCGCGGGCGCGCAGCAGCACCTCCCAGTGCGCCTGGCCGGTGACGTGGGTGAAGGCGCTGGGCACCAGCAGCAGATCGGCCCCTTGCGCAGCATAGGCGCGGTACAGCTCGGGAAAGCGCAGGTCATAGCAAACGCTCATGCCGACGCGCCAGACGTGGCCGTCGCGCGCGGGCAGATCGAACGTCACCGGCTGGCTGCCAGGCACCAGCACCGCCGCTTCGTCGTAGCGGCGCTCGCCGTCGTTGAAGCGAAACAGATGGATTTTGTCGTAGTGCGCGATGCGCTTGCCCGCAGGCGAAAAAACCAGCGATGCATTGCGGCATTTGCCCCCACGCTCCACGGCTTCGCCTGTTGCGCTGCCCCCCGAGGGGGCCGCCGCCTTCGCTTGGGACGGCCCGGCGAAACATTTGCCCCCACGCTCCACGGCTTCGCCTGTTGCGCTGCCCCCCGAGGGGGCCGCCGCCTTCGCTTGGGACGGCCCGGCGCTGCGGCGGGGCGCACCGGCATCGGCCGGCTCGCAGGACAGCGGCAGCGTGCCACCGACGATCCACAAGCCCAGCTCGCGCGCGGTGGCCGCCAACCACGCCTGGATGGGTCCGACGCCCAAGTCCTCCTGCAGCGCCAGCTTGTCGGTGTCGCGCCGGCCCATCACGCAAAAATACTCGGGCAGCACCGCCAGCTCGGCGCCGCCGGCGGCGGCCTGGGCCAGCAGGGCGCGCGCGGTTTGCAGGTTGTCGTCCACGCGGGTGCCCGAGACCATCTGGATGGCGGCAACTTTCATCACTTCTCCTTGGGTGAGGATGCGGCGGGCACGGGCGCCGAGGCCTTGACGGGCACGATTTCTGGATTGTCCCAGCGGCCCGTGATCTCGAACTCGCGCGTGGCCGCCTGGATCAGCGGTTGCTTGAGCACCAGCTGCGCCACGAAGGCCCCCAGGCCGATGGCGGGATTGATGAGGGCGGTGGCCAGCGCGGCGGTGCCGGCGTCGATCTCGGGCACCACCAGCACGCGCAGCTTCTGCGTCTCGTGATCCAGATCGACGCTGCCGTCCATCAGCACGGCGGCGTTGACGCCCTTCATCTGCAGGTTCTGGGTGCGCAGCACGCCGTGTTCGACCTTGGCATCGCCGCGCACGAAGTCAAAGGCAAAGCCGGCGCTGAACACGTCGCGAAAGTCCAGCGTCAGCCGGCGCGGCAGCGCTTGCAGGCTGAGCACGCCCAGCAGCTTGGCGATGCCCGGGTCGGCCTTGAGGAACTGGCCGGCGCCGACGTCCACGTGCAGTTGGCCGTCCATGCTGGCGTAGTGCGGCGAAAACGGCGTGCCGACCCAACCCAGCTGCCCGTCGATCTTGCCCTTGCCGCCGCGCAGCACGCCGGCCATGCCGAAGCGCGCCAGCAGGGCGCCGGCGTCGCGCACGTCCAGGCTGAAGTCCAGCGCCGTGCGGCGCTGGTCGTCGGCGCTGCGCGCCGAGCGCGCGCCCGTGGGCAGCGCCGGCGCGCGCGGCTGCGCGGCCCAGCGCCCGCTGGCGCTCAAGCTCGCCTCGGGCACGGCCAGGGCCAGCCGGGTCAGCTGCCATTCCTGGACGGCGTTGCCGCCGGCGGCGCGCCCGGCACCCACGTCGCGGTTGACGGCCTGCACTTCCAGGCGGCCCAGCTTGCGGCCATGCAGCTCGAAGTCATCGACCACCACGTCCAGCGCCGGAATGCGCGTGGACGGCTGCTCCAGCGCGCCGCTCTCGGGCGTGTCGCTGGCGGCGATGGCCAGGCGCGACAGGCGCGCATGCACCGCGCCGGCGCTGCCGTCCGCGCCCAGGGTGTACTCGACGCGGCCGGCCAGCTCGCGCGCCTGCACCTGTGCGCTCCAGCGGGTGCCGTTGCGCGTGGCGTTCACGTCCACCGCGTGCAGGGTGCGATCGTCCACCTGCAGCGTGTCCACCTGCACCGCCACGCGGGTGGGGAGGTATTCGTCGGCGGCCGGAGCGGGTGCGGCGGCGGGAACGGCGGGGGGCGCCGCGGCACTCGTCGCGGCCTGCGGAGGGGCCGGCGCCGCCTCGCCCATGCGATCGAGCGCGCGCTCCCAGGCGTCCACGTCCAGGGCCGGCCACTTCAGCTGCGCCTGCACGCCGGCGGCCGGCAGGGCGGGCGCTGCGGCGGCGCCTTCACCCAAGGCCCCCACGGCGATCGCCCCGCGCAGCACGCGTGCGGGCGCGCCGGCAGCGCCCGCCTGGCGTTCATAGTCCAGCGCCAAACGATCGGCCAGCCGCACGCGCAAGCGCTCGCGCCCGGCGCTGCCTGCCAACGGGCCCAGCTCGACGTGCAACGGCCATGCCGCGTCCTGCGGCTTGTCCAGCGGCGCGGGCAGGTTCAGCGCCAGCCCGCGCAAGTCGCTGCGCACGTGCACGTCGGCGCCGCCCTCGGGAAAGCCGACGACGGCCTCGTAGGCCGTGCTGCCGCTGGCCTGGCGCGCCAGCGCGGCCACCGCGGCCCAATCCGCCCCCCAGTCGGCGCTTTGGCGCAGGCCCTCGGCGCTGGCGTTGCCGCGCGCCGTCACCTGCACCGACGCCGCGCCGGCGGCGGCGCCCTTGACGGTGCCACCGCTGACCACGACGCCACCGCCCAGCAGTTGCGCCTGCGCCTTGTCGATGGCAAAGCCGCTTTCCGAGAAGGTGACCGTGCCGGCGGCCTGCGCCAGCGGCGGCGCACCGGGCGCCAGGCGCAGGTCGTTGGCGGCCAGCAGCACGCGGCCTTGCACCTTGGACTGCTCGATGGTCTTGACGGGCAGCTCCAGCTTCAGCTCCAGCGCCGCGTCGCCGCTGGCCCGCGCCGCATCCAGCGCGTGGTGGGTGAATTGCGCCACCGGCGAGTTGCGCACAATGTCCAGCGCCGCCGCCAGCGCGCCGCGTCCCTGGGCCTGCACCACCACGTCGGTGTGCTTGAAGTCGGCGATCTCCGCTTCGATGCCGTCAAAGCGCCAGCCCGGATGGCCCTGCACGCGCGCCGCGCCGCCGCGCACGCGCATGCCGGCGCCCTCGAAGATCAGCTCGCCCGAGAGCCCTTCCAGCGCCGGCCAGCTCGCCTGCCCCGCCGGTTGCAGATGCTGGGGCACGTACTGCATCTGCACCCCGCTGAGCGGCCCCGCGATACGGAAGGTGCCGCGCTCGCCCGGCAGGTTGAAGGGCAGCTCGTGCAGCTTGCCCTGCACGCGCACCACCACGTCGCGGCCCTCGCCCTTGCGGATGGCGTCGCGCACGTAGTTGCGCGCCTTCACCGGCAGGCTGAGCGGCAGGTAGCGGTACACGCGCGCGGCGTTGGCCCGGCTGAACGCGCCTTGCAAGTCCAGCACGCCCGGAAAGCGCGCGCCGCTGCCGTCCTCGGCCTCGCCGGTGTGCCAACGGCCCTTGAAGCGGCCAGCGGCGTCCGGGCTGGCCAGCTCCACGTCGTCGGCCTGCACCTCGATGCGCTCGCCCTGCACGCGCCACTGGAGCTTGGCCGACAGCTGCGCCAGGGGGATGCGCGGCTCCTCGAACACGCCGGGAAACTCCAGCGCGCCCTCGCGCAGCGTCACGCTGGCACGCCCGCCGGATGGCCCCGCCTCCAGCTGCAGCGCCACGCCCTCCAGCCCCGGCACGCCCGCCGGTACATGGCCGTTCGGCTCGGCAGCGCGCGCCTGCGCGGCCACGCGCAAGCCGGTGGCGGCGGCCTGCACACGCCAACCGGTGGGTGTCGCCAAGGGGCCGCTCCAGCTGGCGTCCACGTGCTCGACCACGCCCGCCGCGTCCAGCTGCACGGCGCGCTGGCGCACGTCGGCCGGCAGGGGCAGGCGCGTGGCCATGCGACTCAGGGCCGCCAGGTCCAGGCGGTCGCCGCGCAGCGCCCCGCCGCTGGCGCGGTGGCTGACCTGAAAGTTGCCGCCCGGCCAGGCACGGCCGCCCGCCTCGGTGAATTGCAGGCCTTGCGTGCTCAGCTGAAAGCCGCCGTCCAGCGCCCGCCACACCAGCCGCGTGCGCAACTGGGCCAGGGCCAGCGGCGGCAAGCCCGGCGCCAGCGTGGCCGTGGCGTCGCCCAGCGCCACGTCGGCCGTGGCCTCGACGGGAACGCCGTGCCGGATCTCGGCCCACACGCGCAGCGCCGCCCGGCCGTCCACCGCGCTCACGCCCCAGCGCTCGCTGGCATCGAGCAGTTGTGCCCAGGGGGCCGCCTCCACGCGCGGCACGCTGGCGTACAGCTGCCCGTCCCAGCTTTGCCAGCGCCCGGCGTGCAAGTCCAGCAGCGGCTGGCGAAAGCGCCCGATCAGCGTGAAGCGCTCGCCCCAGGCGCCGTCGGGCGTGGCATCCAGGCGCAGCTGGTGGCGTCGCAGACCGTTGCGCAGCACCGCGTCCACCTGCTGCCACAGCGCCGCCGGCCGCTCGGGGTGGACGTCGTCCAGCCAGTGCACGCGCGCGCCGCGCACCGCGATCTCCTCTTGCGAAAACACCCAGTCGACCGCGCCCGTGTCGGCGGCCTTGTCGCCCGACACATCGATGCCGCCAATCAGCAAACGCCCCTGCGCCGTGCGCCGCAGCGTGATCTCGGGCGCGTCGATCACCAGCTGCTCCAGCCCGCCGCGCAGCAGCGAAGCGACCGAGAACACCACCAGCGCGTGCGGCACGTGCAGCGCGGCCTGACCCTCGGGGCCCAGCACGCGCACATCCTGCACGGCAATGGCCGGCAGCAGGGCATTGGACTGCACCGTCAGCGCGCCAATGGTCACGGGAGCCCCCAGCGCCTGGCTGGCCCAGGCCGTCAGGCGCGGACGGAAATCGTCGATTCGCGGCACAATGAACCAGTGCAGCACGGCCCAGCCGGTCACGGCGGCCAGCAGCAAGGCCGCCACCGCGAACACGGTCCAGCGCATCACGATGGCAAAAACGCGGATCAAGGGAAAATTCAAGAGCGTTTGACAAACAGACTACCGGGCCATCCCGGGAGACCGGTGGACACCGTGGCCCCCTGCGCCACTGCGCCGATGGCCATGAAGGAAATTATGACCCGCGGAGAAAAAGCCACCCCCAGTCTCCACTCGCTGCGCGATGTTTCGCCTTCCCCCTTCGAGGGGGCATCGCCAGTGACCGGGGGGGACCCCGGCCACGGCGATCGCGGGCGTGGCCTGCTTCGCGGCCGCTCGGCTCGTTGGGTTTCATCTGCCGCGGGTGGCGCGCAGCGCCATGGATCACTGACATGACCGATGTGTCCACGGCACTCGACTTGCCCGCCGGCGGCCTGGCCGCCCATTCGCGCCTGGTGCAGCGGCTGCGCCGCCGCTATGCGGACGAGTTGCCGCTGCTGGCGCCCGGCGCGCCCACCGCGGCTGCCATGGCCGCCACGCTGGCGGTCTTGCGCGCGCGTGGCCACGCCACCGGCGCAGCGCTGCGCATCCTGCGCCAGTTGGTGATGGAGCGCCTGGTGGTGCTCGATTGCGAGCAGGGCGCGCCGCTGCAAACCGTCACTGCGGCCGTGACCGAACTGGCCGAGCTGGCGCTGGATGAGGCCTGCACCGAGGCCTTTGCCCAACTCGACGCGCGCCATGGCGCCCCGCTGGCGGCCAGCGGGCAGCGCGCCCGGCTGTGGGTGGTCGGCATGGGCAAGCTGGGCGCGCGCGAGCTCAACGTGTCCAGCGACATCGACCTGATCTACGTGCACGACGAGGACGGCGAGAGCGCCGGCCGCGCCGACGGCGGCGGGCGCATCTCGGTGCACGAATACTTCACCCGCGCGGTGCGCCTGATCAGCACGCTGATTGGCGAGGTGACCGAGCACGGCTTCGTGTTCCGCGTCGATCTGGCGCTGCGCCCCAACGGCAACTCGGGCGCGCCCGTCAGTTCGCTGGCCACGCTGGCCGAGTACCTGCGCGTGCAGGGCCGCGAATGGGAGCGCTTTGCCTGGCTCAAGAGCCGCGTCGTCGCCCCGCGCGCCGCGCTGGCCGACGGCTCGGCGCAGGCGCTGCGCGCGGTGGTGCAGCCCTTCGTGTTTCGGCAGTACCTGGACTACAGCGTGTTCGACGCGCTGCGCGAGCTGCACCGGCAAATCCGCGACCACGCCAACAAGCGCAGCGCCGGGCGGCCGGCGCGCGCCAGCGACGTCAAGCTCTCGCGCGGGGGCATCCGCGAGGTCGAATTCACCGTGCAGCTGCTGCAGGTGGTGCGCGGCGGCCAATACCCCGAGCTGCGCACCCGCCCCACGCTCACGGCGCTCGAGCGCATCGACCAGGGTGGCCTGATGCCGCACCAGACCACCGATGCACTGGCGCGTGCCTACGTCTTTCTGCGCCGCGTCGAGCACCGCAGCCAATACCTGGACGACCAGCAGACCCACCTGCTGCCCACGAGCGACGAGGACCTGCTGTGGCTGGCGCGCAGCATGGGGTTTTCCCAGCTGTGCCCCTTCCTGCACGAGCTCGATGCCCACCGCGAGGCGGTGGCCAGCCAGTTCGACCAGCTGCTGGGCGAGACCGCGCCGTGCAAGGCCTGCAAGCAGCTCGGCACCGGCGCCTCCGCCGGCGCGCACGCCGAGGCCGACCTGAGCCACCTGGCCGAGCGCACCGACAACCCCGCCGTGCGCGCCGAGCTGCTGCGCTGGTGCCAGCTGCCCAACGTGCACGGCCTGCGCGACGGCGCGCGCCAGCGCCTGCAGCGCCTGACCGCGCGCACCCTCGACTGGCTGCGCGAGGGCCGCGTGAGCGAGACCGCCGTGCTGCGCTTTCTGGCCTGGGTGGACGCCCTGCGCCGGCGCCAGAACTACCTGGCGCTGCTGCTGGAGCGCCCCATCGCACACGAGCGCCTGCTGCGCGTGCTGGGCACCGCGCGCTGGCCCGCGCGCTACCTGATGCTGCACCCCGGCGTGATCGACGAGCTGGCCAACCCCGACGTGCTGGCCGCGCGCTTCGATGCGGCCGCGCTCGAGCACGAACTGCACGAGCGCCGTCGGGCGCTGGCCCGCGGCGGCGAGGACGACGAGGAAAACCTGCTGATCCTGCTGCGCCGCGCGCACCACGCCGAGGTGTTTCGCACCCTGGTGCGCGACGTCGAGCACAGCATCAGCATCGAGCAGGTCGCCGACGACCTGTCCGCCCTCGCCGACGCCATCCTGCGCATGACCCTGCTGTGGTGCTGGCCGCTGGTGCGCCACCGCCACCGCGAACAACCCCAGCTGGGCATCATCGGCTACGGCAAGCTGGGCGGCAAGGAGCTGGGCTACGGCAGCGACCTGGACCTGGTGTTCGTGTACGACGATGACGACGAGCGCGCCGCCGAGGTCTACGCCGCGCTGGTGCGCAAGCTCATCACCTGGCTCACGCTCAAGACCGCCGAGGGTGACCTGTACGAAATCGACACCGCCCTGCGCCCCAACGGCGGCTCGGGCCTGCTGGTCACCCGCTTCGACGCCTACGCCGACTACCAGCAGCAGCGCGGCAGCAACACCGCGTGGACGTGGGAGCACCAGGCGATGACAAGAGCGAGGATGGTGCCCCCACGCTCCCCTGCTTCGCATGGTGCGCTGCCCCCCGGGGGGGCGCTCGCGCCTTCGGACGGCCGCGCGGCGCTCGAGGTGCCCCCACGCTCCCCTGCTGCGCAGGGTGCGCTGCCTCCCGGGGGGGGCCTCGCGCCTTCGGGCGGCCGCGCGCCGCTCGAGGTGCCCCCCGTCGTTCCCGACGCTGCCGCAGCCGCTCCGTCACCGATGGAGCAGCGCTTCAACGCCGTGCGCCACGCCGTGATCACCGCCCCGCGCGACCACGCCGCCCTGCGCGCCGAGATCGGGGCCATGCGCGAGAAGATGCGCGCGGCGCACCCGGTGCCCGCCGGCCAGTTCGACGTCAAGCACAGCCCCGGGGGCATGATCGACGCGGAGTTCGCCACCCAATACCTGGTGCTGGCGCACACGCGCGAGCACCCCGAGCTGGAACCCAACCTGGGCAACATCGCGCTGCTGGTGCGCGCCGAAGCCGCCGGCCTGCTGCCCGCCGGCGTGGGCCATGGCGCGGCCGACGCCTACCGCAGCCTGCGCCACGCCCAGCACCTGGCGCGGCTGGACGAGCAGCCCACCCAGGTGGCCCGCACGGCCCTGGCCGGCGAGCAGGCGGCCATCACCGCGCTGTGGCGCGCGGTGTTTGGATGAACTCCTGAATGGATAGCTGCCCGCGCTTGTCCATCAAGCGTGAGCAGCCGGTTTTGCTTTCAAGTCAGGGGCGGTTCACGCGCGCATCAGCGCCTCGATCTCATCGACCGCCACCGGCACGCCGCGCGTCAGCAGCTCGCAGCCGGACTCGGTCACCACGGCGTCGTCCTCGATGCGGATGCCGATGTGCCAGAACGCCTCCGGCACGCCCTCGGCCGGGCGCACGTACAGGCCCGGCTCGATGGTCAGCACCATGCCGGGGCGCAGGATGCGACTGGGCCGGTCCTTGATGAGCTCGCCCGTCAGCGGGTCGCGCCGCTCGCTCACCTGGCCGACCTCGGCGGGCTCGACGTAGCTGCCGCAGTCGTGCACGTCCATGCCCATCCAGTGGCTGGTGCGGTGCATGTAGAAGGGAAAGTAGGCGCGCTTTTCGATCACGTCATCCAGACCGCCGACCTTGTTGCGGTCCAGCAGGCCGGTGTCCAGCATGCCCTGGGCCAGCACCTTCACCGCCGCCTCGTGCGGGTCGTTGAAGCGCGCGCCGGGCCGGGTGGCCGCCACGGCCGCGTCCTGGCTGGCCGCCACCAGCTCGTACAGCGTGCGCTGCGGGCCGCTGAAACGCCCGTTGGCCGGAAAGGTGCGCGTGATGTCGCTGGCGTAGCCGTCCAGCTCGCAGGCGGCGTCGATCAGCACCAGCTCGCCGTCCTTGATCGGCGCTGCTCCCGCGCGGTAGTGCAGCACGCAAGCGTTGGCGCCTGCCGCCACGATGCTGGTGTAGGCCGGCGCCTGCGAGCCGTGCTGGCGAAACTCGTGCAGCAGCTCTGCCTCCAGGTGGTATTCGCGCACGTCCTGGCCGGCGCGCAGCATGGCGCTGCTGCGCTGCATGGCGCGGATGTGTCCGCGTGCGCTGATCTGGCCGGCGCGGCGCATCACGCCCAGCTCGTGCGCGTCCTTCACCAGGCGCATTTCGTCCAGCAGCGCGCAGGCGTCGCGCTGGCCGTCGGGCGCCAGCGCGCCATAGCGCACGCGCGCGCGCACCTTTTGCAGCCAGCCGTCGATGCGCGACTCCAGCCCCGGGTGCGTGGCAAACGGATACCACACGGTGCGGGTGTTCTCCAGCAGCCTGGGCAGCAGGGCGTCGATCTCGACGACCGAATGCGCGCCGTCCACGCTCAGCGCGGCGGGCGCGGCCTCGGGGCCCAGGCGATAGCCGTCCCAGATCTCGCGCTCGGCGTCCTTGGGCTGGCAAAACAGCAGGCTGCGCCCGTCGGCGGTCAGCACCAGCCAGGCGTCGGGCTCGTCAAAGCCGGTCAGGTAAAAGAAATAGCTGTCGGGCCGGTACGGAAAGTCGCTGTCGCGGTTGCGCGGCTGCACCGGCGCCGTGGGGATGATGGCGATGCCGCCGGCACCCAGCTGGGCGGCCAGTCGGGCGCGGCGGGCGGCGTGGGGAGAGTCGATGCGGTTCATGCGCCCAATCATGGCACGCAGCGGCGCGCGGTGCGTGGCGGGCCCGATCAGGCGGCGAGGGCGGCGGGCGCGTTCAGGGTTTGCGAAGGCAGGCAGCCAAACTGCGCGCGGTACTGGGCGCTGAAGCGCCCCAGGTGCACGAAGCCGTGGGCCAGCGCCACGTCGGTGACGCTGGCCGAACGCCCCTCGCGCGCGAGCGCTCGCAGCGCCGCATGGGCCGCGTTCAGGCGCTGGTGGCGGGCGTAGGCCAGGGGCGAGGCCTCGCCGTGGCGCTTGAAGACCAGCTCGAGTGTGCGCGGGCTGACGCAGGCCTGGCGGGCAATGTCGGCCAGCACGAGGGGGCGGTCCAGGTGCGCGTGGATGTAGTCCTTGGCGCGGCGCAGGCTGCGCGCGTCGGCCGGCGCGCGGGCGGACGCACTGGCGGGCGCGGGGCCGGGCTCGGTCAACAGGCAGGAAAAGGCCGTCAGCAAAAAGCCTTCGATGGCGGCGACGGCGCTGGGGTGCGCCAGCCACTGGGCGCCAAAACAGTCGATGTTGCGCGTCAGGTCCAGCAGGGCCTGGCACCAGGCGGCCACCTGGGGCTCCTGGCGGCGGCGCGCCAGGGCCATGCGCGGCGGCTCGCCCAGGCCCACGTGGCCATGCACCAGCCGGCTGGGCGCTTGCAGCAGCAGCATGGTGCAGTCGCGGCTCCAGCGCATGCGGCTGGGCACACGCGGGCGCAGCACGCTGAGCACAGCCTCGTCCACCGCCACCTCGTCGCCGCCGCTGCGGACTTGGGCGTGGCCGCTCAAGGGCAGTTGCACCAGGTAGAAGTCGCCGCGCTCGCCCGGGTCGATCTCCACCTCGGCGCCGTAGTGCAGCACGTTGATGGCCGATTGCCCCAGCGCCACCCGGTTGTGGCGCACGTCCAGCCCGCGGCTGTCGCCGCGCAGCTCCAGCCGATGCGGCGAAAACACGTCGCCCACGCGCTGGCGCGCCTCATCCGCCGAGCGCGAACGGATCAGCGGAAACGAATCCAGCAGGCGAGAGGCGGGTGCAGGCAAGGCGGGCGCGAGCATGGGGGCAGTCGTCCCGATGACGACGTTACTTTAGACATGAAGTATCTGCGAAGCGGGCGGGTGCGCGCTCGGGGTTTTCCCTTGCTTCGGCGGGTGACATCGCAAAACGGACAGGGATATTCGCGTTTCGGCTTGCGCCCGACCGGCCGCTGGCGTCAGCATCGCACCACGGGTCGATCAGCGCCGCCGCATCGGGCGGGGCGGCGATCGACCGGGCTGTCCGGCTTGCAACCCACTCGGCCGGCGTTTGAACCGACCCCATCAGGAGACACGCATGAGCACATCGCTGGCCCAATTCGCGCAGGACATCGCCTGCGGCGCGTTGAAGATCGTCGATCTCACCCACACCCTCTCGCCCGAGTTTCCGCCCTTGGTGCTGCCGCCGCAGTTCGGCCAGGTGTGGGCCTTCAAGCAGGAGACCATCAGCCACTACGACGAGGCCGGCCCCGGCTGGTACTGGAACAACTTCTCCTGCGGCGAGCACACCGGCACGCACTTCGACGCGCCGGTGCACTGGATCACCGGCAAGGACCACCCCAACAACACGGTGGACACCATGGACCCCAAGGCCTTCATCGGCCCGGCCTGCGTGGTGGATTGCAGCGCCGAGGTGGCGGCCAACGCCGACTTCAATCTGGATGTGTCGCACCTCGAAGCGTGGGAAGCCAGGCACGGCCGGATCCCCGCAGGCGCCTGGGTGCTGTTTCGCACCGACTGGAGCAAGCGCATCAGCGACCCCGCGCGCTACGTCAACATGAAGGAAGACGGCGCCCACACCCCCGGCCCCACGCAAGCGGCGGTGGAGTGGCTGGTGAAGCGCGACGTGCGCGGCTTCGGCGTGGAGACCATCAACACCGACGCCGGCCAGTCCTACGCCTGGCCCGTGGCCTACCCCTGCCACACGCTGATGCACGGCGCCAACAAGTACGGCCTGCAGTGCCTGACCAACCTGGACCAGTTGCCGCCCACCGGCGCCGTCATCGTCAGCGCGCCGCTGAAGATCAAGAACGGCTCCGGCAGCCCGCTGCGCGTGCTGGCGCTGGTGCCTTGAAATGGCATACCCCAGTCTTCACGCGCTGCGCGATGTTTCGCCCATCCCCTTGCAGGGTGCATCATTCGGCGCATGGGCTGGCTTGACGCCGTGGGCGTCGCGTAGAACCTTGCCGCAAGAGTTCCGGACTCAGGTGGCCCGGGCCCAGGAGAAGTGACATGGCAGAACGCTCATTCGTCCAGGAAGTCGAGCAACTGAAGGTGCCCGCGGGCACGGTGTTTCGGGGCGAGGGCATCCTGGCCGTCACCAAGGCCCTGCTGGAGGCTGGCGTGGGCTACGTCACCGGCTACCAGGGCTCGCCGATCTCGCACCTGATGGACGTGCTGGCCGACGCCCAGCCCATCCTGAAGGAGCTGGGCGTGTACTTCGAGCCCGCTGCCAGCGAAGCGGCCGCGGCGGCGGCGTTGTCGGCCTCGGTCAACTACCCGGTGCGCGGGGCCGTCACCTGGAAGTCCACCGTGGGCACCAACGTGGCCTCCGACGCGCTGGCCAACCTGGCCTCGGGCGGGGTGCTGGGCGGCGCGCTGATCATCGTCGGCGAGGACTACGGCGAGGGCTCCTCCATCATGCAGGAGCGCACCCACGCCTTTGCCATGAAGTCGCAGATGTGGCTGCTCGACCCGCAGCCCAACCTGCCGGCCATCGTCAAGGCGGTGCACGACGGCTTTGCGCTGTCCGAGGCCAGCAACACCCCCGTGATGCTGGAGCTGCGCATTCGCTCCTGCCACCTGCACGGCAGCTTTGTCACGCAGGCCAACCGCCGCCCGGCCTTCACGCTCAAGCAGGCGCTGGAAAACCCGGTGCGCGACGTCAACCGCATCGTGCTGCCACCCGCGTCGTTTCTGCACGAGAAAGAAAAAATCGAGCAGCGCTGGCCCGCGGCGGTGAAGTTCATCCAGGCGCACCGGCTCAACGAATTCCACGACGGCGACGGCAGCCTGGATGACGTGGGCGTGATCATGCTGGGCGGCATGACCAACAACACGCTGCGCGCGCTGATGCAACTGGACCTGGCGGACTTGTTCGGCCAGTCGCGCGTGCCGCTGCACATCTTGAACGTGGCCTACCCGCTGGTGGAAGACGAGGTGGTGCGCTTTTGCCAGGGCAAGAAGGCCGTGCTGATGGTGGAAGAAGGCCAGCCCGACTACCACGAGCAGCACCTGAACACCATCCTGGGGCGCCACGGCCTGCCCACCACCGTGCACGGCAAGGACGTGCTGCCCATGGGCGGCGACTACACCGTGGACGCACTGCGCAAGGGCCTGCGCGGCTTCTTCGAGCGTCACCGCCCCGACGCGCTGGGCAGCAAGGTGACGCAAACCGTGTCGCGCCGCAAGGAGGCCGTGGCCGAGCTCGCCGCACTCGCTGCGCCAGCACCGGCCGAGCCGGCCGCCACCGAAGTGCCGCAGATGGCCGCCGCCATCGGCCTGCTGCTGCCCCCGCGCCCGCCCGGCCTGTGCGTGGGCTGCCCCGAGCGGCCCATCTTCTCGGCCTACAAGCTGGTCGAGGCCGAGCTGGGCGTGCACCACGTGTCCTCCGACATCGGCTGCCACCTGTTCCAGATCATGCCGCCCTTCGAGATCGGCGCCACCACCATGGGCTACGGCCTGGGCGGCAGCAGTGCCTCGGCCTTCAACGCCGGCGGCCAGCTGGGCGCCAGCAAGAAGGCGGTGGCTTTCATGGGCGACGGCGGCTTCTGGCACAACGGCCTGACCTCGGGCATTGCCAACGCGGTGTTCAACAAGCAGAACAACGTCTTCGTCATCGTTGACAACAACTACTCGGCAGCCACCGGCGGACAGGACATCCCCTCGTCGCGCAACACCAACCCCAACCGAAGCACCCTGCACCCCATCGAGCAGGCGGTGCGCGGCGTGGGCGTGGACTGGGTGCGGCTGATCCCGCGCACCTACGACGTGGCGCAGATGAAGCAGGCGCTGCACGAGGCGCTGACGTCCACCGAGCCCGGCCCCAAGGTGGTGATCGCGCAAAGCGAGTGCATGCTCAACCGCCAACGGCGCGAAAAGCCGCAAAAGGCCCTGGCCATCAAGCAAGGCGAGCGGGTACTGAAGGAGCGCTTTGGCGTGGACGCCGCGGTGTGCTCGGGCGACCACGCCTGCATGCGCCTGTCGGGCTGCCCCAGCCTCACGCTGGCGCCCAGCGGCGACGCGCTCAAGCCCGACCCGGTGGCCAGCGTGGACGAGGCCTGCGTGGCCTGCGGCCACTGCGGCGAGGTGGCCGACGCCGCCGTGCTGTGCCCCTCGTTCTACAAGGCGCACAAGGTCAACAACCCCACGGGCTGGGATCGCTGGCTGGCCGGCCTGCGCCGCGGCGCCGTCGGCTGGCTGCAGGGGCGCGGCGAGCGCCGGCGCGCCGCGCGCCAGCTCTACGGCGCCACCATCGACGAGGTGCGCCCATGAAGCCGCGCATGATCACCATCGCCATCATGGCCCTGGGCGGCCAGGGCGGCGGCGTGCTGGAGGACTGGATCACCACCCTGGCCGAGGACGCCGGCTGGACCGCGCAGGCCACCTCGGTGGCTGGCGTGGCGCAGCGCACCGGCGCCACCATCTACTACATCGAGCTGGTCGAACCCACGCCCGGCCAGACGCCGGTGCTGGCGCAGATGCCTATCCCCGGCGAGGTCGACATCCTGATTGCCGCCGAGCTGATGGAAGCCGGCCGCGCCGTGGCGCGCGGCCTGGTCACGCCCAACCGCACCACCGTCATCACCAGCACGCACCGCACCTACGCCGTGCAGGAAAAAATGGTGCCCGGCGACGGCGCCGCCGACAGCGCCGGCGTGCTGGACTTGGTGCGCCAGGCGGCGCGCCGCGTGGTGGCCGACGACATGCAGGCGCTGGCGGTGAACCACGGCAGCATGATCTCGGCCAGCCTGTTTGGCGCGCTGGCCGGCTGCGACGTGCTGCCCTTTCACCAGCAGGCCTTCGAGCAGGTGGTCGAGCGCGGCGGAAAGGGCGCGCAAGCCAGCCTGAAGGCCCTGCGCGCCGGCGCCGAGCTGGCCCGCACCCGCCCCACCCCGCCCGCGCTGGCCGCCAAGGCCGAGGCCATGAAGACCGCTCCGCGCCCGCTGCCCGGCAAAGCCGCCAGCCCGGCGCTGGCGCCCCTGCTGGCGCGCATCCGCCAGGAGTTTGCCCAGCCCGCCTGGCCCTGGCTGGGCGAAGGCCTGGCGCGCGTGGTGGACTGGCAGGACGTGGCCTACGGCAGCGAATACCTGGACCACGTGGCGCGCCTGGCCCGGCGCGATCCGGCGCCCGCGACGGCCGACTTGACGATTGCCGCCGCGCACTGGATTGCCGTGGCCATGTCCTACGACGACGTGATCCGCGTGGCCGACCTGAAGACCCGCGCCGAGCGCTTTGCGCGCATCCGCGGCGAGGTCGGCGGCCAGGCCGATGACGTGGTGGGCATGGAGGAGTACTTTCACCCCCGCCTGGAAGAAGCCATGGGCCTGCTGCCCGCCGGCTGGGCCGACTGGCTGGATCGCTCGCCACGCCTGAAGGCCTGGCTGGGCCCGCGCCTGAACAAAGGCCGGCGCATCCAGACCCACACGGTCAAGGGCCACATGCAGCTGCGTCTGATGGCCAGCCTGGCCCGCTGGCGCCGCGGCAACCGCCGCCACGCCGAAGAGGTGGCGCACTGGCAGGCCTGGCTGGCCGTGGCCGAACAGGCGCTGGAGCGCGGCGACGCAGCACTGGCCACCGAAGTGCTGCGCTGCCGCCAGCTTATCAAGGGCTACAGCGACACGCACACGCGCGGCACCGGCAAGTTCGATCGCCTGATGCGGGCCGTGCCCCAGATCAGCGAACAGCCAGACGCCGGCGCCACCCTCGCCAGCCTGCGCGCCGCCGCCCTGCTCGACCCCAGCGGCAAGGCCCTGGGCGAGCGCGAGGCAACGCTGGGGCTGAAAATCATGCTGCCCAGCGCCTGAGCCACCCCCCGGCGAAGATCGTCCACCCGAGCCCATTCCAACCCCGCGACAGTCCCCCACCGAGGAGAATCGCACGGCCCAAGCCCAAGTTGCGGAGCGCATGGAAGACCATGCGCTCGAATCCGTGCCCGACGACCCGCGCCAGAACTGGCTGCAAATCACCGGGGGCATGGCCGGGCACCGTTACCACGCTGATCCAGCTGTTCATCGCCGCGTTGGTGACCTTTGTCGCCGGGCGCAAGCGGGGCATCCTGGCGGGGTGACGGTCACCGCCATCGGTGCGCTGCTGGGCTGGGGCGCCGGGCGCATCGCCCATCGCACCGATCCGTCCAGCAGCGTGATGTCGCGCCGGCATGGCTTCGGCGTGCGCGGCTCGCTGCTGATCGCCGCCATCTTCGGCTTCATGATCATCGGCTTGCTGGCCATCGAGAACGTCCGGCTCGACAAGGCTTCCTGTTCTGCTTCCACCTCAAGGACACCCTGGGCACGCATCGGCCTGGTGCTGTATTCCGTGCTGCGCCTGGGCAGCGGCGGCCGGCTTTGAACGGCCGCGACCGGGGCCCCCAGGATCCTGAGCAAGCGACGGCGACCGGGAGCTTTGTCCAGCCGCGCTCTGCGGTTATCATCACCGCCCGCCGGGCGCGCCGCAGCGGCGATCGCGGCAAAACGAAATTCACCCAAGGACGAGGAGCCTATCTCACCATGCCCACCCCCAAGCATCTCGCATTGACCGCCGGCGCCGTGCTGGCTGCGCTGGCCCTGGCCGGCTGCGAAACCACCGACATGAAAATGGGCAGCGCCGATTCCAAGACGGTGGCCACCGGCAGCGCCGCCGGCGCCGCCACATCGGGCGCGAGCGGACAACTGGAGCGTTGCGCATCGCCCCTGGGCACCGTCTCGCTGGTCGAGAACCAGAACGCCGGCTGGTACACCATCCTGCGCAACGAATACAAGCTGCCGCCCACGGCCAACCTGCTGCGCCTGCTGGTGCAGCAGTCCAACTGTTTCATCATCGTCGAGCGCAGCGCCGCCGGCATGAACGCCATGAACCGCGAGCGCGAGCTGATGGCCTCCGGCCAGATGCGCCAGGGCAGCCAGATGGGGGGCGGCCAGATGGTCGCGTCCGACTACGCCATGTCGCCCGAGATCATCTTCAGTGAAGGCGACACCGGCGGCGTGGGCGGCGCGCTGGGTGGGCTGATCGGCGGGCGCGCCGGTGGCCTGTTCGGCGCCGTGGCCGCGGGCACCAAGACGCGCGAGGCCAGCACCATGCTGACGCTGGTGGACAACCGGTCCGGCGTGCAGGTCGCGGCGTCGGAGGGCAGCGCCTCCAAGACCGACTTTGGCGGCTTTGGCAGCCTGTTCGGCGGCAGCGCCGGCGGCGGCCTGGGGGGCTACCAGAACACGCCGCAGGGCAAGGTCATCACCGCCGCCTTCATGGACGCCTACAACCAGATGGTGCGCGCGCTGCGCGGCTACAAGGCGCAGTCGGTGCAGGGCCAGGGCCTGGGCGGAGGTGGCCGCTTGGGTGTGGATGGTGGTGCCGGCCCCTCGCGCACCTCCATCCCCGGCCAGGGCGGCAAGACCCTGTCGATGCGCGAAGCGCAGGCGCGCCTGAACGAGCTGGGCTACAACGTCGGCACGCCCGACGGCAGCGGCGGCCCCAAAACCGCCACCGCGCTGCGCGCCTTCCAGCGCGACAACGGCTTGCAGCCCAGCGGGCGGCTGGACGCCGCCACGCAGGACGTGCTGGCGGGCAAGTAAACCGGCTTGGGGCCATGCTCCCCGTCCCCTGCCGCCCGCGCAAGGCGGCCAACGGCCCACTCGTCGGGGCGATCGCCCGGCGCGGGCCGTTGCTGGTCTTGTGCCTGGTGGCCACGGCCCATGCCGACGGGCCCGCCCCGGCCCGCACCAACGCCTTCAACGACCCCTTCGTGCAGGTCACCGCGGCCATCGCCCACTGCCCCGTGCCCGAGGGGCCGCTGTATACGGAGCAGGAGGTGCGCGAGCAGCAGCACGAGCGCACCCAGCACGGCACCAGCTGCTACACCTCGGGCCGCTGCCGCCTGCCCAATTCGTACCAGTACGACGCCGAAATCATCCCGCGCGTGCAGAAGTACATCCAGTACGACCTGCGCTTTGCCGAGACCAGCGTGTGGGTGCTGGGCCAGCGGCGCATCGTCACGCTCAAGGGCTGCGTGCAGTCGGTGGAGCAGGGCCGCCTGCTGGAGCAGTCGGTGGGACTGGTCGATGATGTGATGGGGGTGGTCAACCAGCTGTTTGTGTTGGGCGCGACAGCGGGGCCGGCGTCGTACAGGGTGGCGCGCTAAAAAAAGAAAAGACGCGGGCTTGCCTATGCGGCAGTGAACGATGTGCCGTATCAGGTGGACAAGACCGGCGAACCCAGCGCACGCAAGGTCGGCAGAGTGGAAAAATCCACCGCCAAATTTGAGACACGCCTGACTTTCAAGTCAGGGTGCGTGGCTTTGGCAACATGGCTGGCTGGCTTACCGAATATCGGTAAACGGGACAAGATCCACGACACGCCATGGCCATCGTTTCCTTCAAGTGTCCAGACACCCGGCGCCTGTTCACCAGCGGCAGGACGCGCAGCTTTGCCAACATCCAATCGGTGGGAGAGCGCAAGCTGGCGCAGCTCGATGTCGCCGTGACCCTGGATTTCTTGCGCAGCCCACCCGGCAACCGGCTGGAGCCACTGACGGGTGACCGCCAAGGGCAACACAGCATTCGCATCAACGACCCATGGCGCGTGTGCTTTGTTGGGACGGACAAAGGACCGACGGACGTGGAAATCGTCGATTGCCACTGACGCCGACGCCCGACAAGGAGAAAGACGTGTTCAAGAACGGTATGCGCCCCACCCACCCCGGTGAAGTGCTGCGCGAGGAATACCTCAAGCCCATGGACATGAGCGCCAACGCTCTGGCCAAACAACTGCACGTGCCCGCCTCGCGCATCAACAACATCGTGCTGGAACGCCGGGGCATCAGCGCCGACACCGCCTTGCGCCTGTGCCGCTTCTTTGGTGGCGATGCGCAGTCGTGGCTGAATTTGCAAACGGCCTACGACCTGCGTGTGGCCGAGCTCGATGAGGCGCTGCAACAGGCGGTGCGAGCGGTGCACCCCATGCCAATGCACCCCGCCTGAGTACCCGCCCAGCGCAGGCTGGCCGTGCGCGCCGGCGGTGCGGAGCTGGCGCCTTCGAGTGCGGGAGCATGGCGTCGTGCATTCGGGTTTGTGTTGGCGATGGGGATGTTCCAGTACAGGCTTTTTTTGCCCGCGTCGGTCACGTACTCGACGCGGCCCCCGTTGACGAGCACGCGGCAATGCTCCAGGCAGTACAGGTTGGCGCGCTGCGAATGCAGGATGATCTTGAGCTCTGCACCATGGAGCTCTTGCATGTTCAGGCAGGGGCGTCGTTGAGGAAGCGATGCGTCGCACCGGACGGATGGCTGATTTCAGCTCAGCCAAACACCTTCCCCGGATTCATGATGTCCAGCGGGTCCAGCGCGCGCTTGATGGTACGCATCATGTCGACCGCGGCGGCGCCGGCCTCTTGCTGCAAAAAGCCCATCTTGTGCAGCCCCACGCCGTGCTCGCCGCTGCACGTGCCGCCCAGCGCCAGCGCGCGCTCGACGACCTGGCGGTTGAGCTGCTCGGCGCGTGCGCGCTCGTCGTCGTCGGCGGGGTCGATCAGATAGCCCATGTGAAAGTTGCCGTCGCCCACGTGGCCGACCAGGAAGTAGGGGATGGCGCTGTCGTCGGCCTCCTGCACGCTGTCCAGCAGCGCGTCGGCCAGGCGCGAGATGGGCACGCACACGTCGGTGGTGATGCAGCGGCAGCCGGGGCGGCTTTGCACGCCGGCAAAGTAGGCGTTGTGCCGCGCCGTCCACAGGCGGGTGCGCTCCTCGGGCGTGTCGGCCCATTCGAAGCCGGCGCCGCCGTGCTCGGCCGCGATGGCCTGCACGGTCTCGGTCTGCTCCTTCACGCCGGCGGGCGAGCCGTGGAACTCCATCAGCAGCATCGGCCCCTCGCGCAGCGTCAGCTTGCTGTGTTGGTTGACGATGCGCACGGTGTGGCCGTCCAGCAGCTCCACGCGCGCGATCGGCACACCCAGCTGGATGATCTGGATCACGGTGTTGACGGCATCGCCGATGCTGGCAAACGAGCAGATGGCGGCCGACACCGCCTCGGGCAGCGGGTAGATGCGCAGGGTGACCTCGGTGATCACGCCCAACGTGCCTTCGCTGCCGACGAACAGGCGCGTCAGGTCATACCCCGCGCTGCTTTTCTTGGCGCGCGTGCCGGTGCGGATGGCCTCGCCTGCCGCGGTGACCACTTGCAGCGCCAGCACGTTCTCGCGCATGGTGCCGTAGCGCACGGCGTTGGTGCCGCTGGCGCGCGTGGCGCACATGCCGCCCAGGCTGGCGTTGGCGCCGGGGTCGATCGGAAAAAACAGGCCCGCGCTCTTGATCTCGGCGTTGAGCTGCTCGCGCGTCACGCCCGGCTGCACCGTCACCGTCAGGTCTTCGGCGTTGACGCTCAGCACCTGGTTCATGCGCGAGACGTCCAGGCTGATGCCGCCTTGCACCGCCAGCAAGTGGCCTTCGAGCGAAGAGCCCACACCGTACGGGATGACGGGCACCTTGTGCGCGGCGCACAGCTTGACCGCGTCCTGCACGTCCAGCGTGCTTTCGGCAAACACCACGGCGGCCGGCGGCGGCACGGTGGTAAAGGCCGATTCGTCGCGCCCATGCTGCTCGCGCACCGCCTGCGCCTGCGAAAACTGCGCGCCAAAGCGCGACTTCAGCGCTTCGATCAGCGCCGGCGGCACGGGGCGCGGCTTGATCTGCGGCATGACGTGGGTGGGCTGGGTGGGGGCGTTCATGGGTGGGCTCCTGCGGGTGAGGGACAGTGTACGGCGCGGCGCGCGGTGGCGGGCGGGCCGTGCCGCTTGCGGAACACTATCAATACAATAGCTGCCAGCGCCTGATGGGAAAGCGCTGGAGGCCGATTTTGCTTGAAGATTCGGACATTTCGAGGGGGGCTGCGGCCGGCTGCGCGCGGCCAGCATCGCCATGGTGGTGCGCGCGACGCAGGTCAGCTCGCCGGCGTCGTTGCTCAGCTCGATTGCCCACACCTGCGTGCTGCCGCCGATGTGCACCGGCCGCGTGATGCCCGTCACCCAGTCCGCCGCTGCCCGCTACCATCGCGCCCATGCCCGACCGTTACGCCGTCATCGGCCACCCCATCGCCCATAGCCAGTCGCCGCTGATCCACGGCCTGTTCGCCCAGGCCACGGCGCAGGACATGACGTACGAGGCGATCGACGGAGGTGCCGAGCCGGGCGGCTTCGAGCGCGCGGTGCAGGCCTTTCGCGCCGCCGGCGGGCGCGGCATGAACGTGACCCTGCCCTTCAAGCTGGCCGCGCTGCAGATGGCCAACGAGGCGACCGACAACGCCCGCCTGGCCGGCGCGGCCAACACGCTGCGCCTTGACGGCGGCCGTATCGAGGCGCACAACACCGACGGCATCGGGCTGGTGCGCGACATCGAGCGCACCGTGGGCGTGCCCTTGCGCGGCCGGCGCGTGCTGCTCGTGGGCGCGGGCGGTGCCACGCGCGGCGTGCTGCTGCCGCTGGCCCGCGCGGGTGCCGCGCGCATCGCCATCGCCAATCGCACGGCCGACAAGGCGCGTGCACTGGCGCGCGAGCTGGCGCCGCATCTGGACGGTGTGGCGATCGACGGCGGCGGGCTGGACGCACTGGCGGCGGGCGACGCGTTCGACGTCGTCATCAACGCCACCTCGGCCAGCCTGAGCGGGCAGGCGCCCGCCGTGCCGGCCACGGCCTTCGCGCCCGGCGCGCTGGCCTACGACATGGTCTACGGCAAGGGCCTGACGCCCTTCCTGGCGCAGGCACAGGCCGCCGGCTGCGCGCACGTGGCGGACGGCGTGGGCATGCTCATCGAGCAGGCGGCCGAAGCCTTCGCCTGGTGGCGCGGCGTGCGGCCCGACACGCGCGCGGTGCGGGCGCGCCTGACGGTGCCGCTGGCCTGACACCTTCGCGGTCTCGGCACGCATATCCCTGCTGGCAGCGTTCTTCATAATGGCGGACATGAAACTCCTCGTCCTGCACGGCGTCAACCTCAACATGTTCGGCCAGCGCGATCCGGCGCAGTACGGCACGGCCACCCTGGCCGACATCGATGCCGGCTTGCGCAACCTGGCGCAGGAGCTGGGCGCCGACGTCGAGTGCTTTCAGACCAACCACGAGGGCGTGTTGTGCGAGCGCATCCACCAGGCGCATCGCGACGGCGTCGATGGCGTGCTGATCAACGCCGGCGCCTGGACGCACACCAGCATCGCCATTCGCGACGCGCTGGCCATCCTGCGCTGCCCGATCGTCGAGGTGCACATGTCCAACATCCACGCGCGCGAGCCGTTTCGCCACCGCTCCTTCATCGCGCCGATCGCCGCCGGCCAGGTCTGCGGCTTTGGTGTCGATTCATACCTTCTTGGGCTGCGCGCGCTTGTGGGACAAGCGCAAAGAGCTATTAAAAAGTGAGTAAGTCATGGGAAAGCGCCTGACACAGATCGCCACCCGCACGGGCGACGACGGCACCACCGGCCTGGGCAACAACACCCGCGTGTCCAAGGCCAGCGCGCGTCCGCACGCCATGGGCGACGTGGACGAGCTGAACAGCCACATCGGCGTGCTGCTGTGCGAGCCGCTGCCGGCCGACGTGCGCACGCTCTTGACCGACATTCAGCAGCAGCTGTTCAACCTGGGCGGCGAGCTGTCGATTCCCGGCTTCGAGCTGCTCAAGGACGAGGCGCTGGCCGAGCTGGATGCGGCGCTTGAAAAGTACAACGCCACGCTGCCGCGCCTGCAGGAGTTCATCCTGCCCAACGGCACGCGTGCCGCCGCGCAGGCGCATGTGTGCCGTACCGTGGCGCGCCGCGCCGAGCGCGCGGTGGTGGCGCTGGGCGAGCACGAAGAAATGCGCCCGGCGCCGCGCCGCTATCTCAACCGGCTGTCCGACCTGATGTTCGTGCTGGCGCGCGTGTTCAACCGCGACGCCAGCGGACATGAATTGAACGACGAGGTCTACTGGCACAGCCGCAAGCTCGAGCGCAGCGAAGCATCCAAGTAGCACTCGGCACCGTGGTGCCACTCACCGTCGGCAGCCCCTGATTGCCAAAGAGCCCGATGGCCGCGGAGCAGGCCAACGCAGCGAACGCCGTGGCCGGGCTTGCGCCGACCACTGGCGTTGTCCCCCTGCAAGGGGGAAGGCGCGCAGCGCCTCAGGGGGTGGCTATTTCTCTGCGGGCACGAAGCGCAGGTAGCTGGTCACCTTGCGGATCTTGCCCGGGTAGCGCTTCTCGGCATCCGCGTCCGACACGCTGGGCGGCACCACCACGTCCTGGCCGGGCTTCCAGTCCACGGGGGTGGCCACGCCCTGCTTGTCGGCCTGCTGCAGTGCGTCCAGCGCGCGCAGGATTTCGTCGATGTTGCGCCCGATGCTGGGCGGGTAGGTCAGGATCAGGCGCACCTTTTGCTTGGGGTCGATCAGGAACACCGAGCGCACGGTGACGGTGGCGTCGGCCTCGGGGTGGAACATGCCGTACTGCTTGGCGATCTTCAGGTCCGGGTCGGCCACGATGGGGTAGCTGACCTCGGCGCCGCCGACCTTGGCGACGTCCTTGATCCATTCGCGGTGGCTGTCGGGCGGGTCCACCGACAGGCCGATCAGTTGCGCGCCGCGCTGGTCGAACTCGGCCTTGCGCCGGGCGAACTGCCCCAGCTCGGTGGTGCAGATGGGGGTGAAGTCTTTCGGATGCGAGAAAAACACCGTCCAGTGGCCCTTGGCCCAGTCTTGAAAGTGAATCTTGTCCTGGCTTGAATCGGCGGTGAAGTCGGGCGCGGTTTGTCCCAGTTGCAGGCTCATGGTGTGACCTCTCGGGTTGATGAATCGATATGCGCAGCGCGGTTGCAGGCGGCTGTGCCACCTGCGGGTATAGACCATGGCCCACGCTTTGAGAACGACTTTTTCGTGTTATCCATATGGCGGTCGGGGTTGTTGGGTGGGCCGGCCGCGCGTTCGGTAAACCCCAATAGCGCCGCGAGGGCCCCCGCCTTTAGGATCGACGGTTCAAATCTGACGAGAGGACAAGGACATGCGTTTGAATGTGAAAATCGCGGCGGGCCTGGCCGCCGGCCTGCTGGCCTTCGGCGGCGCCGTGCTGGCGCAAAAGCCCCAGTTCATCAACGTGCTGACGGGCGGGCAAAGCGGCGTGTACTACCCGCTGGGCGTGTCGCTGGCGCAAATCTTCGCCAAGGCCATCCCCGACGCGCGCGCCACGGCGCAGGTCACCAAGGCCTCGGCCGAGAACCTCAATCTGCTGCAGGCGGGCCGTGGCGAGCTGGCGTTTTCGCTGGGCGACGCGGTGGCCGACGCCTGGGCCGGCGACGCCGAGGCGGGCTTCAAGGAGCCGCTCAAGAACCTGCGCGGCTTTTCGGCCACCTACAACAATTACATCCAGATCGTCGCCAGCGAGGACTCGGGCATCAAGACCCTGGCCGACCTCAAGGGCAAGCGCGTGTCGGTGGGCGCCGCCAAGTCGGGCACCGAGCTGAACGCGCGCGCCATCTTCAAGGCGGCGGGCCTGACGTACAAGGACCTGGCCAAGGTCGAATACCTGCCCTTCGGTGAGTCGGTCGAGCTGATGAAGAACCGCCAGCTCGACGCCACCTTGCAGTCCGCCGGCCTGGGCGTGGCCTCCATCCGCGATCTGTCCAGCTCGGTCAACATCCGTGTGGTGGCCATCCCGAAAGAAGTGGTGGCCAAGGTCGGCAGCCCGGCCTACGTGCCCGCCGTCATCCCGGCCAACACCTACACCGGCCAGACCGAGGACGTGCCCACCACGGCCATTCCCAACTTCCTGATCACGCAGTCCAAGGTGCCCGACGAGCTGGTCTATCAAATGGCCAAGGCCATGTACGGCAACCTCGACACCCTGTACGCCGCGCACAACGCCGCCAAGGCGATCAAGCTGCAGAACGCGCTGACGGGCATGCCCATTCCGCTGCACCCGGGCGCCGAGCGCTACTTCCGCGAGGCGGGCGTCTTGAAGTAAGGTGCTTGCCGATGTCTGAAGGCTGAAGCCATCGGGAACCGGCGCTGCGAAGCGCCGGTTTTTTGATGGGATCGACCAAAAAATTTCGACCCGCGCACAGAAAGTTCGACATGACCGATGCCGCCGCCGTCAGCCACACGCCGCTGGACGCACCCCCCGCCCCCACGCACGACAAGCTGGCCTGGCGCAGCGCGGTGTTCTGGGTGGCGCTGGTGTTTTCCAGCTTCCAGGTCATCACGGCCGCCTTCAGCCCCCTCTCCAGCCAGGTGGTGCGGGCGGTGCATGTGGGCTTCGTGCTGCTGATGATCTTTTTGATCGAGCCGGGCTTCAGCAAGAAGCACGGCGCGCGCGCGGGCTTCAAGCCGCTGGCGTGGGTGCTGGGCCTGGCGGGCTTTGCCACCGGCATCTACCAGTGGGTGTTCGAGGCCGACCTGGTGCAGCGCGCCGGCACCCTGACCGACGCCGACTGGGTGGTGGGCGTGGTGCTGCTGGTGCTGGTGTTCGAGGCCGCGCGGCGCACCATGGGCTGGGCACTGCCCATCATCTGCGCGCTGTTCCTGGCCTACGGGCTGTGGGGCGAATACCTGCCCACGGCCTTCCAGCACCGCGGCTACGGGCTGGACCAGATCATCAGCACCCTGTCCTTCGGCACCGAAGGCATCTACGGCACGCCCACCTACGTGTCGTCCAGCTACATCTTCCTGTTCATTCTGTTCGGCGCCTTTCTGGAGCAGGCGGGCATGATCCAGCTGTTCACCGACTTCGCCATGGGCACGGTGGGCCACACGCGCGGCGGGCCGGCCAAGGTGGCGGTCATCAGCTCGGGCCTGATGGGCACCATCAACGGCTCGGGCGTGGCAAACGTGGTGACGACCGGGCAGTTCACCATTCCGCTGATGAAGCGCTTTGGCTACTCCAGCGCCTTTGCCGGCGGCGTCGAGGCCACGTCGAGCATGGGCGGGCAGATCATGCCGCCGGTGATGGGCGCGGTGGCCTTCATCATGGCCGAGACGCTCAACATCCCCTATGTGGACGTGTGCAAGGCGGCGGCCATTCCGGCCATCCTCTACTACGTCACGGCATTCTGGATGGTGCACCTGGAGGCCGGCCGCAAGAACCTTTTGGGCCTGCCCAAGGACCAGTGCCCCAACCCCTGGACGGCGATCAAGCGCCAGTGGTTTTTGCTGCTGCCGCTGATCGGACTGGTGGTGCTGCTGTTCTCGGGCTATACGCCGCTGTTCTCGGGCACCGTGGGCCTGGGGCTGACGGCGATCCTGATCTTTGGCGCCGCCTGCATGACCGGCGTGGGCAGCACCGCGCTGCGCGTGCTGTTCTGGGTGCTTTTGGGCATTGCCACGGCGGGCTTCTTCAAGTTCGGCGTGGGCATCTTCTTCGTGCTGGTGGCGCTGCTGGTGGCCGTCACGTTTGCCTTGCACAAGGGGCAGGACGCACGCCGCCTGGGCGTGCAGGCGCTGGTGGACGGCGCGCACCACGCGCTGCCGGTGGCCATTGCCTGCGCGCTGGTGGGCGTGATCATCGGCATCATCAACCTGACGGGCGTGGCGGCCGAGATGGGCGGCTACGTCATCGCGCTGGGGCGCAACAACCTGCTGGCCGCGCTGGTGCTGACCATGCTGACCTGCCTGGTGCTGGGCATGGGCATTCCCACCATCCCCAACTACATCATCACCAGCTCGCTGGCGGCGCCCATTTTGCTGGAGCTGGGCGTGCCGCTGATCGTCTCGCACATGTTCGTGTTTTATTTCGGCATCATGGCTGACCTGACGCCGCCGGTGGCGCTGGCCGCCTTTGCCGCCGCACCCATCGCGCGCGAGAGCGGCCTGAAGATCGGCCTGCACGCCATGCGCATCGCCATTGCCGGCTTCATCACGCCCTACATGATGGTGTATTCGCCCGAGCTGCTGCTGCTGGGCGACAGCTGGGCAGCCACCGTGTACGTGACGTTCAAGGCGCTGGTGGCCATTGGCCTGTGGGGCGCGGCGGCGATCGGGTATGGGCTCACGCCGCTCAACTGGGTCGAGCGCCTGTACTGCCTGCTGGCGGCCTGCTTTCTGGTGGCCGCCGTGCCGTGGACAGACGAGATCGGCTTTGCCGCCACGGTCTTGTTCGTGCTGTGGCACCTGTGGCGCACGCGCCAGGTGCGGCGCGCGGCCGCACCGGCGTGAGCGCCGCCGGCGTGCTGGGCGTCTGCCTGGCGCTGGCCGCGGGCGTGCCGCCCGAGGGCGAAGCCGCGCTGCCGAGCGCCCGCGACGCGCGCGTGCACTTCGAGCCGCAAACGCGCTTCACACTGGCGTGGACGCACTCGATCGAGAAAACCCGGTGGGAAGAAGACTACCAGGTCAAGCGTGACGCCAAGGGCCGACCGCTGCTGCGCCTGACGCGGGCGCGCATCCAAGGCACCGGCGCCGGCATGGAGCCCCCACCGGACGCGGTGCGTCGGGGGACGTGGTACGAATATGTGCCCACCGACCAGCCGCAGGGTGCGCTGCGCCTCACGCGCTCGCCCTACACGGCCGACTTCGACTGGTGCCAGCGCGGGCACTGCCGCCCGCTGGGCGCCCTGCTGCCGTCCGATGGCGACGTGACGCTGCTGTGGGCGTGCGCGCGGCCGTGAGCGCCGGACTCAGCCGCCCGTCATGATCACGCCGCAGGCCAGGCGCGGGCCGGCATTGCCCGTCGGCTGCGTGTGCTGGTCGTCCAGGTCGCGGTGCACGATCACGGCGCGCCCGAGAATGCCGCCCTCGCCCTCCAGTTTGATCTGCTGGCTGGTGTAGCGCACCGTGGCCGTGCCCTGGGCGTCGGCCTGCAGCATGGGCAGATCGCCGGCGTGGCCGTGGCCGGGCGCGCCGTGCATGGCGCCGGTGGGGTTGAAGTGGCCGCCGGCGGCGTTTCCGTCGCCCGAGCAATCGCCCTTGTCGTGGATGTGAAAGCCCACCGCGCCGCCGGGCTTGAGATGCCGGATCTCGGCCGTGACGCGCACGCTGCCGTCCTTCATCTCGGCAAAGCGCGTCCAGCCGGCAACGGGGGCGCTGGGGTCGGGCTGGGCCACCGTGGTGGCGTTGATCCGCGCGCTGGCGGTGCGCACCGGCGTGGCGTCAGGGCCCGGGGTACCGGCGCAGCCGCTCAGGACGGCGCACACGGCCAGGGCCGGCAGCGTGAAGGCGGGGATAGGGCGGGTCATCGGCTTGCTCCATGTTCATGCAGTGCCTCCCTGAATGTCCTTGCATGGTAACGGCCGCAAGCGCTCTTCGCCGCGCGGCGTGGCGTGGCGTGGGCCGCCCGCGCGTCCACGATGGTGTGGCGGCCTGCGCGCGGACGTCCTTCAAGGCCGGGCGACGGCCGCGCCGGCGGTCTGTTCGCGCCGCCGCAACAACAGCGCCGCCAGCAACACAGCCCCAAACGTCGCGGTGCCGATACCGCCCAGCGCGAAGCCGCCGAACTTGAGCGTGAAGTCGCCCGTGCCCAAAATCAGCGTGAGCGCGGCGATCAACAGGTTGGCGGGGTCGGAAAAATCGACCTTGTTGTCCACCCAGATGCGCGCGCCGGCAATGGCGATCAGGCCGAACACGACGATCGACACGCCGCCCATCACGGGCAGCGGGATGGCCTGGATCAGCGCACCGAACTTGGGCGAGAAGCCCAGGCACAGCGCCACGAGGGCGGCCACGATGAACACCGCCGTGGAATAGATGCGCGTGGCCGCCATCACGCCGATGTTCTCGGCATAGGTGGTCACGCCCGTGCCGCCGGCGCTGCCCGAGACCATGGTGGCGATGCCGTCGCCGATGAAGGCGCGGCCCAGGTACGGGTCCAGGTTGCGCCCGGTCATGGCGCTCACGGCCTTGATGTGGCCCAGGTTCTCGGCCACCAGGATCAAGGCCACGGGCGCGATCATGAGGATGGCCGCGCTGTCGAACACCGGCGCCTGAAACTTCGGCCAGCCCAGCCACGCGGCGGCGGCAATGCCCGAAAAATCCATCGGTTTGCCCAGGCCCATGCCGTTGGTCAGCACCAGGTAAATCACGGTGGCAACGGCCAGCCCGACCAGAATCAGCAGGCGCTGCACCATGCCGCGCGTGAACACCGCCACCAGCGCCACGCTGACGAAGGTGACGGCCTGCATCCAGCTGTCGAAGCCGCTGGCGGCCATGTTCTTGACCGGGATCGAGGCCAGGTTCAGTCCGATCACCGCCACCACCGCGCCGGTCACCACCGGGGGCATCAGCCGCTCGATCCAGCGCGTGCCGATGGCCTGCACGACCACGCCGATCAATGCGTAGATCAGCCCGCACACGATGATGGCGCCCAAGGCGACCGGGATGTTGGCGTTCAGCCCCTTGCCGCCGTAGGCCGTGGCGGCAATCACCACGCCGATGAAGGCAAAGGACGAGCCCAGATAGCTGGGCACCTTGCCGCCGGTGATGAAATAAAAAATGAGCGTGCCGATACCGCTCATGAAGATCGCCAGATTGGGATCGAACCCCATCAGGATCGGCGCCAGCACGGTGGAGCCGAACATGGCCACCACGTGCTGCACGCCCATGGCCGTGGTCTGCGGCCAGGGCAGGCGCTCGTCGGGGGCGATCACGCCTTCGTTGGCCAGCGCCGTGACCGGTTTTTCCTGCCAGTTGAACAGCTCCATCTCATATCCTCCAGGGCGGTTTTCAAATGGCCGCCATGGTAGCGGCACGGCGGGGCCGTCCTGCGTTCAACCTAAAAGCGGCAGTTGACCACTTTCAACCCTCGGCAAACCTGTATGAATACAGGCTTCGGCGGCTTCGATCACGTTCACCTGTCGGGTGAGCGCGCTATGCGCCCGCCACTGCCGCTGGCGGGCGCATTCAACTGCCGTTTCCAGGTTCAACCCGACGAGCCGGCGCCCGTCATGATCTCGCGCGCGAGCCGGCCGAAGCGCTGGCGATACCGCGCAGGCGTCATGCCGACCTTGCGCTTGAACAAGCGCGTGAAAAAGCTGCTGTCGCTGTAGCCGACGTCGAAGGCGACGGCCTCGATCGGGGTGTCGCCCGATTCCAGCAGTTGCTTGGCTTCTTCCAGGCGCACGTGGTGGACGTATTCCAGCGGCGCCATGCCGGTGGCGGCGGCAAAACGCCGCTTGAAGGTTCGCTGCGCCATGCCGCAGTTGCGTGCCATCTCGGCCACCGGCGCGTCGGCGTCGGCGTAATGCTCGGCGGCCCAGCGTTGCGCGCGCTCGATCACCGGGTCGGCGGCCAGTCCGCCATGCGTCAGGGACGCGTAGGCCAGCGGGCTGGCCGCATGCAGGTCCATCAGATAGATGCGCGCCACGCGCATGGCGGCTTCGGGGCCGGCATGGCGCGCCACCAGGGCCAGCGCCAGCATGTGCCAGGACATGCCACTGCCGGCCATCAGAATGCGCTGGCCGGCGCCCGTGGCCACCAGCGCGCGGTCGGCATGCCAGTGGATGTCGGGGTGCTGGCGCTGCAATGGCTCGCAATACGCCCAGTGCGAGGTGGCATCCATGCCCTCGAGCAGGCCGGTGCGGGCGAGCAAAATCGCCCCCGCGCAGGCGGACGCCAGCATGGCACCGCGCTGGTGACACGCGCGCAACCACCGGACCGAGACGTCGAAGACCGGATCGCAGTCGCCCGGCGCGACCAGCAGGTCGGCCACCACCACCACTGCGGGCCTCGCGCAGTCGGCAAAGCTGCGCTCGGGTGTGATGCGCACGCCGTTGGTCGCGTCGAAGGGCTGGCCGTCGGGGCTGACGATCAAGGGCTGGAACGGCGAGGCCTCCGGCGCCTGGCCATGCACCAGGCACCAGTCGCGGCGCACGCTGGCCAGGATGTCGTAGATGCCAAACAGCGTGGACGCCGTGGATTGCGGCAACGCCAGCAGGGCAACCGGGATGGGCGCAGGCATGGCAGAAATGTCCGTTTTCCAGCCGTTCAAGCCTCAGTGTAGGGCGGAGTTCGCGCGCATGATGGGTGTCGTTGTAACGACAGCAGCAAGGAGATCATCATGACCCCACTCATCGACGTCGCCCGCGCCGCGGGCAGCCCACTGTCGGACCCGCGGGGCCTGAGCACCAGCAGTCCGTCGCGCGATGCCGTCGAGCAACTGGAGCGCGCGCTGGAGTCGATGCTGTCGTACTTTGGCGATCCGATCGCCCTGCTGGAGCAGGTCACCGCGCAGGCCCCGTCCTGGGCCTATCCGCGCGTGCTGCTGGCCTCGCTGTTCATGAGCTTCGCCGAGCGGGGCATGGCCGGGCAGGCGGCCGATGCACTGGCCGGCGCGCAGGGACTGCTCGCCGGCGCCACGGTGCGCGAGCGGGCACATGCGGCAGCGGCGCAGGTGGCCGTGGAGGGCGACTGGGAGGCCGCCTGCCGCTTGTGGGAGGGCATCCTGATCGAGCACCCGCGGGACGTCGCGGCCTTGCTGTTTGCCCACCTGTTCGATTTCTACCGCGGGGACGCGCTCAACCTCAGGCGCCGCCCGCAGCGCGTGCTGCCGGCCTGGCGACCCGACATGCCCTTGTACAGCTACGTGCTGGGCATGCAGGCGTTCGGGCTGGAGGAGTCTGGCCAATACCCCGAAGCCGAAGACCTGGGCCGCCAGGCGCTGGCCATCAACCAGCGCGACCCATGGTCGGTGCACGCGGTGACGCACGTCATGGAGATGCAAGGCCGCCACGCCGAGGGCGAGCGCTGGCTTGCCGGGCGACAGGCCGACTGGGCCGTGGACAACGGCTTTTCGTATCACAACTGGTTTCACGCCGCCCTCTTTGAAATGGAGAACCTGGACACGGCGGCCGCCCTGGCCATCTTCGACGCACATCTGGCCACCAGCACCGACATGGCGCTGCAGCGCGTGGATGGCACGGCGGTGCTGTGGCGGCTCAAACTGCTCGGCATCGACGTCACCGAGCGCTTTCAGAAGCTGCATGCGGCCTGGCAGGCGGTGCCGGACGCCGACGGCTTCTACGCCTTCAACGACGTGCACGCCGCGTTGGCGGCGCTGGGTGCCGGCGCGCCGATGCCGGCGGTGCGCGACGCGGCCCAGGCGACCCCCACCGAGCGACACATGGCCAATCGCGTGGGGCATCCGCTGCTGCGCGCGCTGGCCCACTACGGCGCCGGACAGCACGCCGACGCGGCGCGCGAGTTGATGCGCGTGCGTGACCACGCGCACGAGTTCGGCGGCAGCCACGCCCAGCGTGATCTGCTGACCTGGCTCGTGCTGGATGCGGCCACGCAGGCGGGCGAGCATGCACTGGCGCGCCATGTGCTGAACGAGCGCTATCCGGCCAAGCAGGACACGCCGTTGACGGCGCACTGGTTGCAGCGCCTCCCGTAGTCCGCTGCGCGCGCCGGCGCTCTAGGGCCGCCCGTGCGTGCCCCCGATGTGCTGGTGCGGCGGTGTGGCCGGCGGCGCGCCGGTGTCGGCGTGGCTCAAGCCCACCAGGATGCCGCAGTGCGCCGTGTCGCTGGCCTGCCGGCACTGCGCGCGCAGGGTCTTGAGCTGCCGCTCCAGCGCGCGCAGCTCGCGGATGCGGGCGGCGATGTGCTGGATGTGCGCGTCCACCAGCGCGTTCACGGCGCCGCAGTCGGCCTGGGGTTCGTCGCGCCAGTGCAGCAGGGTGCGGATTTCGTCCAGCGACATGTCCAGCCCGCGCGCCTGGCGGATGAAGGCCAGGCGATCGACGTGGCGGGTGTCGTAGTGCCGGTAGTTGTTGCCCGCGCGCGCCGGCGCGGTCAGCAGACCGACGCGCTCGTAATAGCGGATGGTGTCGGCCGGCGTGTCGGTGGCGTGGGCCAGTTCGCTGATCTTCATGGCGCCATGGTAAGCCCTTGACCTTGAAGTTGCTCCAGGGTTTCCAATGCCTGCATGAGCACCACGGCCACCATCGACCAGGCGATCTACCGCATCCCCAACCTGGATTGCGCCGCCGAAGAAGCCGAGATTCGCCACGCCCTGCGCGACATCGCCGGCCTGCGGGCCCTGCGCTTTCGCCTGGGCGCGCGCGAGCTGCACGTGGAGGCCGTGCCCGGCAGTCTGGCCGAGATCGAGGCGAGCCTGCGCGCCGCGGGTTTTGCGCCGGCTGTCGGCACGGGCGGCGAGACGGGCCCTCTTCACGAACATGCGCACGACCACGACCACCGGCATACGCATGAGCATGGCCACGCTTGGGCGCGGGCGGCGATCGACTGGCGCAATGCCATGCTGGCGCCGACGCTGCCGCGCATCGGGGCCGCGCTGGCGCTGGCGCTGGCCGCCGAGCTGACGCATGCCTTCGCGCCACCCGCCTGGGCACCCGCGGGCGTGGTCCTGGCGGTGCTGGCGGTGGCCTTGTCGGGCCTGGCCACCTACTGGAAGGGCCTGCTGGCGCTGCGGCGCGCGCGCCTGAACATCAGCGCGCTGATGACCGTGGCCGTGACCGGCGCGCTGATGATCGGCCAGTGGCCCGAGGCCGCGATGGTGATGGCGCTGTACGCGCTGGCCGAGCATCTGGAGGCGCGTGCCGTCGATCGCGCGCGCGGCGCCATTGGCGCGCTGCTGCGCATGGCGCCGGACGAGGTGGAGCAACAGGGCGACGACGGGCAATGGCGCGCCGTATCGGCCCTGCAGGTGCCGGTGGGCGCCATCGTGCGCGCCAAGCCCGGCGCACGCCTGGCGCTGGACGGCGTGGTGCTTGACGGGCGCAGCGCCATCGACGAGGCGCCGGTCACCGGCGAGAGCCTGCCGGTGGACAAGGGCGTGGGCGACGCGGTGTACGCCGGCACGCTGAATCAGACCGGCCTGCTGGTGCTGCGCGTGACGGCCGCCGCGCGCGACACGCAGCTGGCGCGCATCATCCACGCGGTGGAGCAGGCGCAGGCCAGCCGCGCGCCCACGCAGGCCTTCGTCGATCGCTTTGCCGCCGTCTACACGCCGCTGGTGTTTGCGCTGGCGCTGGCCGTGGCGCTGCTGGGGCCCTGGCTGGCCGGCTGGGCGTGGCACGCGGCGCTGTACAAGGCGCTGGTGCTGCTGGTGATCGCCTGCCCCTGCGCGCTGGTGATCGCCACGCCCGTCAGCCTGGTCAGCGCGCTGGCGCAAGGCGCGCGGCGCGGCCTGCTGATCAAGGGCGGCGTGCACCTGGAGCAGGCGCGGCGCGTGCAGGCCATCGCCTTCGACAAGACCGGCACGCTGACCGAGGGCAAGCCGTCGCTGGTCGCCAGCGAAGCCTTGTCGGATGCTGTGCCGGCCGACGTCTGGCAGCGCTGGGCCGCCACGCTGGCCGGCGCGTCCGACCACCCGGTCTCGCGCGCCATTGCCGCCGGCCTGGCGGCGCAGGGCGTGCAGCCGGGCCCGATGACCGACTTTGCCGACCGCCCCGGCGACGGCATCGAGGCGCGCATCGACGGCGAACAAGTCAGGCTGATCGGCTGGCGCGCCGCGCAGGCGCAGGGCCTGGGCGACGCGGCCCTGGCCGCACGTTTGGCCCCGCATCAGGCGCAGGGCCGCAGCGTCTCGCTGCTGGTGGCCGGCGGCCAGGTGCGGGCGCTGCTGGCGGTGGCCGACACCGTCAAGCCGCACGCACCCGAGGCGCTGGCGCAGCTCAAGGCGCTGGGCATCACCACCGTCATGCTGTCGGGCGACAGCTCGGCCGCCGCGCAGGCCGTTGGCCGCGCCGTCGGCGTGAGCCAGGCCGAGGGCGGCCTGCTGCCGCAAGACAAGCTGGCGCGCATCGCCCAGCTGCAAGCGCGCCACGGCATGACGGCCATGGTGGGCGACGGCATCAACGATGCGCCGGCGCTGGCCAGCGCCGACCTGGGCGTGGCCATGGGCGGCGCCGGCACCGACATCGCCATGGAAGCGGCCGACGTGGTGGTGATGAACGACGACCTGCGCCGCCTGCCCGAACTGATCGGCCTGTCGCGCCGCGTGCACGGCGTGCTGTGGCAGAACATCGCCCTGGCGCTGGGCATCAAGGCGGTGTTCTTGGTGCTGGCGGTGACCGGCGGCGCCACCATGTGGATGGCGGTGTTCGCCGACATGGGCGCCAGCCTGATCGTGGTGGCCAATGGGCTGCGCCTGTTGCGGCGATAGACTATCAAAACGATAGCTGTTCGCGCATGTCCAGCAAGCGCTGGGGCTGTCTTTTTAATTGAAGTTGCCTGGGCGAGCGCCCCCCGCGGCACATGCAGCCCAAAGGGCCGCAAGGCCGCGCTGGGTCAGTGGCCCAGCCCCTCGCCAGCCAACAAATGGTCCACCGAACCTTTTGTGCGCAGACCTGCCTGCGCAGGTCTGGACAGACCGAAGGGCCGCCGCCTCTGGCGGCGAGCACCGGGCATGCCATCGCGCAGCGCGTGGAGACTGGGGATGCTTCACTTCAACAGCTTGAACTGCCCGTCCTTGATCGTGATCAGCTCGCGCCCGCGCGCATCGAACCCGCTGTGGTCCTGCGGCGTCATGTTGTAGACGCCCTGCGTTCCCACCAGCTCCCTGGTCTGCTCCAGCGCGTCGCGCAGCGCGGCGCGGAACTCCTTGGTGCCCGGCTTGCCGGCCTTCTCGGCCTTGGGCACGGCGCCCGCCAGCAGCAGGCCGGCGTCGTACACGTTGGCGCCAAAGGTGGCGGGCGCCTCGCCGTAGACCTTCTTGTATTCGTCGATGTATTGCGTGGCCACCTTCTTGGACGGGTTGCTGTCGGCAATTTCGGGCAGCACCAGCATCAGGCTGGCGGCCATGATGGTGCCCTCGACCTTTTTGCCCCCCAGCTTGATGAAGGCCGGCAGCGCCGCGCCGTGGGTCTGGTAGGTCTTGCCCTTGTAGCCCTTGTCCACCAGGCTGATCTCGGGCAGCACCGAGGGGCCGCCGGCAGCGCCGACGAGCACGGCGTCGGGGTTGGCGCCCACCAGCTTGAGCGTCTGGCCGACCACCGAGCTGTCGCTGCGCGCGAAGCGCTCGTTGGCGATGATCTTGATGCCGTGCTTGGCGGCCAGCTCGCTGGCCACGCGATACCAGTTCTCGCCATACGGGTCGGACAGGCCGATGTAGCCCAGGGTCTTGACGCCCGTCTTGGCCATGTGGTCGAACAGCGCGGCGCCGATGATCTCGTCGTTTTGCGTGGTCTTGAACACCCACTTCTTCTTGTCGTCCATGGGCTGCACCACGGCGGCGGTGCCCACCGGGGCCAGCATGGGCACGCCGGCCTCGGCGATGAACTGGATCAGACCCATGGCGTTGGGCGAGCCGCTGGGGCCGATCAGGGCGTCGATGTTCTCGGCCAGCAGCTTGCGCAGGTTGGTGACCGACTGGGTGGAGTCGCTGGCGTCATCCAGGCCGATGTATTCCACCGTCAAGTCGCCGATCTTCTTGGGCAGCAGGGCGATGCTGTTCTTTTGCGGAATGCCGACCAGCGAGGTGGGGCCGGTGGCCGAATAGATCACCCCCACCTTCATCTGGGCCATGGCCGCGGCGCAGCCCAGGCCCAGGGCAGCCATCAGCGCGGTTTGTCGGAAGAGTCGTGTCAGTCGCATGGGGGTTTGTCTCCGGGTTGGCTTGAGCGAAAGTGAAAAGGTCAGATGGTCAGGGTGCCCACGCTGGCGCCGCCGCAGACGTACAGCGTCTGGCCGGTGACGAAGCTGTTGGCCGGGTCGGCAAAAAACATGACGGCGCGCGTGACGTCGTCGGGCCGGCCGATGCGGCCCACGGGAATGTTGGCGGCCAGCTTGCTTTCGCGCTCGCTGCCGGCCGGCACCACGTCGTAAAACATGGGGGTCTGGATGGGGCCCGGCGCGACCACGTTGACGGTGATGCCCTTGGGCGCCAGCTCCAGCGCCCAGGTGCGCGCCATGCCGATCATGCCGGCCTTGGTGGCCGAGTAGTTGGTGCGCGTGGCCAGCCCCAGCGCGCCGCGCGAGGACATCAGCACCACGCGGCCGAAGCGCTGGCGCTCCATGCTCGGCAGCACCGCCTGCATCAGCGTCAGCGCCGCACCCAGGTGGATTTGCGTCAGGCCCTGCAACTCGTCCACGGTGGCGTCTTGCAGCAGATGCGGCCAGATCACGCCGGCGTTGTGGATGAAGTGGGTGACGGCAAAGCGCGCCGCCACGTCCTGCGCGGCCTGCCCGGTTGCGGGGGCGTCGAGCAGATCGACGTTCACGCAGGTCAGGCGCGGGTGGCTCCAGTCCGGTGCGCGCCGCGCCAGGCTGATGACGTGGTAGCCGTCATCGAGCAGGCGTCGGCAGATGTCGGCGCCGATGCCGGCCGAGCCGCCGGTGACGAGGGCGGTGTAGGGGGCTTGCGTCATGCCGTCCCCTTCTTGTCGTCGGACAGCAGGGCGATCACGCGCAGCGGGCTGCCGCTGCCGTGCTCGATCTTGAGCGGCGCGGCCACGATCAGCGCGCCGGTGGGCGACAACTGGTCCAGGTTGGCCAGGCATTGCAGGCCGTACTTGCCGGCGCCGTGCATCAGGGTGTGGCAGGGGTAGGGCGGGCGCAGGTGCGCGGCCTGTCCGGCGTCGGTGCCGATGGTCTCCGAGCCGTAGCCCAGAACGTCGCGCTGCTCGACCAGAAAGCGCACGGCCTCGACGCTGGGGCCGGGCGTGTGCTGGCCGGTGGCGTCGAAGTTCTGGTAGGCGCGCGCGTCGCGCCGGCGGCTCCAGTGGTGCGACCAATCGGTGCGCATGAAGACCCAGTTGCCCGCGGGAATGCGCCCATGCGCGGCCTCGAAGGCCTCGATGTCGGCCACCGTCATCAGGTAGTCGGCGTCGCGCGCGGCCTGCGCGCTGCAGTCGATCACGCAGGCCGGGGCGATGAAGTGCGCGGGCGGTACGGCGTCCACGGCGTTGGCCGGCCGATGGCGCCCGGTGACCCAGTGGATCGGCGCGTCGAAGTGCGTGCCGGTGTGCTCGCTGCACGAGATGTTGTTCCAGTACCAGCTGGCGCCGCGCTCGTCGTAGGCCGAGACCTGTTCGATGCGAAAGCCCTGGCACTGGCCCAGCTCGGGCGGCAAGGCCAGCGTGGGAAAGTCGGTGCTCAGCGTGTGCGTCAGATCGACGATGCGGATGCGGCCCGCGAGCAGGCCTTGCGCAAAGGTGCCGAGCAGGTCTTGGGGTGGAGATGGGGTCATGGTCAGGATCCCCCGGCAGCCAGCTCGCGCTCGAGCACCTTGGGGTTGTCGCGCCAGCGCGCCAGCCAGTCCTGCGCGATGTCGCCGGGGTAGAGGTCCTCGACGCCGTCTTTCAGCGCCTTGACGATGGCGCCGGCCAGGGCCTTGGGTGCGACCTTGGGCGGCGGCAGGTTCTGGTTCCAGTCGTCGTCGATGGGGCCGGGAAAGACGTTGAGCACGCGAATGCCGGCGCCGCGCAATTCGGCGCGCAAACCCTGCGCCAGCGACAGCGCCGCCGCCTTGGAGGCCGAGAACGTGCCGTCGGGCGGATGGTTGCTGAGGGCGTAGATGGACAGCAGGTTGACCCAGGCCGTGGCGTGTGTGGCGCCATCGGCCGCGCGCGCCATCAGCACCGGCGCCAAGGCCTGCGCCAGGCGCAGCAGGCCGAGGTAGTTGACCTCGATTTCCTCGTGTGCCACCTCGGTGCCGCGGCGCTGGAGCAGCCCGGCGCGACGATGGTGCTCGGCGGTGTTGATGACGATGTCCACCTTGGCGCCGATCAGGCTGGCCAGCGCCTGCACCGAGCGCTCGTCGCGCACGTCCAGCGGCACCAGGGTGACCTTGGATGAGGGCGCGAGCGCGGCCAGACCCTCCGGCTCCTTCCATGGCTCGGCCTGCCCGGCCCAGACATGGTCGGCGCCCGCGTCGAGCAGGGCGCGCACCACCGCCTGGCCCACGGGCGACTTGCCGTCGGTCACCAGCACCTTGCGAAACTTCGGGTCGCTGGCCATCTCTCGCATCATGGGGTCATCGGCCATTTGCGGCGATCCTTTCTCCGGAAGTCCGATCAACACGGCCTGGCCTGAGCGGTCCAGCCGTGCCGCCACGCGCACCCGAGCGGGCGCTGCGTCCACCTCGCCATGCAGGTGCACCATCACGCTGGGTCCGGCGTCCAGCCGCACCATGCCCAGGCGCCAGGGCAGGCGCTCGCGAAAGTACAGGTCGTTGCTGTGCGACAGCGTGGTCTCGGTCAGCAACTCGCCCGCGCCGCTCTGCTCTTTCCAGTGCAGCGCAGGCGATAAACATTGATGGCACGCCTCGCGCGGTGGGTATTGCGCGGCGCCGCATTCGCTGCACACCTGGAGCACGAAGCGCCCCTCGGCCGCGGCAGCGGTCAAGCCCAGTGCCACGCGTCCGCGCGCGGCGGGCGGCAGGTTCATCTGCGGCGTGCGCAGGAGCGGGTTCTTGCGCGGGGGCTTGGCGAAGGCTTGAGTCATGCGCTGGCCTCCAGGATCACCGCCCCGGTGCACAGGCAGCGGTCGTAGGTCACCATGCCAAAGCCGGCCACCAGGCCGCGGCGCGCGCCCGGCACGGCGCGGGCACCGGCCTGGCCCGTGAGCTGGCGAATGGTTTCGGTCATGCCGATGAAGCCGCCGGCCGCACCGGCCTGCCCGCACGAAAGCTGCGCGCCGCCGGTGTTTTGCGGAAAGTCGCCCGAAAAGCGCAGATCGTGCGCGCGCACGAAATCGGGGCCTTCGCCCTTGGCGCAAAAGCCCAGGTCCTCGAACTGCATCATCACGATCACCGGGTAGTCGTCGTAGGTTTGCAGCACATCGATGTCGGCGGGCCGCATGCCGGCCTGGGCGTACAGGTCTTCGCGATCCATGGCCCAGCCGCCGCGCACCATCACCGGGTCCGCGCTGAAGGCGTTGTGCCGCTCGATGGCGCCGCGCAGCAGCACGTGCGGCAGGCCCAGATCGCGCGCCCGCTCGGGCGCCATCACCAAAAAGGCCTCGGCGCCGGCGCAGGGCATCACGCAGTCGAACAGGTGAATCGGCGCCGCCACCGGGCGTGCGGCCATGTATTGCTCCAGGCTCAAAGGCGTCTTGAACAAGGCGTTGGGGTTGGCCAGGGCGTTGGCGCGCTGCGCCACCGCGATGCGGCCGAAATCCTCGCGCCGCGCGCCGTACTGGCGCATGTAGTGCGCGGTGATGAAGGCGAACATCGAGTTCGGCCCGCCCGCGCCATAGGGGTAGCTGGCATCGCGCGCGAAGTCGCTGAAGGCGCCCAGCGTGTGGCGGAACGAATCGACGTGGTTGGTGTCGGCCGCCACGCAGGCCACCACCTCGGCGTCGCCGCATTGCACGGCGCGCGCCGCGCGGCGCAGCGCCATCACGCCCGAGGCGCCGCCGGTGGGGATGTGGTCCAGCCAGCGCGGCGACAGGCCCAGATGCTGCGTCACGCCGACGGCCGTATCGGGCGCCAGCGAAAAGCTGCTGACCGTCAGGCCGTCGATCTGCGCCTTGGCCAGCCCCGAGCCCTGCACCAGCGCGCGCATCGCCTGCCCCACGTACCAGTGGGCGCCGTGGATGGAGTAGCGCTCGTAGGGCACCGTGACGGGCACGGTGAGCGCCACGCCTTCGTAGCCCTTGCGTTTGAGATAGGCCGTCATCTCAACGCTTGACGATGATGCCGGCCGCCTCGCGGTCCCAGGTGGCGGGGGTCACGCCGCGCTCGCGCAGCTTGAACTTCTGGATCTTGCCGTTCTCGGTGGAGGGCAGGGCGTCCATGAACTCCAGGAAGCGCGGCACGGCGAAATAGGCCATGCGCGGCTCGCAAAAGCGGATCAGCTCCACCGGGTCCAGCGCCATGCCCTCGCGGGGCACCAGGGCGGCCATGACCTCGTCCTCGGCCAGCTCGCTTTGCACCGGAAACACGGCGGCCAGCGCCACGGCGGGGTGACTGAGCAGCACCTGCTCGACCTCGTAGGACGAGATGTTCTCGCCGCGGCGGCGGATGGCGTCTTTCAGGCGGTCGAGAAAGGTGTAGAAGCCGTCGGCGTCGCGCACCACCCGGTCGCCCGTGTGGAACCACAGGTTGCGCCAGGTCTCCACCGTCTTGTCGGGCATGCCGAAGTAGCCGGAGGCAAAGGCAAAGGGTTCGTCGGCGCGCAGCAGCAGCTCGCCCGCCGTGCCGTCGGGCAATTCATCGTCGAAGTCGTCGGCCACGCGGGCCTGAAAGCCCGGCACCACGCGGCCCATGCTGCCGGGCTTTTGCTTGGCATCCAGGCCGATGACGAAATTGCTCTCGGTCGAGCCGTAGCCGTCGAGCAAAGCCATGCCAAAGCGCTGGCTGAAGGTGTCGTGAAAGCGCGTGGGGATGGCCGGCGCCAGGGCGATGCGCACGCGGTGCGCGCGGTCGGCGGGCGATGGCTCGCGCGACAGCAGGATGGGCACCATGGCGCCCAGCACGTAGGTGACGGTGGCCTGGTGGCGCACCAGCGCCGGCCAGAAGTCGGAGGCCGAAAAGCGCTTTTGCACCACCAGCGTGGAGCCGGTGAGCAGCGCCTGAAAAAAGGCGTTGAGCGCGTTGGTATGAAACAGCGGCAAGGTGGTGAGCAGCACGTCGGCATCGCGCAGACCCAGCAGTTGGCTGGAATAGCGGCTCCACCAGTAGTACTGCGCGTGCGGGCAGCACACGCCCTTGGACAGGCCCGTGGTACCCGAGGTGTAGAGGATGGCCAGGGTGTCGCCCGGCTCCAGCGCGGCGGCGTCGGCCCGGGCATCGCCCAGCACGGGCATGGGCTCGACCGCGGCATCGGCGCAGGCATCGATGCTCCAGACGCGCTCCAGCGGCAGCGCCGCGCGATCATCGAGCGCTTGCAGCGCGGGCAGGGTCTCGGTCTCGCCGATGAACAGGCGCGCGCCCGAGTTGGCCAGGATGTGGCGCAGGTTGGCGCCGCGTGCGGCGGTGTTGATGGGCACCGTGATGGCGCCGATCCAGGCGCAGCCCAGAAACACCTGCACAAATTCGGGCCGGTTGCCGCACATCAGCGCCACGCGGTCGCCGCGCGCGATGCCGTGGGCCTGCACCAGCGCGCCCATGCGCTGGGCCACGTCCAGCGTCTGGGCATAGCTCCAGCGCGTGTCCTCGGTGGCCAGCAGGGTGCGCTCGGCAAAGCGGGCGCACTGACGCGCCAGCATGGCGGGCAGGGTGCGCTCGGCGGCGGCGAAGGAGGCGATGGCGTCGGTCACGCGGCGCTCACATGAAGAGCTGGATGTTGGGCAGGGCGGCGTCGCAGTTGAGCAGATCGACGCGCTTGAGCCGGATGCGCAGCGCACCATCGACCTGCACCAGCTCGTGCGTGGCCCAGCCCGCAAACAGCGATTGCTCGTCCACCCGCGTCTCGACGTAGTGAAACGCCGTGCGGCAGGTGTAGGTCCCGGCTGCGTCGTCGCGCGCGATGACGCGCGGCGCCTGCAGCAGGTGGTGGCAGCGGGTATGCGGCTGCTGCGAGAAGGTGCGCTTGCCGAAGAAGCGCTCGACGCGAATCTTCAGCAGCATCTTGTCCTCGTACATCAGCGAGCCCTGCAAGATGGGATCGGTCTGGCCGTGCGTGAGCGGCATCCAGTAGTGGCCATCGTCGGTGAACAGCGCTTCCCAGTCTTGCAGTTGCAGCGCATCGATCAGCTCGGCTTCGCGGTAGATGAAGTCGATGAGCTGGGCGTCGGTGATCGGGTTCATGCCGCGCTCCCTTGGGGCTGCTCGCTCATGCCGACGGTCATGTAATGGGCCCAGGCGCGCATCTGGTTGCGCATCTGCAGCTCGTTGGTGCCGTTGGTCTCGAAGTGCGCCGCGTCGCGCGGCTCGCCCGCGTCGTACAGGCGGCACAGGTTCATCCAGTCGCGGCCGCGGCTTTGCAGGGCCTCCTGCGCGCGCTCGTACACCTCGGTGTCGTCGTGGGCCACCACCGAGGTGGGGGCGTTGATCAGGCGGTTGTACATCAGCGTGCGCTCCAGCAGCAGGTCGGGCGCGCCCACCAGGCGGAAGGTCCAGGACTCCACCAGGGTTTTGTCCACGGCGATGGGCTTGAACACGCGCATGGTCTGCACGGGGCCCTTCATGGTCAGGTTGGGGAAGTAGATGGTGTTGTGCCGGTTCTCGCTCAGGATGGCGTGGGCACGCTCCTCGCCGTAGGCGGCCACCATGGCCTCCTGGTAGCCGGGGATGTCCGAGTAGTCGGAGTGGATGGACTTGCCCACGCCGGTATGGCCGTGGCCGTTGGGCCAGACGCGGATGCCCATCTCCTCGAAGAATTCGTAGGGGCTGACGAAGGGCGTGAACACCTCCACTGCCATCGGCTTGGGCGTGCCCGGCGGCGCCTTGGCCCAGGCCGCAGCCGCCGTGCCAGCCGACGACTCGTGCGCCACCATGGGATGGGTGGTGTCGGTCTGGTTGTCCACCAGCATCTTCCAGTTGCAGCGGTTGATGTAGCGCAGCACGCCACCGACGACTTGCAGCTTGCCTTCGGGCGAGCGATCGACCATGTTGTCGATGGTGGACAGCGACTGGCCGAAGAACGCGTCGAACGACACGCCCTCGGGGTTCAGGCGGCAGAACACGAAGTCGCGGTACACGTGCACGGCCTGCACCGCGGCCATGCCGCCGCTGGCCTCGCAGCATTCGAGGCCGGTGTTCTCGTAACCCTTCTTGAGCGGAATCGACAGCAGCGAGCCGTCGGTCTTGAAGGTCCAGGCGTGATACGGGCAGCGAAAGAACTTGCCGGTATTGCCGCAGGTTTCGGCCGCCACCTTGACGCCCTTGTGCGGACAGCGGTTGAACAGCACGCGGATGCTGTCGTCGCTGTGGCGCACCATCACCACGGGCTCGGTGCCGACGGTGGTGGTGTAGAAGTCGCCCTTGTTCGGCACCTGGCTGGCGTGGCCCACGTAGACCCAGGTGTTGGCAAACAGGTGCTCCATCTCCAACTCGAACAGCTCGGCGTCGATGTAGGTGTCCTTGTGCACCTCGGCCTCGCGCACCAGCGCGCGAATGGCAGCGGGGTTGTTGGCGTAGCGGCTCATGCGTGTCTCCTTGCCGATGATGTTTACAGGTCGAGCACCAGGCGGGCGGTCTTGGCGCGCGAGATGCAGACCTGAATCAACTGGCCCGAGGCGCGCTCGCTGTCGCTCAGAAAGTAGTCGCGGTGATCGGGCACGCCTTCGAGCACGGTGGCCTGGCACACCCCGCACTCGCCACGCCGGCAGTCGAACATCGGGTCGCAGCCGGCGGCTTCCATGGCTTCGAGAATGGTCTTGTCGGCCGGCACCTGCAGCGTCATGCCCGAGGCGCGCAGCTCGACCTCGAAGGCGGCATCGCCCTGCTGGGCGGCGGCCTCGACGAACAGCTCCACGTGCACGTGGTCGTCGGCCCAGCCGCGTGCTCGGGCGGCGGCCACGGCCGCGTTGATCATGCCCTTGGGGCCGCACACATACAGGTGCTGGCTGGGTCGGTATCGGTCCAGCAGGGCGGCGAGATCCAGCCGGCTGTCGGCCTCGTCGTCCGCGTGCAGGTGCAGCGCCTGGCCGCACAGAGCCTGCAGCGCATCGACCATGGCCAGGTGGTCGCGGCTGCGGCTGCTGTAGTGCAGAGCGAAGGGGCGCGCCTGCGCCGTCAGCGCCGCCGCGTGGCTGGCGATGGGCGTGATGCCCACGCCGCCGGCAATCAGCACGGTGGGGCCGTCACCCGCGTGCGCGGCGTGCAGCGGAAACTCGTTGCGCGGCTCGCCCACGGTGACGGCGTCGCCCGCCTTGAGCTGGTGCATCCAGACGGAGCCGCCGCGGCTGGGCTCCTCGCGGCGCACGGCGATCCAGTGCGTGCGCGGTGCAGGGTCCAGCGACTCGGCGACGGTGAGGTGGACGATGGAGTAGCAGCGCCGCTCGGGCAGGCCGGGCACCATGACTTGCAGGTGTGCGCCCGAGGCCAGCGGCGGCAAGGCCTCGCCGCGGGGCGCGACCAGGCCGATGCGATGGATGAGCGGGGTTTCGACACGAACGTCCGACACCGTCCACGTCTGCGTCGTCATGCCCGTGCTCCGCTGGACGGGGGGCGTTGGCGGGCGGGGGCTTGCGTGACGGGGCGCGTGAAGCTGCCTGATGCTGGCGCGGGCATGTCGGTCTCCTGAGTCGCAGTATCGATGAATCTGCGCGGGATTGAAATTTAGGATCGAACACTTTAAATGTCAACGAAATTCATGAAAAATCATGGAAAACCACTAGGCGATCCCGACCGATCGATGGCGACGCGGTTGGCCTGATGGCGGGCACTGTCGCTATGCTCGGACCATGCCAAGCTCCGCCCCGTCCCGACCTCGCCGCAGCGCCGCGCCCGCTGGCGCCCAGGCTGCCGCGCCGCCGCGCTTCATCGACGACTACCTGGCCTATCTGCTGGCGCAGGCCAGCCGCCGGGTGTCGGGCCAGTTTCACGGCGAGGTGCAGATGGGCGGCCTGTCCGTCACCGAGTGGCGCGTCCTGGCGGGCCTGTCGGGCGTGCCGCATGAAAGCGTCGGCGCGCTGAGCGAAATCACGCTGACCAAGCAGCCCACGCTCAGCAAGATCATCCAGCGCATGGAGCGCCAGGGCCTGGTGCGGCGCAGCGACACGCCGGTGGATCGACGCCAGACGCTGGTGGCCTTGACGCCCAAGGGCCAGGCGCTTGCCGCCGGCTATGTGCAGCGCGCCTTGCAGCACCAGCAGCGCGTCCTGCAGCCACTGGGCGCGCGCAATGCCAGCACGCTCATGCGCGTGCTGCGCCAGCTCATCGATCTGCCCGAATCCCGTTGACGCCAGGGGCGCGGGCCGTTACACCCGCCCGAACGCCCAGCCGCTCCCGGCGGCCGTGCCCTCGACCTGATCGACCAGGCGCAGCAGCGGCGTCAGCTCGCGGTAGCGCGCCGCGGTGTGGCGGATGTAGCCGATGAAGCGCGGCGCGTCCTGCAGGTACTTGGGCTTGCCGTCGCGCAGCGTCAGGCGGGCAAAGATGCCGGCGACCTTCAGATGGCGCTGCAGGCCCATCCATTCGACCGCGCGCCAGAAGCTGCCGAAGTCAACGGCCCAGTCTTCGTAATCCATCAGGCCGAGCTTTCTGGCGCGCTCCCAATAGCGGATGGTGATGTCCAGCACGAACTCTTCGTCCCACGACAGGAAGGCGTCGCGCATCAGGCTGGCGATGTCGTAGGTGATGGGGCCGTGCACCGCGTCCTGAAAATCAAGCACCCCGAGCGCGCCGCCGGCCTCGCCCACCATCAGGTTTCGGGGCATGAAGTCGCGGTGCACATAGACCCTGGGCGCGGCCAGATTGCGCGCCACGATCAGATCGAAGGTCTGCTCCAGGGTCGCGCGCAGCGCGCCCTCCACGGCAACGCCTCGATGGCGCGCCAGGTACCAATCCGGAAACAGTTGCAACTCGCGGCGCAGCAGGGCTTCGTCGTAGGGCGGCAGCACGCCGGCTTGCGAGGCCTGCTGCCAGCACAGCAACGCGTCCAGCGCCTGCTCGTACAGCGGGCGGTTGGCCGGCGGGTGCTCGCGGTCGATGGCGTCCATCATGGTGCGCGCGCCCAGGTCGCTCAGCAGCATGAAGCCGTGGGCCTCGTCCCAATCGAGCACCTCGGGCGCCTTCAGGCCCGCGCCCTGCATCAGCTGCGCGACCTGCACGAAGGGCGCGCAGTTCTCGTGCGCCGGCGGCGCGTCCATGACGATGCGCGTGCCGCCGCCTTGCGTGTCGATGCGCAGGTAGCGGCGAAAACTGGCGTCGGCCGAGGCCACGCGCACGGTGGCGAGCTGGAGCCGCTGCGGCCCGGCCAGCCGGGTCAGCCAGGCCTCGAAGGCCTGTTGGCGTTGCCGGTCGGCCCAGAGCGGGGGGGGTAAAGTCGAAGGCGGCGGTGCAAGGCTCATGGATAATCGATTTTAGAGCGCGCCTCGGCGCCGACCCCGTTCTTCTCCTGTGTCCGTTCACCCCATTTCCCATGACCGCAAGGGCCTGATGTGGCGAGCGTCGGCCCTGCGGCCCGGCGTCGCCGCCGCGCTGGCCTGCCTGGCGGGCGCCGCGTGGGCCCAGGCGCCCGCGCCGGCCCCGGACGCGCCGCTGGTTCTGCGCGCCACGCCGATGCTGGCCGAGAAGGTGCCTCGCAACCAGCCCATGGCCAGCTTTGTCTCGGGCGACGAGATCACCGGCCGCGCCGAGCTGGACACCACCGTGCAAGGCCATGCCGAGCTGCGCCGCCCGGGCCTGGCGGTGTGGGGCGACAAGCTGGTGTACGACCAGAGCACCGACATCGCCACCGCCACCGGCCACGTGCGCGTCAACTCGCAGGGCAACCGCTACACCGCCACCGAGGGGCAGTTGCAGGTGGACGCGTTTTCGGGCTTTCTGCTGCAACCCAGCTACCGCCTGCTGGCCAATGGCGGGCACGGGACGGCCCGGCGCATCGACTTTGCCGACAGCGACCGCGCCACCGTCGTGAGCGGCGACTACACCACCTGCGAGCGTCCGGGGCCCGACTGGATGCCCGACTGGATCCTGCGCGCCAGCAAGCTGGAGCTGGACCAGGAAGACGAGGTGGGCCGCGCGCAGGGCGCGGTGCTGGAGTTCAAGGGTGTGCCCATCCTGCCGGTGCCCTCCATGCGCTTTCCGCTCAGCGACGCGCGCCAGTCGGGCTGGCTGCCGCCCACCATGGGGCTGGACAGCACCAGCGGCCTGATCCTGTCGGTGCCCTGGTACTGGAACATCGCGCCCAACCGCGACGCCACGATCACGCCCACCGTGATGTCGCGCCGCGGGGTCGATGTGGCGGGCGAGTTCCGCTACAAGGAAAACAACTACGAAGGCAGCGTGGCCGGCGACCTGATGCCCGGCGACCGCCTGCGCCAGCGCAACCGCTGGGGCCTGTTCACGCGGCACAACGGCACCTACGACACCGGCATCGGCGTGCTGGGCGCGCTCGGGGTGGGCCTGAACATCAACCGCGTGAGCGACAACGACTACTGGCGCGACTTCACCCAGCGCGGCCTGCCGCTGACCACGCGCTTGCTGTCCACCGAGGGTGGCCTGTCCTGGTCGCACGGCGATTTTTCGGCCGCGCTGCGCGCGCTCAAGTGGCAGACCCTGCAAGACGTGACGGCCCCGATCGTCCCGCCCTACGACCGCCTGCCGCAGCTGACCGGCCACTGGGGGCGCACCAACGACCGGGGTTTCGACTACGCGCTGGACGCCGACTACACGCGCTTTCGCGCCGATTCGTTCTGGACCGGCCAGCCCAACGGGCAGCGCGGCGTCGTGCAGGGGCAGCTGTCGCGGCCGATGCTGCGGCCCTGGGGCTTCTTCACGCCCAAGATCCAGTTCCACGCCAGCCACTACCAGTTCGACAGCGCGCTGGCCGACGGACGCACCGCCGCCAACGTCGCGCTGCCCACCGCCAGCCTGGACGGCGGCCTGGTGTTCGAGCGCGACGCGCGCTACTTCGGCCGCGGCTTCACGCAAACCCTGGAGCCGCGCCTGAAGTACGTCTACACCCCGTATCGCAACCAGAACAGCCTGCCCAACTACGACAGCGGCCTGTACGACTTCAACTTCGCCACCATCTGGGCCGACAACATCTTTGCCGGCAACGACCGCATCGTCGACAACAACCTCATCACCGCCGGCCTCACCAGCCGCCTGCTCGACCCGCAAACCGGCGCCGAGGCCGTGCGTCTGGGCATTGCGCAGCGCTATCGCTTCAGCCCGCAGCAGGTGGTGCTGCCCGGCGGCGTGCCGGCCGCGGCCGGGCTCTCGGACATCATGCTGGGCGCCGGCGTCAACTGGAACCCGCGCTGGGCCTTCGACACCGTGGTGCAATACAACCGCGAGACGCACCAGTCCACCCGCACCACGGTGCAGGCGCGCTATTCGCCCGGCGCGTTTCGCACCCTCAGCGCCGCCTATCGCCTGCAGCGCGATCTGGGCACCAAGTCGCTGGACGTGGGCTGGCAATGGCCCCTGGGCGGCGGCCCCGGGCGCCGCGGCGAGCTCGGCACCACGCGCTCGGGCGGCGGCGGCAGTTGCAGCGGCCAGTGGTACAGCGTGGGCCGCCTGAACTACAGCATGCCCGACCGGCGCGTGGTCGAGGGCCTGCTCGGCTTCGAATACGATGCGGGCTGCTGGATCGGCCGCGTGGTGCTCGAGAAGGTCAACAGCTCGCTGACCTCCTCCACCAAGCGCATCATGTTCCAGCTCGAGCTCGTCGGGCTGTCGCGACTGGGTTCGAGCCCGCTGCGCAGCTTGCGCAACAGCATCCCCCACTACCAGCAGCTTCGCACCGACACCCCTGTCCCCAGCCGCTTCACCGACTATGAATAAGCCCCTGCATCGACACCTCCTGAGCTGCGCCGTGCTGCCCGCGCTGATGGGCCTGGCCGGGGCGGCGCAGGCGCAGTCGGCCAGCCCGGGCGCGGCGCCCGCCAAGGCCGCACGCGCAGCCAAATCGAGCAAATCGGCCAAGCCCGCCAGGCCCGCCAAGGCCAGCAAGCCGGCCGCGGCGCCCGCCAGCGCGCCCGCGTCCGCACCGGCGCAGGCCGCCTCGGCCCCGGCGGCGGCCAGCACCCCGGCCGAGGCCGACTACATCGTCGCCATCGTCAACACCGAGCCCGTCACCAACAACGAGGTGCGCGCCCGCGTGGCACGCGCCCTGCGCGACATCGGCGCGCGCGGCATGGTGCCGCCGCCGGCGGCCACGCTGCGCCAGCAAGTCCTCGAGCGCCTGATCTCCGAGCGCGCCGAGCTGCAGTACGCCCGCGAAATCGGCCTGAAGGTGGACGACACCGCTCTCACGCAGGCGCAGTTGTCCATCGCGCGCCAGAACGGCCTGCCCAGCATCGACGAGCTGTACCGCCGCATCCAGCAGGAGGGCATCACGGTCAAGGACTTCGTGGACGACGTGCGCAACCAGGTGCTGCTGGCGCAGTTGCGCGAGCGCGAGATCGCCCCGCGCGTGCGCGTCACCGACGCCGAGGTCGATGACTTCATCCGCGAGCAGACCGGCGCCACGGCGGGGCAGCCCGAGCTCAACCTGGCGATGATCCTGGTCGAGGTGCCCGAAGGCGCCAGCGCCGAGGACGTCGCCAAGCTGCAAAAGCGCGCCGACGAGGTGGCCCAGAAGGCGCGCGCCGGCGAGGACTTCGCCAAGCTGGCCAGCGAATACTCCGACGCCAACAAGCGCGGCAGCGACGGCGGCGTGCTGGGCCTGCACCCGCTGGACAAATACCCCGAGCTGTTCGTCAAGAGCACGCAAGGCGTGCGCGTGGGCGGCATCGCCGGGCCGGTGCGCTCGCCGGCCGGCTTTCACATCCTCAAGGTGCTCGAGCGCAAGGTCAACCGCGACCTGCCCGAGGTCAAGATCCCGCAGACCCACGTGCGCCAGATCCTGCTCAAGGTCGGGCCCTCGCAAAGCGCGCAGGTGGCGCGCGAGCGCCTGGCCGACTTCAAGCGCCGCATCCAGTCCGGCCAGGCCAGCTTCAGCCAGCTGGCGCGCCAGTATTCGCAGGACGACACCGCCGCCGACGGCGGCGACCTGGGTTGGGTTACGCCGGGCCAGTTCGCGCCCGAGCTCGATCAGGTCGTGGGCAACCTCGATGCGGGGCAGATCAGCGACCCCATCGCCACCGGCAACACCGTGCACCTGCTGCAAGTCGAAGGCCGGCGCGAGCAAGTCCTCACCAGCGCCCAGCAACGCCAGATGGCGCGCAACATGCTGCGCGAGAAAAAGGCCACCGAAGCCTTCGACACCTGGGCCAAGGAAGTGCGCGGGCGCGCCTATGTGGAGATGCGCGAGCCGCCGAGGTAATGGTTCGCCCCCAGTCTCCACTCGCTGCGCGATGTTGCGCCTCCCCCCGTCCGGGGGCGCCGCCAGTGGCCGGGCAAAGCCCGCTCCACGGCGGCCGCTGGCGTGGCCTGCTCCGCGGCCTTGGGTGCCTTTTGGATGGATGCGCCGCGGACATGGCCAGCAATTTTTGGCCCCTGGCGTCACTCGCTCCGGTCGCGCGAAGGCGCCCTTGACTCGCGCATGAAGCACGTCCCGCGCAAGCGCTTTGGTCAGCACTTTCTGGCCGACCCGGCCATCATCGATGCCATCGTGCGCGCCATCGATCCGCGGCCGGCGCAGCCGATGGTGGAGATCGGCCCCGGCCTGGCGGCGCTCACGCAGCCGCTGGTCGAGCGCCTGGGCCGCCTGACGGTGATCGAGCTGGACCGTGACCTGGCCGCGCGGCTGCGCGCGCATCCGCAGTTGAACGTCATCGAGTCCGATGTACTCAAAGTGGACTTTGCGCAGATGGCGCAAGCGCTGGGCGCTATCAAAATCAGAATTTGCGGCAATCTGCCCTACAACATCTCCAGCCCCATCCTGTTTCACCTGCTGCCCTTTGCCGAGCACATCGAAGACCAGCACTTCATGCTGCAAAAAGAGGTCATCGACCGCATGGTGGCCACGCCCTCCACCGCCGACTTCGGGCGCCTGTCCGTGATGCTGCAATGGCGCTACGCCATGCAGTCCGTGCTCACGGTGCCACCCGAGGCGTTCGATCCACCCCCGCGCGTGACGAGCGCCGTGGTGCGCATGCAGCCGCGCGCCGACTTCGCGCCGGTCGATGCCGCACTGCTGTCCGAGCTGGTGCAGGTCGCCTTCAGCCAGCGCCGCAAGCTGCTGCGCCACACGCTGGGGCGGTGGCTGGAGGCGCGGGGATTTGCGGGTGACTTCGACGTGCAGCGCCGGGCCGAGGAAGTGCCGGTGGAGGAATACCTGGGGCTTGCCTTGCGGGTCTGAATCGGCGCTCGTTGCGCTGGTGGCCGCCGCGCAGACCTTCCAGCACCTGCTGGGCGAGGGCGCCAAAGTCACCCGCGGCGAAGGCGAGCGCCAGCGCGAGCAGGCCGTGGGCAACTTCCGCGAGGCCATGCAATGGCTGATCGCCGAAGCCGAGCGCACCACCAGCCGCCAGCGCTACAAGGGCCTGGGCGAGATGAACCCCGAGCAGCTGTGGGAAACCACCATGGACCCGGCCGTGCGCCGCCTGCTGCGCGTGCAGATCGAAGACGCCATCGCCGCCGACCAGGTCTTCACCACCTTGATGGGCGACGACGTCGAGCCGCGCCGGGCGTTCATCGAGACGAATGCGCTGCGGGCAGTGAACATCGACGCTTGAGGGGCCGCAGAAACGGCCCAGACAGCGCGCGTCAGCAGACTGGCGGCAGCGTGGGCGGTTCGAGGGGCTGGGCAAGCCCTTGCGCCAGCGTTTCAAACACCAAGCGAATGCGCCGCGAAGTGCGCAACTCCCGGTGGGTGACGAGCCAGATGGGAAACAGCACCGGCGGCACATCGTCCAGCACGCGCACCACACCGGGCGTGGCGGCGGCGATCTCGTCCATCATGGCGCCGATGCCCAGGCCCGCCTGCACCAAGCCCCACTGGCTGGTGCTGTGATCGACGTAGCAGCTGAAGTTGGCGTCGGTCAAGGCGAGGCCGTGCTTGCGCAGGTAGGCCAAATAAGCGCCAGAGCGATCACTGCCGACGAATTCGCATTGCTCCGCGTCCTGCGCGCTGCGCGGGTGCCCGTTGGCCTGCACCCAGGCGCGCGACGCGTAAAAGTGCGCTCTGGCCTGACGGATGAACCGGGCGATCAGCTCCGGCTGTTCAGGCTTGGCATGCCGAATGGCGATGTCGGCTTCTCGCCGCAACAAATCGCTGAACGCATTCGAGGGCACCAACTCCAGCGCAATGCCCGGCGCGCTGTGCCGCAGTTGGCGCACCATCGGTGGCAACAGGCAGGCGGCCACCACGTCGCTGGCCGATACCGTCACCACACCTTCCACCGCTTGCGCCTGACCGCTGGCGGCCAGTGACAGCGCATCGGCGGCGGCGCCCATGGCGCGCGCGTGTTCGAGCAAATCCAGTCCTGCGACGGTCAACTGCATCGTCTTGCCGACACGCTCGAACAGGGTCACCCCCAACCGGGATTCGATGGCCGCGACCTGACGGCTCAACGTGGGCTGCGAAAGCCCCAACTGCCGCGCGGCCGCGGACAAGGAACCGGCCTCCGCCGCCGCCAGAAACGCACGCAACTGGTTCCAGTCGATCAGATTCATGCAATTACGTATATGTTCAATGCAAAAACAGGTGTTTCATTCGTTTGTGCATATATATACCATCGGCCGCCATGTCAGCACTTCGCACCACCCAGTCATCGCCTCCTTCACGGGCTGCGGCGACCCAACCCGCCGCCACGGCGGGCGTCCGCTTCTGGGACCGCATGGCCCCGCGCTACGCGGCATCGGCGATTGCCGACACGGCGGGTTATGAACGCACGCTGGCGCGGGTGAGCACCCTGCTGGCGCCTGAACATGCCGCGCTCGAAATCGGCTGCGGCACGGGCGCGTCCGCCCTGCGCCTGGCGTCCCGTTGCGGCCGCCTGCTGGCCACCGACTCGTCGCCGGCCATGATCGCCATGGCGCGCCAGCGCTGGCGCGCGCAACCCAGTGCCCAGCTGAGCTTTGCCGTCGCCGACGCCCAGGCGGCGCTTCAAGAGAACGCTGGCGGCTATCACCGCGTGCTGGCGTTCAATGTGCTGCACTTGGTCGACGACCTGGACGCCGTGCTCTCGGCGGCGGCGCGCGCGCTGGCCCCCGGCGGCCTGCTCATCTCCAAGACCCCGTGCGTGCGAGAGATGAACCTGTTGGTCGCACGCATTGCGGTGCCGATCGCGCGCATGCTGGGCGCGGCCCCACCCGTGCAGGTCTTCGATGAAGCGCAACTGCTCGCGGGCATGCGCGCCACCGGGCTCAAGCCCATCATCGTGGAGCGCCACGGCACGCGCCGCAAGGATTTCCGGGCCTTCGTCGTGGCGCGCAGAGCCTAGATTAGCGTCGGTGCGGGTGCCTTGCCGCGCGAGCGCGCCCGAATCTCCAGTCCCACTCCCTCACCCTTGTAGAAACCAAAGGAACCGCCATGCGAAGCACAGCTGCGCACCCCGCCATCTCCTGCGCCCCTCGCCACGGCGCACGCCTGCGTGCCCTGAGCGCCCTGATGCTTTGCGTGGCGCTAGCGGCCTGCGGCGGCAGCGACGACGACCTCGCCCCATCCCCTGCGCCAGGCACGCCAGCCCCCGGCGCGCCGGCTCCGGCCCCGGCCCCAGGCGCGCCGGCCCCCGCGCCGCTGGCCTCGGGTGTGGCAGCGCTCGAGGGCGAATGGGTCAACCGCAAGGTCTGCACACCGCTGGGCCCGCAGCAGTCGGCCTATCAGATGGTGAAGCTCGTGCGCCAGTCCGACACGGTGGTCGATTACCGCTCGGGAACCCTGCTCTACAACAGCGCCAACTGCCAGGGCGCGGGCTCGGCCCTGGTCAGTTCGATGGGAACGGTGACACTGTCTCGCATGGAAAGCAGCGCAGCCATCGCGGCGCACTGGGCCGTCTGGCGCACGATCACCGGCGCCACCGCGTACGTGGTGTGGGCCAAGCCCAGCGACAACACGCTGTGCATCCTCGGCGACGAAAACCCGTCGATCCTGCCCACCATCGACCGCGTCGCCCAAAGCGCCGCGGTTCAGGATCAGCAGAACGCCTGCTTCGTGAAGCTTTGACACGGTGGCCAGTTTGAAGCTCGGCCCTGGCGTTGTTCTGAGCGTGACGGCACGCTTGCCCGATCTGCTGCAACGGGCGCGGCGTCTCGCCCCGTGGCCGTTGATCGCCCTGCTCTGCGCTTGCGCGAGCACCACGGTGTCCGTGGCGCCGTCGCCCCAAGCGCCACTGTGCGACCGCGCGGCCAGCGCGCTGGTGCTCTGGGCGCCGCAGTGGCGCCCGGACCAGAAGGACGTGGCCGCCCGCGAACACGCCGCGGCCACCGGCCTGCACGCGTTTTTCGACAGTTCCGATTGCTTTCGACGGGTTGAACTGGCCAGTGCCTCGCGCCTGACTCCCGCTGAAGTGCGTCGGCATGTGGCCGCGGCGACCACGGCTTTTTCCAGTGTGATCGGCATCGAGGTGCTGGAACTGGGGCCGGTGGTCAAGCTCCTGTCCGGCCCGGCACTGATCGAGGGCGGCACCCATGTCGTGCTGCGCATCATCGAGTATTCGCCTGAATCGCTGGACGAACGCCGCCGCTTCGTCGTCGATTGGCACCATGGCGGGCCGGGCGTTGTCCAAGGTGTCGAAAGCCTGCCGAGCGACATCCAGGCCGCCGTGCGCGCGGGACTGCAGGCGGACGCACCGCGCTGAGCCTTGCAGACATCACCACTGTCCGGCCAATTGCCCCGTGCCGAGCCAGAGATCAAACACGGGCGCGGGCTGCAGACCGATTTCGTTTGGTGCCGATTTGAACGGTCAAAATCAACCGCCGCCGCAGGCGGTCGGCTGCGACGAAATGTTAGACATTTGCGCCTGATGAGATTGTGCGAGAGCAATGGCAGACTGAATGGCTGCGCGGGCCTGCGGACTATTTTTCCAGCACGTTGAGCCAACAATTGAGGACGCTTTTGAAACAATATCAAGAGCATTGGCTTTGCTCAAATGTGCCAAAGATTCATACCCCATTTGTTCAAGGCGAGCCACGACTGTAGGGCCAACACCTTTGACAGCAAGGAGGGCTTTTTTTTCGGATGCTGGAAATGGCATTGCAGATTCCAAAAATATCTAACGAACGAAAGGGACTTCCCCGTCCCGAGCGGCCCGCGAGCTTGCGGGAGACGGCAACTGAGTGCCACGATGGGAAGTGCAAATTCTCATCAACTCGTTCGAAAGGGGAAGTCCATGACCATCGTAACCGTAGGCATCGACCTTGCAAAGAACGTCTTTGCCGTTCACGGCGTGGATGCCGGTGGTAGACCTGCTCTGCTGCGCCTCAGCGTGGCGCGCGTGGAAATGTTCATCTGACCCCATTTACCCCGAGCTCGTTAAGATGCCCCGTCACCTTAGCAAAAGCCAGATACTGACGCATGGCAGATTTGCAATTATTGATAGTGCCTGCCGCGTACTTGCCGACAAGGGATTGAGCAATTTCTTCAATACGCTCTTCGGAGGCTATAAGTTGAGGCGTTATATATTGCTCCGTTCCTTTCGAGACTGATCGAAGATAGGAAACGTAAGATTCTACTGAAGACGCAACTTTGTCGTTTTGTCCAACGCCTCTACTTTCGATGAAGGTTCGATATTCGTTTTCATAGAGAATCATGTGATTTTCCTTTTCGGTAATAGGGCTAACGGCCAAGGTAAGCCGCAGCCGTAGGCGGTCGGCTTGACCGCAGAGTTAGCCCCGGCGATGGAATGGGGCACGAATGCGAAGCGCTACCAACCCCATAGCTGCTCGCGCTTGACTGGCATGCGCTGGAGGCCAAAAAGGCTTGAAACTGGCGGAGTGCTCCCAGGCGAAGCCCGGCACGCGGCAAAAACCCAAACGAATAAGCGCTTGCGGGGGTGACGGCCGGTGAAAAATGCATGAGATTCAAAGCGGGAAATTAACCGGGACTAACGAATAAGTTAAGCCGCGGAGCAAAAGCGCAGCTTTTGCGGAGTCGGCTTGGACGCCGGGTTAGCCCAGCGATGGTGGAACAAACTGCCGTGGACAAACCCGACGATGGAAACCGCGGACGCGCGCACGATACCGAAACAATAGCTGCCTTCGCAGGCTCAGCAACGGTCACTGGCACTTTGGATCAAAACGCCGCGACGTGGCCGCAGGAAGAGCATGCGAAATCAAACAGTTGCACGTTAACCGCGCGGTATCGCGATCGACTTTTAGCACTTTTTAATTCTTCGGATGAACTACTCGCGTGTGTGAGAATCGTCAGTCGGGGTCGGGGTCGGGGTCGGGGTCGGGGTCGGGGTCGGGGTCGGGGTCGGGGTCGGGGTCGGGGTCGGGGTCGGGGTCGGGGTCGGGGTCGGGGTCGGGGTCGGGGTCGGGGTCGGGGTCGGGGTCGGGGCGGGGGCC
>JAFEEB010000019.1 GCA_018241325.1 Pseudomonadota bacterium | reverse complement strand
CCTCGCAGCCGATCCGCTTCTGGGCCAACAAGTACAAGACCAAGTTCAACGAGGACCCGGGCGTGTTCTCGGTCTATGGCTACGAGATCATGGACAACTTCATCCAGGGCGTGCAGCGCGCCGGCGCCAACCTGACGACCGAGAGCTTCATCAAGGGCATGGAAAGCGCCCCGATCGAGCCCGACATGTTCGGCAGCGACACATTGCGCTATACCGCCACCAAGCGCCTGGGCACCGAGCGCTCGCGCCTGTCGCAGATCCAGGACGGCAAGTGGAAGGTGGTGTCGGACTATTTCAAGTAAGCCGCCCTGCCCTCGATCCCAAGCCGCCTGCGGGCGGCTTTTTATTGGCCAAACAAGGCTGTAGCGCCCATGAACAAAGCGCAAGCAGCTATCTTTTCAGGACTCATCGCACGCCGTCACTCCAGGCCTTTTGCGCCAGCGCCTCGAACTGCTGGCGCAGCCGGTGCTTCTGCACCTTGCCGGTCGAGGTGGCGGGCAGGGCATCGACGAAGTGGATCAGCTTGGGCACCTCGAAGTCGCCCAGGTGCTGGCGGCAATGCGCCTCCAGCGCGGTCTCGTCCACGTCGGCGCCCGGCTTTTTGACCACGAAGGCGCACACCGCCTCGGCCCAGCGCGGGTGCGGCAGGCCGATCACCCCGACACCGGCGACGCCGGGGTGCGCCAGCAGCACGGCCTCGATCTTGATGCTGGCGACGTTCTCGCCGCCGGTCTTGATCATGTCCTTCTTGCGATCCAGGAACATCATCTGCCCGCCCGGCCCCCACTGGCCCAGGTCGCCCGTGTGGTGCCAGCCGAAGCGCTGCGCGGCGGCCGTCGCTTCGGGGTCCTTGAAGTAGCCCAGCATGGCGTTGGCGCCGCGGTGCACGATCTCGCCGCTCTGGCCTTCGCCCAGCAAGTTGCCCTCGTCGTCCATCACCGCTGTCTCGTTGTGCGGCAGCGAAGTGCCCCAGTAGTTGGCGTCCAGGCCCGGATGCTCCAGCGGCTTGAAGGTCATGGTGCCGGGGTACATCTCGGTCTGGCCGGTGGCCAGCTGCACGTTGGGCGTCAGGCGATCGGCAATCTGCCGGATGAGCGGCTTGGGAATGGGTGCCATGGCGTAGATGGCCAGGCGCATGCTCTCCATGCGAAACGCCGGGTCGGCCAGCAGCGCCGCGTACATCATGGGCAGCCCGGTGAAGGCGGTGTAGCCTTCCTTGCGCATCGACGCGCGCACCTCGTCGGGCACGAAGCCGCGCAGCAGCACCACGCAGCCGCCGGCGACATGCACGGTGGCCACCAGGCAGTGCTGGGCGCAGTGGTACAGCGGCAGCAGCCCCGAGAACACGTCGCGCTCGGTGATCGCCATGCCGGTCAGGTTGCCCATCAGCGCCGCCGCCACCGAGGCATGCGAATGCACCGCGCCCTTGGGGTTGCCGGTGGTGCCGCTGGTGTACATGATGAGCGCCGGTTGCTCGCTGTCGATCGCCACGTCGGGCAGCACAGGGCTCTGGCCGGCTTCGCATGCGGCCAGCGTGCGCACGCGCGCATCGGCTGGCGCATCGATGGGCGCGCTCATCGTCAGGATCAAGGGCACGCCCAACTTGTCCAGCACGGCGGCCAGCGCCGGCTCGGCACGCAGCGCTTCGTCCACCACCACGGCCGAGACTTCGGCGTGCCTCAGGACGAATTCGATGGCACCGGCATCCAGGCGGATATTGACGGGCACCCACACGTTGCCCGACTTGTGGATGCCGTTGTAGGCCACCACCATGTCGGCCGAGTTCTGGCACAGCATGCCGACCTGCTTGCCGGTGCCGAGGGTGGTCAGCAGATGGTGGGCAAAGTGCGAGCTGCGCGCGTCGAGCTCGGCGTAGCTCAGGCGCAAATCGCCATCGACCACCGCCGTGCGCCCGGCAAATTTGAGCGCGCTGCGGTGCACGAAATCACCCAGAGCCACGCGGCGGATGCGGCGCTGGGCATCGGAAATGGGCATGTCGATCATCGTCGTGGTCTCCTTGGTTTGCGGGTGATGTTCTAGAACGCGCCGTCCGACTTCACCCCCGCTTGTTCGGCCGCACGCCGCTGCGCGACACGGGCGCGTTGATAGCCTTCGCGCTGCTGCAAGCGCTCCCAGTATTGCGCGACACGAGGGCCGAAACCGCCGTGCAACTTCAAGGTGGTGGCCAGCAGCAAGGCATAACCCACCGACACGTCGGCCACGGTGAAGCGCCCGGCGCATAACCACTCCTTGCCTTGCAGCGCCGCCTCGATGGCGCGCAGGCGCGCCAAAAACCATTGGGCGTAGGCGTCGGCCACCTGCGGCAGGCGGCGCGCCTCGGGCTCCAACAGCGAATAGCGCAGCACCAGGGTTTGCGGAAAAGTGAGCGTGGCCTCGCCAAAGTGCGTCCAGTTCAGGAACGCGCCGTAGTCGTCCTCGGCCACATCCACCGCCAGCGGGCTGGGGCCGTGGCGCGTGGCCAGGTAGTGGCCGATGGCGGCGGACTCGGTCATGCGCGTGGCGCCATCCAGCAGCAGTGGAATGGTGCCCAGCGGGTTGACCTTCTTGTACTCGGGCGCCAGCACGCGTGGCGGAAAGGGCAGCACCGTCAGCTCGTAGGGCAGGCCCATTTCCTCCAGCACCCACAGGGGCCGGAACGAGCGCGCATCGACGCAGTGATAGAGGTGGATCATCAAACGCCCCTTCGACTCGTGTTGTTCGACCGGTGCCGCATCACACAATGCCCCACTGTTTGGCGGCCAACTCTTTCATGATCTCCTCGGTGCCGCCGCCGATGGTGATGACCTTGACCTCGCGGTAGATGCGCTCGCACACGGTGCCGCGCATGTAGCCCATGCCGCCCAGGATCTGCACACCGGCATCGGCGCAGAACTGCAGGGTCTGCGTGGCCTGGTTCTTCAGCGCGGCCACCTCGCCGACCCAGTCATTGTCTGCCCCCACGCTCCCCTGCTGCGCCTTGGGGCGGCCCGGCGGCACAGCGGCACCGGTGTCTCCACCGTCCGCGCGCGCCGCCAGCTGCTCCAGCCACGCCGCCGTGGCGCGGATGTGCTGCTGCATGTCCACCAGCTTGTGGCGAATCACCTGATGGCCCACCAGCGCCTGCCCGAAGGCCTTGCGCTGCTGCGCCCAGGCCAGGGCTTCGTCGTAGCAGGCTTCGGCAAAGCCCAGGGCGCCGGCGGCGATGCCGAAACGCTCGCCGTTGAAGTTGCCCATGATGGCCTTGAAGCCCGCACCCTCGGCGCCCAAGAGGTAACGCGCCGGCACGCGCACGCCGTCAAAGCGCAGCTGCGCGGTGTCGGAGCACAGCCAGCCCATCTTGTCCAGGCGCGTGCGCGACAAGCCCTTGCTGTCGCCCGGCACCAGCAGCAGGCTGATGCCGCCGGCGCCCTTGACGCCGCCGCCGCCGCCGCCCCGCGCCAAGGTGGCGGCAGTCCCCTCGGGGCTGAGGGCTGCGGCTCCGGGCTCGCCTGCGCGAGCCTGGACAGCCCGAAGAGGAGCCGACTCTGGCGGCTCCGCGGCCGGCAAGGCCAGCGCACCATGCGCAGCAGGAAGCGTGGGGGCATCGATTTCTCCGGTGCGCACGGCCACCGTGATCCAGTCGGCACGCATGCCCGAAGTGATGAAAATCTTCTCGCCATCGACCACGTATTCATCGCCCTCGCGCCGCGCCGTGGTGCGCACCGCCGCCACGTCCGAGCCGCCGCCGGGCTCGGTGATGGCCAGCGCGGCGATTTTTTCGCCCGCCAGCACGGGCGGCACGACCTCGCGCTTGACCGCGTCGCTCGCCAGCGCCACCACCGGCGGCAGGCCGATGTTGTGCGACAGCAGGCTGGCCTGCACACCGCCCGAGGTGCCAAAGCGGCACAGCGCGCGCCACATCACCATGCGCAGGGCGTGGGGTGCCGGCGTGCCGCCGAATTCTTCGGGGTAGCCCATGCCCAGCAGGCCCAGCTCGGCCGCACGGCGGTACAGCGCGCGCGGGAATTCGCCCGCGGCGTCCCAGGCGGTCACTTTGGGCGCGATCTCGGTGCGCGCAAAGCGCTCGACCAGGTCCGCCAGCGCGATGCGCGCTTCGCGCAGTTCGGCATCGGTCATGTCGGTCACCCTGGCGCTCCTTGTTCGACCGGCTCGGCTTGCGCGTCGCCCTGGCCTTTCGTCGGCACCTCGAAGCGCAGCAGCACCTGCCCCGGCGTCACCTGCTGCCCGTCGGCCACCAGCACCTCGGCCACGGTCACATCAGCACGCGGCGAGACGCTGTGCTCCAGTTTCATCGATTCGATCACCACCGCCGTCTCGCCCGCCTTCAGGGCCTGGCCCGCCGCGCTCGCCACGCGCACCACCTTCCCGTTGAACGGCGCTTTCAATTCTGTAGCTGCTTGCGCTTGTCCGGCGCCGGCTACCGGGTCAAAGGACTCATCATCGAACCACCAGTCCACGCCGCCCGCCTGGGCGTGCCAGCGGCGCGGTGCGTTGGGCGTCGGGGCGGCCACGGCGCGCACGCGCCGCGTGATGCCGCCCTCACGGCACTGCACGGCGCCGTCGGCCAGCGGGCGCAGATGGATCGTGCGCGCGGCCTCGCCCTGCACCTGCAGGCCGCCCGCGACCGGGCGCACGGCCAGGGCCGCCACGTCGCCGCGATGCGCCAGCCGCCAGGGGGCAGCAAAGGCGCAGGGCAACTCGCCCGTGCCTTGCGGATAAACGGCCGCCAGCGCACAGTGGTCATGCGCCGATCGCTCTTTTTTCAATAGCGATTCACGCAAGGCGTCGCCGTGTTCGGCCAAGAACGAAATCAGCGCTTCGCCGCGTCGGAAGCGCGCGTCATCCAGGCACTCCATCAAGAATGCACGGTTGGTGGGCAGGCCCAGCACCTCGGTCTGCGCCAGCGCGCCGATCAGCGCATCGATGGCTTCGGCGCGCGTGGGCGCATGCACGATCAGCTTGCCCAGCATGGCGTCGTAGAAAGGCGAGACTTCGCCGCCGGCAGCGATGGCGTGGTCGAAGCGCACCGGCGCGCGCTCAAACTGGCTGGCTGGCGGCGCGCTGAAATGCACGATGCGGCCGGCGTGCGGCACGTAGTTTTCGTCTTCGGCGCACAGGCGCACTTCGATGGCGTGGCCAGTCAACTTGATCTGATCTTGCTTCAACGGCAGCGGCTCTCCGCGCGCGACGCGGATTTGCCATTCCATCAGATCGAGTCCGGTGATGGCTTCGGTCACCGGGTGCTCGACCTGCAGGCGGGTGTTCATCTCCATCAAGAAAAATCGTGCCCCCACGCTCCCCGCTGCGCGTGGTTCGCTGGCCTTGCAGGCCGCGGAGCCGCCAGAGGCGACTCCTCTTCGGGCTGTCCCGACTCGCACTGGCGAATCGGGAGCCGCAGCCCTCAGCCCCGAGGGGGCGCTCGCGCCTTGGGGCGGCCCGGCGGCGCTCATGTCGTATTCCTCCAGCAGGAACTCCACCGTGCCCGCGCCAACATAACCCGCGCCCTGCGCCAGCGCCACCGCGCACTGGCCCATGCGCGCACGCAGCTCGGGCGACACGGCCGGGCTGGGCGCCTCCTCAATGATCTTCTGGTGGCGCCGCTGCACCGAGCAGTCGCGCTCGCCCAGGTGGACGGCGTTGCCGTGGGTGTCGGCAAACACCTGCACCTCGACGTGGCGTGGGTGCATGACGGCGCGCTCCATCAGCAAGTCGCCATTGCCAAAGCCGGCCAGCGCCTCGGAGCGCGCGCTGGTCATGGCTTGCGCCAGTTGCCCCGCCACGGTGACCAGGCGCATGCCGCGCCCGCCGCCACCGGCCACGGCCTTGACCATGACGGGAAAGCCGATCTTGGCGGCCTCGGTCGCAAAGCGCTGCTCGCTCTGGTCGCTGCCCGCATAACCCGGCAGGCAGGGCACGCCCTGCTGGGCGGCCAGCGCCTTGGCCGCGGCCTTGTCGCCCAGCGCGCGAATGGCCGCCGGCGGCGGGCCGATCCAGATCAAGCCGGCGTCCTGCACCGCTTGCGCAAAGCCCGCATCCTCGCTCAGGAAGCCGTAGCCGGGGTGCACCGCGTCGGCACCGGTGGCCTTGGCGGCGGCCAGCAGCTTGTCCACGCGCAGATAGCTGTCGGCCGACGCATTGCCGCCGAGCGCATAGGCCGTGGTGGCCTCACGCACATGCAGGGCATTGGCATCGGCGTCGGAATACACCGCGACGGTTTGAATGCCCATGCGGTGCGCGGTGGCGATGACGCGGCGGGCGATTTCGCCGCGGTTGGCGATGAGGATTTTTTTCATGTCTGTGCTCGCGGCTTCATCGCCCGCTCGCACGCTGCGCGTGCACGGGCCATTTGCTTGGCCATGCCTGCGGCATGAACGCCGCGGTTGGCGATGAGGATTTTTTTCATGTCTGTGCTCGCGGCTTCATCGACCGCCTCCATGCGGTCAGTCTCCCTCCCCCTTTGGGGGAGGGTTGGGGTGGGGGCCGGCAGCGTTGAACGTGGGCGCGCTGCGCGCCCCCATCCCCGCCTCCCCCACAGGGGGAAGGAGCCATGCCGGCACGTGCGCACTTCAACCCCCATGGCGTTTGGCCATACCCATGGTCTTGGCGATGATGCCCATCATCACCTCGTCGGCGCCGCCGCCGATCGACGCCAGGCGGCCGTCGCGGTACAGGCGCGAGACGCGGTTGTCCAGCGTGTAGCCCATGCCGCCCCAGAACTGCAAACACGTGTCGCTGACCTCGCGCATCAAGCGCCCGGCTTTGAGCTTGACCATGCTGGCCCACTGCAGCACGTCGTCGCCGGCCACGTAGCGCTCGCACGCGGACCAGGTGAGCGCGCGCAGGGCTTCGACCTCGGTTTGCAGCTCGACCAGCTTGAACTGCACCCACTGCTGATCGATCAGCGCGCCGCCAAACAGCTTGCGCTGCTGCGCCCACTCGATCGTCTGACGGATGCACTCGTCCAGCACCCACAGGGCGTTGGCGCCGGCCCACAGGCGCTCTTCCTGAAACTGCTGCATCTGGTAGATGAAGCCCTGGCCTTCCTGCCCGATCAGATTGCGCTGCGGCACGCGCACCTCGTCGAAATAGATCAGGCCGGTGTCGCTGGAGTCCATGCCGATCTTGCGAATTTTCTGCGCCACCGAAATACCTTTGGTGAGCTTGCCATTGGGGCCGTCGCGCATCGGCACCATGATCAGGCTCTTGTTCTTGTGCGGGTTGCTGCCTTCGGTGTTGACCAGCATGCACATCCAGTCGGCCTGCAGGCTGTTGGTGATCCACATCTTCTGGCCGCTGATCAGGTAGTCGCCCCCGTCCTTGCGCGCGTGGCTCTTGATGGCCGCCACATCGCTGCCCGCTCCGGGCTCGCTCACGCCGATGCAGCCCACCATGTCGCCCGCGATGGCCGGGGCCAGAAACTCGCGCTTCAGCTCATCGCTGCCAAAGCGCGCCAGTGCCGGCGTGCACATGTCGGTGTGCACGCCAATGGCCATGGGCACGCCGCCGCAAGTGATGCGACCCAGCGTCTCGGCCATCACCATGCTGTACGAATAGTCCAGCCCCATGCCGCCGTACTCCACCGGCTTGGTCAGGCCCAGCAGACCCAGCTCGCCCAGGCCCTTGAACACCTGGTGCGCCGGAAAGATCTCGGCCGCCTCCCATTCATCGACGTGCGGGTTGATGTGCTCGTCGATGTAGCGCGTCAGCGTGTCGCGGATTTGCTCGTGGTCGTGGGTGAGTTGCATGGCTGGTCTCTTTCAATTCCCCAAAATGAAAACCGGACGCAGAGGACGCAAAGGAGTCGCAAAGGACGCAAAAAAATCCAAAAATTCTTTGTGCCCCGGCCTTGAATCACAATCCTCTTCGAATTTTTTGCGTTCTCTGCGTAATTTCTGCGTCCTCTGCGTCCGGCTGTTTGGCTTTACATCCGCGCCACGCCAAACTGCATAGTCCGCACGGCGCGCGCCGCGCCTTCGGCCAGCGTGTCCAGGCAAAAGGCCAGCACGGCGCGGGTGTCGCGCGGGTCGATCACGCCGTCGTCCAGCAGCAGGCCGCTGGTGACAAAGGCGTCTTGCTGGCGCTCGAACATGGCGACCACCGCGTCGAACTGCTTTTGCATCTTGTCCGCATCGGGCTCGATGCCTTTGCGTTTCAAGGCTGCCTCGGTCACGATGCGCATGGTGCCGGCGGCCTGCTCGCCGCCCATCACGGCCGTCTTGGCGCTGGGCCAGCTGAACAGAAAGCGCGGTGCAAAACCACGTCCGCACATGCCGTAGTTGCCGGCGCCAAAACTGGCGCCGCACTGGATGGTGAGCTGCGGCACGGTGGCGTTGGTGACGGCCTGGATCATCTTGCTGCCGTGCTTGATCATGCCGGCCTGCTCGACATCTTTGCCAACCATGTAGCCGGTGGTGTTCTGCAGATAGATGATGGGGTGGCCCAACTGGCACATCCACTGGATGAAGTGCGTGGCCTTGTTGGCGCCGGCGATGTCGATCGGCCCGTTGTTGGTGATGATGCCGACCGCATGGCCGTTGATGTGCCCCTGCGCGCACACGGTGGCCACGCCGTAGCCGGCCTTGAACTGCAAGAGCGCGCCGCCATCGACCAGGCGCACCGCCACCTCGCGCATGTCCACCGGCTCGCGGTGGTGCGCGGGGATCAGCGTGAGCAGTTCATCCACCGGCCAAGGCGGTGGAGTTATTCCTGATTTGATAGCTGCTTGCGCTTGATTGGCGGTCGCTGTAACACGATTTGACCAATCAAGCTGCGCCACCACCCGCCGTGCGATGCCCAGCGCCTCGCGGTCGTCCTGCGCCAGGTATTCGCCCAGGCCCGACACCGTGGTGTGCATCAGCGCGCCGCCCAGTTCTTCTTCGGTGGCGATCTCGCCGGTGGCGGCTTTGAGCAGCGGCGGGCCGGCCAGAAAGGCGCGCGAGCGGCCCTCGACCATGATGACGATGTCGGACAGCCCCGGCATGTAGGCGCCGCCCGCCGTGCCCGAGCCGTGCTGCACCGTGATGACCGGAATGCCCGCGGCGGACAGGCGCGCCAGGTTGCGAAACAGCGAGCCGCCATGGATGAAGCCCTCGACGCGATAGCGCATCAGGTTGGCGCCCGCGCTCTCGACCAGATGGATGAAGGGCAGGCGCTCGCGCAGGGCGATCTCTTGCACGCGCAGGATCTTGTCCAGGCCCATCGGCTGGATGGCGCCGGCCTCGATGCCCGAATCTGACGCCACGACCATGCAGCGCGTGCCGCAGACGGTGCCGATGCCGGCGATGATGCCGCCGCCGGGCACCGACTGGTCGGCATCGGGCACGTCGTGCAAGAAGCCCGCCAGCGTGCAAAGGGGCAGCCAGGGCGCGCCCGCATCGAGCAGCAGCGCCACGCGCTCGCGCGGCAGCAGTTGCTGGCGCTTGGCAAAACGCGCCGCCGATTGGGCCGATGCTTCGGCCGCGCGGCCCTCCAGCGCGCGCAGGCGCTCGATGCGCGACACCATGACGGCGCGGCGCTGCTGCGCGGGCGGGCTGGCGGCGTTCCAGCTGGAAACGAATGCGCTCATGGGAGAGTCCTGACGGTGTTTACGTTTTGGAGGTGGCGCGCGCACGCGGCCCCTTGCGATCGGAGGCCTCGCCGACGAACAACTGCATGGCTTGCTCGGTCAGGCCATCCAGCGTCAGCGGGCCGCCGGGGCGGAACCACTGCACCGTCCAGTTCAGCGCGCCGAAGACGAACAGCCGCGCGACCTGCGGATCGGCGCGCAACGACCCGGCCTGGTGCAGGCCGTGGAGCACCGGCATCCAGGCCGCTTCGTACGCATCCTTCTGGCTGGCGATGGCGCCGCGCTGGGCGGGCGAGAGCGTGTGCCACTCGTACAGCATCACCGGGATGAAATCGCTGCCCTTGCCCAGGCACACCTGAAGATGCTGGCGAATCAGCGCGCGCAACTGCTCGCGCGGCGATGCGTCGTCGTCCAGGGCCTGCAGCGCCTTGGCCTGGCGCGCCGTGGCGTCGGCCATGCCGCTTTGCATCACCGCGGCCAATATGGCGCTCTTGCTGTCGAAGTAATAAAACGGCGAGCCGCTTTGCATGTCCGCGGCCGTCGCGATGTCGCGCGTGCTGGTGCCGTCGAAGCCCTGCTTGCGAAACAGGCGCGCGGCGGCGCGCACCAAGTCGGCGCGGCGGCGGCTTTCGTCGCGCTCCTCGGCGCTCTTGCGCGGGCGCCCACGCCGCGGCGCCGTTGCGTGCAAAGTTGTCTGGACCATGCGCCAAGCATAGGCCGGCCCGAGAATTAAATCAAGCGTTTGATTTGTAAAATTATGGGGCCGGCGATGGGGCCCATTGCCCCATGGCCTCGCCCATGCGGACGGCACCCGCCGGCGCCCAGCCGGGGTTGAATCGAAGCGCGCCGCGCGGCCACAGCAGCACGACGGTGGAGCCCAGCAAAAAGCGCCCCATCTCGGCGCCGCGGGCCAGCTCGACGACGGGGTCGGTGTAGTCCCAGCGCCGCACCTGGCCCGGTCTGGGCGGGTTGACCACGCCATGCCACACGGTGGCCATGCTGCCGACGATGGTGGCGCCCACCAGCACCAGCGCCATGGGCCCGCGTGCGGTGTCGAACACGCACACCACGCGCTCGTTGCGCGCAAACAGGCCCGGCACCCCACGCGCCGTGACGGGGTTGACCGAGAACAGATCGCCCGGCACATGCACCATGCGCCGCAGCCGGCCGGCGCAGGGCATGTGGATGCGGTGGTAGTCGCGCGGGCTCAGGTACAGCGTGGCGAACTGGCCGTCGTCGAACTCGGCGGCCAGCGCAGCATCGCCCCCCAGCAAGGCGCGCGTGCTGTAGGCGTGGCCCTTGGCCTGAAAGATCTGGTCGCGCTCGATCGCGCCGAACTGGCTGATGGCGCCATCGACCGGGCACAGATAGTCGGCCTCTGCCAGCGGGCGGGCATCGGCGCGCAGCGCGCGGGTGAAGAAGTCGTTGAAGCAGGCGTAGGCCTCGATGCGCGGCTCGGCGGCCTCGCTCATGTCCACGCCGTAGCGCGCCACAAAGCGGCGGATGACGGCCTGCGTCAGGCCGCCCAGCCGGGCGTTTGCAAAGGCACCGGCCAGGCGCGTCAAGGCCTGTTTGGGCAGGGCGTATTGGGCCGCGACGGCCCAGCGCTCGGGCAGCGCCACTTATTCGGGCTGGCCGATGGCCAGTTGAATCTCGCCCACGCCGTCGATGTGGCCGGCCAGCACATCGCCCGGCCGCACGGCACTCACGCCCTCGGGCGTGCCGGTGTAGATCAGATCGCCCGGCCGCAGGTGGTAGTACTGCGACAGGTTGGCGATGACCTCGGGCACGCTCCAGATCAGGTCGGACAGGTCGCCCTGCTGGCGCGTCTGGCCGTTGACGGCCAGCTCGATGCGACCGCCGGTCAGGGCCCCCACCTCGGCTGCCGGCACCAGCTCGCCGATGACGGCGGCGTTCTCGAAGTCCTTGCCGAAGCTCCACGGGCGCCCGCCCTTCTTGGCCTCGCCCTGCAGGTCGCGCCGCGTCATGTCCAGCCCGCAGGCGTAACCCCACACGCAGGCCCCAGCCTGCTCGGGCGTGATGCGAAACGCCGGCGCGCCGATGGCCACCACCAGCTCCATCTCGTGGTGGTAGTCGCGCGTGCCGGGCGGGTAGGGCACGGTGGCGCCGCTGGCCACCAGGTGCGCGGGCGCCTTGTTGAAGAAGAACGGCGGCTCGCGCTCGGGGTTGCCGCCCATCTCGCGCGCGTGGGCGGCGTAGTTGCGGCCCACGCAAAAGATGCGGCCCACGGCATAGCGCTGGCGGCTGTCGCGCACGGCCACGCTGGCCTGCGCCGGGGGGGCAAAGACAAAGTCGCTCATGATCGTTCCTGTCGCAGAAAGTGCCAGTGTAGGCGCGCGGCGCCCGCCGCCGGCCGCGCGGGCACAATGGCCGCCCATGACGCCTGCCCTGCCCCTGCTGGACATCCGCGAGCTCGTCAAGAGCTACGGCGGCACGCGCGTGGTCGATGGCGTGTCGCTCTCGATCGCGCCGGGCGAATGCCTGGGCGTGATCGGCCCCAACGGCGCGGGCAAGACCACCACCATCCGCCTGGCGCTGGGCCTGACGGCCCCCGAGGCGGGGCAGATCCACTACTTTGCGCGCGAAGGCGGATCGGCCCTGGCCATGCCGCGCGACGCGCTGGCCATCAAGCAGCGCCTGGGCGTGGTGTCGCAGTTCGACTCGCTGGACCCGGACTTCGACTGCGCCGAGAACCTGTTTGTGTTTGGCCGCTACTTCGGTTTGAAACGCGCCGCGCTGGCCGAGCGCGTGCCGCAGCTGCTGGCCTTTGCCGCGCTGTCGCACAAGGCCAAGGCACGGCCCAGCGAGCTGTCGGGCGGCATGCGCCGGCGCCTGTCGCTGGCGCGCGCGCTGATCAACAACCCCGACCTGCTGCTGCTGGACGAGCCCACCACGGGCCTGGACCCGCAGGCGCGCCACCTGATGTGGGAGCGCCTGCACATGCTGCTGGCGCAGGGCAAGTCGATTTTGCTGACGACGCACTTCATGGACGAGGCCGAGCGCCTGTGCCAGCGCCTCTTGGTGCTCGACCACGGCCGCAAGATCGCCGAGGGCGCGCCGCGCGCCTTGATTGCCGAGCACCTGGAGCCCGAGGTGGTCGAGGTGTATGGCAACGGCGCGCTGGCGCTGGCCGCGTCGCCGCTGGCCGCGCACGCCCAGCGCGTGGAGACCAGCGGCGAGACGGTGTTTTTCTACACCCGCCACGCGCGCGCCCTGCTGCAAGCGCTGGAGGCGCATCCGCAGCTGCGCACGCTGCATCGGCCGGCGAATCTGGAAGATTTGTTCTTGAAACTGACGGGTCGGCAAATCCGGGATGACGGCTGAAATGAAACCACACGCACTCCCGCCGCGCCCCGGTGTTTGCTCCCTCTCCCTCTGGGAGAGGGTGGGGGTGAGGGCGCGGGCCCATCCACACGCGCAGCGATCACGCAGCGCCGCCGCCCCTCACCCCTGCCTCTCCCCAAAGGGGCGAGGGCGATCAGCCCGTCTTGCGTTGTGCGTGACAGCGGACATCACGGGCCCATGACATGAACAACCTTTCCCTCTGGGCCCCACCACGCCCCTCGCTGCGCTGGTGGCCGGTGTTCCGGCGCAACTGGCTGGTGTGGCGCAAGCTGGCCATTCCCAGCCTGCTGGCCAACATTGGCGAGCCGCTGATCTGGCTGGTGGCCTTTGGCTACGGCCTGGGCAGCATGATCGGCCAGGTGGCCACGCACGGGCAGCAGGTGCCCTACATCCTGTACCTGGCCAGCGGCTCGGTGTGCATGAGCGCCATGAACGCGGCCAGCTTCGAGGCGCTGTACTCGGCGTTCTCGCGCATGCACGTGCAAAAGACCTGGGACGGCATCCTCAACACCCCCGTTCAGCTCGACGACGTGGTGCTGGCCGAGATGCTGTGGGCGGGCTTCAAGGCGCTGTTTTCGGTCACCATCATCCTGGGCGTGATCTGGGCGCTGGACATCAGCCGCACGCCGCGCATGTGGCTGGCCGTGCCCATCCTGCTGGGCGCGGGCATCACCTTTGCCAGCATGGCGCTGGTGTTCAACGCCAAGGCGCCGGGCTACGACTTCTTCACCTACTACTTCACGCTGGTGCTCTCGCCCATGATGTTTTTGTCGGGCGTGTTCTTTCCGCGCGAGCAACTGCCCGAAGCCGCGCGCGTGGTGACCGACTGGCTGCCGCTGACGGCCGCGGTCGAGCTGGCGCGCCCGCTGTTTTTGGGCCAGTGGCCCGAGCAGCCGTGGCGCTGGGCCGGGGTGCTGACGGCGTATGCCATCGTCGGGTTGTGGGTGGCGCTGGCCTTCACGCGGCAGCGGTTTCGGCGCTGAACCGACCACCATGGCCGCCCTGCTGAGCCCGGAGCACATCGCCCTGATCGACTCGGGTGTGTCCGTCATCGTCGCCTCGCGCGATGCGCAACTGCGCCCCAGCTTGATGCGCGGCATGGGATCGCGCATCAGCGCCGACGGCGCTCAGATCACCGTGTTCCTGCGCCCCAGCCAGTCGCAAGTCCTGCTGGCTGATCTGCAGGCTGGCGGCCCCATTGCCGTGGTGTTCAGCCACCCGCCGACCAACCGCACGGTGCAACTCAAGGCGAGCGGCGCGCGCACCCGCGCCGTCGAGCCCAGCGATCAGGCCGCACTGCGGCGCTACCGGGTGGCCGTGCAGCACTTCATCGGTCTGCTGGGTTTTGGCCCCGACTTTGTGGCGGCCATGCTGTCGGCGCCGCCCGATGACCTGGTAGCGATCGAGTTCACGCCCGAAGCCGCGTTTGACCAGACCCCCGGCGCACGCGCCGGCACCCCCCTGCCCGCGCGCCCCACGCCATGACCCACAGCCCCGATCCGAGCCTGCGCTCCATCCGCGCCTGTCTCGAAGGCGCAGTGCCCGGCATGACGGCCACCTGCGCCGCCGACGGCACACCCAACGTGGCCTATCTGTCACAGGTGTTCTACGTGGACGAAGGGCACGTGGCGCTGTCCTTCCAGTTCTTCAACAAGACGCGCCAGAACATTCTGGCCAACCCCTGCGCCAACGTGCTGGTGACGGACCCCGTGACGGCGCGCTACTACCGGCTGCACCTGCGCTACCTGCGCACGGAAACCACTGGAGCGCTGTTCGAACGCATGAAGGCCCAGTTGGCGGGCATTGCCTCACACGAGGGCATGGCCGAGGTGTTTGCACTCAAGGGCTCGGACATCTATGCGGTCGAGCGCGTCGAGGCCCTGCCCGGTGAAGGCCTGCCACCCGCGCCCCCGCGCGCCGACCTGCTGGGCGCGCTGCGCCTGTGCAGCCAGCGCCTGGCACGCTGCAACGGGCTGGACGAGCTGCTGCAGGCGCTGCTGGCCAGCCTGCGCGAGCACTTCGCCATTCAGCACGCCATGGTGCTGATGCTGGACGCACCCGCCGGCCAGCTCTACACCGTGGCCAGCTGCGGCTACCCGCACTCGGGCGTGGGCTCGGAGATCCGCCTGGGCCAGGGCGTGATCGGCGTGGCCGCGCGCGAGGCCACGCCGGTGCGCATCGGCCACGTGACGCACGCGGCGCTGTACAGCCACACGCTACGCAGCAATCTGGGGACCGACGGGGCCACGCCCGGCCCCGACATTCCCTACCCCGGTCTGGCCCACCCGCACAGCCAGTTGGCGGTGCCGCTGGTGAGCAGCGGGCGCACGCTGGGCGTGCTGTTTGTCGAGAGCCAACTGGACCTGCAGTTCCGCTACCCCGAGGAAGATGCCCTGATGACCCTGGCCGGGCAACTGGCGGTCGCCATTGACCTGTTGCAGCGCCCAGACGAGCCTTCCGAAACAGCGTCACCGGTGGTGGCAACCGCGCCGCCCCAGGGGCAGCCCCTGCGCGTGCGCCACTTCGCCGCCAATGGGAGCGTGTTCGTCAACGACGCCTACCTGATCAAGGGTGTGGCCGGCGCCATCCTGTACAAGCTGCTGCGCGAACACGCCGCAAGTGGCCGCACGGAGTTCAGCAACCGTGAGCTGCGCCTGGACCGCAGCCTGGGCTTGCCCGAGGTGGCCGACAACCTGGAGGCGCGCCTGCTCCTGCTGCAGCGACGGCTGCAGGAAAGCCAGCTCGGAATCCGGCTCGAAAAAGCAGGCCGCGGCCGTGTCCGCCTGGGCCTGGACGCGCCGGTGCGGCTGGAATGGATCGCCTGAAGGGATGCTTCATTGGGTTGCCAGGCGCCCTCTCGACCAGCCGCGCTGCAGGGATCTTCCCCCAAGGTAAAGCAACAACCCGAGAGGCCCGAACATGAAGGTCACCGGCAACGAGAGCACCAGCGGCAGGCGTGAACGGCCAGGACCCAGTGCGTCGTCGACCATCCAGCGCCCGATTAGCAGGTCAAAGGCCAGGAAGTGCGTCCAGGCGCCCAGCATTTTGCCGGGCGCGGCAAACAACAGCTGCACGCCGGTCAAGGACTGAAAGCCTCCGCCCGGCGTCGAACCCCAGTATCGAACCAGAACGAACAGGTACACGGCGGACAGAAAAATCGGCGCGCCGCGACCCGCGACAAACAAGACAAGGCGCCGGGCGGCTCCGATGCGCACGGCGCAGGCCAGGGCCAACATCAACCACGCCGCCACAGCAACCAAGCTGACTGCACTGAATGCGAAATCGAGCATGGCATTTCTCCTCTTTTTTTCAAGTGTCGGCACCATTCGTCAGAGACGTTTTTCCGGCGCTTCAAAACCAGGATGAGCACCATGACCTCGGCGGGGTACGTCGGGCGCCCGCCCTTGACGCTGCAGGAACAGGTCATGACAAAGTCGCGCCTTGGTCGTTCGAAAGGCTGCGGTGCATGAGGACACGGGCCCTTGAAAAGGTCTCTGGTGTTACCGTGCGGAGTACAAACTGGGAACAATGTTCTCCAACATGCTGACCTCCTCGACGTTGTGAGTGAGCCACGCGGTACCCATGGCATCAGAAAAAATCCTTTGCCGGGCAATGTGGTTGAACGGCCACCTGAACGCGCCTGAGGCGACACCGACAACCATTCGTGATTTGTAGCTTGCGCCCGCCGGGACCTCACCGAAGCGGTGCTCTAGGCGAAAGATCTCAACGCCGGCGATGCGCCGGACCAATGAGATTCCCTCCTCGTCAAGTTTCTCCACGCACTCGGTGGAGTCCACGTAGTAGGCGGGATTGGCGGCGAAAGCCTCAACGATGCGAAAATGTGCGCCCTTGCCGGATCCCCCATCAGGAGAGCGCTGGGCAAGTTCCCAATGGATGTGATCTCGTGGATGCCAGAGCAGGTAGCGAGGGTAGGTCTGACCATTGAAGGTCATTTCCTTCCCAAGGTTTTCGAACCACCAGCGGAGCATGGCAGGGCTGACGCCTCGAACGGCGTCGTGTTCGATGGTGAGCAGGAGCTGCCCGGCCGGCGTGATCGTCTGTGTGGTGCGCGCAGAGGCCAGAGACTTCATGGGACCTGCGTGAGGACGTTCTGGGGGGATGGGGAGGTGCATTTGACGTTGGAGAACGAGTTCTCACTCAACAGCTTGTGCCAGCGGACGCCGGCACTTCGCCCAAATCACGGACCAGCCGGTTCCACTGGTAGCTGGACAACAACGGCCGCACCTGCTCGACCACCGCCTGGAACACCGGCGCCGGCGCTTGGGCACGCAGATCGGCCAGCACCAGGGCACGCTCGGCGGGCGCCAGGTTAGGCAGCATCCAGCGCATGCACAGCATGGCTTCATCGGGTTCGAGGCTGGCGTGAATTGCGCGCTCGATGGCAGCAATCTCCTCGTCGCGGTGGTGTGCCCACAGCACGGCGTTGTGTGCGGTTTCCTCCTGGTGCATGTGCTCGAAGTTGTGCGCCACGAACAGTGCCAACTGCTGGTAGAGCGCCCGTGCCACCCGCCCACGCGCCGACGGCGGACAGCATGCCAGCGCCTGCACGACGGCGCCCAGCGCGTCGATGGCGCGCTCGTGGTCCACATGATCGGCGGCAATAACCTGGCTGCTGCCGGCAGCGTGCCGCTCCATCGCCGGGTGGATGAAATGGTTCTCGTGCATCAGGTGAGAGCGGCAGAACGCCAGCAGCTCCGTGACACGCTGGGCTGCCTGCGCCAGCGCGGCCTCATCGTCGACGTCAAGCTGGCCCACGGCGAGCAGCGTGTCGACCATATAGGCGCGCAATGCCTTGTGGATAAGAACGTAAATGTCGTAGCGCGGCGCGACCGCTTCGGCATGGGCCAGCGCCGTGATTTCCTCTGGATTGACGTGCATGAATGCTTCCTTGGTGCTCGGGGGCAACCCATTTGCCCCGCACCATGACTGTAGGAACGACACGCCCTTCGTGCTGCTAAAAATCGCTTAGCGCAATCCTCAAAATATCTTAAGCGCGGCGGATCATGCTGGCGGCCTTCTCCGCCACCATGACGACCGGCGCATTGGTGTTGCCCCCCGGCACGCCGGGCATGACCGAGGCGTCCACCACGCGCAAACCGGCGACGCCGCGCACGCGCAACCGCTCGTCCACCACATCCATCGGCCCGCGCCCCATGCGACAGCTGCCCACGGGGTGGTAGATGGTGTCGGCGTGCTGGCGGATGAAGGCCTCGATCGCGGCGTCGCTGCGCACATCAAAAGATTTCTCGCGCCCGCCGTGCCTGGCCAGCGCGGGTTGACTCAGGATCGCGCGCATCTGCTTGAAGCCCTGGATGAGCCGCCGCACGTCGTCGCCCTCCTGCAAGAAGGCCGGGTCGATCAAGGGCGCGGCCAGCGGGTCCTTGCTGGCCAGCTTCACGCTGCCGCGGCTCTTGGGCCGCAGCACGCACACGTGGCACGAAAAGCCGTGGCCGAACACCGTGGCACGCCCGTGATCGACCAGCTTGCCGACCACGAAGTGCAGTTGCAAATCAGGCACCGGCTCGCTCGCATCGCTCTTGATGAAGCCACCCGCCTCGGCAAAGTTGGTGGTCAGCGGCCCGCGCCGCTCGCGCCGCCAGCGCTGCACGTCGCCGATCGTGCGCCAGGCGCCGGCCAGCGACAGGCCGAACAGCTCGTGCGCGCCGGGCACGTCCCACACCTGCACCACGTCGGGGTGGTCGTGCAGGTGGGCGCCGACGCCGGGCAAATCCAGCGCCACGTCGATGCCGTGCTGGCGCAAATGGTCGGCCGGGCCGATGCCAGAAAGCATCAGCAACTGCGGCGACTGAAAGGCCCCGGCGCTCAGGATCACCTCGCGCTCGGCGCGCACGGTGTGTTCCTGCCCATCCTGCACATAGGCCACGCCCACGGCCCGCCCCTGCTCCAGCAGCACGCGCGTGGCCTGCACGCCGGTCAGCACATGCAGGTTGGGCCGCGCGCGGTTGGGCGTGAGGTAGCCCTTGGCCACCGAGCAGCGCTCGCCGCCCTTGTGCGTGACCTGGTACAGGCCCACGCCCTCTTGCGTGCGGCCATTGAAGTCCGCGTTGTGCACCTGCCCGGCCTGCACGCCGGCCTCGACAAAGGCGTGGGCAAAGGGGTTGGGGTCGCACAAGTCCATCACGTTCAGCGGCCCGCCCGTGCCGTGCCAGGCATCCGCGCCGCGCTCGTTGTTCTCGGCGCGCTTGAAGAAAGGCAGCACCTCGTCCCAGCACCAGCCGATGTTGCCCTCGGCCGCCCAGGCGTCGTAGTCCTGCGGCACGCCGCGCGCATAAATCATGGCGTTGACCGAGCTGGAGCCGCCCAGCACCTTGCCGCGCGGCTGATAGCCCCGCCGGCCGTTCAGCCCCGCTTGCGGCACGGTCTGAAACGCCCAGTTGGCGCGCCCCATCTTGGCCAGCAGCGCCAGGCCGGCCGGGCAGTGAATCAGCACGCTCGCGTCCGGCGGCCCGGCCTCCAGCAGCGTCACCTGCACGTTCGAGTCTTCGGTCAGGCGCGCAGCCAGCACGCAGCCGGCCGAGCCGGCGCCAACGATCACGTAGTCCATGGGCTTGGGTCCCCCACCGTTGTCGTGGCCGGCATTTTGCCGGCGCGCGCCCGTTACCATTGACGGTTTTGTCAACAAGTCTCTACTGGAAAACCCTATGAACATCACCACCGTCGGCGTCGTGGGCGCAGGCACCATGGGCAATGGCATCGCGCAGGCCTGCGCCGTTTCGGGCATCCGCGTCATCATGGTCGATATCGCCCAATCCGCCGTGGACAAGGGGCTGGCCACGATCGCCAAGAGCCTGGATCGCCTGCTGCAAAAGGAAAAGATCACCGAAGCGGACATAGCCGCCGCGCTGGGCCGCATCCAGGGCTCGACGTCCTACGACGACCTGAAAGGCGCGCAGCTGGTGATCGAGGCCGCCACCGAGAACCACGAGCTGAAGAACAAGATTCTGAAGCAGCTCGACGGCCTGCTGGCACCCGAGGCCATCGTCGCCACCAACACCTCGTCGATCTCGATCACGCAGCTGGCGGCCGCCACCCAGCGCCCCGACCGCTTCGTCGGCATGCACTTCTTCAACCCCGTGCCCATGATGGCGCTGGTGGAGATCATCCGCGGCCTGCAGACCAGCGACGCCACGCACGACGCCGTCAAGGAGCTGGCGGTGCGCCTGGGCAAGTCGCCCATCACCGTCAAGAACGCGCCCGGCTTCGTCGTCAACCGCATCCTGGTGCCGATGATCAACGAGGCCTTCTTCGTGCTGGCCGAAGGCCTGGCCACGCCCGAGGACATCGACGCCGGCATGCGCCTGGGCTGCAACCACCCGATCGGCCCGCTGGCCCTGGCCGACATGGTGGGCCTGGACGTGTGCCTGGCGGTGATGGAGGTGTACCTGGAGCAGTTCGGCGACAGCAAGTACCGCCCCTGCCCCCTGCTGCGCGAATACGTGGCCGCCGGCCACCTGGGACGCAAGACCGGGCGCGGGGTGTACCACTACTGAAGGTGTTCGCGCCCCGGGGCATGGCACAACAAGAAAGGCCCGCGTGGCACCAAGGCGACGGCGGGCATGCGCATGACTGGATAAGCTGAGTGTCTTCACTCAACCCGACCCCGTCCGATGACTCCGACCGCCACCACCCCGCCGCCCGACGGCTGCATCGACACCCAGGTCGTCGATGAACACATCCTGCTGATCGGCATCAACCGCCCAGCCAAGCGCAACGGCTGGACGCCGGCCATGTTCCGCCAGTTGGCGCAGGCCTACACGCGCCTGGACGACGAGCCCGCCCTGCGCGTGGGCGTGCTGCACGCGTTCGGCGATCACTTCACCGCCGGGCTGGACTTGCCGGTGGTGGCCCAATACCTGCGAAGCGGCGAGCGGCTCACGCCCGCCGGCTTGGTGGAGCCCTACGACTACGGCATGCCGGGCTACCGGCGCCGGCAAAAACCCATGATCGCGGCGGTCAAGGGCATCTGCTACACCGTGGGCATCGAGCTGATGCTGGGCGCCGACATCGTGGTGGCGGCCGACGACTGCCGCTTCTCGCAAATGGAGGTGCAGCGCTGCATCATGCCCACCGGCGGCGCCACGCTGCGCATGCCCGAGCGCGCCGGCGTCGGCAACGCCTTGCTGCACCTGCTCACGGCCGACGTGTTCGACAGCGCCGAGGCGTACCGCTGCAACTTCGTGCAGAAGGTGGTGCCCGCGGCCGTGCTGATGGACGAGGCCCTGACACTGGCCCGGCGCATCGCCGCGCAGGCGCCCGCGGCCGTGGTGGCCACGCGCCTGAATGTGCTCAAAGCCATCGAACTGGGCCAGGCCGCCGCCGTCGCCGACTTCGTGCCCGTGCAGCGGGTGCTGGCCTGCAGCGAGGACGCCGCCGAGGGCGTGCGCGCCTTTGTCGAAAGGCGGCCGGCGCGGTTCACGGGGCGCTGACGCCTGCCGCGGCCAGCGCGCGGCTGCGGCAGCCGATCCCGATCGCAGGCATGATGCATGTCTTTCGCAACGCTCCCCAAAGGAAAGGCCATGCCCACCCGACTCGACAAGGTTCTCTACACCGCCCACGCCCACACCACCGGCGGGCGCGACGGCGCCTCGCGCACCGACGACGGCCGGCTGGACGTCAAGCTCAGCTCGCCCGGCACCAGCGGCACCGGCACCAACCCCGAGCAGTTGTTTGCGGCCGGCTATTCGGCCTGCTTCATCGGTGCGATGAAGGCCGTGGCGGGCCGCACCAAGACGGCGCTGCCGGCCGACCTGTCCATCGACGCCGAAGTGGACCTGGGACCGATCCCCAACGCCTTCGGCATCGCGGTGCGCATGCGCATCAGCCTGCCCGGCATGGAGCGCGCCGCCGCCGAGCAACTGGTGCAGGCCGCGCACCAGGTGTGCCCCTACTCCAACGCCACGCGCGGCAACATCGAGGTCACGCTGACCGTGGTCTGAAACAAAACACCCCCAGCCTCCACTCGCTTCGCGATGTGGCGCCGGGTGCTCGCCGCCAGAGGCGGCGGCCCTTCGGCCTGTCCAGACCTGCGCAGGCAGGTCTGGAGCCGCAGACCTCAGAGGCTGAGAGTTTTTTGAGCGTGCCCGAGGAGCGCGTCCAAACGCGCCCAATCAAGGCGCAAAGCGCAGTCGTAGCTCGGGCTACGGCGAGCATTTGCAACGCCGAGTGGGTGCGTTTGGGCGTGATCAGCGGGCATGAACAAAAGACTCTCAGCCTCTCAGCCCGCTCGCCGGGGCATCGCCAGAGACCCGAGAGGCCCCGGCCACGGCGATCGCTCACTTGGCCTGCTCCGCGGCCGTTCGGCTCTTTGGGGTTCATGGCCGGCGGTTGGCACCCGGCGTCACGGATGACCGGGATGCCGCGGCCGGCGCTACGACTTCAGTGCCGCCAGCGCGTCCTTGACATCGGCCGCACTCAGCACCTCGGAAAACACCACCGGCGCCTGCCCCGGCGCCAGCAGCACATACACCGGCACGCCGCTGCGGCCCAGTTTTTGCAGCTCGGCGTTGATGGCGGCGTCGCGGCGCGTCCAGTCGGCGCGCAAGGTTTGCACGCGGGCGGCATCCATGGCGGCCAGCAGCTCGGTGTTGGCCAAGGTCGTCTTCTTGTTGTACTGGCAGGTCACGCACCAGGCAGCGGTGTAGTCGACGAACACCGGCTTGCCCTCGGCCAGCAGCGCCTGCACGCGGGCGGCTGACCAGGGCTGCCAGCGTTCGCCCGCTTGCGCGCTGCCCGCGGTGGTCGGCGGCGGGGGCGCGACGACGTGGGGGGCCAGGCCGGGCAGCGCCAGCACCACCAGCACGGCCGCCAGCACGCCCACGACCCAGCGCGCGCGCCCGGCCAGGCCCAGCGCCCACAGCGCAAAGGCCAGCAACACCAGCAACGCCAGCAGGGCCGCCGCGCCGTCGATGCCGCTTTGCTGGCCCAGCACCCACAAAAGCCACACGGCGGTGCCGAACATGGGGAAGGCCATGAACTTCTTGAACACCTCCATCCACGCGCCGGGCCGGGGCAGTGCGCGCGCCACCGCCGGCCACCAGCTGGCGGCCAGATAGGGCAGGGCCATGCCGGCGCCGATGGCGGCAAAAACGGCCAGTGCCTGCGCGGGCGGCAAACCGACGGCCAGGCCCAGCGAGGCGCCCATGAAAGGCGCCGTGCAGGGCGAGGCCACGGCCACCGCCAGCACGCCGGACAGCCCGGCATTGAGCGCCGGATGGCGAAGCTCCAGCGTGGCGACGCGACTGGGCAGGAACTGGCCAAACTCGAACACCCCGGCCAGGTTCAGGCCGATGACCGTGAACAAGGTCGCGAGCAGCGCCACCACCGCGGGCGACTGCAGCTGAAAGCCCCAGCCCAGCTGCTGGCCGGCCGCGCGCAGCGCCAGCATCAGCGCGCCCAGCGCCAGAAAGGACAGCACCACGCCGGCGCTGTAGGCCAGGCCGCTGACGCGATGCGCGCGCCGGTCGTCGCCGTGCTGCGCAAAGCCCAGCACCTTGATGGCCAGGATGGGAAACACGCAGGGCATGAGGTTGAGCACCAGCCCACCCAGCAAGGCACCCAGCAGCGCCCAGGCGAAGGTGCCCACCGGCACGGCTTGCGGTGGCGCTGGCAGCGCCCGGGCTGCGGCGTTGGCGGACAGCGCCGCCTCCAGCGCCGGGGACATGCCGGTCACCGGCGCCAGGGCGGGCCAGGCGCCGGTGACCGGCGCGTCCAGGCGCCAGCCCCGTGAGCCGGCCGCCAGGACAAAGGCCATCGCGGCCGGGCTGTCGGCGCGCTCGGGCGAGAGCGGCACGTCGGCCGTCCACACCGCGCCGTCCCAGCGCTGCACCCAGGTGCGGGGACCCGGTGCGTCGCCCATGGTGGCGGCGGTCAGCACGACGTTGGGCGTCTCCGGGAACAGCTCCAGCGTCTGGCCGCGCGCCGATTCAGGCAGCCCCGACACGCGCAGGTGCAGCCGTTCTCCGGCGACCTGCACGGCCTGCGCGCCATTCAAATCGGTGGGCTGGGCCTTCAGCGCCGCCTCGAAGGCCGCACCGTCCAGCGCGGTGGAGCTGCGCAGCGGCAGGCGCAGGGTCATCTCGCCTTCTTGCGGAATGCACTCCTGGCGGCACACCAGCCAGTTGGCCTTCAGGCCGATGTCCATGGCGTCCACCAGCGGGCCGGGCTTGTATTCGGGCGTGACGATGAGCGGCACCGGCAGCAGCACCGTGCCCTCGTAGCCATAGTTGGCCAGGGTGCCGATGGGGATTTTCTTGGGGACCGGCCAGGCGATGTCGCCGGCCATCACGCCGGGCGGCAGCGTCCATTGCAGCTCGGTGGGCAGGCCCGAGTCGCCCGAGTTCTTCCAGTAGGTGTGCCAGTGCGGCTGATGCGTGAGCTGCAGGCCCACCCAGACGGTGCCCGGCTGGCCCGTGGCCTGCGCGCCGCTGGGAACACCCTGCGGCGCCCAGGCCAGCAGGCGCGCCTGCACCTGCTCGGTGTGCATCTCGGATTTTTGGCCGATCTGGGCTGTAGCGCCTATGGGTAAAGCGCCGACAGCTACAATAATTGTAGCAAACAAAACCCGGGCAATCGATCGCAAAACGGACATGGGGCAAGTCAAGGGCAATGGGGTCAGAGCGCGCGAAGGCGCCAAGGTTCCGCACGCGGCGGCGCCTGCGCACACCGCGTGCCGCCATTGTCGGTGACGTCCGACTGCAAATGTCGCGCAAGCATGGTAATTTTGGGCTCGTCTGAAACCTGCGGTGATGCGCCCACGATCCGACCGGGCGCGCCGACACCGCCCGCGAAGGAGTCCACGCACGATGATCTGGTCACCCTCTTCCGCTGTCGATGCATCCCTCAAGCACTGGGCCGACCACCTGCGCACGCACCTGGATGTGCCCGTCCTGGTGCGCTGGAAGGGAGGAGCGGGTTTGAAACTGGGGCAGTTCGACCAGGCGCGCGTGACACTGGACGTGCAGGACGCCAAGGGCGCGGCGGCGCTGCTCACCCCCTCGCTCAACAGCCTGGGCGAGGCCTACGTCGAAGGCCACCTGGACGTCACGGGCACGGTGCAGGACATCATCGACATCGCGCACCGGCTGGCCGCCTCGGGCGCCAGCAGCAGCACGCCGGGCTGGGCCGGGCGCATCGTGCGCCGGGTGGTGCAAACCCAGCACCACAGCAAGGCCGAGGACCGCGGCGCGATCCACTACCACTACGACGTGTCCAACGCCTTCTACGCCCAGTGGCTGGACCCGGCCATGCTGTATTCGTGCGCGTACTTCGAAAACGGCGACGAGACGCTGGCCGTGGCGCAGGAGAAAAAAATCGACCACATCCTGACCAAGCTGCGCATCGAGCCCGGCCAGCGCCTGCTGGACATCGGCTGCGGCTGGGGCGGCCTGGTGCTGCGCGCGGCGCAAAAATGGGGCGCCCAGTGCGTGGGCATCACGCTGTCGCAAAACCAGTTCGACCTGGCCACCGAACGGGTGCGAGCCGCCGGCTTGGCCGATCGCATCGAGATCCGCCTGCAGGACTACCGCGACGTGCAAGGCACGTTCGACCGCATCACCAGCGTGGGCATGTGCGAGCACGTGGGGCTGAAGAACCTGGAGCCCTACTTTCGCATCATCCACGACCGCCTGGCGCCGGATGGCTGGGCGCTGAACCACGGCATCACCTCCACCGACGCCGACAACGGCGAGACCAGCCACGGCGGGGGCACCTTCATCGAGCGCTACGTGTTTCCGCACGGCGAGCTGCCGCACGTCAGCACCATCATGTCCACCCTGCAGCGCGGCGGCCTGGAGCCGGTGGACGCCGAAAGCCTGCGCCGCCACTACGCGCGCACGCTGCAGTGCTGGAGCGAGCGCTTCGAGGCCAAGGGCGAGTACTTGAAGAGCCTGGTGGACGAGCGCACCTGGCGCATCTGGCGCATGTACCTGGTGGGCTGCCAGTGGGCCTTCGAGCACGACGAGATCTCGCTGTTTCAGGTGCTGTGCCGCCGCGCGGGGCAAAGCGCCACCAGCCTGCCCCGGTCGCGGAAATTCATGTACGGCGCGGCCTGAGAGGCTGAGCGCGGCGCCTTTGGGCGGCCGTCAGGCGTGGCTGCGGAACACCCGGCTGGTGCCGTCGCGCAGTACCAGCAGGGTGTCGTAGCGGTCGCGCCGCCCGCCGTACACCGCGCCATCCATGCCCGGCGATCCCACCGGCATGCCCGGCACCGCCAGCCCCAGCGCCTGGGGTTTTTCGCGCAGCAGGCGGCGCACGTCGTCGGCATGCACGTGGCCCTCCAGCACATAGCCGCCCACCAGCGCCGTGTGACAGGAGCCGTATCGGGCCGCCAGCCCCAGGCGCGCGCGCACGGCGGTGTTGCCGGTGTCGTGCGCCGTCAGCCTGAAGCCGTTTTGCTCCATGTGCGCGATCCAGTCATGGCAGCAGCCGCAGCTGGCGTCTTTCCAGACTTCGACCGCCGTGGCCGGCGCGGCGCGCTGCGCCCACAGGGGGCCGCTGGCGAAGGCCGCCAGGCCGGCGGCGGTCCATTGCAGGGCGCGGCGGCGCGCGCTCTGGGGGGTGTGCGTGGGCTTCATGGCAAGGTTCGAGTCGTATCCGCGACAAAGTTCAATCGGCAAAGCCCAGCACCACGCGGCGCGACATGGCGCTTTTCTTTTCGATCTTGGTCACCACCACGGCGCCGATCTCGGCGGTGTTGGCCACATGCGTGCCGCCGCAGGGCTGCAAGTCGATCAGCTCGCCCCCCGGCGCGCCGATGCGCTCGGCGTCCGCGGGCGCGGCGCCGATCCGTATCGTGCGCACCGTGCCGCTGCCGCGCGGGGGCTGCACGCTCATGCTCTTGACCAGCTCGGGGTGCGCGTCCAGCTCGGCGTCGGTCACGCGGCCCACCACCACGGGCAGGGCCGCCGCCACCAGCCGCGCCAGGCCGGCCGTCAAGGCCTCCTTGTCCAGCGGCTCGCTCATGTGAAAGTCGATGCGCGCGTGCTCGGGCGTGATCGAGCAGCCGTTGACGGGCACCGGCACCAGGTGGCACAGCAGGTGCGAGGCGGTGTGAAAGCGCATCAGGCGCCGGCGCCGCGGCATGTCGATGCGCGCCGTGATCGCCTCGTCAAGCTTCAATTTTAATAGCGTCTCGCGCTGATCGGGTGCGGGCAGGTGCACGATTCGCCCCGTCACCGCACCCTCGGCATCCTTCTCCTTGCGCGTGTCGGCAATGGCGATGCGCGAGCCGTCCGCCCGCTCCAGCCAGCCGGTGTCGCCCGCCTGCCCGCCGCCCAGCGGGTAGAACACCGTGCGGTCCAGCACGATGCCGGCCTCGGTCACGGCCAGCACGGTGGCGCGGCACTGCGCGAGTGTTGCGTCCTGACGAAAAAGTTCTTCTGTCATTCGGACTATGGTAGCGATCCGTAAGCAATGTTGCGTAAGATGCGCGACATGCCCGCACAGCCACCCCGCACGCGCCAATGGTCGGACCTGGCGACCACCGACTTCGCCACGCTGGACTTGCACCGGGCCATTGCCGTGCTGCCGCTGGGCGCCACCGAGCAGCACGGCCCCCACCTGCCGCTGTCGGTCGACGCCAACCTGGCCCACAGCATGGTGCAGGCGGCAACGGCGCACCTGCCGGCCGACCTGCCGGCGCTTTTTTTGCCGGTGCAGCGCATCGGCTACAGCCCCGAGCACGCGGCCTTTGCCGGCACGCTGAGCCTGAAGGCGGACACCGTGATGCGCCTGTGGAGCGACATTGCCGAGAGCGTGCTGGCCAGCGGCGTGCGCAAGCTGGTGCTGTTCAACACCCACGGCGGCAACGTGGGCCTGATGGACGTGGTGGCCCGCGACTGGCGCTCGCGGCTGGGCATGCTGGTGTACAGCGCCAGCTGGTTCAACCTGCCGCTGCTCGAGCCCGACGGCAAGGACGCGATGGAGCGTTTTCCCGCCGAGGAACAGCGCTTTGGCGTGCACGGCGGCCAGATCGAGACGGCCATGATGCTGGCGCTCAAGCCGCGCCTGGTGCGCCAGTCGCGCTTCAAGTTCTTCGACTCCACATCGCAGCTGCGCGCGCGCGAGTACCCCACCCTGGGCAACGGCCGCAGTGCCAAGCTCGCCTGGGCCGCGCAAGACCTGAACCCCGAGGGCGCCGCCGGCAACGCCGCCGCCGCCGACCTGGAGGATGGCTTGGCCCTGATCGATGCGGCCGGCCGGGCATTGGCCACCCTGCTCAAGGAAATCGACCGCCTGCCGGCCGACACCCTGCGACCGATCTAGGAGTGTGGGCGGCAGAAGGCGTCGATAGCGAAAATGGGCCCCAGCGAGGACAGTTTTTGCCGGATTCGCAGGCCCACAGCTCCGCTATGGGCCAAGAAGCCGGTGAAAAATGGACGGCTGCGGCACATTTGCAGCCGACGTCCCTTCTGCCGCCCACGCTCCTAGTCCCTGAACCGCCTTCCCCCCAAGGGCACAACGCCAAGCGCCGGTGCAAGCCCGGCCACGGCCTTCGCTGGCGGGGCCTGCTCCGCGGCCGGCCGGCTCATTGGGATTGCTGTGGCCACCGGCGCGGCAATCGGCCGCCAGGCGCTCCTAGAATCGTCATCTTTCTTTCGCTCGCCCTGAGGATCTTCGCCATGCTGGACCGCCGCCGTTTCTGCTCCACCCTGCTGTCCGCCGCTGCGCTGGGCGCTGCGCCTGCGGTGTGGGCGCAGTCCGACGCGCCGATCCACCTGCTGGTGGGCTTTCCGCCGGGCGGCGGCTCGGACGCCATCGCCCGCCTGCTGGCCGAAAAGCTGCAAGCCGATCTGGGCCGCCCGGTGCTGGTGGACAACCGCCCCGGCGCGGGCGGGCAGCTTGCGGGGCAGCAACTGAAGGCGGCGCGCGCGGACGGCACCACGCTGTTCCTGTCGCACGACCACACCCTCTCGATCCTGCCGCAAGTCGTCAAGAAGCCCGGCTTCGACCCGCAGACGGACTTCGAGCCCGTGGGCGGCATCGCCACCTTCGTCAACGGGCTGGCGGTGTCCGGCGGCACGCCGGCGCGCAGCGTGAGCGAGTTCATCGCCTGGGTGCGCAAGCAGGGCGGGCAGGCGGGCATCGGCATTCCGGCGCCGGCCTCGACGCCCGAATTCCTGGTGCAGCTGCTGGGCAAGAAGTACGACCTGAAGCTGACGCCCGTGCCCTACAAGGGCAGCGCGCCCATGATGGCCGACATGCTGGGCAACCAGATTCCGGCCGGCGTGGGCTCGGTGCCCGACTTCATCGAATACCAGCGCGCCGGCAAGCTGCACATGATCGCCGTGCTGGGCGGCCAGCGCCAGGCCGCACTGCCGGGCGTGCCCACCTTTGCCGAGCTGGGCATCAAGGGGCTGGAAGACACGCCCTACTACGGCATCTGGGCGCCCAGGGGCACGCCGGCCGACTTCGTCAACCGCTTCACGCGCGCGCTCGAAAAGGCGCTGGCCGTCCCCGAGGTGCACAAGCAGCTGACCGACATGGGCCTGACGGTGGGCTACATGACGCCGCGCCAGCTCGATGCGCGCGAGCGCGCCTACACCCAGGTGTGGTCGCGCATCATCAAGGACAGCGGGTTTCAGCCGCAATGAACCGGCGCGCGCCCCGCGGCGCCGACGCGCCAGGGGCTCGCCGCCAGGGGCCGGTTCAAGCCCGCGCAACCAGGGCCGCTCGCATGGCCGGCCCCGCACCCGACTGGGCCGCCTGTCGATGCCCGCCCAATTGCTCCTGAATTTGAAGCGTCAGGCGTAGGTCACCCAATCCCGGTAGGGCGCGGCGTCCAGGTGCGGCAAGGTGTTGTAGGTCACCAGCATGTGGCGCCGCGGCGTGAAGGTCAGCTCGCTCACCGCCGTGTTGCGGTAGCGCAGGTTCAGCTCGATGGTGGTGTCGGGCGGCGTGCCCAGCACCTGGCCGATGGCGGTGGCGATCGGCCCGCCGCTGGAGACGATCAGCACCCGTCCGTCGTGTTGCGTGCGCACGTGCTCCAGCGCGCCGGCCACACCCGCCACGAAGTCACGCCAGCTGGGCATGCCCACGGGCTGCGTGTCGCCGCGCATCCAGGCGGCCAGGCCGGTGCGCAGCAGGCGAAAGTGCTCGCGATAGCGCTCGGGCGTATCGGCCTTGGGCAGCGGCTGCGGGTGAATGGCGGCGATGACGGCATGGCTGTCGTATTCGTTCAGGCCGGGCCATAAAACGTGGGCCCCCACGCGCGGCGCTGGCGCGCTGTCGCTGCCCCCCGAGGGGGCGCTCGCCGCTTGCGGCGGTCCGGCGCGGCTCGGGGTCGGCGCGGCCAGCCCAGCGCCTTCGGCAATGCCCTGCCAGGTCTGCACCTGCCGGCGCAGCGTGCCGGTGAGCACGGCATCGAAGCGCAGTTCATCGCCCCAGCGCTCGCGCCAGTATTCGCCCAGACGGCGCGACTGCTGCCGCCCCCGGTCGCTCAGGTTGTCGTAGTCGGCGGCGCCAAAGCTGGCCTGGCCGTGTCGCACGAGGTAAAGCGTTCCCATGCGGCGATTGTGCTGGGCCGCCCACGCGCGCGCCCGTCCTGCGCGCGACAGCGTGGAGCCGGCGCTACACGGCCTGCAAGACCTGGGCCAGGACGCCGGCATCCACGTTGGCACCGGTCAGCGCCAGGCCCACGCACTGGCCGGCCAGTCGATCGCGCTCCTGCACGGCGGCGGCCAGCGCGGCGGCCCCCGCGCCTTCGGCCGTGTTGTGGGTGTCGGTGTGCAGGGCGCGCATCGCGGCAGCGACTTGCGCGTCGTCCACCTGCACCACGTGGTCGAGGCCCTGGGCCAGCACCGCCAGTGCCTGCGCGTCGGCGCGGCGCACGGCCATACCGTCGGCCAGCTGGGCGGTAACGGGCGCCTCGACCACCCGGCCGGCGGCCAGCGAAAGAGCGTAGGTCGGCGCGTGCCGACTGACGACGCCGACGATGCGCACCGCGTGGCCCAGCGCACGCTTGGCCGCAATGGCTGCGCAGGCGCCCGAGCCCAGGCCGATGGGCACGTAGGCCACATCCAGCCGCGGCACGGCGCGCAGGAACTCCAGCCAGTAGGTGGCGACACCCCGCACCAGATCGCGGTCGAAGCTGGGCACCCGGAGCGCGCCGCGCTCCTGGGCCAACTGGCGCGCGTGGTCGGCCGCCGCCGTGAAGTCGTCGCCGTGCTCGACCAGCACCGCGCCCAGCGCGCGCATGGCGGCGTTCTTCTCGGGCGAATTGCCGCGCGGCACGACGATGGTGCAGCGCACGCCATGCGCCCTGGCGGCCCAGCCGATGCTCTGGCCGTGGTTGCCGCGCGTGGCGCTGATGACCTCGCGCGGGAGCGCACCGCGCTGCGCCAGGGCATCGAAGAAGGCCAGGCCCCCGCGAATCTTGAAGGCGCCCACGGGCGTGTGGTTCTCGTGCTTGACCCAGCAATCGGTGCCCAGGCGCTCGGACAGCAGGGCCCAGCGGTATTGCGGCGTCGGCGCAAAGGCGCGATACACCACGGCGGCGGCGGCTTCGATCTCGGGCAAGGTGGGAAGATGCAGCGCGGAAGACATCGATCACTCTCAATTCAATAGCTGTTTGCGCATGACCAGCAAGCGCAGCGAGCCCATTTGACCAAAAAACCGTGCATGAAGCGAACCCGGCGCGGCGCGCGACGCCCGGGCGGCCCGGCGATGGCGCCCGCCGGGCGCGGGCCCCTGCCCGCATCGTCGCCGATCGCGCGACACCGGGGTCGGCCCGGGGCCATGCGCCATGGTACGCATTAGCAAATCAAAAAAATGTCGTTGGTGATGGGCGCGGCGCACTGAACAATCGCCGCCATCATGCACGACCTGGCTTTTGTTTTCGCGGGCTCTTTCGTCGGCTTCGTCGTCGCGCTGACGGGCGTGGGCGGCGGCTCGCTGATGACGCCGCTGCTCATCTTCGGCTTTGGCATCGCGCCCAACCTGGCGGTGGGCACCGACCTGCTGTTTGCCGCCGGCACCAAGCTGGGCGGCACGCTGCAATTCGCGCGCCGCCGGCTGGTGCCCTGGCGTGTGGTGGGCCAGCTCAGCCTGGGCAGCCTGCCGGCGGCGCTGGCCACGCTCTGGATATTGCAGCGCGTCGGCCCGGCCGAGCCGGCCGTGCAGCGCGTGATCACGCTGACGCTGGGCGTGGCGGTGCTGCTCACGGCCGCGGCCACCTTGTACAAGGCCACGCTGGGCCACGCGGCCCAGCGCCACGATGCGCCGCTGCCCGCCCACACCGACCCGACGCAGGCACGCCACTGGGCCCTGCCGATCGCGCTGGGCGCCGCCATCGGCGCGCTGGTGACGCTGACCTCGGTGGGCGCCGGCGCCGTCGGCGTCGCGGTGCTGCTGCTGCTGTACCCCGCCCTGCCCCTGGCGCGCATCGTCGCCGCGGACATCGCCTACGCCGTGCCGCTGACCCTGGTGGCGGGCCTGGGCCACGCGGCCATCGGCTCCATCAACTGGCCGCTTTTGGGCCTGCTGCTGGCCGGCTCGCTGCCCGGCGTGTGGCTGGGCGCGCGACTGACGGCGCATGCGCCGCAGCGCCTGGTGCGCTCGATTCTTTCACTGTTGCTGGCCTATGCCGGCAGCAAACTCGTGTTTGCCTGACCCATCGCGTCGATGTACCAATACACCGCCTTCGACCAAGCCTTCGTGCGCCAGCGCGCCGAGCAGTTTCGCGACCAGATCGAGCGCTGGCAGCGCGGCGAGCTGAGCGAGGAGCAGTTGCTGCCCCTGCGCCTGCAAAACGGCTGGTACATCCAGCGCTACGCCCCCATGGCGCGCATTGCCGTGCCCTATGGCGAGGTCAGCAGCACGCAGCTGCGCATGCTGGCGCGCATCGCCCGCGAGTACGACCGGCCCGACCCCGCCCTGCTGGCCCACGCCCAGGCCACGCAGGACGCGCTGCAGGCCGCCCAGCCCGGCCTGCAACTGAGCGCGCCGCCCTTGCGCTTTGGCTACGGCCACTTCACCACGCGCACCAACTGCCAGTTCAACTGGATTCCGCTGGTGAAGGCGCCCGAGGTGATGGCGCTTTTGGCCAGCGTCTCGATGCACGGCATCCAGACCAGCGGNNCATCCGCAACATCACCTGCGACGCCTGGGAGGGCATCGCCGAGGATGGCATCGTCGATTGCCGCCCGTTTGCCGAGATCACGCGCCAGTGGAGCTCGCTGCACCCCGAGTTTTCGTACCTGCCGCGCAAGTTCAAGATCGCCTTCAACGGCGCGCAGGAAGACCGAGCCGCCATCGGCTGGTACGACATCGGGCTGCAGGCGCTGAAAAACGCGGCGGGCGAGGTGGGCTTTACCGTCAAGGTGGGCGGCGGCATGGGCCGCACGCCGCTGGTGGGCGCCGTGGTGCGCGATTTCTTGCCCTGGGCCGAGCTGCTGAACTACATCGAGGCCATCGTGCGCGTGTACAACAGCTATGGCCGGCGCGACAACAAGTGGAAGGCGCGCATCAAGATCCTGGTCAAGAGCGAGGGCCAGGGCTTCATCGACGCGGTCGAGAAGGAATACCAGGCCATCGTGCAGCAAGACGGCGCGCCGCACACCATCACCGCCGCCGAGTTCGAGCGCGTGGCGCGCCACTTCGTCGTGCCGCCGCTCGCGCCCGCCAATCGCCCCAGCCAGGTCGATCCGCAGGGCCAGCTGTACCAGCGCTGGCTGCGGCAAAACGTGCGCGGCCACAAGCTGGCCGGCATGAAGACGGTGACCCTGTCCTTCAAGCGCGTGGGCTTCAACCCGGGCGATGCCGACGGCGACACGCTTCAGGCCCTGGCGCAACTGGCCGAAGATTTTTCGGCCGGCGAGGCGCGCCTGACGCACGAGCAGAACCTGCTGCTGCCCTGGGTGTTTGCCAGCGACCTGCCCGCCTTGTATGAGGCCGCGCGCCAGCTGGGTCTGGCGCAGCCCAACATCGGCCTCATCACCGACATGATCTCCTGCCCCGGCGGCGACTTCTGCTCGCTGGCCAACGCGCGCTCGCTGCACATCGCCGCGGCGCTGACGGAGCGCTACCAGGACCTGGACGAAATCTTCGACCTGGGCCCCATCGACATCCACATGAGCGGCTGCATCAACAGCTGCGGCCACCACCACAGCGGCCACATCGGCATCCTGGGCGTGGACAAGGACGGCAAGGAGTGGTATCAGATCACGCTGGGCGGGGCGGACGGCAGCACGTTGTCGGGCCCGGCCATCGGCGGCAAGGTGGTCGGCCCCTCGTTTTCGGCCGCCGAGGTGCCCGACGTGATCGAGGCGCTGCTCGACACCTTCCGCGCGCTGCGCCAGCCGGGCGAGCTGTTCATCGACGCGCTGCGCCGCATCGGGCACGAGCCCTTCAAGCTGGCCGCCAACGGCGCGCGCCACCCCAAGCCCGAAGCCCTCCTGATTTGACTGAAAGCCGGAGCACCGACCATGAACATTCTTGCATCCGACGCCATCGGCAACGACCTGCCTGACGGCCAGACCCTGCCCATCGCCAACGACGCCGAGCTGGCCGAGCTGGTGGCCGGCGGCGCGCTGGCCGGCGTGCAGCGCGTCGAGCTGCACTTTCCCACCTTCACCGATGGCCGCGCCTACACCCAGGCCGTGCTGCTGCGCCGGCGCTACAAGTTCGCCGGCGACATCCGCGCCACCGGCGACGTGCTGATCGACCAACTGGTGCACATGCAGCGCAGCGGCTTTACCAGCGCCGTGCTGGCGCCGGGCGTGGACGCCTCCGCCGCGCAGCGCCAGTTCGACCGCTTTGCCGACTTCTACCAGGGCGACGTGCTGGAGCCGCGCCCGCTGTTTGCGCGGCTGGCGCTGGCCGATGCGTTGCTGGAGGCGGCATGAGCGCCGCCCGGCCGCCCGTAGGCGCGAAGGCCCCCTTGGGGCTGAGGGCCGCGGCTCCAGGCTCGCCCGCGCGAGCCTGGACGGCCCGAAGAGGAGCCGATTCTGGCGGCTCCGCGGCCTGCAAGGCCAGCGCAGCAGGCATCGCCGCGAAGCGTGGGGGCCTGTCATGAACGCGCGTGCATCGGTCAGCGCCTTGCGCGCAGCACCCAGCTCCGCCGTCGAGCTGTACGCCAAGCCCTCGCCCGACTACGTCACCAAGCTGGCGCATGCCCGACTGGTGCTGCGCGAGGCGGCCGAGCTGGGCGCCGTCACGCAGGCCAACAGCCTGGGCGTGGAAGACATGGTGATCACCCACATCATCAATGCGCTGGCGCTGCCCATTCCCATCTTCGTGCTGGACACCGGCCGCCTGCACACCGAGACCCTGGCCCTGCTGGAGCGCCTGCAGGCGCACTCGCGCGCGCCGGTGCAAGTGATTCGGCCGCGGCCCGAGATGGTGCGCGACTACATCCGCGCCCACGGGCAGGACGCCATCTACGAGAGCATCGACCTGCGCAAGCAATGCTGCGCCATCCGCAAGCTGGAGCCCTTGGGGCGCGCGCTGGCGGGCAAGGCCGGCTGGATCACCGGCCTGCGCCGCGAGCAGTCGGGCGCGCGCGCCGATGTGCCCACGGTGGACCGCAGCGAGGCGCGCATCAAGTTCAACCCCCTGGCCGACTGGACGCAGGGGGACGTGTGGCACTACGTGGCCGAGCACGGCGTGGACACCAACCCGCTGCACGATCAGTTCTACCCCAGCATCGGCTGCGCGCCCTGCACCCGCGCCATCACCCTGGGCGAGGACATCCGCGCCGGGCGCTGGTGGTGGGAAAGCAATGACCTCAAGGAATGCGGCTTGCACGTCAAAGCCCCCTCTCCCGCTGGCGGGAGAGGGTTGGGGTGAGGGTGAATCCCCGCTTCGGCGCAGCGCCTGAAACCCCCTCACCCCCACCCTCTCCCCCAAGGGGGCGAGGGAGCAAGACCCAAAGCAACCGGAAGAACGAATGAACGCCCGAGTCGACCCCCAAGCACTGACCCCGCTCAGCAACCGCCACCTCGACGCGCTGGAGGAAGAAACCATCTTCATCCTGCGCGAAGTGGCCGCCGCCTTCGAGCGCCCGGCCCTGCTGTTTTCGGGTGGCAAGGATTCGCTGGTGATGCTGCGCTGCGCCGAGAAAGCCTTCGGCATTGGCCGCATCCCGTTTCCGCTGCTCATGATCGACACGGGCCACAACTTTCCCGAGGTGACGGACTTCCGCGACCAGCGCGCCAAAGAATTGGGCGCCGAGCTGATCGTGCGCCGCGTCGAAGACTCGATGGCGCGCGGCACCGTGCGTCTGGCACGCCCCGACGAGCCGCGCAACCCGCATCAGGCCGTCACGCTGCTGGAGGCGATCGAGGAGCTGCGCTTTGACGCGCTGATCGGCGGCGCGCGCCGCGACGAGGAAAAGGCGCGTGCCAAGGAGCGCATCTTCAGCCACCGCGACGGCTTTGGCCAGTGGCAGCCCAAGGCCCAGCGGCCCGAGCTGTGGACGCTGTTCAACACCCGCCTGCACCCCGGCGAGCATTTCCGCGTGTTTCCCATCAGCAACTGGACCGAGCTGGACGTGTGGCAGTACATCGCGCGCGAGCACGTGGCGCTGCCCGCGCTGTACTACGCGCACGAGCGCGAGGTGGTCGAGCGCCGGGGCCTGCTGGTGCCCGTCACACCGCTCACGCCAGCCAAGGACGGCGAGCGGGTCGAGACCCGCAGCGTGCGCTTTCGCACCGTGGGCGACATCACCTGCACCTGCCCGGTCGAAAGCGCCGCCGCCAGCGCGGCCGAGATCGTGATCGAGACCCTGGCGGTCGAGGTCAGCGAGCGCGGCGCCACGCGCATGGACGACAAGACCAGCGAGGCGTCGATGGAAAAGCGCAAGAAGGAAGGCTATTTCTGAAGTCAAGAAAACCGGACGCGGAGGACGCAAAGAATTCGCAAAAGACGCAGAAGAAGCCCGCGAAAACCTTTTGAATTTTTTTGCGTCCTCTGCGTATTTTCTGCGTCCTCTGCGTCCGGCTGTTCCTCCTCGTACACACCATGAACACTACCAAATCGATAGCTATTTGCGCTGATTTATCAAGCGCTACAGCCGAATTCGACACCCAATCCGCGCTGCGCTTCATCACCTGCGGCAGCGTGGACGATGGCAAGAGCACGCTGATCGGGCGCCTGCTGGTGGACAGCCGCTCGGTGCTGCAAGACCAGTTGGCGGGGGTGCAGCGCGGCGGCGCGCCCGACCTGGCGCTGCTGACCGACGGCCTGGCCGCCGAGCGCGAGCAGGGCATCACCATCGATGTGGCCTGGCGCTACTTCGCCACCGCGCGGCGCAAGTTCATCATTGGCGACGCGCCGGGCCACGAGCAATACACGCGCAACATGGTCACCGCCGCCTCCAGCGCCGACGCCGCCGTGGTGCTGGTGGACGCCACCAAGCTCGACGCGCACGCGCCCGGCGTCACGCTGCTGGCGCAAACGCGCCGCCACGCCCTGCTGGCCGCGCTGCTGCGCGTGCCCTCGCTGGTGTTTGCCGTCAACAAGCTCGATGCGGTGCCCGACGCCGCCACCGCCTTTGCCCACATCCGCGCCGCCCTGCAAACGTTTGCGCAGGACGCCGGCCTGGCCGTGCGCGCCATCGTGCCGATCTCGGCCCTGCAGGGCTGGAACGTGGTGGAGCCGCGCGCCGGCTGGTGCGACTACATCGGCCCCAGCCTGCTGACCTTGCTGGAGGATTTGCCGGTCGCTTCAAGCGACGTGAACGAGCCCTTCGCCCTGCCGGTGCAATGGGTCGAAAAGCCCACGGCGCAGACCGAGACCGCGCACGGCCGCCGCGTGTTCTGGGGCCGCGTGGCGGCGGGCACGGTGGCGCCGGGCCAGGCCGTCACCGTGCTGCCCGGCGGGCAGAGCGCGACCGTCGTTCAGGTGCTCGACCACGTGCGCCAGCCCGGCGCCGGGCGCGCCGGTGCCAGCGTCGGCCTGGTGCTGGACCGCGAGCTCGACATCTCGCGCGGCGACTGGCTGCTGGCGCCCGGCGCCCACGCGCCCACGCGCGAGATCGAGGCCACGCTCGCCTGGCTGGACGACGAGCCGCTCACCGTGGGGCGCGTGCACTGGGCGCTGCACGGCCACCGCTGGGTCAAGGCGCGCGTCACACGCATCGCGCACCGGCTGGACGTGAACACCCTGGCCGAGGAAGACGCGACCGAGCTGCCGTCCAACGCCATCGGCCACGTCACGCTGGCGCTGCAAGAGCCGCTGGCCGTGCGGCCCTATGCCCAGTCGCGCGCACTGGGCGCGCTGGTGCTGGTCGATTCGGCCACGCACCGCACGTCCGCCGCCGTCCTGGTGCGCTGAAAACTCTCCCGATCCGAATTCCATGACCCACGTTGTTTCCGAAGCCTGCATCCGCTGCAAATACACCGATTGCGTCGAGGTCTGTCCCGTCGATTGCTTTCACGAAGGCCCCAATTTTCTGACCATCGACCCCGACGAGTGCATCGACTGCGCCGTCTGCATTCCGGAGTGCCCCGTCAACGCCATCTTTGCCGAAGAAGACCTGCCCAAGGACCAATTGCACATGACGGCGCTGAACGCCGAACTGGCGCAACTCGGCTGGCCCGTCATCACCCGGCGCAAGGACGCGCTGCCCGATGCCGAAGACTGGAAAGACCGCGCCGGAAAGCTGCCCGAACTGCTGCGCTGAAACGCCCGCCCCACAACCGCAAGCCCATTCGCAAGGAACATCCATGGAACCCCAAGCCAACCCCGCCGTCATCGACACCGCCCACAGCCACGGCGGCCCGATCGAGACCGACGCCCTCATCATCGGCGCCGGCCCGGTGGGGCTGTTCCAGGTGTTCGAGCTGGGCCTGCTCGAGATCAAGGCGCACGTGATCGACTCGCTGACTGTGCCCGGCGGCCAGCCGATCGAGCTGTACCCCGACAAGCCGATCTACGACATCCCCGCCATTCCGGTGTGCACCGGGCAGGAGCTGACCGATGCGCTGCTGAGGCAAATCGAGCCGTTCGGCGCCACCTTCCACCTGGGCCAGACGGTGACCGTGCTGCGCGAGCTGGACGACGGGCGCTTCGAGGTCGCCACCAGCGCCGGCACGCGCTTCGTCGCGCGCACCGTGTTCATCGCCGCCGGCGTGGGCGCGTTCGAGCCGCGCTCGATCAAGCTGGACGGGCTGGCCGCCTTCGAGGGCAAACAACTCTTTCACCGCGTGCGCGACCCAGCCGCCTTTGCCGGCAAGAACCTCTTGATTGCCGGCGGCGGCGACTCGGCCATGGACTGGGCGCTCAACTTTGCCGGCGAAGGGCCCAACCAGGCCGCCAGCGTGATCCTGCTGCACCGCCGCGACGGCTTTCGCGCCGCACCCGCCAGCGTGGCGCGCATGCACGCCCTGTGCGAGCAGCAGCGCATGCAGTTCATGGTCGGCCAGGTCACGGGCTACGAGGAGCGCGATGGCCAACTGGTCGCTGCCAAGGTGACGGGCGGCGACGGCGTGACGCGCGTGGTGCCGCTCGACGCGCTGCTGGTGTTCTTTGGCCTCAGCCCCAAGCTGGGCCCGATTGCCGAATGGAACCTGCAGATCGAGCGCAAGCAGCTGGTGGTGGACACCGAAAAATTTTCCACCAGCGTGCGCGGCATCTTTGCCGTGGGCGACATCAACACCTACCCCGGCAAGAAAAAGCTGATCCTCAGCGGCTTTCACGAATGCGCGCTGGCCGCCTTTGCCGCGGCCGCCATCGTCTATCCGGACAAGGGCAAGATTCACCTGCAATACACCACCACCAGCCCCAAGCTGCACAAGGTGCTGGGCGTCGAGACGCCGGTGTTCGCATGACGCGCGCTGCCAACGCGCCGCGCGATGCCATCGACGCGGCGGCGCCAGCAACCCCGCGCGCCGGCCACGTCACCCTGGTGGGCGCCGGCCCGGGCGCGGCCGACCTGCTGACCGTGCGCGCCATCCGCGCGCTGCGGCAAGCCACCGTGGTGCTGGTCGATGATCTGGTGGACGCCGGCGTGCTGCGCTACGTGCGCCCGAGCGCGCGCATCGTGCACTGCGGCAAGCGCGGCGGCGCCGTCAGCACGCAGCAGGGCTTCATCGAGGCCATGCTGGTGAGCGAGGCCCTGCACGGCGAGCGCGTGGTGCGCCTCAAAGGGGGCGACCCCTATGTCTTTGGCCGCGGCGGCGAGGAAGTGGCCGCCCTGCGCGCCGCCGGCGTGGCGCACACCGTCGTGCCCGGCATCACCGCCGGCATCGCCGCACCGGCCGAGGCAGGCATTCCCGTCACCGACCGGCGCTGGGCGCAAGGCGTGCTGCTGGTCACCGGCCACGCGCAGCCGGGCCACGCCGGGCCCGACTGGGCGCAACTGGCGCACACCGCGCGCGGCGGCATCACGCTGGTCATCTACATGGGCATCACGCACAGCGCCGACATAACGGCAGCGCTGATGGCCGCAGGCCTGGCCGGCAGCACGCCGGCCGCGGTGGTGCAAAGCGGCTGCACGCCGCAGCAGCGGGCCCATGTTGGCACCCTGCGCACGCTGGCCGGCGACATCCGGCGCGTGGGCATTGCATCGCCCGCCATCCTGGTCATCGGCGACGTGGTGCGCGCGGCCGCATTGATGCAAGATGGCGGGTCATCCATCGACCTGCCAACGCCCCGGGCCGCAACGGCCTGAGACCCTTGCATCGTGACCCCAGCATCCCAGCGCCACGCCATCGTTCTTTTCGCCCACGGCTCCCGCGATCCGCAGTGGGCCGAGCCCATGCAGGCCCTGCAGGCCGCGGTGCAGCGCCGCGCCGCCAGCGCAAGCACGGTGCGCATCGCCTATCTGGAGCGCATGGCGCCCACGCTGGCCCAGGCGCTGCATGAGCTGGCCGCCAGCGGCCACACCACCATCGAGCTGGTACCCGTGTTCTGGGCCGCCGGCGGGCACGTGCTGCACGACCTGCCCGCGTTGATCGAAGACATCGGCCGCCAGCATCCGGGCCTGAACGTGGCGGTGCGCCCCACCCTGTCGGGCTGGCCGGGCATCATGGACTGGCTGGCCGGGCAGATCGTGCAGGCGCCGCTGCATTGAGCGCGAAACGCCGTCAGGCGTAGGGCTCGCCGTTCTTGTGCGCAAAGCGCCAGCGGCCGTCCACCATCACCGCCTGAATGTCATCGTCCGGGTAGCGCCCTTCGTCGCCCGGCAAGCGGTCGCCCACCTCGAGATAGAGCACGTCCTGGTCCGTCTCGTTGATCAGGTGGTGCGCATTGCCGCTGCCGGCCCGAAAACCCGCGCACTGGCCGGGCGCCAGCGGCGTGCGCCCTTCATCGGTGTGCAGGGTGGGGTGGCCCTGGAGCACGTAGACGAATTCGTCCTGCCGCGTGTGCGCGTGGCGCAGCGACGACATCGCGCCGGGCGCCAGCCGCGTGAGGTTGACACCGAAGTTGGCCAGCCCAAACACATCGCCCAGCGCGCGCTTGGATCGGCCGGCCATGCGGGTGGCAAAGGGCTCGGGGTAGTTGGTTTGCCGCGCGCGCGGCGCGACGTCGGCCGCCCGCACCGCCACCGGCGGCCTGGACGCCGTCGCGTCCGCGTGCTGCGGCGGTGGCTCGTGGCAGGCCACGGCCAGCTTGTTGCCGTCGGGGTCGCGAAAGTAGGCGCCGTAGTAGTGGGGGTGATAGTGCGGGCGCAGGCCGGGCGCGCCTTCGGACGTGCCGCCGTGGGCCAGCGCCATGGCATGGGCCTGGTCCACCTGCGCACGCGTGGCGGCCAGCAGGGCCACCATGCTGCCGTTGCCGACCGTGGGCGGCTGCCCGTCGAAGGGCAGCGCGATGACCAGCAGCGGCCGCGGGCCCGGCACGGACTGCCAACCCGCGCGGCCCCGATCCGGCTCGCAAAAACGCAGCGGGTACCCCAGCGCCTGCATCAACGGGGCGTAGAACGCCCAGGCGCGCGCAAAGTCCGAGATGCCGATGTAGGCGTGCGAGAGCATGGCTTTCCCTCAAAGTGTGGACGACAGCACCACCGCGCCGCGCGGCGTGTGCAGCACGGCCTCGATGCCGGGCGCCGCTGCCGGCGTCACGCCGATGTCGGTCAGGCCGCAGGCATGCAGCGCCGCTTGCAAGGGCGCGGCGTCGGGGTGTTGCAGGCGCAGCGCGTGCAGCGCAATGCCGCTGGCCGGCAGGCTGTCGGTGGGGTGCACCGCCCCCCATTCGATCAGCGTGGGCAGGCAGCCGCCGAACAGGCGCTGGCCGTCGGGCCGCACCGCGATGCGCCACTCGAGCAGGCCGCGCGGCGTCATGCGACTGGCGCGCAGGCACTCGCCGCAGTCGACGCCCTGCGCCGCCAGCGCCGCCGTGGCCTGCGCCAGGTCGGGCACGCGCGCCACCCAGTGCATCAGGCGCGGGCCGTCCCGGCGCACGTCGGCGCGCAGGCTGGCGTCGTCCATGTCGAACCAGCGCGTGCGCTGCGGCGCGCCCGCGTCGGGGTCGATGGCGATGACCTCCAGATAGGCTTGCGCAAAGCCCGGGCTGCCCACGGCCAGCAGGTGGTTGTGCGTGCCGAACAGCGCGTGGCGCCCACCCGCCGCGGGCGTGACGCCCAGGCGCGCCTCGCACCACGCCGCGCCGGCGGCCAGCGTGTCGGCCAGCACCACCAGGTGATCGAGCCGAGCGCTCACAACAACACCTCACCTTGAATGACCGCCACGCAATCGCCGCCCACCCAGACTTGGCCTTGCGCATCGCGCTCGACGTGCACGCGCCCGGCACGGCCCAGCGCCGTGCCTTGCGCGGCGATATAGCGCGCAGGCAACTCGCCCGCCTCGATCAGCCACTGCGCCAGGCTGGCGTTGAGGCTGCCGGTGACCGGGTCTTCGGACACGCCGATGGGGGCGGCAAAGGCGCGCACTTCGATCAGGGGCGTTTCAGGGGCCGCGCCGAAAGCCCGTGCCTCGCGGCTCGACCTTGATATCAATTGAGGAGCACCTTGCGCCGGATGGATGCCGGCCACACCCACTTTGTGCCCCAACGCGGCCAGCCGGGCGTGGTCGGGTTCCAGCGCCAGCACGGTGTCGGCGCTGTCCAGCCACAGGGTGAGCCACTGCGGGCCGTTGTCGAGCACCTGGGCGCGCCGCAGCTGATCCGCACGCAGGCCCAGCGCCTGCACCACCGGCGCCAGCCACTCGGGCGCCGGCTCGCTGCGGCGGCTGGGCGGCGCGGCAAAGGCCAGCCGCTGGCCCGCGCGCCGCAACTCGATCAAGCCTTGCGCGCACTGCTGCACGATGCGATCGCCCGCCTTGGGCCGCCCGCACGCCGCCAGCCAGGCATGGCACGAGCCCAGCGTGGGGTGGCCGGCAAAGGGCAGCTCGCCGCCGGGCGTGAAGATGCGAAGCCGGTAGTCGGCGGCCGGGTCGGTGGGCGGCAGCACGAAGGTGGTCTCGGACAGGTTGGTCCAGCGCGCAAAGCGCTGCATCGCGGCATCGTCCAGGCCGCTGCCGTCCAGCACCACGGCCACCGGGTTGCCAAGCCCGGCGTGGGCGGTGAAGACGTCGATCTGGGCGAAGGGGCGGGGTTGGGTCATGGTGCCTGTTCTATTGATTTGATAGCTGCTTGCGCTTGATCGATCAGCGCCACAGCCTTGTTCGTCCTGAGGATTTGCGCGCACCGTTGACCCTCACCCCTCCCTCTCCCCTTGCGGGGCGAGGGCGATCGGCCCTGCCGGTTTTGCTCCCTCTCCCTGCAGGGAGAGGGTGGGGGTGAGGGCTCGTGGCCTTGTCCGGGGTGGCGCCATCATCAAACGGATTGAATCAAGAAATCGCCCGCCGCACCACCCCCGCCAGCATGGCCATGCCGCGCTCGATCTGCTCGGGCGTGGAGGTGACGAAGGACAGGCGCAGGGTGCGCGGATCAGGCTGCTCGGCATAAAACGGCGCGCCGGGCACGAAGGCCATGCCGGCCTCGACCGCCTGGGGCAGCAGGGCCTGCGCGTTCAGGCCCTCGGGCAGCGTGACCCACACGAACATGCCGCCCACGGGCCGCGTCCATTGCACGCCCAGGCCCGCCATGTGCCGATCCAGCGCGGCCAGCATGGCATCGCGCTGCGCTTTGTAGCGCGCGCGGATGGTGGGCACGTGGCGATCCAGGAATCCGTCCTGGATCACCTCGGCCACCACGCGCTGGTTGAAGCCGGGCGTGTGCAGGTCGGCCGCCTGCTTGGCCTGCAAGAGCTTGGGGTAAAGCCCCGGCGGCGCGATGACGTAGCCCAGGCGCAGGCCGGGCGCGAGGATCTTGGAAAACGAGCCCAGATAGATCACGCCCTCGGCCCAGCGCGCCAGCAGCGGCGCGGGCGGCGGCGCGTCGAACCACAGCTCGCCATAGGGGTTGTCCTCGACAATGGGCAGGCCCAGCTCGCGACACACCGCCAGCACCTGCTCGCGCCGCGCCTCGTCCTGCGTGCGGCCGGTGGGGTTCTGAAAGTTGGGCAGCAGGTAGACAAAGCGCGGGCGCTCGCCTTTTTGCAGCACGTCACGCAAGCCCTGCGCCGACACCCCGCCCTCATCGCTGGGCACGCTGGCAAAGCGCGGCTGCATGGGCGTGAAGGCCTGCAGCGCGCCCAGGTAGGTGGGCGTCTCCACCAGCACGCGGCTGCCCTCGTCGATCAGCACCTTGGCCACCAGGTCCAGCCCCTGCTGGCTGCCGGTGGTGATCAGCACCTGATCGGGCGACACGCGCGCGCCCTGCTTGCCCAGCTCGGTGGCCACCCACTGGCGCAGCTCGGGCAGCCCTTCGCTGGCGGCGTATTGCAGCGAGGGCCTGGCCACCGCGCTGCCTTCGGCCAGCACCGCCGCGCAGGCTTCGCGCATGGCGGCCACCGGAAAGGTCTCGGGCGAAGGCAGGCCGCCGGCAAAGTTGAGGATGCCGGGCCGCTCGGTGACTTTGAGGATCTCGCGGATGGCCGAGGGGTTCATGGCGGCGGCGCGCTCAGCCAGGCGCCAGGGGTTGGTTTGCTGCGAATCGGTGGGGTTCATGATGGGCTCTCTTGTTGAATCGAAACCGGCGCTGCGGGCCGCGACAGGCGCCGACCGATCAGCACGGTGGCCACCACCGCCAGCGCAAAGCCGATCGATCCCGCGTCCAGCCGCTCGCCCAGTAGCGGTAGGGCAAACAGCATCGACAAAAACGGCTGCAACAGCTGCACCTGGCTCACGCGCAGCGCACCGCCCCAGTCCAGCCCGCGAAACCAGGCAAAAAACCCCGCCCACATCGACACGCAGCCAACGTAGGCAAAGCCCAGCCAGGCGCTGGCGCGCACCGGCTGCAGGGCCGTGTCGGGCCACAGATAGAGCGTGGCCGGCAGGCTGACGGGCAGGGTCAGCACGCACATCCAGCAGATCACGCGCTCGGCGCCCAGCACCGGCGTGACCTGCGCGCCATACACATAGCCCACGGACGCGGCCACCACGGCGCCCAGCAGCAGCCAGTCGGCCGCGGCCAGGCCAAAGCCGCCAGCCTGGTCGGCCCGCAGCCAGGCAAACACGACGACCAGCGCGCTGCCGGCCACCGCGCAAAGCCAAAAGCCCAGCCGGGCGCGCTGACCCAGAATCAGCGCAGCGGCCACCGCCGTCACCAGCGGCAGCAGGGCGGTGACCACCGCCGCGTGCGTGGCCGTCACGTGGCGCAGCGCCAAGGCCAGCAGCAGCGGGTAGCCGATCACGTTGCCCGCCACCGCGCCCAGCAGCGGCCCCCAGTGCCGCCGCGCCGGCCAGGGCGACCGCGTGGCCAGCAAAAACGCCAGCGACAGCAACCCGGCCGTGGCCGCGCGGCCCACGGTGACGAACAGCGGCGCCAGTTGCGGATCGGCTGCGCTGCCCGTGGCCAGGCGCGTGGCCGGCAGCGTGATGGCGAACAGCGCGACGCCCAGCACGCCCAGCCAAAAACCCAACTGCTGGCGCCGCTCGCTGTGCGCGGCCGTCATGACGCGACCCCCGCTTGCAGTGCCGACCACGCCATCCACCCCGCCGTCGCCACCAGCGCCAGCGCCATCGCGCGGTTGAACCACAGCAGGCGCCGGCCCTGCGCCAGCCAGCCGCGCAGCAGCGCGCCGACCAGCGCATACGTGAAGTTGCTGGCAAAGCCAAAGCCCACCATCAGCAGCCCCGTCCAGCCCAGGCGCGCCAGCCAGTCGGGGTGGCCCAGCACCCAGCCGGCCACCACCGTCAACGCCAGCAGCCAGACCTTGACGTTGAGAAACTGCAGGCCCACGCCTTCGACAAAGCTGACGTCGAGCTGGCGCGCGTCGGCCTGCCCCAGCGTGCCACTGCGCGCCAGCCGTGCGGCCAGCCACAGCATGTAGGCCACGCCCACCAGCAAGATGGCCCAGCGCAGCGGCGGCGCCGCCAGCACCAGCGCGCCCAGGCCCGCGCCGCACAGCAGCAACAGCAGCACCCAGCCGGCCGGCACCGCGCAGATGAAGTGCAGCGCCCCGCGCAAGCCCCGGTTGGCCGCCAGCGCGGTGGACAGCGTGGTGTTGGGCCCGGGCGTGAAGGTGGCCGCGGCAAACAGCAGCAGCAAGGCAGAGAACTCGGCAGCGGACATGGCTGCAATGTAGCGGTTGGCCACCAAACACCATCAATACAGTTGACGGGTGCAGATCAACAACTGTATGGTTCGGCGCAGCCATACAGAACACCGCCTGCCATGCTGCTGCGCACCCCCACCCACACCCTGTCCGAGCAATTGTCCGAGCGCTTTGCCAGCCGCATCCGCGACCGCCTGCTGGCCGCCGGCGCGCGCCTGCCCAGCGTGCGCCAGTGCGCCGCGCAGCACGGCGTGAGCCCCTCCACCGTGGTGGCCGCGTACGACCAGTTGCTGGCCCAGGGCCTGGTCGAGGCGCGGCGCAACCGCGGCTTCTTCGTGCGGGGCCCGGCTGCGCCCGCCCTCGCCTCAAAGGCCCACGGCGCGCCGCCCGACGGCGTGCTGGACGCCGCACACGCGCACCAGCGCAAGGCCCCCATCAGCGCCGCCACGCTGATGCGCGGCATGTTCCAGCCCATCAGCGCCAAGCCCCAGCCCGGCCTGGGCGTGCTGCCGGGCGACTGGATCGCCACCGACCCCATCGCCGCCAGCCTGCGCAAAGTGATGGGCACCGCCAGCGTGCGCGACACCAGCGTGCGCTACGGCGAGCCCCTGGGCGACGCCGCCCTGCGTCGCGTGCTGGCCACCCGCTTGCAAGGCATGGGCATCGCCGCGCGGGCCGAGCACATCATCACCACCGTGGGCGCCACGCACGCGCTGGACATCATCAGCCGCACCCTGCTCAAGCCCGGCGACAGCGTGATGGTGGAAGAACCCGGCTGGGCGGTGGAGTTTGCGCGCCTGTCGGCGCTGGGCATGCGCATCCTGCCCGTGCCGCGCGGCCCCGAAGGGCCCGACCTGTCGGTGATGGCGCGCTACTGCGAGGCGCACGCGGGCAGCGCCGCCGCGCCGCGCCTGTTCGTCAGCGTGAGCGTGCTGCACAACCCCACCGGCGCCTGCCTGTCGCCCGCGCACGCGCACCGCGTGCTGCAACTGGCGCAGCGCCACGGCTTCTGGATTGCCGAGGACGACAGCTACTGCCACCTGGCCCCCGAGCACGCCACCCGCCTGGCCACGCTCGACGGCCTGCAGCGCACCATCTACGTCGGCGGCTTTGCCAAAATCTTGGCGCCCAACTGGCGCATCGGCTACATGGCCGCGCCGCCCGAGCTGCTGGAGCCGCTGCTGGACACCAAGCTGCTGTCGACCCTGACCACGCCCAGCCTGCTGGAGCGCGCGCTGGCGCACTGCATCGAGCAGGGCCAACTGCGCCGCCACGCCGAGCGCGTGCGCACCCGGCTGGACGCCGCCCGCAGCCGCAGCGCCCGCCTGGCCCAGCAGGCCGGCTGCCGCTTTGCCGCCGAGCCCGCCGGCCTGTTCGGCTGGGTCGACACCGGCGTGGACACCGAAGCATTGGCCCTGCGCCTGCTGGACGACGGCTACCTGCTGGCCCCCGGCGCCCTCTTCCACGCCGAGCGCCGACCCAGCACGCTGATGCGCATCAACTTTGCCACCACGCAGGAGGCGGGGTTTTGGCGGGTGTTTGAGAGGGGGCGGGAGGGGGTTGGCAGGTGAGTGCGTGCTCTGGATAGTTGGGCCTTCCAGTCATAGCGACGTCGGTCCTTCCGCCACCCAAGTCGATGCCCGCGCCTCCCGCTGCACACCTTGACCCTCACGGGAACCGCGGGTTGAAAAACGACAGCTTAGCCACACAAAAAATCGGCCAGCATCCGCGATGCCGGGCTAAGTGCATCGAAGTCAATCGAACAAAGCACGAACCGCCGCTGAGCCCAGGGATCGGTTAGCGGAACAAAGACAATGTCTTCCGCGTGTTTGAATTGCTCAACCATGCCGTTGGGCGCGATGGCGAGACCGAGATCTGCGTGCGCGAGACGGATGGCTGTGTCGAAACTCGCTACGACTGCACGATAGCGCACCGGTCGATCAGCTTGCGCGTTTCCTGGGCCCTGTGCGATCTGAAAGGCATTGGATGGTTGCATCCCGATCTGGTCGTATGACAAGGTTCGCTCAAAGGCCACGCGTTTCAACTTGGCGAGCGGGTGACTTCGATGAACAACGATACCCAGCTGGTCACGCTTGAACTCACGCGTCTGCAGGCCGTCGCAATCCACAACGTCCCAACAGATGCCCAGCGGAACGAGACCCCGGCGGACGCCGAACACGACTTGGTGACTGACGTGCTCTTCCAAGTCCACCCGGATGTACTCGTGCTCCTTGACTTTGAGGAACGCGGCAAGCAATCCCGGAAGGAACTCAGCCACCGCAGTAGCTGCTGCGAAGACCCGCACATGCCCTCGAACGATCTCGGCATGTTCACCCATGTCTCGCTCTATTGCGCCGAGTTTCTCCCGCAAGCTGTAGGCATGTTGGAGGAGCGTTTCACCAGCCGAGGTAACTCTGACACCCGTCTTGTCCCGCACAAGCAGTTTGGTTCCCACGATGTGCTCAAGTTGAGTGAGGCGCTTGCTGATGGCCGACACCACGATCGTCTCATCCGCCGCCACACGAGTGATGCTGCGCGACTCACAGACGGCGATGAACAAGCGCAGCGAAGTGAGATCAAGATCCCGCATGGACGCGTATTTTAGGTCGACAGTTTCCCGAAAGTGAACACGCTAGAGCTCAGATTGCGCTACGTAGCTGCGTCGTGCCGGTCAAAATTTGACCATGATCAAAACAAATTTTTCCATCGCCGTGATGCCCGGAGACGGCATTGGCCCTGAAGTGATCCACGCGACGCTTGAGGTTCTGCAACCCCTTTGTTCCCGTTTCGACATCACGTTCGACTATCGGAACTACGACTTCGGTGCTGCCTTCTATCGACGCACAGGCCGCACCATCAGTGTGGCGGAGATGGACGAAATTGGTCGGTACGACGCAGTTCTCTTTGGTGCCATGGGGTTGCCGGACGTGCGCAAGCCCGACGGTACCGAGGTCGGACCGCAAGTCGACATGCGTGCGCACTTCGGATTGTTTGCGAGCCTGCGTCCGGCGCGCCTCTATCCCGGCGTGCCGACACGGGTGAAGGCCGATGCGATCGACATGCTGGTGATCCGCGAGACCACCGAAGGCATGTTTGCAGGCATCAACGACGTGGTGCAGCCCAGCGATGAGTCAATGAGCGATCGAATGACAATCACGCGAAGCAATAGCGTACGGCTCTTCGAGTTGGCATTTCGACAAGCTCGCCAGCGCAAGGCGCGGGGTACGCCGGGTCACGTCACGCTGTTGCACAAGTCAAATGCATTGCGCAGCCAGGTTCTGCTGGAGAGAGTTTTCGACGAGGTTGCGGCTCGACACCGCGACATCGGCTCAGCCAAGTTCTACATTGATGCAGGTGCGATGTACTTCGTCACGAATCCCGAACGCTATGACGTCGTGGTTGCCGAGAACATTTTCGGAGACATTGTGTCGGAGGTAGGCGCAGGCGTTGTCGGCGGCTTGGGTGTTGCGCCCTCTGGTGACGTGAGCGAGTCGCGTGGTGTGTTTCAACCTTCACACGGAAGTGCGCCCGACATTGCAGGACAAGGCCTTGCCAATCCCATCGCGACGATGCTGTCTGCCGCCATGATGCTGGAGTGGCTCGCCAGCCAGCACCAGCAAGCTCAATGTGTCTCCGCCGCTCGGGCACTCGAAGCGGCGGTCACCAAGGTCCTTCGTGAGGGTCCGCGTCCTCGCGACCTGGGTGGTTCTGCAAACACGGCCGAAGTGACAAGGGCAGTGATCGCTGCGCTTCCAACCTGAGCACCGGCCATCGCACATTCACGCCCGCATCACGCAGCGCGGGCTCAACGTAAGGAGACATTCTCATGAAAAATCTGAGCAAAAACCTGACGCGCCGAGGTGCGCTGGTCGTGGGCTGCGCCTTGCTGTTCGCTGACGGCGCGGCGCGGGCGCAAGCGGAAAAACCTCTGCAGCTCATCGTTCCCTTGACTGCGGGATCGGCGGTGGACGGGCTGGCGCGCGCGCTCTCACCCGAACTCAGCAAGATCCTCAAACGCCCGGTCGTTGTTGAGAACCTGCCCGGCGCCGGCGGCATTACAGGCACGCAGCGGGTGGTGACCGCAGCCAAGGATGGAAACACATTGGGGCTTGTTGCGTCAGGTCACGTCATCAATCCCTTCATCTACAAGTCGATGCCATTTGACTCGTTGAAGGACATCAGACCTATCTCGGTGATAGCGGGCTCCCCGTTGGTGCTCGTTGTGAATGCGGAGATGCCTGCTCGCAACACCAAGGAGCTGATTGCCCTGCTCAAAACCAATCCCGAGAAGTACAACTACGGCTCCGCCGGCAATGGCAGCGTCGCGCATCTCGCTACGGCGCTCTTTGTCAAGGAGGCCGGTGTCTCGCTCAGGCATGTTCCCTACCGCGGCGTCGGACCGCTGTTGACCGACCTCATCGGCGGTCAGGTACAACTAGCCTTCATCGGCACCTCCGCTGCGAAGGCGCAGATCGCCAGCGGGAAGCTCCGTGCCATAGCCGTGAGCTCGGCGAAGCGGACGGACCTCATGCCTGACGTGCCCACGCTCGCCGAGAGCGGCGTGAAGGACTACCAGTACGAACCCTGGATCGCCGTTATCGGCCCTGTGGGCCTTCCCGATGCGCAAGTTAACACTTTCGCAGCAGCCTTCAAGACCGCTATCGCTGCCCCCGAACTGCGCGAAACCTTGACGAGCCAAGGCTTTGTGACGTCGGGGACCACGCCGGCGGAGGCTAAGGTTTTCTTTGCCTCCGAGTTGAAGCGCCACGAGAAGCTGGCCAAGGATTCTGGTGCTGTATTGGAATGAAAGATCACTGCGCATTTGACGGCGTTGTCTGAGAGCGCCCTGCACCGCCAACCTGCGTAGTCTGAACCATCATGGTTCTGACACGTGACTTCAAGGAAACGGTGCTGGCGCGCGTCCAGGCCGACCCGGCATTCCGCGATGCCCTGCTCACGGAAGGCATCGAGACCATGCTGGCCGGCGACGTGGATGGCGGCAAGGCGATCCTGCGCGACTACATCAAGGCGACGGTCGGCGTCGAGCAGCTTGGCGCCGAGACGGGCTCATCACCCAAGAGCCTGATCCGCATGTTCGGCCCAACCGGCAATCCGCAGGCGCGCAATCTGTTCAGCGTCATCAGCCACCTGCAGCACCATGCCGGCCTGACGCTGCATGTGACTACGCAGCCCCATTGACGATTTGCCCTGACCGTATCGGCACAGGAAGCGCCGACCATCTGCGCAAGGCCCGCCCCCGCCCCCACCCCAACCCTCCCCCAGCGGGGGAGGGAGATGCCAACGATCAGGCGCGGGGCTCTTGCAGTGCCGCGCGCACATCCGCCGGCATGTCGATGGCGCGGTGCGTGTCGAGGCTGGTGAACACCAGCACCTGGCGCGCGCCCACGCGCAGCTCGTCGCCGTGGCGTGCCTCGATGGCCAGGGTGAGCGACTTGCCGCCCACGCGCTCGGGGGTGATGCTGAAGGCGACATCCTCGCCCATGCGGCTGATGGCGCGAAAGTCGCACTCCAGCCGCACGGTGGGCGTGCCGATGCGCCGCGCGCCGATGAAGTCGGCGTAGGCTATGCCCAGGCCGTGGGTGAACCAGTCTTCGAGCAGGTGGTTGAACAGCACCAGGTACTGCGGAAAGAACACGATGCCCGCCGGGTCGCAGTGCGAGAAGCGGATGGGGTAGGTCCGCTCGAAGCGGGTGGCAGGGCCGGTCATGCAAATTTGTGTTCAGTCTGTTGAAAACCGGACGCAGAAAACGCAAAAGGCCCAGGAACTCAATACTTTCAATTTGATAGCTGTCTGCGCTTGCTGCAAAAGCGCCACAGCCCGATTCAATCAAATTTTTGTATTCTTCTGCGTCCTCTGCGTATTCTTTGCGCCCTCTGCGTTCGGCTGTTCCTGGTTTTCAATCAATCCGGAATGACCGCAGTCACCTCGATCTCGACCTTGGCGCGCGCCTCCATCAGCGCCGCCACCTGTACGCAGCTCATGGCCGGAAAGTTCTTGCCCATCACCTCGCGGTACACGCCGCCCAGCTCCTTCAGGCGGGCGTTGTATTCCACGCGGTCGATCACGTACCAGGTCATGCGCACCATGTGCTCGGGGCCGGCGCCGGCCTCCTTCAGCACGGCGGCGATGTTGCGCAGCGCCTGCTGCGTCTGCTCGATGAAGTCGTCGGTCTCGAACTGCTGCTGCGCGTTCCAGCCGATCTGGCCGCCGACGTAGATTTGCGTGCCGCGCGCGGCGATGCCGTTGGCGTAGCCCTTGGCGGGGGCCCAGCCTTCGGGTTGAAGGTGCTTGAAAGTCATTTTTCTTGCCTGAGTTTGAAGCGCTGCAGCTTGCCGGTTTCGGTGCGCGGCAGCGCGGTGACGAATTCGACCTCGCGCGGGTATTTGTAGGGCGCGATGTGCTTCTTGACGTACTCCTGCAGCGCCTCGGCCATGGCCTCGTTGGCATTGTGGCCGGCGCGCAAGACCACGAAGGCCTTGATGATCATGCCGCGCACCTCGTCGCTCTTGCCGATCACGCCGCACTCGGCCACCGCCGGGTGCGTGAGCAGGCAGTCTTCCACCTCGGGCGCGCCGACGTTGTAGCCGGCCGTGATGATCATGTCGTCGTCGCGCGCCTGATAGTGGAAGTAGCCGTCCTCGTCCTGCGTGAAGGCATCGCCCGGGTGGTTCCAGCCCTTGGAGACATAGTGCGTCTGGCGCGCGTCGTCCATGTAGCGGCAGCCGGTGGGGCCGATCATGGCCAGGCGGCCGACGGTGCCGCGCGGCACTTCGTTGTCGTTGTCGTCCACCACCTTGGCCTGATATCCGGGCACCACCTTGCCGATGCTGCCCGGGCGCACGTCGGCACCCGCGGCCGAGATGTAGATGTGGAACACCTCGGTGCCGCCGATGCCGTCGAGCATCTCGATGCCGGTGGACTCTTTCCAGAGCTGGCGCGTGGCGTCGGGCAGGGCCTCGCCGGCGCTCACGCAGATGCGCAGGCTGGGAATGCCCAGCGCCTTGGCGTAGGGCGCCATCTGGCGATAGAAGGTGGGCGCGGTGTAGCAGATGGTGATGCCGTTGTCGCGCATCTTGCGCACCATGGTCTCGGGGCTGAAGCGCACGTCGGGGTAGTACACCGAGGCGCCCGCCGCCGTCGGAAACAGCAGCAGCCCGCCCAGGCCGAAGGTGAAGGCCAGCGGCGGCGAGCCGGTCACCACGTCGTCCGGCGTGGCCTTGAGCACCGAGCGCGGCCAGGCGTTGCAGGCGGCCAGCACGTCGCGGTGCGTGGTGATGACGGCCTTGGGCACGCCCGTCGTCCCGCTGGTGAAGGCCAGCAGGGCCACGTCGTCGGCCGCGGTGGCGCAGCCGGCCCAGTCGGCCGAGCGGCGGGCGGCGCGCGCCTCCATGCCGTCGGGGCGGGCGGCGTCGCCAAACACCAGGATGGGCAGCAACGTCTTGGCATCCTGCGCGGCGGGCACCATCTCCTTCAGCAGATCGACGTCGCAGATCGCCAGCGCGGGGCGAGACTTGTCGATGATCTTGTCCAGCTCAACCGCGCGCAGCAGCGGCATGGTGGCCACCGCGATCAGGCCGGCCTTGACCACGCCCAGCCAGGCGAGCGCCATGCCGATGGAGTTGCCCCCGCGCAGCAGCACGCGGTTGCCGGGCTCGAGCTTGTAGTCCTTGATCAGCATCTCGGCGATGCGGTTGACCTGCGCACTCGCCTCGGCGTAGGTGTAGGTCTCGCCGGGCGCGCGCAGCATCAGGCGGTTGCCCCAGCCCTTGGCGATCGCATCGCCCAGCAGCGTGGTCGCCACGTTGGCCTGGTCGGGGATTTGCAGCTCGGGCAGGTCGTAGCGAAACTCGGGCCACTGCTCGCGCGGGGGCAGGCGGTCGCGCACGAAGGAGTCGGTTTGGGCGGACGGTGTGCTCATGCTTTGCTCTCCTGCAACACGGCTTTGCCGATGATGAGTTGCTGCACCTCGGTCGCGCCTTCGTAGATGCGCAGCGAGCGGATGTCGCGATACAGGCTCTCGACCTTGCTGCCCACCATCACGCCCAGGCCGCCGTGCATTTGCAGCGCCATGTCGATCACGCGCTGGGCATTTTCGGTGGCGGTCATCTTGGCCATGGCGGCGGCCACGCTGCGCTCCTTCTGGCTGCCCTGGCCCGTGTCGCGCATCCAGGCGGCGCGGTAGGTCAGCAGCGCGCCGGCGTCGATCAGCGCGGCCATCTCGCCCAGCTTGGCCTGCGTCAATTGAAAGTCGGCCAGCGTCTGGCCGAACATCTGGCGGTGCTGGGCGTGGTGGATCGCCTCGGCCAGCGCGCGCCGCGCCATGCCCAGCGCCGCCGCGGCCACGCTGGCGCGAAAGATGTCCAGCGTCTGCATGGCCAGCTTGAAGCCGCCGTTGACGTCGCCCAGCATCTGCTCGCCGCTCACGCGGCAGCGCTCGAACGTGAGCGTGGCCAGCGGGTGCGGCGCCATCACGGGGATGTGGGCCGAGTCGTCCAGCCCCGGCGTGCCGGCATCGACGATGAAGGCGCTGATGCCGCGGCTGCCGCCCTGCGGGTCGGTCTTGGCGAACACGCAATAGAAGTCGGCGATGCCGCCGTTGCTGATCCAGGTCTTGCGGCCGTCCAGAAAGTAGGAGTCGTCTTTTTGACCTGCGACGCAATCAGGACGCGCGCCGACAGCTTGCAATTTCATAGCAGCGACGTCGGAGCCGGCCTCGGGCTCGGACAGGGCAAAGGCCGCAATCCTGGCACCGCTGGCCACCTGCGGCAGATAAGCCTGGCGCTGGCTGCTGCTCCCGCCAATCGAGATGGCCCCGCTGCCCAGCCCCTGCATGGCAAAGGCGAAGTCGGCCAGCGGCGAGTAGAAGGCCAGCGTCTCGCGCAGCACCACCAGCGCGCGCGAGTCGAGCTGGGGCAGCGCCCCGCCAAACTCGCCCGGCACGCAGTACTTGAGCCAGCCGCCCGCGCCCAGGCGGTGCACCCAGTCGCGGCAGGCGGCGCGGTCATCGCGCTCGTCAACCTGCTGCTCAGACGCCCACTGCGGCAGCCGTGCGGCAACGTCACGGTGCGCATCATCAAAAAACGGCAGGGATAGATGGGGTGTTGGGGCTTGCACGGGTGGCACTCCGTTAAGTTGGCAGCACAGAAGAACAAGAAATTTTTGTCTTCTTTTTTGCGTCCTCTGCGAATCCTTTGCGTCCTCTGCGTCCTGTATTCAGTCGCCCTTGAAAGCGGGCTTCTGCTTGGCCGCAAAGGCCTCATACGCACGGCGGAAGTCCTGCGTCTGCATGCAGATGGCCTGCGCCTGCGCCTCGGCCTCGATGGCCTGCTCGATGGTCATGGCCCATTCCTGCTGCAGCATGGTCTTGGTCATGGCGTGGCCGAACATGGGGCCGGCGGCCAGCTCGTGCGCCATGGCCTGGGCCTTGGCCACCAGTTCGCTGGCGTCATGCAGGGCGTTGAAAAAGCCCCAGGCCAGGCCCTCTTGCGCCGTCATGGCGCGGCCGGTGTACAGCAGCTCGCTGGCGCGGCCCTGGCCGATCACGCGCGGCAGCAGCGCGCAGGCGCCCATGTCGGCGCCGGCCAGGCCCACGCGGGTGAACAAAAAGGCGGTCTTGGTCTTGTCCGTGCCGTAGCGCAGGTCGCAGGCCAGCGCCATCATGGCGCCGGCGCCGGCGCAAATGCCGTCGATGGCGCCGATGACGGGCTGCGGGCAATTGCGCATGGCCTTGACCAGGTCGCCCGTCATGCGGGTGAACTCCAGCAGCTCGGGCATGCTCATCTGGGTGAGCGGGCCGATGATGTCGTGCACGTCGCCGCCCGAGCAGAAGTTGCCGCCCTCGCCCGCCACCACCACCACCTTGACGTCGGTGGCGTAGCGCAGGCTGTTGAACACGTCGCGCAGCTCGCCGTAGCTGTCGAAGGTGAGCGGGTTCTTGCGCTCGGGGCGGTTCAGGGTGACGGTGGCCACGCCCTGGGCGTCGCACTGCCAGCTGAAGTGCCGTGCCTTGTACGGTGCGCGGGCGTCGAACTGCGCTCGCATCGGGTTGCTGGGGCCAATGTAGTGTTTCATGCGGTCTCCTGAAAATGCTCCTTGACCTTGCCCAGCAGGGTGCGCAAGGTCTTGATCTCGGCGGCGTCCAGGCCGGCGAAGGCATCGACGATCCAGCCCTCATGCGCCTGGGCCATGGCGTGGAACTGGCGCCGCCCCCGGGGCGTGAGCCGCACGCGGTAGGCGCGGCGGTCGCCCTCGACCTCCACGCGCTCGACCAGGCCCTCGGCCTCCAGCTGATCGGTGATGCCGGTGACGTTGCCCCCGGTCACCATCATGCGGCGCGAGAGCTCATTCATGCGCAGGCCATCCGGCGCGCGCTCGAGCTGGGCCATCAAGTCGAAGCGCGGCAGCGTGGTCTCGAACTGCGTGCGCAACTCGGTGCGCAGCTGCTTTTCGATCAGCTGCGTGCAGGTGAGCAGACGCAGCCACAGACGCAGCTCGTCGGGGTGTTCGGAATGGGCGCGGGCTTCCAAATCCATGGCAATCATCCTAGTTATCCATGGCCCCACACGCGACCCCACACGCACGACCCCAATGAGCCGAACGGCCGCGGAGCAGGTCATGCCAGCGATCGCCGTGGCCGGGGTCTCCCCGGCCACTGGTGATGCCCCCTGGAAGGGGGTGGGCGGAACATCGCGCAGCGAGTGGAGACTGGGGGTGTTTCATGTTCACATCACCTCGCCGCCGCTGACCGAAATGGCCTGGCCGGTGACGGAGCCGCTGTCAGTCTGGCACAACCACAGCACGGCGTCGGCCACCTCATGCGGCTGCACCAGGCGCTTTTGCGGGTTGCCGGCGGCCAGCTGCGCGCGCGCCTCGTCTTCGCTGCGGCCGGTCTTGGCGACGATGTTGGCGATGCTGTCCTTGAGCAGATCGGTTTCGGTGTAGCCGGGGCACACCGCGTTGACGGTGACGCCCTTGGTCGCCAGCTCCAGCGCCAGCGACCGGGTCAGGCCCAACACGCCGTGCTTGGCCGCGCAGTAGGCGCTGACGTAGGCATAGCCGCGCTGCGCCGCCGTGCTGGCGACGTTGACGATGCGGCCCCAGCCGGTGGCCAGCATGTCCGGCAGCGCGGCCTGGGTGCAAACCATGGTGCCGGTCAGGTTGACGGCCAGCATCTGCTGCCACAGCGGCATGTCCATCTTCATGAAGGGTGCGCTGTGCGCCTGGCCGGCGTTGTTGACGAGCGTGTCGATGGGGCCGAAGCCCGCGCGTGCTTGCGCAAAGGCCTGCATCACGGCGGCGGGCTCGGCCACGTCGGCGGCCACGGCCTGCAGGTGCGCGGCGACATCCGCGTTGCCGACCAGCGTGCGCAGGCGGTCGGCGGCCAGCGGACTGCGCCCCAGCACGGTGACGCGCGCGCCGCGGGTCAGCAGCGCCTGCGTGACGGCCAGGCCGATGCCGCGCGCGCCGCCCGTCACCACGGCGTGGCGGTCGGTCCAGGCTGGGGCTGTGGTCATGGCCTTCACGCCGCAGCGTGCATGGCGGCCTGGGCGATCTGCGCGGCCACCTGCGCCTTTTCGCGCTCGAACAGCGCCTCCAGTTGGCGCTTGCCCTGGTAGTAGGGCTTGGGCCAGGCGATGGGCGTGTAGCCGATCTTGGCGGCCTCGGTCAAGGTCCAGGCCGGGTTGGCCAGGTGCGGGCGCGCGACGGCGCACAGGTCGGCCCGGCCGGCGGCGATGATGCTGTTGACGTGGTCGGCCTCGGTGATCGCGCCCACCGCCATGGTGGCAATGCCCGCCTCCTGCCGCACGCGGTCGGCGAAGGGCGTTTGCCACATGCGGCCATAGACCGGCTTTTCTTCCTTGCTCACTTGGCCGGCCGAGCAGTCCACCAGGTCGGCGCCGGCGGCCTTGAAGGCCTTGGCGATCTCCACCGCGTCGGCCGGGGTGATGCCGCCCTCCACCCAGTCGGTGGCCGAGATGCGCACCGACATGGGCTTGTCCTGGGGCCAGACGGCGCGCATGGCCTTGAATACCTCGATGGGATAGCGCAGGCGGTTTTGCAGGCTACCGCCGTATTCGTCCGTGCGCTTGTTGGTCAGCGGCGAGATGAATTCGGACAGCAGGTAGCCGTGCGCGCAGTGCAGCTCCAGCCAGTCGGCGCCGATGTCGTTCACGTCCTGCGTGGCCTCGACGAAGCGCTGCTTGAGCGATTGCATCTCGTCCTTGGAAATCTCCTTCGACACCTGGCTTACCCCAGGCAAATATTGCTGCGCCGAGGCGCCGACGATGGGCCAGTTGCCCGATTCGAGCGGCAAATCGGTGCCGTCCCAGGCCACGCGCGTGGACGCCTTGGAGCCGGCGTGGCCCAGCTGCATGGCGAACTTGGCGTCCGAGTGCGCGTGGATCCAGTCGGCGATGCGCTTCCAACCCGCCTTCTGCTCGGCGTTGTACAGGCCAGGGCAGCCGGGGGTGATGCGGCCTTCGGGCGTGATGCAGGTCATCTCGGCAAACACCATGCCGGCGCCGCCCATGGCGCGCGCGCCCAGGTGCACCAGGTGGTAGTCGGCGGGCAGGCCATCGACGCAGGAGTATTGCGCCATGGGGGAGACGACGACACGGTTTTTCAGCGTGAGGCCGCGCACCGTGTAGGGCGTGAACATGGGCGGCGGCGGGGTCTGATCGTCGGCCACCGTCAAACCGTCACGGCGTGCCAGCCAGCGCTCGTAGCCCTCCAGCCAGGCCTTGTCGCGCAGGCGCAGGTTCTCGTGGCTGATGCGCTGGCTGCGCGTGAGCATGGAGTACATGAACTGCGGCGGCTCGAGCTGGTCGCAATAGCGCTCGCCGCACACTTCAAACCACTCCATCGCGTTCCAGGCGGCGTTTTGCAGACGCAGCGCCTCGACGCTGCGGTCGGCCTGGTACTTCGTCAGCACGTCTTCGATCTGGCCCGCGCCATCGCCCAACTCGATGAACTTGCGCGTCAGGTCGATCGCATCTTCCAGCGCCAGCTTGGTGCCCGAGCCGATGGCGAAGTGCGCCGTGTGCACGGCGTCGCCCAGCAGCACCACGTGCGCGCCGTTTTCGTTCTTCAACCACCACTGATCGCATTTCACGCGGGTGAAGTTGATCCAGGCCGAGCCGCGCAGATGGCGCGCGTTGCTCATCAGCTTTTCGCCCTGCAGGTTGCTGGCAAACAGCTTTTCGCAGAAGGCGATGGACTCGTCCGGGCCGGCCTTGTCCAGGCCATGCGCCAGCCACACGTGCTCGGGGCACTCGACGATGAAGGTGGAGGTTTCGTCGTCGAACTTGTAGATGTGGGCCTGAAACCAGCCGTGCTCGGTCTTCTCGAAGATGAAGGTGAAGGCGTCGTACTGCTTCTTGGTGCCCAGCCAGATGAAGCGGTTGGGGCGCACCACCAGCTCGGGCTGGAACTGGTCCTGGTGCAGCGTGCGGATCTTGGAGTTGATGCCGTCGCTGGCGATGACGAGGTCGGCGTCCGGGAAGTCCAGGTCGGAATCGACGTCCTGCTCGAACACCAGCTTGACGCCCAGCTGCTCGCAGCGCGCCTGCAAGATGTTGAGCAGCTTCTTGCGCCCGATGCCGACGAAGCCGTGGCCGCCCGAGCGGATGACCTCGCCCTTGAACAGCAGCTCGATGTCGTCCCAGTGGTTGAAGGCCTGCTGGATGGTGTCGGCCGTGGGCTTGTCCCACTGGCGCATGTTGTCCATGGTGGCGTCGGAAAACACCACGCCCCAGCCAAAGGTGTCGTAGGGCTTGTTGCGCTCGACGACCGTGATGTCGTGCGCGGGGTTGCGCTGCTTCATCAACAGGGCGAAATACAGGCCGCCGGGGCCGCCGCCGATGCACACGATCTTCATGCGAGTCTCCTGGATCCCGGGTTGTCAATTTAGATATGGATAATTTACATCTAAATTAAATTTCGTCAAGAGATCGCGCCCGATCGCCGCCCTAGGGATTTACCCGAACGAGAAGACCGCGCCCAGAATGGGCATACTGCAAGCCTTGGCACTTTCGGGACGCTGACCATGCTGTACAAATTCAAATCCAAGGCCACGGCCGACCTCGTCATGTTGCAACCCAACGCCGAGGAGTTGCTGCGCATCATCGGCAAGCCGGCGGGCCCCACCGGCATCATCACGGCCACCCAGGCGGGTGCCGCGATTGCGGCGCTGAAAGCGGAGATTCAGCGCCGCGAGGCGCAGCGCGAAGCACCCCCGCCCGCCGACACCGAGGACGGGCCGGGCGATGCCGCCAAGGATGAGGCCGTGTCCCTGCGCCACCGCGCCGCGCCCTTCATGGACATGCTGGCGCAAAGCAGCGCCGCCGGCAAGGACGTGGTCTGGGGCGTGTAGCGCCCGCCTACTCCAGCGCGCCCAGCGCGTCGATCAGGGCCGCGCAGGTTTGGCCCGCCCTTGCACCCAGAGCCGCCGCCAGCGCATTGCAATGGCTGATGACGCCATCGTGCAGCGTGCTGCGCGCCTCGCCGATGCGCGCGCTGTGGTGCGCCACCGTGCACGCGGCGATCCCATGCGATTGCAAAAAGGACAGCGCCGCCAGGCCGGCGGCGTCCTTGCCGACCCCGGCGTCGTTGAACACCGCGATCAGCGGCCGGGCAGCCAGTGCGTAGTGCGCCGAACTGATGCCGCCGTGCGAGCCGCTGACGGCCACGCAACCGGCGTCCACGCCGGGTGCAAGCTCGGTGATCGAATCCACCCGGCGCAGGCGCGGCCTCGCGTCCACGCGGCGGCTCCGGCGGGGGTCAGTCGGCGTACTGGCCGGCGGCCTTGATGACCGGGCCCCACTTGGCGATCTCGGACATCACGAACTTCTTGTGGCCGGCGGAGGTTGCGCGGTCGTCATTGACGACCACGGCGCCCAGGCTCTCTTCCTTCTTGACGAACTCCGGGTCCTTGAGCGCCGCCTGCAGCGCGTCGTTGACGGCCTTGACCACGGCGGCCGGCGTGCCCTTGGGGGCGTACAGGCCGTGCCAGATGGAAACGTTGAAGCCCTTCAGGCCCGCCTCGTCCAGCGTGGGCAGGTCCTTGTACACGGCCGGCACGGTGATGCGCTTGGCCGTGCTGACGGCGTAGGCCTTGATGCGCTTGCCCTCGATCTGGCTGGTGGTGTTGGTGGTCTGGTCGCACATGACGTCCACCTGACCGCCCATCAGGTCGGTCATGGCCGGCGCCGTGCCCTTGTAGGGCACGGTGGTCAGCTCGGTCTGCAGAGCTTGCATCAGCATCAGGCCGCACAGGTGCGAGGCGGCGCCCAGGCCGGCGTTGGCCAGGTTGGCCTTGCCCTTGTTCTCGACCAGCCAGGTCTTGAGTTCGCCCCAGTTGTTGGCGGCCAGCGAGGGCTTGCCCACCACCACCATGGGCACCTCGTTGATCAGGCCGGCGAACTCGAACTCGTCCACCTTGTAGGGCAGCTTGCGGTAGAGCGCCGGCGTGGTGGCGATGCCGATGTGCGTGACGAGAAGGGTGTAGCCGTCGGGGTTGGCGCGAAACACCTTGGCCGTGCCGATGGTGCTGCCCGCGCCGGCGGCGTTGTCGATGACCACCGTGGCGCCGCCCAGGGGCTTGCGCAGCGCTTCGGCCAGGTCGCGCGCAACCTTGTCGGTGGGGCCGCCGGCGGCAAAGGGCACGACGATGGTGATGGTCTTGCCGGCGGCCGGATAGTCGGCGGCCTGCGCGCCCAGGGTCAGGGCGGCGGCGGCGACCGTGAGGCTCAGCTTGAAGAATCGGTTCATGGGATGGGATCCTGGAGAGTCATGAAAAGGGGCATTAGACCGTGAAATGGGCCCGAATCCGCCCCGCGCAGTACAGGGAATTCCCGCAACACCCGCGCAGAGCTTGAGCAGGGTCAACGCTATTGATAGCTGCGTGCGTCCTCGATCACCTTGCCGTCGTTAGGCAGGCTGCCGGGGGCCACCAGCTCGACGTCGCCGCGCAGCTTGGTGATGTCGCGCACGGCTTCGGCCAGGCGCTCGGTCAGGCCGGCCACCGGCGCGGATTCAACACGCAGGCGCATCTGGTCGTTGGCCATCTCGCCCGTCACCACCAGGCGCGCGCGCGTCAGCTCCGGAAAGCGGCGCAACACCTGCGCCACCTGGCCGGCATGCACGAACATGCCACGCACCTTGGTGGTCTGGTCGGCGCGCCCCATCCAGCCCTTGATGCGCGTGTTGGTGCGCCCCGTGGGGCAGGCGCCCGCCAGCACGGCCGACAGATCGCCGGTGCCAAAGCGCACCAGCGGATAGTCGGGGTTGAGCACGGTCACGACCACCTCGCCCACCTCGCCGTCGGGCACCGGGTCTCCCGTGCCGGGGCGCACGATCTCGACGATGACGCCTTCATCGAGCACCAGGCCTTCGCGCGCGGCGCTCTCGTAGGCGATCAGGCCGACGTCGGCGGTGGCGTAGGTCTGGTATGCCGCCACGCCGCGCTCGCCGAACCAGTCGCGCAGCGAGGGCGGGCAGGCCTCGCCGCTGACCATGGCCTTGGTCAGGCTGCGCGTGTCGGCACCCGCCTCGTGCGCTTTTTCCAGCAGGATGCGCAAGAAGCTGGGCGTGCCCAGGTAGCCCGCGGGGCGCAAGTCGGCAATGGCTTGCAGCTGCTGCTCGGTTTGCCCGGTGCCGGCGGGAAACACGGTGCAGCCGACCGCGTGCGCGCCGCTCTCGACGATGAAGGCGCCGGGCGTCATGTGGTAGCTGAAGGCGTTGTGGGCCAGGTCGCCGGCGCGAAAGCCGGCGGCGTAGAGCGCGCGGGCGGTGCGCCAGTAGTCGCGGTCCACGCCCTCGGGCTCGTAGATCGGGCCGGGGCTGGCGTACACCCGGCGCATCGCCGCGCCGCGCAGCACGGCGGCAAACCCGCCGCACGCGTCGCCGCCGGCCGCGCGCACGGCCTGCTGGCGCGCCAGCAGCTCGCTCTTGCGCGTGACGGGCAGGCGCGCCAGCGCCGCGCGCGAGGTGATGGCAGCGGCTTGCACGCCGGCGAGGATCTCGCCCATGGCCGTGCTGCGGCTTTGCGCGTGGGCGATCTGCGCCGGCAGCGCGGCCATCAACGCGGCTTCGCGCTCGGCGGGTGCGCGCGTTTCGAGCGCGTCGAAAAATTCACTCATGTCATCGTCCTTGGCTGGCGATTACTCTCAATTCAATAGCTATCAGTTCTTTTCAGGCGCGCGCCATCGACCGATTCGCTTCAAATATTCGCTTGCTCGACCGTACGCTGCCGGCCCTGTCTTGCAGACCGCGGAGCCGCCAGAGGCGACTCCTCTTCGGGCTGTCCGGACTCGCGCGGGCGAGTCCAGAGCCGCAGCCCTCAGCCCCAACCCTCTCCCAGAGGGAGAGGGAGAAAAACCGGGGCACGCCGCCTGCGGCCAAGCGGCTTCACGGATGGGTCCTGGCGCGGCATTGAAAAGCACAACAGAAAACCTTTTGGCTGTTCTCTTTTTGCGTCCTTTGCGAGTCCTTTGCGTCCTCTGCGTTCGGCTGCTCGCTTGTTCGGCTGTTCGACCGCCCCCCAACCTCATGCCAGCCAGCGCTTGCGCCGCTTGTAGCTCTTGACGTCCTTGAAGCTCTTGCGCTCGCCGCCGCCCACGCCGAGGTAGAACTCCTTGACGTCTTCGTTGCTGGCCAGCTCCTGCGCCTGGCCGTCCATCACCACGCGCCCGCTTTCCATGATGTAGCCGTAGTCGGCGTACTTCAGCGCCATGTTGGTGTTCTGCTCGGCCACCAGGAAGGTGACTTTCTCCTTGCCGTTGAGGTCGCGCACGATGTTGAACACCTCCTCGACCAACTGCGGCGCCAGCCCCATCGAGGGCTCGTCCAGCAGCACCAGCTTGGGGTTGGTCATCAGCGCGCGGCCGATGGCGCACATCTGCTGCTCGCCGCCCGAGGTGTAGGCCGCCTGGCTGGCGCGGCGCGTCTTCAGGCGCGGGAAGTAGGTGTAGACCTTCTCCAGGTTGGCGGCGATCTCGCCCTTGTCGTGGCGCGTGTAGGCGCCGGTCAGCAGGTTTTCCTCGATGGTGAGGTGGGCGAAGCAGTGCCGGCCTTCCATCACCTGCACCACGCCGCGCTTGACCAGCTCGGACGGGCTCAGGTTCTCGATGCGCTCGCCCAGGTACTCGATGCTGCCCTTGGTGACCTCGCCGCGCTCGCCCTTGAGCAGGTTGGACACCGCGCGCAGTGTGGTGGTCTTGCCCGCGCCGTTGCCGCCCAGGATGGCGACGATGCCGCCTTCGGGCACCGCGAGCGACACGCCTTTGAGCACCAGGATCACGTGGTTGTAGATGACCTCGATGCCGTTGACGTTGAGGATGATCTTGGCTTGGCTCATGACACGTTGACCGTCGGGCAAGAACACCTGGCGGCAGGGTCTGCCGCCAGGCACTGCAACATCACTTTTCGCAATCCGCGGCGTCGCGCGGCGTGATCTTCTTCTCGGCCGCGTACTTGGCCGCGTGGCTCTTGATCATGGGGTTGAGGATTTGCTCGTCGGCCTGGATCCAGTCGCTGGAGATCTTCCACTGCTTGCCGTCCCAGGTCGCGATGCGCGCCCAGTACGAGCCCATGTGGTCCTTGCACGAGGTGGACAGCGGACGCAGCACGCCGCCAAAGCCCAGCGCGTCCAGCTTGGCCTGCGTGAGGTTGAGGTTTTCCAGGCCCCAGCGCACCTGGTCGCCATTCATCACCTTGCCCTTGCCGAAGCGCTCCTGCGCGGCGCGGATGCCTTCGACCACGACCATCGAGCTCATGGCGCCGCGCAGCCACAGCACGTCGCCCACCTCGTCCTTGCTGGCCGCCGTGCCCTTGCCCTTGGCATAGAGCTTTTCGATGGCCTCCTTGGCGACCTTGGCGTTGTGGTCGGCGCTGTTTTGCAGCGCCACGGCGTTGTAACCCTTGGCGGCCTCGCCCACGTCGCGCGTGTCGGGCTCGGCGCCGGCCCACCAGCTGCCGTACATCTTGTCGCGCGGGTAGCCGGTGGCCTGCGCCTCCTTCAGGGCGGTGGAGTTCATCACGCCGAAGCCCCACATGATCACGTAGTCGGGCCGGTCCTTGCGGATTTGCAGCCACGTCGCCTTTTGCTCCACGCCGGGCGCGGCCACGGGCAGCAGTTGCAGATCGAACCCCTGCATCTTGGCGCGCTCTTGCAGCAGCGGGATCGGCTCCTTGCCGTAGGGGCTGTCGTGGTAGATCAGGGCGATCTTCTTGCCCTTGAGCTTGTCCAGCCCGCCCTCGCGCTTGCCGATGGCCTGGACGATGGCGTCGGCGCCCACCCAGTAGTTGCCCGCCAGCGGGAAGTTCCACTTGAAGATCAGGCCGTCGGCGCTTTCGCTGCGGCCGTAGCCCAGCGTGACCAGCGAGATCTTGTCGGTGGGGGCCTTCTCGGTCAGCGCGAAGGTGGCGCCGGTGGACCAGGGCTGCACCACGGTGGCGCCGCCGTTCTTGTTCTTCAGGCGCTCGTAGCACTCCACGCTGCGGGCGGTGTCGTACTGGGTCTCGCACTCCTCGATCAAGAGCTTGACGCCGTTGATGCCGCCGCGCTCGTTGACCAGCTTGAGGTAGTCCACGATGCCGTCGGCGATCGGCACGCCGTTGGGCGCGTAGGGCCCCGTGCGATAGGACAGCACCGGCATGTACTGCTGGGCCTGCGCCCAGGCGCTGGTGGCGGGCACGGCCGTTGCGGCAGCCACCACGGCGGCGGCCAGGGCCAGATTCAATCGCTTCATGCTTGTCTCCTTGGTTGGTTCACGTGAAAAATCAATGGGGGAAAGGCCATAGCCTCAATTTCTGCTTGCCGGTGGACCACAGCTTGGCCAGGCCATGCGGCTCGACGATGAGGAACCACACGATCAGCGCGCCGAAGATCATCAGCTCGGCATGCGAGGCGGCGGTGGTGGTGATCTGGTGGCCGAACAGTGCGGCCAGGCGCGGCAGCCCGACGTTGAGCGCGATCGGCAGCACGACGATGAAGGCCGCGCCAAAGAAGGCGCCCATGATCGAGCCCAGCCCGCCGATGATGACCATGAACAGCAGCTTGAGCGAGATGTCCAGCGAGAAGGCGCTGGGCTCCCACGCGCCCAGGTAGAAAAAGCCCCACAGCGCGCCGGCCAGGCCGATGATGAAGCTGCTGACGGCAAAGGCGCTGAGCTTGGCATACATCGGGCGGATGCCGATCACGGCGGCGGCCACGTCCATGTCGCGAATGGCCATCCACTCGCGCCCGATCGCGCCGCGCACCAGGTTCTTGGCCGCCAGCGCCACCAGCGCCAGCACCAGCAGGCAAAACAGGTACTTGGCCAGGTCGCTCTCCAGCGGCAGGCCGAACAGGGTGAGGTCGGGCACGGCCACCGAGCCCGAGGCGTTGTCCAGCGTGAACCACTTGATGCGCAGGAACATCCAGTCGGCAAAGAACTGCGCCGCCAGCGTGGCCACCGCCAGGTACAGGCCCTTGACGCGCAGGCTGGGCAGCCCGAACAAAATGCCGAACAGCATGGCGCACACGCCGCCGAGGATCAGGGCCACCACCAGCGGCACGCCGGGCACGCGCATGATGATGTTGTAGGCGCCGTAGGCCCCCACCGCCATGAAGGCGCCCGAGCCCAGCGAGATTTGCCCGCAGTAGCCGATGAGGATGTTCACGCCCAGCGCGGCCAGCGACATGATGACGAAGGGGATCAGGATGGCCGAGAACAGATAGCTGCTGGCCGTGGCCGGCACGACGACGAAGGCCACGATCAGCAGCAGGGCGATGGCCACGCGGTCCTGGCGGATCGGGAAGATCTGCTGGTCGGCGCGGTAGCTGGTCTTGAACTGGCCGTTTTCGCGGTAGAACATGGTTTATGGGTTCTTTCGGGCTCCAGCGCTTTCTCAACAAGCGCCGGCAGCTATCAAAATTGAATCAAACGCGATCAATGATCTTCTCCCCGAACAAGCCCTGGGGGCGAATCAACAGCACCACCAGTGCCAGCACATAGGCGAACCAGATCTCGATGCCGCCGCCGACGTAGGGACCCAGATACACCTCGGACACCTTCTCGCCCACGCCGATGATCAGGCCGCCCAAAATGGCGCCGGGCACCGAAGTCAGGCCACCCAAAATGACCACCGGCAGCGCGCGCAGCGCCAGCGTGGCCAGCGAGAACTGCACGCCCAGCTTGCTGCCCCACACCATGCCGGCCACCAGCGCGGCCACGCCGGCCACGCACCACACGATGACCCAGATGCGTGCCAGCGGAATGCCCACCGACTGCGCGGCCTGGTGGTCGTCGGCCACGGCGCGCAGGGCGCGGCCGGTGGTGGTTTTTTGAAAGAACAGCGCCAGCACCACCACCAGCGCGGCGGCGATGCCAGCCGAGATCAGGTCGTCGGGGTTGAGCAGCACGCCGCCTTCGAACAGCTTGTCCAGCACGAAGATCGGGTCCTTGGGCATGCCGATGTCGATCTTGTAGATGTCGCTGCCAAACAGCGACTGGCCCACGCCCTCCAGAAAATAGGCGATGCCCAGCGTGGCCATGAGCAGCGTGGTCTCGGCCTGGTTGACCAGGTGGCGCAGCACCAGGCGCTCGATCAGCCAGGCCACGGCAAACATGATCAGCGCCGCGCCGATGAAGGCCAGCACGTTGGCGATGATCTTGTTGTCCAGCCCCGTCCACTGCGGAATCCACTCGGACAGCCGCGCCATGGCCAGCGCGGCAAACAGCACCATCACGCCCTGCGCGAAGTTGAACACGCTGGAGGCCTTGAAGATCAGCACGAAGCCCAGCGCCACCAGGGCGTAGAGCATGCCGGTCATCAGGCCGCCGATGAAGGTTTCAAGAAAAAAGCCCATGATGCGCTCTCAATGCCCTGCGCCGAGGTAGGCGCGGATCACGTCTTCGTTGCTGCGCACGGCGTCGGGCGTGCCATCGCCGATCTTCTTGCCGTAGTCCAGCACCACCACGCGGTCGCTGATGTCCATCACCACGCCCATGTCGTGCTCGATCAGCACGATGGTGGTGCCGAACTCGTCGTTGACGTCCAGGATGAAGCGGCTCATGTCCTGCTTTTCTTCGACGTTCATGCCGGCCATGGGCTCGTCCAGCAGCAGCACCTGCGGCTCCATGGCCAGCGCCCGGCCCAGGTCCACGCGCTTTTGCAGGCCGTAGGGCANNCTGGCCCACGGGGGTCTTGCGGTGCGCCTGGATTTCGAGAAAGTCGATGATGTGCTCGACGAACTCGCGGTGCGCGATCTCCTCGCGCTCGGCCGGGCCGATGCGCAGCGCCTGCAGGAAGATGTTGCTCCTGATCTTGAGGTTGCGCCCGGACATGATGTTGTCCAGCACGCTCATGCCCTTGAACAAGGCCAGGTTCTGGAAGGTGCGCGCCACGCCCATCTCGGCGACCTGGCGCGAGTTCATGTGGCTGAAGGTCTGGCCGCGAAAGGTGATGGAGCCTTCGCTGGGCGTGTACACACCGTTGATGCAGTTGAGCATCGAGCTCTTGCCCGCGCCGTTGGGGCCGATGATGGCGCGGATCTCGTGCTCGCGCACGTCGAAGCTGATGTCGGTGAGCGCCTTCACGCCGCCAAAGCGCAGGCTGATGTTCTTCACGTCGAGGATGACCTCGCCGATCTGGCGCAGGCCATCCGTGGCGCCAGCGCTTGCCGGGCTTGCGCCGGAAGCTCTGATTTCAGGGGCAACAACGGTGTCGTTCATGCGGCGTTCCTCACCGGCGCAAAGACCTTGGCGTCCAGCATCTTGAGCGTGGCCGACACCGCGCCGGCGCGTCCGTCCTCGAACTTGACCGCGGTCTCGATGAACTGCTCGGGCTTGCCGCCATACAGCGCGTCCAGCAGCACCGCGTATTTCTCGGCCACGAAGCCGCGGCGCACCTTGCGCGTGCGGGTGAGCTCGTCGTCGTCGGGGTCCAGCTCCTTGTGCAGCACCAGAAAGCGCGCGATCTGCGTGGCCTCCATGCCCTGCTCGCCGGCCAGCTCGGCGTTCACCTTTTCGACGCACTCGCGCATCATCGCCAGCACCTCCGGCTTGCCCGCCAGATCGACGTAGCCCGCATAGGGCAGGCCCTTGCGCTCGGCCCAGTTGCCCACGGCGTCGAAGTCGATGTTCAGAAACGCGCAGACCCGCTCGCGCCCGTCGCCGAAGCACACCGCCTCCTTGATCTGCGGGAAGAACTTGAGCTTGTTCTCGATGTAGTTGGGCGCGAACATGGCGCCGCCGGTGAGCCGTCCCACGTCCTTGGCGCGGTCGATGATGCGCAGGTGGCCGTCGGCGTCGATCACGCCCGCGTCGCCGGTGTGGAAGAAGCCCTCGGCATCCAGCACCTCGGCGGTGGCTTCGGGGCGCTTGTAGTACTCGCTCAGCAGGGACTGGCTGCGCACCAGCACCTCGCCGCCTTCGGCGATCTTCAGCTCAACCCCCGGCGCAGCCTGGCCCACGGTGTCGAGCTTGACCTGCCCGTCCTTTTGCAGGCACACATAGGCGCAGGTTTCGGTCTGGCCATACAGCTGCTTGAGGTTGACGCCGATGGAGCGGAAAAAGCGAAACAGGTCGGGCCCGATCGCGGCGCCCGCGGTGTAAGCCACGCGAATGCGCGACAGGCCCATGGCGTTCTTCAGCGGCCCGTACACCAGCAGATTGCCCAGGCCGTACAGCAGGCGGCCGCCCAGGGCCACCGGCTTGCCCACCAGGATGTCGGCGCCCACGCGGCGCGCCACCTCCATGAACTTGCGGTGCATCCACTGCTTGATGGGCGCGGCGTCTTCCATGCGGATGGACACCGAGGTCAGCATGCTCTCGAACACGCGCGGCGGCGCGAAGTAATACGTGGGACCGATCTCGCGCATGTCGATCGCCACCGTCTCAGCGCTTTCGGGGCAGTTGATGGTGAAGCCCGCCACCAGCCACTGCGCCACCGAAAACAAAAAGTCGCCCGCCCAGGCTGGCGGCAGGTAGGACAGCACGTTGTCCGAGCCGTTGAGCTTGTCAACGGCCACCCCGCCCTCGGCCGCGGCGATGTAGGCCTGGTGCGTCTGGCACACGCCCTTGGGCCGGCTGGTGGTGCCCGAGGTGTAGAGGATGATGGCCGTGTCGTCGGGCTTGATGCGCGCCAGCTGCTGCTCGAAATACTGCGGGTGCTGCCGCTCGAACTGGCGGCCCCGCTCCATCAGCTCCTGCACGCTGATCAGGCCCGCGTCGCGGTAGTGGCGCAGGCCGCGCGGGTCGTCGTAGATGATGTGATCCAGGCCGGGCACGGCGGCTTCGCCCTCGCCGGCGCGCAGCTCCAGCAGCTTGTCCACCTGCTCCTGGTCTTCGGCAAAGGCAAAGTGCGCGCCGGTCTCGCGCAGCACGAAGGCCATCTCGGCGGCCACCGCGTCCTGGTACATGGGCACGGGCACACCGCCCAGCGACTGCACCGACACGAACATCAGGTACAGCAGCGGCCGGTTGTCGCCCACCACCGCCAGGTTCTGCCCCGCCACAAAGCCCAGCGACGCCAGGCCCAGCGCCATGTGGCGCGTGTCGTCCAGCGCGCGCTGCCAGCTCCAGGTTTGCCAGATGCCGAACTCTTTTTCGCGCAACGCCGGCGCCTGCGGGCGCTGGCGGGCGTGCTGCTGCAACAACTGGGGAAAGGTCGCCGTCATGGGCGGGAGGTCTCCTGCGTGCGCCCCGCGGGGCGGGGCTCGAATGTGCAGCGAATCGTAAGCGCTTGCTTTGACGTCATGTTGTCGTTTGAACGACAATTGAAGGCAAATCTCCCTAGGTTTTTCCCTAAATGAAATCCGGTCTCTCGCTGCACGAACGCCGTCGCCTGCTGACCGACAGCGAGCTGCAAAGCGTGCCCTGGCTGGCGCACCTGCTGTCCGACGAGCGCGATCGCATCGTGCCCGAGCTGCGCGTGAGCGAGGCCGCGCCGGGCGACCTGGTGTGCCGCATCGGCCGACCGGCGACGTACTGGTTCGGCGTGATCGACGGCCTGCTGAAGATGAACACCGTGACCGACGACGGCCGCGCCATCACCTATTCGGGCCTGGCCGCCGGCGGGTGGTTCGGCGAGGGCACGGTGCTCAAGCGCGAGAGCTACCGCTACAACATCCAGGCCTTGCGCAAGAGCCGCGTGGCCGGCCTGCCGGTGGACACCTTCCACTGGCTGCTGGACCAATCCATCGGCTTCAACCGCTTCGTGATGAACCAGCTCAACGAGCGCCTGAGCCAGTTCATCGGCGTGGTCGGCGCCGGCCGCTCGGCCAGCCCCGAGCAGCGCGTGGCGCGCAACTTGGCTGCCCTGGTCAACCCGGTGCTGTTTCCGGGTGTGGGCGAGGTGCTGCGCATCACGCAGCAGGAGCTGGCCTACCTGGCCGGCCTGTCGCGCCAGCGCGTGAACGAGGCGCTGCGCACGCTGCAAGAGCGGGGCGTGCTGCGCATCGAGTACGGCGGCCTGCGCATCGTGCAGGCGCAGGCGCTGCGCCGCGCGGACTTTTGACGGCGCGCATTCATCGATCAAGAATAAAATCGAGCCGTAGCGCTTGATGGATCAGCGCAAACAGCTATCAATACCGCAGCATCGCCCATGCCCGACTCTCCTGCATCCGCGCCACGCTGGCGCCGCGCCCCGGCCCCCGCCGCAGGCCAGCCCGCCGCCGCGGGGGACTCCTCGGCGGTGCGGCTGAACAAGCGCCTGGCCGACCTGGGCCTGTGCTCGCGCCGCGAGGCCGACGAATGGATTGAGCGCGGCTGGGTGCGCGTGAACGGCGAAGTGGCCGTGATGGGGTTGAAAGTGGCCCCGCACGACAAGGTCACGGTGGACCGCCGCGCCGACGCCGCGCAGGCCGAGCGCGTCACCGTCCTGCTGCACAAGCCCGTGGGCTACGTCAGCGGTCAGGCCGAGGACGGGCACCAGCCGGCGGTCACCCTGGTCAACGCACGCAGCCACTGGCATGGCGATGCGTCGTCCAAGCGCTTCACGCCCGCGCAGCTGCGCGGCCTGGCGCCGGCCGGCCGGCTGGACATCGATTCGGTGGGCCTGCTGGTACTGACGCAGGACGGCCGCGTGGCGCGCCAGCTGATCGGCGAAGACTCGACGGTGGACAAGGAATACCTGGTGCGCGTGAGTTTTGGCGAAGTGGCCGTCAACGTGCAGGCCGCCTTCCCGCCCGCGCAGCTGGCACGCCTGCGCCACGGCCTGGCCCTGGACGGCCAGCCGTTGAAGCCCGCGCAGGTGGACTGGCAAAACCCCGAGCAACTGCGCTTCGTGCTGAACGAGGGCAAGAAGCGCCAGATCCGCCGCATGTGCGAGCAGGTGGGCCTGCACGTCACCGGCCTCAAGCGCGTGCGCATCGGGCGCATTCAGCTGGGGCAGCTGCCGGTGGGGCAGTGGCGCTATCTGGGGCCGGGCGAGGCCTTCTGACGACCCTGGGCCAGGGGCCGGCAACACGCATCCGTGCCGGCCAGCGGCCCAGTCACTTTTTGCTTGCCGCCAGTTCCTTCTCCAGCGTGTCGATGCGCTTTTGCATGGCCGCGATGCGCCCGTTGAGCGCGCCGACGTTGAAGACCGTCTCGTTCTCGGCCGGCGCGTCCAGCTTGTTGCCATAGCCCAGCCAGGACGAGTCGTACACCTTCACGTTCCTGAATCCCAGCTGCTCCAGCACGCCCGCCGTCTCGCTGGCGCGCGCGCCCGACTGGCAGTACACCACCGTCTCCTTGTTCGGGTCCAGCCTGGCGTACAGGGCCTGCAACTCGGGCTGCGCCTTCAGCGACATGCCGCGGCTGTCGCCCACGGTCTTTTGCGCGAGCTTTTGCAGGGTCTCGGGGTCGCTCCAGTTCATCTCGTAGGGAATGTTGACCGCGCCCGGGATGTGCCCGCCGCGCAGCGCGCGGATGTCGGCGCCGGCAAACTCCTTGGGCGTGCGCGCATCGACGATCTGCACGTCCTTGTTGCCCACGCGCGCCAGCACCTCCGGCGTGCTGACGGCGACCGCCGCGTTGGGCGCCAGCGTCAGCGCGATGGGCGCGGGCTTGGGCGCGCCCGCCTCCACCGGCAGGCCGGCGGCTTGCCAGCCCTCGATGCCCTCGTGATAAACGGTGACCTTGGTGCCGCCGAAATAGCGCAGGGCGTAGCGGCCGAAATAGGCGTTCCAGGTGCCGCGGCTGCCGTACACCACGGTCTCCTTCGCCGGGTCGATGCCGGCCGCGCCCAGAATTTTTGCGACTTCCGCGGTCGGCAGGAAGTCCTCCGCGTTGGCATCGCGCAGCACCGCCGCGGCGTCGCCCGCCGACAAGGCCCCGGGCAAATGGCCCTTGGCAAAGTCCTTGTCGCCGCGCACGTCCCACACCTGCACGGAGCGCTGGAGCGCGGCCTGCACCTGCCCCGTGTCCACGATGACCTGCGCGCACGCCAAGCCCGCCAGGCCGCACAAGACCGCGGCCAGCCCAAAACCACGAATCGACAACTTGCGCATGAATCACTCCGGTGTGCGGCGCGGGTCTTGCGCCGCGGTTGGCCTCCCTGCCCTCAAGCATAGCCGCCGGCGCGCGGGCGCGGGTTATGCTTGCCCCACGGCCACCGGCCGCCACAGGAGACCCGGACGATGCCTTCGATGAATATCAAAACAATAGCGTTCTGCGCTGCATTGACGGGCGCTACAGCCGTTTTTTGCTCATCGGCGCAGGCGCAGGGCGTGGTCAACGCGCTGTGCAGCACCGACGCGCCCTGGTGCGAAGCCGCGGCCGCCGAGTTCACCAAGGCCACGGGCATCAAGGTCAACCAGTCGCACAAGGGCACGGGCGAGATCGGCGCCCAGTTGCGCGCCGAGGCGCAAAACCCCAAGACCGACATTTGGTGGGGCGGCACGGGCGATCCGTTCTTGCAGGCGGCCGAGCAAGGCCTCTTGCAGGCCTACCGCCCCAGCTATATCAATGATCTGCACGACTGGTCGCAGCGCCAGTACGACATGAGCGGCAACCAGGTGGGGGGCTTCTACACCAGCACCATCGGCTTTGGCTACAACACCGACGTGCTGAAGAAAAAGAACCTGCCCGAGCCCAAATGCTGGGCCGACGTGATCAAGCCCGAATACAAGGGCGAAGTCGAAATCTCGCACCCTGCCTCCAGCGGCACGGCCTACACCGTGATTGCCGGGCTGGTGCAGCAGATGGGCGAGGACGCCGCCTTCGACTACCTCAAAAAGCTGCACCGCAACGTCAGCAACTACACCCGCAGCGGCCAGGCGCAGGCGCCCAACGTGGCCAAGGGCGAGGTGGCGATCGGCATCACCTTCGCCTTCAATTTCGAGAAATGGAAGGAAGAGAAATACCCGGTCAAGACGGCGGCTCCGTGCGAGGGCACCACCTACGAAATCGGCGGCATCGCCCTCGTCAAGGGCGCGCGCAACGAGGCCAACGCCAAGAAATACTACGACTGGCTGATGAGCCCCGCCGGCCAGGCCTTGGGCGCCACGGTGGGCAGCTACCAGACGCCCGCCAACAAGCGCTTCAAGCCCGACCCGCGCATTCCGCCCATGGACGGCGTCAAGCTCATCAGCTACGACTTCGCCAAATACGGCAAGGCGGCCGAGCGCAAGCGCCTGATCGACCGCTGGACCAGGGAGGTCGAGTCGCTGCCGCGGTGAATGGGCTCGCCCCCAGTCTCCACTCGCTGCGCGATGTTGCGCCTTCCCCCTCCGGGGGCATCGCCCCTGGCCGGGGTGACCCCGGCCACGGCGATCGCTGGTTTGGCCTGCTCCGCGGCCCCTTGGCTCTTTGCGTTTCATGCGTTGCGGGCGGCGCGCGGCGTCATGAGCAACTCGGTTGGCGCCATGAGTCGCTGCGCGCCAAAGCAGGCATCTTGAAATCCGCCCGCCGCAACCCATCTGCGTTTTTTTGCACCCTTCCCCATCAAACACCCATGTCCGCCACGCCCATCTCCGGCACCAAACACGCCTTCCAGGCCGAAGTCGCCCAGCTGCTGCACCTGGTCACGCACTCGCTGTACTCCAACAAGGAAATCTTCCTGCGCGAGCTGATCTCCAATGCGTCGGATGCCTGCGACAAGCTGCGCTTCGAGGCGCTGGCCGACGCCAGCCTGTATGGCGATCAGCCCGAGCTGCGCGTGCGCATCGCCTTCGACAAGGCCGCCAAGACACTCACCGTGACCGACACCGGCATCGGCATGAGCGCGGAAGAGGCCGTGTCGCACCTGGGCACTATCGCCAAGAGCGGCACGCGCGAGTTCATGAGCCGCCTGTCGGGCGACCAGAAGCAGGACGCGCAACTGATCGGCCAGTTCGGCGTGGGCTTTTACTCGGGCTTCATCGTGGCCGACGAGATCACGGTCGAATCGCGCCGCGCCGGCCTGCCCGCCAGCGGTGGCGTGCGCTGGGTCAGCACCGGCGCGGGCGAGTTCGAGGTCGAGACCATCACCCGCGAAGAGCGCGGCACCAGCGTCACCCTGCACCTGCGCGACGACGCGCTGGAGTTTGCCGACGGCTGGCGCATCAAGGAACTCATCAACAAATACTCCGACCACATCGCCCTGCCCATCCAGATGGAGGGCGAGACCTGGGAAGAAGGCAAGGAAGAAGGCCAGCCCGGCCAGATGGTCAAGACCGGCGAGTGGGAAACCGTGAACCAGGCCACCGCGCTGTGGACGCGGCCCAAGAAGGACATCACGGACGAGCAGTACACCCAGTTCTACGAGCAGACCGCGCACGACTGGCAGCCGCCCCTGGCCTGGACGCACAACCGCGTGGAAGGCAGCACCGAATACACGCAGCTGCTGTATGTGCCCAGCCACGCGCCAATGGATTTGTGGGACCGCGAGAAGAAGGCCGGCATCAAGCTGTACGTCAAACGCGTGTTCATCATGGACGAGGCCGAGCAATTGCTGCCGCGCTACCTGCGCTTCGTCAAGGGCGTGGTCGATTCGGCCGACTTGCCGCTCAACGTCAGCCGCGAGCTCTTGCAGGAAAGCCGCGACGTGCGCGCCATCCGCGAGGGCAACACGCGCCGCGTGCTGGCCCTGCTGGAAGAGCTGGCCAAGGCGCCCGCGGCCGACACCCCGGCGCCGGCCGCTGATAACGCCGAAGTCACCGACGTGCAAGACAAGAAGGAAGCGGCTGACAAATACGCCACCTTCTGGCGCGAGTTCGGTGCGGTGCTGAAGGAAGGCCTGGGCGAAGACACCGCCAACCGCGAGCGCATCGCCAAACTGCTGCGCTACGCGTCCACGACGACGGACACCGCGAGCGTGACGCTCGCCGACTACAAGGCGCGCATGAAGGAAGGCCAGAAGGCCATCTACTACATCACCGCCGACACCCTGGCCGCGGCCCGCAACAGCCCGCAGATCGAGGTGTTCCGCAAGAAGGGCATCGAGGTGCTTTTGATGAGCGACCGCGTGGACGAGTGGTCGCTGTCCTTCCTGCGCGAGTTCGAGGGCACGCCGCTGCAGTCGGTGGCCAAGGGCGCGGTGGACCTGGGCGAGCTGCAGGACGAGGGCGAGAAGCAGGCGGCCGAGCAAGCGGCCGAGGCCGTCAAGCCGCTCGTCGAGAAATTGAAGGAAGCGCTCAAGGACAGCGTGGAGGACGTGCGCGTGACCACGCGCCTGGTCGACTCGCCCGCTTGCCTGGTGGTCAAGGACGCCGGCATGAGCCTGCAGTTCGAGCGCCTGATGCGCCAGGCCGGCCAGGCCGTGCCCGCCACCAAGCCGGTGCTGGAGATCAACCCCGAGCACGCGCTGGTCAAGAAGCTGGAGGGCAACCCCCATTTCGACGACCTGGCCCACATCCTGTTCGACCAGGCGCTGCTGGCCGAAGGCGGCCTGCCGGCCGACCCCGCGGCCTATGTGCGGCGCGTGAATGCGCTGCTGATCTGAACGGCACGGCGCGCGGCCACGAAACAGGCCCGCGCCTTGGCGCGGGCCTTTTTGCGAGCGCCCCCGAGCGCGTCAGCGGCCGGCGTAAATGTCCGCGCCCTTGGACTCGCGGAAGAACAGCATGCCGATCACGAACGTGGCGGCGGCAATCACGATCGGATACCACAGACCGTAGTACATGTTGCCGTTGGCGGCCACCATGGCAAACGAGATGGTGGGCAGCATCCCGCCAAACCAGCCGTTGCCGATGTGGTAAGGCAGGCTCATCGATGTGTAGCGGATGCGGGTGGGGAACAGCTCCACCAGCGCGGCGGCGATGGGGCCGTAGACCATGGTCACGTAAATCACCAGCACCGCCAGAATCAGGACCATCAGCGGTTTGTTCATCTTGGCCGGGTCGGCCCGGGCCGGGTATCCGGCCTCCTTCAGCGCCGCGCTCACGTCCTTCTTGAAGGCGGCGATGGCTGCGGCGCTTTCGGCGTCGAACTGGTGGTTGACCACGCGGCCCTCGGGCGCGGTGATCAGCTTGTCGCCGATCTTGACGGTGGCCGGGCCCCGGCCCGCGGCGTTCTGGTAGCTGACCGAGCTTTGCGCCAGAAAGCGCTTGGCGATGTCGCAGGAGCTGCGAAAGTCGATCTCGCGCGCCACCGGGTTGCCGCCGAATGAGCACGCGCGCCGGCTGGCTGTCACCGTCACCTCGTTGTTTTTCTGCGCCACGGCGAGGTCGGGATTGGCGGCGGCGGTCAGCGCGTTGAACAGCGGGAAGTAGGTCAGCACCGCCAGCAACAAGCCCGCCATGATGATGGGCTTGCGGCCGACGCGGTCCGACAGCGTGCCGAAGACGACGAAAAACGGCGTGCCGATGAGCAGCGCGATCGCGATCAGGATGTTGGCCGTGGTGGCGTCCACCTTGAGCACATTGGTGAGAAAGAACAGCGAGTAGAACTGGCCCGTGTACCAGACCACGGCCTGCCCCGCCATCAGGCCGAACAGCGCGATGAGCACGATCTTCAGGTTCTTCCAGTGGCCGAAGGACTCGGTCAACGGCGCCTTGGAGGTGCGACCCTCGGCCTTCATCTTCTGGAAGGCGGGCGACTCGTTCATCGACAGGCGAATCCACACCGAGATGGCCAGCAGAACGATGGACACGATGAAGGGGATGCGCCAGCCCCAGTCGTTGAAGGCCTCCTCGCCCATCAGGTTGCGCACGCCCAGGATCACCAGCAGCGACAGAAACAAGCCCAGCGTCGCCGTGGTCTGTATCCACGCCGTGTAGGCGCCGCGCTTTCCGTTCGGCGCGTGTTCGGCCACATAGGTGGCAGCGCCGCCATACTCGCCGCCCAGCGCCAGGCCTTGCAGCATGCGCAGCACGATCAGCACGATGGGCGCCAGCACGCCGATCGACGCATACGTGGGCAGCACCCCGACGACGAACGTGGACAGGCCCATGATCACGATGGTGATCAGAAAGGTGTATTTGCGCCCGATCATGTCGCCCAGGCGCCCGAACACCAGCGCGCCGAAGGGCCGCACGATGAAGCCCGCGGCAAAGGCCAGCAAGGCAAAGATGAAAGCCGAGGTGGGCTCCAAACCCGCGAAGAACTTCTTGGCGATGATCGCTGCCAACGATCCGTACAGGTAGAAGTCATACCACTCGAACACGGTGCCGAGCGAGGAGGCGAAGATGACCTTGCGCTCCTCCCGCGTCATGGGCCGCGCGGCGACCGGGGGTGCGCCCTTGGCGGCAAGGGTGGTTGGCATGGACGTTGTCTCCTCGACGGCTTGTGGATGGGGCCGGGAAGCTGCATGCCACCCGCTGAACTGCACGATGCCGGCACCGTCCGACGGTTTCCTGACGAAGTGGCGGGCTCGTCAGCCCGAAGTTCGGGTGCACAAGTGGGCCTGCATCGAGTGTGCCTATTAGAAACTAATGTTTTGGTTTTGTACCTAAAAGTTTCAACATTCAAGGGAAATTACCTAGAAAGACTCGTCTCATCCGTCGGCCAAAACCAAGACGTACCGCAACCACCCCGAGAGCGATCGCGCCCGTTTTGCAACCACATGTCAGGACTGTGCGCTTGTTAGTCTGGTGTCAGCCAGCGCAGAAACAATCCGGGCCGGCCCCAAGGCCAATCAACCGAATCGAGGGCTTCGCGGCCCGAGGAGACAAGCATGCAAGACCCCATGGTCGAGCGGATTGCCCGCAATCCCAAGTACCAGCAGCTCAAGGCCACGCGCAACCGCCTGGGCTGGACGCTCACGATCCTGATGCTGATCGTGTATTACGGCTACATCGGCCTGATCGCCTTCGACAAGGAGCTGCTGGCCACCCCCATCGGCGCCGGCGTCACCACGCTGGGCATCCCCATCGGCATGGCGGTGATCGTGTTCACCGTCATCATCACCGGCATCTACGTGCGCCGCGCCAACCGCGAGTTCGACGCCGCCACCCGCGACATCCTGAAGGACGCCACGAAATGACGCACGCACGCACCCTCGCGGCGCTGGCCGCCCTCCTGACGGCCAGCGGCGCCGCCCTGGCCGCCGGCGGCGACCTGGGCGAGACCGCCAAGCAGGCGACCAACTGGATCGCCATCATCATGTTCACCGGCTTCGTGGCCGCCACGCTGTGGATCACCAAGTGGGCGGCCGGCCGCACCAAGTCGGCGGCCGACTTCTACACCGCCGGCGGCGGCATCACGGGCTTTCAAAACGGCCTGGCGATCGCGGGCGACTACATGTCGGCGGCGTCCTTCCTGGGCATTTCGGCGGCCGTCATGGCCACGGGCTACGACGGGCTGATCTACTCCATCGGCTTTCTGGTCGGCTGGCCGATCCTGACCTTTTTGCTGGCCGAGCGGCTGCGCAACCTGGGCAAGTTCACCTTTGCCGACGTGGCGGGCTACCGCTTTGCGCAAACGCCGTTTCGCATCTTCGCCGCCTGCGGCACGCTGGTGGTGGTGGCCTTCTACCTGATCGCGCAGATGGTCGGCGCGGGCCAGCTGATCAAGCTGCTGTTCGGCCTGGACTACTGGATCGCCGTGGTGCTGGTGGGCGTGCTGATGATGATCTACGTGCTGTTCGGCGGCATGACGGCGACCACCTGGGTGCAGATCATCAAGGCCTGCCTGCTGCTGGCCGGCGTGACCTTCATGGCCTTCATGGTGCTGGCCCGGTACGGCTTCAGCCCCGAGGCGCTGTTCGCCGACGGCGTGCGCATCAAGACGCAGATCGCGCAAAACGGCGGCGCTGCGCCCGACCTGGCGGCCAAGCTGGGCCTGGCCATCATGGGTCCGGGCGGCTTCATCAAGGACCCGATCTCGGCTATCAGCTTCGGCATGGCGCTGATGTTCGGCACGCTGGGGCTGCCGCACATCCTGATGCGCTTCTTCACCGTGCCCGACGCCAAGGAAGCGCGCAAGAGCGTGCTGTGGGCCACCACCTGGATCGGCTACTTCTATGTGGTGATCTTCATCATCGGCTTCGGCGCCATCACCATGGTGCTGTCCAACCCCGAGATGTCCGACACCGCCACGGGCGTGATCAAGGGCGGCGCCGGCACGGCCAACATGGCGGCGGTGCTGGTGGCCAAGAGCGTGGGCGGCGACGTGTTCTACGGCTTCATCTCGGCCGTGGCCTTTGCCACCATCCTGGCGGTGGTGGCGGGCCTGACGCTGTCGGGCGCCTCGGCCGTCTCGCACGACCTGTATGCCACGGTGGTCAAGAGCGGCAAGGCCGACAGCGCCTCCGAACTGCGCGTCTCGCGCATCACCACGCTGGCGCTTGGCGTGGTCGCCGTGCTGCTGGGCATCGTGTTCGAGAAGCAGAACATCGCCTTCATGGTGTCGCTGGCCTTTGCCGTGGCCGCCTCGGCCAACCTGCCGCCGCTGATGCTGTCGGTGCTGTGGAAGGACTGCACCACCAAGGGCGCGGTGATCGGCGGGTTCCTGGGGCTGATCTCCTCGGTGGCGCTCACCGTGGTCTCGCCCGCGGTGTGGGAAGCCACGCTGGGCAACCCCAAGGGCAGCGCCTGGTTCCCCTACTCCTCGCCCGCGCTGTTCTCGATGACCATCGGCTTCGTCGGCGTGTGGCTGTTCTCGGTGCTGGACCGCAGCGCGCAGGCCGCCAAGGAGCGCGCCGCGTTCCCCGCGCAGCAGGTGCGTTCGGAAACCGGTCTGGGGGCTTCGAAGGCGTCGTCGCACTGAACCCATCGTGCAGCACAGAAAAGGGCCTTGCGGCCCTTTTTTCTTGGGCTCGACCCGATCCGTTGCCCACGGTGCTGTGCGCCACCCGCGAGGTACGAAACCCAAAAACCAAAAAGGCCGCGGAGCCGGCCGTATCAGCGATCGCCGTGGGAGGGCTTGGCCTGCCCGCTGGCGATGCCCCCTGCATGGGGATGGGCGAAGCATCGCGCAGCGAGTGGAGACTGGGGGTGTTTCATCTCGGTTATCCATGGCGCTGCGCGCCACCCGCAGCCGATGAAGCGCAAAGGGCCCGATGGCCGCGGAGCAGGCCAAGCCAGCGATCGCCGTGGCCGGGGTTTCCCCGGCCAGTGACGATGCCCCCTGCAAGGGGGTGGGCGGAACATCGCGCAGCGAGTGGAGACTGGGGGTGGTTCATTTCATATCGCGCAGGCGAATGAAGGCCAACGCCGCCATCACCGCATCGTTCAGCGCGTCGTGCGCCTCGCGGGTGGGCAGGCCCAGGTCGGCCATGATGGTGGCAAAGCGCAGGTCGATGTCGGCCTGGTCGTGCTGCTTGTAGGGCGGCAACTGGCGAAACTTGTGGTCGTAGTACAGGCGCGAGACCTCGATCTGCGGCTGCGGCAGGCCGATGCCCAGCAGCGGGCGCACCAGGCGATCGAGCATGGCCACGTCGAACTCCAGGTAGTAGCCCACCAGCGGGCGCGCGCCGATGAAGTGCAGCAGGCGGCGCGCCGCCTCGGGCGCGGGCAGGCCACCGGCCACGTCCTGCTCGCGCAAGCGGTGCACGCGGATGCTGTCGGGCGAGACGCCCTTGTCGGGCTTGATGAGCAGCTCCAGCCGCTGGCTGGTGAGGATGCGCCGGCCCTGGATGCGCACCGCGCCGATGGCGATGATCTCGTCGGTGCGCGTGTTCAGGCCCGTGGTCTCGCAGTCCAGCGCCACCCATTCGCCTTGCGGCGGCGCGTCCAGCAAAAAGGACCATTCGCCGCCCTGCAAACGCTGGCGCGCGCGGCGCGCTTTCAAGGCGCGCAGCCAACTCATAGGGCGCTCAGCCGAAAGCGTTGACGCAGCAGCGCCTTGAAGCGCTTGACCACCTCCAGCGCGTCCTTGAGCAGATCGCGCTCCAGCGTGGAGAGCCGGGCCGGCTCCACGGCGCCCGAGACCGCGTCATCGTGCTCCAGCTCGGCCAGCCCGGCCTTGAGCCTGAGCATCATCAGAAACTGCAGGGCATCGCCCAGGTCGCGCGCCATGCCGGCGTCGAGCGCCTGGGCCTCGACCAGCCGCGTCAGGCGCTCGGTGGTGGCGGTCTCGGCCACGCGGTGCGCCAGCGCCAGGCTGCGCACGCCGTGCACGATGGGGAAGATGCCTTCCTTCTTCAAGTCGAGCCGTTCGGCGCCCTCGCCCAGCAGGCGGTGCCACCAGCGCCCGCTGCCCGCAAACAGGTCGATCGCGGCGGCAAAGCGCGCCAGCATGACGTCGTTGTCGGTGGCCAGCGACCACAGCGCGTCGCGCACGCCTGCCAGCAGCGCGGCGTCACCGGCCACGGCGTGGGCATCCAGAAAGATCGCCAAATTCATTAGGCTGTCGGGGCTGGGCATCACCAGCCACTCGCGCACGGTGCGGGCAAAGTCGGCCGCCGGCATGCGCCAGGCCGGGTTGCTGAGCATGATGCGGCCCGGGCAGGGCGGGTAGCCAAAGCGCTCGAGCGCCGACGAGAAGCGCTCGCAAATGGCGGCCAGGTCGGCCGGCGGCGCGTAGCCGTCGCGCAGGATCAGCGCGTTGTCCTGGTCGGTCTTGAGCAGCTGCTCGCCGCGCCCCTCGCTGCCCATCACCAGCAGGCAGCTGGCGGCCACCAGATCGGGCGGGGCGATGAGCTGCCAGGCGCGCTCGAACAGGCGCGCGTTCAAATCCTGCACCAGGCGGGCGATCAGCATCACCTGCGTGCCGCCGCGAAACTGGCGGCCGATCATGTCGGTGATCTGGCGCGCCGCCTCGGCCAGCTCGTCGATGCTGCCGGCGGCGTTGATGCGCAGGCCGATCAGCATCGAGTGGTTGGACAGGAAGCTGAACACGTCCAGCGCCTCCAGCACGCCGCGCACCTCCTCGCCCTCGCGCACCACCACGCGGTGGATGTGGTGGCGCACCATGGTGGCCAGCGCATCGCCCACCTGGGCCGAGGGCCGCACGCTGATGAGCTGCCAGTTGGCCAGCTCGCCCACCGCGATCTGATCGAGCGCTCGCCCCGACAGGATGGCGCGCTGCAAGGCGTTGGTGGTGAACATGCCCAGGGCGGGCGGGCTCCGGCGCGCATCGCGCACCAGCACGTTGGTGGTGCGCTCGCGCTGGAACAACTGCACCACGGCCACGATGTCGGTGTCCCATTCGACGATGTGCGCGGCGCGCACGAAAGCCTCGTCCACGCGCGCCAGGTTCAGCGCCTGCAGCTCGCCGCTGCTGCGCCGCTGGCCGGCGGCGCTCAGCTTGGCGCCCAGGTCCGAAAACAGCAGCGCGCCGAAATCCGCGTTGGCGGCAATCAGGTCGTTGACGGCCTGGTGCGCCAGCTCGTAGGCCAGCAATTCCTCGTCGGCGACGAAGCGGCTGCTGGACTTGCCGGCCACCAGGCCGCGGCCGTCGAAACTGTCGTCGGGACCATAGCGGGCCACGCACTCATCGCCGTCGAACTGGCTGACGCGCCCCTTGATGAGCACGAACAAATGGCGCGGTACCGAACCCACGTCCAGGATCACCTCGCCCGCGCGAAAGTAGGCGATGTCCACGTGCTCGCGCACGAGGCGCTGCTGCTGCTGCGTCAGGCAGTCGAAGGGCGAGGCGGCAAAGTTGAAGGCGTTGGGCATGGTCACGCCAGTGGTTCGTCAGCACCGATGGTAGTGCCCATCGCCCTCCAGCCGCACCGCGCCCCGCTCTTGCAGCTCGGCCAGATGCTGGCCGATGCTGCGGCGCTCGGCGCTTTCGACGTACGGCAGCTCGAAGCCCGGCGGGTACAGCAGGCGGCGCGTCACCAGATCATCGAGCGTGTGCGGGCGCTCGCGCAGGTAGCCCAGCAGGCGCTGGCTGCGCTCGTCGATCTTGCCGGCAAAGCGCGCCAGGGCCTGCAAAAAATCGGCGCGCTCGGTCAGCACGCCGCGGTGGTGGGAGGTGACCCAGACGCGGGCGTCGATGTCCTTGACCCGCTCCAGGCTGCGGCGAAACTGCGCCAGGTTCGAGGTCGCGTCGCCGTAGTAGGGGCCAAAGCCGGTCAGATCGATGTCGCCGATGAAGGCCACGCCCTCGCTCTCGACCACCAGCGCGCAGTGGCCGGCCGTGTGGCCGGGCAGGTGATGGGCGCGCACGCGCACGCCGCCGCCCAAGTCCCACAGCGCGCCGTCGGTGTATCCGGTGGCGTCGGGTCGGGGCGCGTAGTCGAAGTCGCGCTCGATCATGGGCTTCATCTGCGCCAGCACCGCGTCGGGGTAGCCGTAGTGGCGGCCGAGGCCGGCCCAGGATTGCGCGGCGGCCAGGTCGGCCTCGTGCACCTGCACCCGCGCGCGCGGCAGGCGGCCCAGCGCCACCACGTGGTCTTCGTGTACGTGGCCGAGGATGACGGCGTCCACCCCATCCAGGTCGGCACCGACGTGGCGCGCCACCTGCGGCGTATCGAAGGCCACGCGCGCATCCCTGCCCTGCACGATGACCTGGTTGCCGTCGGGGTACTTGCCGGACTTGTCGCCCAGGTACACGCGCACCGCGCCAAGGCTGAAACCGGGCTGCATGGCCGTCAGCGCCGCACGCCCACGGCCACGCCGTCGGGGGCCGACCACGCCGCATCCAGCGCCGCGCCGTCGGCGCCACCGGCCAGGTGCGCGCGCAGCAGGGGCAGCGCGTCGAAGCCCCAGAACACGCGCCCGTCCACCCCGAAGCTGGGCACGCCGAACACGCCGGCGGCCATCGCCTCGTCGGTGGCGGCGCGCAGGGCCTGCTTGACGGCGTCGCTGGCGGGGTCTTGCACGGGCGCCAGGGTGGTGGTCAACGCCGCCAGCCGCGCCGCATCGTCGGCCGCCTGCCCGCCGTGCCAGACGTGGTGGAAGATCGCTTCGACGGCGTAGCGGTTGGGCGCCCCCTGGCGCGCACAGGCCCAGGCCAGGCGCAGCAGGCCGATGGGGTTGAAGGGATGGGCGGCCGGCAATTGCAGATCGATGCCGTGCTGCGCGGCCAGCCAGGCCACGTGCCGATAGGTCCAGTCGCGCTTGGGGGCGATCTCGGCCGGCCCCAGCTGGCCGTGGTGCTTGAGCAGGCCGGCAAACAGGATGGGCCGATACGTCACCTCATAGCTCAGGCCTTGCAGCGCGCGCGGCAAGTGCTCGAACGCCAGATGGGCGTAGGGCGAGATGAAGTCCAGGTAAAAGTCGATGTGCTTCATGTCAGTTGTGCATGGCGCTGCGCGCCACCCGCAGCCGATGAAACGCAAAGAGCCCAATGGCCGCGGAGCAGGCCAAGCCAGTGATCGCCGTGGCAGGGGTCTCCCCGGCCACGGGCGATGCCCTGTCGAGGGGGCTGAGGTCTGCGGCTCCAGAGCTGCCTGCGCAGGTCTGGACAGACCGAAGGGCCGCCGCCTCTGGCGGCGAGCACCGGGCGAAACATCGCGCAGCGAGTGGAGACTGGGGGTGCTTCATTTCATCGCGCGGCGGGCGTGGATGCGGCGCCACACGCTGCGTTTGTCGTCTTCGCTCAGACGGCTCCAGGCGCCGATCTCTTCCAGCCGGCGCTGGCAGCCTTCGCACCAGCCCGTGGCGGCGCTGATGCGGCACACCTGGATGCAGGGCGAGGGCACCGGTCCATCGCCCGATTCTGGATCGAAATCGGCCATGGCGCGCTCTGGACAAGCGCGAGCAGCTATTTGTTCGATAGCGTTCGGCATCAGCGTGCGGCTTGCACCACGTCGGCCACCGGCGCGTTGCCGGTCAGCCGCGCCAGGTCTTGCGGGCGCAGTCGGAACACCGCGTGCGGATGGCCGGCCGCGGCCCAGATCTCGTCGAAGCGAAACAGCTCGCGGTCGATCAGCACCACCGGCGGCGTGGCGTGCGCCAGGGGCGAGACGCCGCCGATGGAAAAACCCGTGCGCGCCTTGACGAAGTCGGCGTCCGCGCGGCCGGTCTTGCCCACCAGCGCATCGACCTTTTTTTCGTCCACGCGCCGGTCGCCCGAGGTGATGACCAGCACCGCCGCGCCGTCGCTCTGGCGGCGAAAGATGATGCTCTTGGCGATCTGGCCCACCTGCACGCCCAGCGCATCGGCGGCCTGCTGCGCGGTGCGCGCGGCGTCGTCGAGCATGACGGGGGCGTGGGGGTGGCCCGCGGCGTGCAAGGCTGTGACCACACGCTGAACGGATTCTGGAAATGTCACGGTGTTCATGATGAATTGGGAGCGTCTGGATCTTGCCGGCGCTCCTGCCATCAGCCGGCACGCTTGTTCAAGATGGCCGTGGCCACGCGCGAGTTGGGCTTGCGCCCGAGCTGCTCGCTGATGCAGGCCCCGGCATCCACCAGCTTGTTCAGGTCGATGCCGGTGTCGATGCCCAGGCCATCGAGCAGGTACACCACGTCCTCCGTCGCGACGTTGCCGGTGGCGCCCTTGGCGTAGGGGCAGCCGCCCAGGCCGGCCACCGAGGACTGGAAGTTCCACACCCCCAGCTCCAGCGCGGCGTAGGTATTGGCCAGTGCCTGGCCGTAGGTGTCGTGGAAATGGCCGCTGACGTGGTCCACGTCGTAGTGCCCCAGCGTCGCCTCGATGGCCTTTTGCACCTTGCGCGGCGTGCCCACGCCGATGGTGTCGGCCACGTCCACGCGCTCGACGCCGATGGCTTTCATCAGGCCGGCGACGTGCCCCACCTTGGCGGGTGCGATCTCGCCTTCGTAAGGGCAGCCGACCGAGCAGCTGATGGAGCCGCGCACGGCGATGCCGGCGGCGCGCGCGGCCTGGACCACCGGGGCAAAGCGCTCGATGCTCTCGGCGATCGAGCAGTTGATGTTCTTCTGGCTGAAGGCCTCGCTGGCGGCGCCAAAGACCAGGATCTCGTCGGGCCGGTCGCGCGCCGCCGCCTCGAAGCCCTTCATGTTCGGCGTCAGCACCGAGTAGCGCACGCCCGGCGCACGCGCAATCCCGCTCATGACCTCGTGGTTGTCGGCCATCTGCGGCACCCACTTGGGGCTGACGTAGCTGGTGACCTCGATCTCCCGCAGGCCGGCGGCCTGCAGGCGCGCCACCAATTCGATCTTGGCGGCGGCCGGCACCGGCTGCTTTTCGTTTTGCAGGCCGTCGCGCGGGCCGACGTCGATGATCCGGACACGGGTGGGAAGTGGCATGGCAAGCGATCGAAGTTCGGGTGTTGATGTTAGTGGCTCATGGCGCGGCGTGGGAGACTGGGGTTTTCATTCCAGGCGCAGCAGCTCGGCGCCCTCGGCCACCTGGTCGCCCGGGCCGTACAGCACCTCGCCCACCACGCCGTCCTGCGGCGCGGCGATGGTGTGCTCCATCTTCATGGCCTCCATCACCGCCAGCGGCTGGCCCTTGCTGACCTTGTCGCCGGCCTTGACGGCGATGCTGACCACCTTGCCGGGCATGGGCGCCGTCAGGCGCCCGCCCTCGCCCGTGCCTTCGCCGGCGCTGGCCAGCGGGTCGAGCTCGGCGACCTGCGTGGCGCCGGCGTCGCCGAAGATGTGCAGCACATCGCCCCGGCGATACACGCGCAACACCTGGCGACGGCCGTTGTAGCGCACGTCGATCGGCGCGTCCGCCCCCTCGCCCTGCGCCGTGAAGTCGAGCGCCGCCGCAGGCGCATCGCCCACCTGCAAGCTCGGGCCGTCGTCCAGGTAGCGCAGCTTGGCGACGACGCCCTGGCCCTGGTAGTCGTAGTCGATGCGGCGCGAAGCCACGCCGTGCGAGCGAAAGCCGTCGCGGCGCGAGAACGGGTCGCTGCCCTCGCTGGCACGCTCACCCAGCACCGCGTGCGCGGCGGCGGCGGCCACGGCCAGCTCCACGCCCAGCGGGTCCTGGTTGAACAGGCGCGCCTGCTCGCGCTCGATCAGCGCCGTGTCCAGCCGGGCCTGGCTGAACGACGGCGTGGCCAGCACGCGGCGCAGGAACTGCACGTTGGTCTGCACGCCGACGATGTGCGTTTGGGCGAGCGCAGCGTCCAGCAGGCCCAGCGCCTGCTCGCGCGTGTCGCCGTGCACGATCAGCTTGGCGATCATCGAGTCGTAGAACGGGCTGATGGCGTCGCCCTCGCGCACGCCGTCGTCCACGCGCGTGGGGCCGACCTCGAACGCGCGGTGCGCCGGCTTGCGATAGACGTGCAGGGTGCCGGTGGCGGGCAAAAAATCCTTGTCGGGGTTCTCGGCGCAGATGCGCGCCTCGATGGCGTGGCCGTGGATGCGCAAATCGCCCTGCTTGCACGGCAGTGGCTGGCCCGCGGCCACGCGCAGTTGCCACTCCACCAGATCCTGCCCGCTGATCGCTTCGGTCACCGGGTGCTCCACCTGAAGCCGCGTGTTCATCTCCATGAAGTAGAACTTGATTTGCTCGGGGTGGGCGTAGCCGCCCGGCTGCTCGGCAATGAACTCCACCGTGCCCGCACCCACGTAGCCCACGGCGCGCGCGGCCGCCACGGCCGCCTCGCCCATCTGCTGGCGCAGCGCGGGCGTCATGCCCGGCGCAGGGGCTTCTTCGAGCACCTTCTGGTGGCGGCGCTGCACCGAGCAGTCGCGCTCGAACAGGTAGACGTAGTTGCCCTGGGTGTCGCCGAAGATCTGGATCTCGATGTGGCGCGGCTGCTGCACCAGCTTCTCGACCAGCACCGCGTCGTTGCCAAAGCTGTTGATCGCCTCGCGCTTGCAGGACGCCAGCGCGGCGGCAAAGTCCTCGGACTTGTGCACATCGCGCATGCCCTTGCCGCCGCCGCCCGCGCTGGCCTTGATCAGCACCGGGTAGCCGATGCGGTCAGCCTCGCGTTGCAGCAGCGCCGGGTCCTGGTCCTCGCCCTGGTAGCCGGGCACCAGGGGCACGCCGGCCTTGGCCATCAGGCGCTTGGATTCGGCCTTCAGGCCCATGGCCAGGATGGCGCTGGCCGGCGGGCCGATGAAGACCACGCCGGCATCGGCGCAGGCCTTGGCAAACGCCTCGTTCTCGCTCAGGAACCCGTAGCCCGGGTGAATGGCCTGCGCACCCGTGGCCTTGGCCGCGTCGATGATGCGCTGCCATTGCAGGTAGCTGTCCTTGGGCGCGCTGGCGCCGATGTGCACCGCCTCGTCGCAGGCCATGACGTGCTTGGCGTGCGCGTCGGCGTCGGAATAGACGGCAACGGTCTTGATGCCCAGGCGGCGGGCGGTGGCGGCCACGCGGCAGGCGATTTCGCCGCGGTTGGCGATCAGTATTTTTTCAAACATGGCGCCCTCCGCGGCTCATCGCCTGCTGCACGCTGCGCGTGCCAGGCCATTTGGCAAGCCCGCGCTGCGCGCGAACGCCGCGATTGGCGATCAGGATTTTGGTGAACATTTCGATCTCCTCGTCAATGGATGGAGCCGGCAGCGCCGCCGGGCTCGGCGCGGTGGTTGCCGACAAAGCCCTTGAGCTTGCCCAGCACGATCTTCAAAAACTTGAACAGCAGCACCAGCAGCAGCACCGACACCCCCAGCATGACGGCCAGCGCGACACCGAACAGCAACGGATGCTGCGTGGCCAGCCACATCACGCCCACGGCCAGGCCGTCCTCGAACAGGGAGGCCAGCCAGTTGCTGAAGGGCTCCGGGCTGGTGTTGATGGCGGCGCGCGTGGTGGCCTTGGTGGCGAACGAAGTCGCGGCCAGCGAGCCGCCCAGCAGGCCCGCCACCAGGCCCATGCTGGCCGAATCGGCGCCGAAAACGCCGGCCGCCAGCAGCGCGCCGGCGGGAATGCGGATGACGCTGTGCACGGTGTCCCACAGGCTGTCCACCCACGGAATCTTGTCGGCAAAAAACTCCACCATCATCATGAAGCCGCTGGCCGTCAGCACCGCGGGGTGCATGAGCAGGCGCAGATCGGGCGGCAGCGCGATCCAGCCGGCGGCGCCCATGGCGCCGGTGACAAAGACGACGGCATACAGGCGAAAGCCGCTGGCCCAGCCCAGCGCGGCGGCCAGCGCCAGCAAGCTGGGCATGTCCATGCGCGCCGCGGCGTGGCTGACGGCATCGCCCACCTGGCCGGCAGCGCTGCCGACGGCCGCGGTGGCATCGGCATCGGGGTGGATGCCCATGGCGTGCAGCCACTGGACGATCCGGGCGATGAAATCTTGCATGAAAGACTCCATCACGTCGGCAGGTCCAAACCGTCGAACACTATTGAATTCATAGCTGTTCGCGCTTGCCGGGCAAGCGCTGTGAACCAAATTGATTCATGAATCCAGCGATCATGATCCAGTCAGCCAGTTCGGCTTGCGCTTTTGCAGAAAGCTTTGCACGCCTTCCTTGCCCTCGTCGGACGCGCGGATATCGGCGATGCCCTCCACCGTGCGCTCGATCAGCAGGCGCGAGATGTCGCGCTCAGCGACGTCCTGCACCAGGCGCTTGCATTGGCGCACGGCGTTCGGGCCGGCACCGAGCAGCGCACCGACCAGGTCGGCGACCGTGGCGTCCAACGCGTCCGCGCCAACCACCTCGTGCACCAGGCCGATGCGCAGCGCTTGGGCGGCAGAAAAGCGCTCGGCCGTCAAGAAGTAGCGGTGCGCCGCGCGCGCGCCCATGGCGCGAATGACATAGGGGCTGATGGTGGCCGGAACCAGGCCCAGCTTGACCTCGCTCAGACAGAAGTGCGCGGTATCGACGCTGACGGCCATGTCGCAGGCTGCCACCAGGCCCATGCCGCCGGCATACACGTCGCCCTGCACGCGGGCGATGGTGGGCTTGGGGCATTCGTAGATGGTGCGCAGCATGAAGGCCAGCTTGGCCGCGTCGGCCAGGTTCTCCTCGCGCGTGTAGTCGGCCATGCGGCGCATCCAGTTCAGGTCGGCGCCGGCACAGAAGGCCGGGCCCTCGGCGGCCAGCACGATGGCACGCACGCGCGCATCGTCGCCCAGCCGCGTGAAGACCTCGGACAGCTCGGCGATCAGCTCGTCGTTGAAGGCGTTGCGCACCTCGGGGCGGTTGAGCACCACGGTGGCGACGTGGGCCTGGGTGGCGATGCGGATGGCGGAAGTCATGGTTTGCCTTGTTCTGCTTGCAGCATGTAGACCAGGTCGAGCTCCGGGCAGGGCTCGCCCAGGGCCGTGAGCGCCGCCGTGATCTGCCCTCGGTGGTGCGTGCCGTGGTTGAAGACGTGGGCGAGCGTGGCCGCAAAGGGCAGCGACACGGGAACACCCTTGGTGGTGACGTAATCCAGCGTGCCGGAGAAGCGGTCGATCGGCCATTGCTCGATCAGCGGCGGCCAGCGCGATGCATCGGCCACGAGCCGCTCTGCGAGCCGCTGCCGATCGGGCTCGACCTGCAGGGCATGGGCGACACGCGGCGACTCACCATGCGCAAAGCGCGGGAACCAGATCAGGTGTTCGCCCACGATGATGTGATTGAGCGTGCCGTGAATGCTCTTGAAAAACAGCCCCACGTCGCGCCGGTATTCGTCCTCACCCACTGGCGCCACTGCATCCAGCAGCCGCGCCGTGGCCCAGACGTTGTAGCGCGCCAGTTGGCTGAAGTAGGCGATGGGGTTCATCACTGGTCTTTCGAAGTCAGCACGCGGCCCAGAAAGGCATCCAGCGTGTTGAGCGCGGCGACGCGCGCCTGCGGGTTGCCGCCCTGCCGGATGTGGTGCGGGTCGGCGCCATTGGGCACGTCGGCGCGAATGCGCAGGGGCTCGGTGCCGTCGAAGCCGTGCACGCTGCCCTCGTACACGCGCAGGGTCACGTCGTGGCCGTCCTGTTGCAGCCGCCCGGCCAGCGCGATGCAGGGCGCGGCCGGCGTCCAGTTGTCGTCGGCGCCCAGTTGCATGAGCAGCGGCACCGGGGCGAGCACCGCCGAGCGCCGCTGCAGCGGCGTGCAGCCGGGGTAGAACACCGCCACGCCCGCCAGACGCGGCACCGGCCCGCGGGCCGGATCGATGGCGCGCAAGGCGGTGCTGGCGCCGTTGGACCAGCCCACCAGCGCGATGCGCGCAGCGTCCACGTCGGTCCGGGTGCGCAGCCATGCCACCGCCGCCCGCACGTCGGCCTGGCGCTCGGCACTGAAGCGATGGCGCTGGTCATACGGCGTCTGGCATACGCGCTGGTGCGCGTGCGTGGTCCAGCTGTCGGGCAGCAGCACCGAGTAGCCCTGTGCGTGCCAGTGCTCGGCGTACTCGCGAAAGCGCTCGCTGAGTTCGCCCTGGCGCTTGTACAAGCCGCCGCAGCCGTGCAGGCCGATGACGGCCGGGTGCGCGCCCGCGCCAGCCGCAGGCCACCAGTGCGCGACCAGCGTGGGCTCGGGACTGCTGGCGAGCTGGATGCGCTCCAGTGAGGTGCCCTGCGCGCCGGCGTGCGCGCAGGCCAGCGTCAGGGCCAGCGCGACAAGATGGCGCAGACCGGGTCCGAGTCGCTGCACGCCGATCATCCGTGGCCCCACAGGCGCAAGCCGCGGTGCACGGCGATGGCGTCGTAGTCGCGGTCGCTGTGCAGCAGCAGATAGTCCTGCTCGATGCAAAAGGCCGCGATCATCACGTCGATGCTGCTGCGCACCGTGATGCCGCGCGCGCGCAAGTGGCGGTAGTGCTCGGCGGCGGCCAGGGCCACGTCTTCGCCACCGCAGGACTCGACGCTCAGCGTGAGCAGCAGCAGGCGCGCTTGGCGCATGGCGCGCTCATGGCGAAAGCCGCGAAGCACTTCATACAGCACCAGATCAGGCACGACCAGGCGTGTGTGTCCATCTTGCAGCAGGCGATCCAACTCGTCGCAGGCGGCGACGGGCCGGTCTGCGAAGTAGTCGATCCAGACGCTGGAGTCAACGACCAGCACGGCGGCGTGTCTCCGCTTTGGGTTTGGTTGGGGTGCTCGCGGTCAGCCTCGCTTTCTGCGGGCCAGCACGGGTGACGCGGTAGTCGGCCCGCGGTTCGTGCAGTTCCAGTGCAGCAGACGCCGGCGCATCAACGGGGTCGGCCTGCGGGTCGGGCTGGGTCCAATCGATGGATTCGTCGCCTTCCCACTTCAGTTTGCCGCGCCACTTCAGGATTTCTCGATAAGCCGCTTGCCGCGCCAGCAGACGCAAGCCGGCCTCCACCGTGTCCTTCTTGGTGGTGAAGGGCCCCGCCTGCATGGCCTTGGCAAGCAACTCGTCGTCAATGTCGATGTTGGTGCGCATGATGTGTATCAATCGCCTTCAATATGCACATCATACACTTTACATGCGAAAAACGCCAAACCTCACATCCGGGACGGGCGCGTTTTGCGCCGCCGACAAACCCAGCGCCAGCACGCGGCGGGTGTCGGCGGGGTCGATGATGCCGTCGTCCCACAGGCGCGCGGTGGCGTAGTAGGGGTGGCCCTGCGCCTCGTACTGCTGGCGGATGGGGGCCTTGAAGGCTTCTTCTTCGTCCTTGCTCCACTGGCCGCCCTTGGCCTCGATGCCGTCGCGACGCACGGTGGCCAGCACGCTGGCGGCCTGCTCGCCGCCCATCACGCTGATGCGCGCGTTGGGCCACATCCACAGAAAGCGCGGGCTGTACGCACGCCCGCACATGCCGTAGTTGCCGGCGCCAAAGCTGCCGCCGATGATGATGGTGAACTTGGGCACGTTGGCCGTCGCCACGGCCGTGACCATCTTGGCGCCGTGGCGGGCGATGCCTTCGTTTTCGTACTTGCGGCCCACCATGAAGCCGGTGATGTTCTGCAAGAAGATCAGCGGAACCTTGCGCTGGCAGCACAGCTCGATGAAGTGCGCGCCCTTTTGCGCCGATTCGCTGAAGAGAATGCCGTTGTTGGCGACGATGCCCACCGGCATGCCCTCGATGTGCGCGAAGCCGCACACCAGCGTGGTGCCGTAGCGCGCCTTGAACTCCTGGAACTGGCTGTCGTCCACGATGCGGGCGATGATCTCGCGCACGTCGAAGGGCTTGCGCGTGTCGGTGGGAATCACGCCGTACAGTTCCTCGGGCGCATGCCGGGGCGCGACCGGCTCTTGCAGCGCGCCCGCGCGCGACTTGCTGCGGTTCAGGTGCGCCACCACCTCGCGCGCCAGCGCCAGCGCGTGGGTGTCGTTTTGCGCCAGGTGGTCGGCCACGCCCGACAGGCGCGTGTGCACGTCGCCGCCGCCCAGGTCCTCGGCACTCACCTCTTCACCCGTGGCGGCCTTGACCAGGGGAGGCCCACCCAGAAAGATGGTGCCCTGGTTCTTGACGATGATCGCCTCGTCGCTCATGGCCGGCACATAGGCGCCGCCCGCCGTGCAACTGCCCATGACCACGGCGATCTGTGCCAGACCCTGCGCGCTCATCTGCGCCTGGTTGTAGAAGATGCGGCCGAAGTGGTCGCGGTCGGGGAACACCTCGTCCTGGTTGGGCAGGTTGGCGCCGCCCGAATCGACCAGGTAGATGCAGGGCAGGCGGTTTTGCTGCGCGATCTCCTGCGCGCGCAGGTGCTTCTTGACGGTCATCGGGTAATAGGTGCCGCCTTTCACCGTGGCGTCGTTGCAGACGATCATGCAGTCCACCCCCGACACGCGCCCGATGCCGGCCACCAGGCCGGCGGCCGGGGCTTCGTCGGCGCCGTTCTTGTCGGGGTACATGTGCAGCGCGGCCAGCGGTGCGATTTCCAGAAAGGGCGTACCCGGGTCCAGCAGCATCTGCACCCGCACGCGCGGCAGCAGCTTGCCGCGGTCCAGATGCTTCTTGCGCGCGGCCTCGCCGCCGCCTTGCCCGACCTTGGCGACCTGCGCCGTCAGGTCATCGACCAGGGCGCGCATGGCTTTGGCGTTGGCCTGAAAGTCCGCCGAGCGGGCGTTGAGCTTGGATTGAATGACAGGCATGAAGAACCTTTACTATTGAAACAATAGCTGTTTGCGCTTGTTTGACGGGCGCTCAAGCCGTTTTTCTTTCGGAAAGTCCAAGCTCCTGGACCATCGCCTCGCGGATCTTGAACTTCTGGATTTTTCCGGTCACGGTCATCGGAAACTCGGCCACGAACTTGATGTAGCGCGGCACCTTGTAGTGCGCGATCTTGCCCTTGCAAAAGGCGCGCAGCTCGTCTTCGGTCATTTGCTGGCCGGGCTTGACAACGATCCACGCGCACAGCTCTTCGCCGTACTTGAGGTCGGGCAGGCCCACCACCTGCACGTCCTGCACCTTGGGGTGGCGGTACAAAAACTCCTCGATCTCGCGCGGATAGACGTTCTCGCCCCCGCGGATCACCATGTCCTTGCTGCGCCCGACGATGTTGACGTAGCCCTCGTTGTCCATCGTTGCCAGGTCGCCCGTGTGCATCCAGCCTTCGGCGTCGATGGCCTCCGCCGTGCGCGCCGGGTCTTCCCAGTAGCCCTGCATCACCGAATAGCCGCGCGTGCAGAACTCGCCCGTCGCGCCGCAGGGCACGACCGCACCGGTCTCCGGGTCGATGATCTTGATCTCCAGGTGCGGCTGCACCAGGCCGACGGTGGACACGCGCTTTTCCAGCGGCGTGTCGGTGGAGCTTTGGCAGCTCACCGGGCTGGTCTCGGTCATGCCGTAGGCAATCGTCACCTCGCGCATGTTCATCTCGCTTTGCACGCGCTTCATCACCTCGATCGGGCAGGGGCTGCCCGCCATGATGCCGGTGCGCAGGGTGGACAGATCGAATTCCTTGAAGCGCGGGTGATCCAGCTCGGCGATGAACATGGTGGGCACACCGTGCAAGCCGGTGCATTTTTCGTCCTGCACGGCTTGCAGCACGCTCACGGGCTCGAACGCATCGTTGGGATAGACGATGCAGCCGCCGTGCGTGAGCACCGCCAGGTTGCCCAGCACCATGCCGAAGCAGTGGTACAGCGGCACGGGGATGCACAGGCGGTCCGCCTCGGTCAGCTTCATCGCCTCGCCGATGAAAAAGCCGTTGTTCAGGATGTTGCGGTGCGTCAGCGTGGCGCCCTTGGGAAAGCCCGTGGTGCCGCTGGTGAACTGGATGTTGATGGCGTCCTGCGCGTGCAGCAGCCTGGCGACCTGCGGCAGGCGCGCGTCCTGCGGGTCGCCGGTCTTCATCAGGGCGGAAAAGCGCCCGAAGCCCGGCTCGTCGGCGCCCTCGCCTGCCACGTCGATCCAGAACACGTGCTGCAAGTGCGGCAGGCTAACGGACTGAAGGGCCTCGCCCGCTTTGGCATGCGCCCACTCGGGCGCCAGCTCGCGCAGCATGCCCAGGTAGTCGCTGGTCTTGAAGCGCGGCATGGTGACCAGCGCCCGGCAAGCCACCTTGTTGAGCGCATATTCCACCTCGGCCGTGCGGTACGCCGGATTGATGTTGACCAGCACCAGCCCCGCCATGGCGGTGGCCAGCTGCATCAGCACCCATTCGGCGTTGTTGTGCGACCAGATGCCGATGCGATCGCCGGGCTTGAGCCCCAGGCCCAGCAGCGCGCTGGCCAGGCGGCGCGACTCGGTTTGCAACTGGCGGTAGGTGTAGCGGCGCTTCTGGTGCACGGCCACCAGCGCCTCGCGCTCGGGGTGGCGCTCGGCCATGTCGTCGAAAAAGGCGCCGATGGTCTGCTCGATCAACGCCGGGGTGTTCGCACCGCTCGATTGGCTCTGGGTCAAGGTCTTTCGGATGCTCATGATGCTTGTCTCCATGTCCCGATGTCGCGCACGACCGCGTCCGCGCGCCCGCAACGGCATAACGGCGCAGCTTACGCCGCCCTGGCCGTGCTTGAAATGACAAAATGGGTGCAGATCACGCCATTTCCCATGATCCGCGCATCCCCGCCATGGCCCGTGCCCGGCACGCCGGCCAAAACCGGCACGCCGATGGCATTCGTCAACGCCATCGTTCAAGCTTACGCGCAACGCGGCCTGAGCGCAGAAGCCGCCTTGGCCAGGGCACACATTGCGCCACCCGTCGGGACGAGCGATGGCGCAGAGACCCCGCGTGTCAGCGCCGTGCAGTTCGAGCGCCTGTGCTTTGCCGCCATGCAGGAGCTGGACGACGAGGCGCCGGGATGGTTCGGCCGCCGCCTGCCCTGGGGCAGCTACGGCATGCTGGCGCGCGCCTCGCAGGGCGCGCCGACGCTGGGCGTGGCGCTGACACGCTGGTGCCGCCACCACGGCTTGCTGACGTGCGACGTACAACTGCACCTGACCGTGAGGGGCGAGCGCGCCAGCGTGCGGTTGACCGACCAACTGCCCACGGCAGCGCCGCGCGAATTCGCCCTGCTTTCGCTCTTGCGCAACGTGCACGGCCTGGCCTGCTGGTGGGTGGACTCGCGCATCCCCTTGCAGGCGGCCGAGTTTCCGTTTGCCGCGCCGCCGCACGCCGATGTGTATGCCGCGCTGTTCCCGGGTCCGGTGGTGTTTGACGCGCCGGCGGCCATGCTGAGCTTCGACGCCCGCTACCTGGCGCTGCCGCTGCGCCGCGACGGCGCCGCGCTCGACCAGATGCTGCGCCACGCGCTGCCGCTGATGGTGCGGCCCTACCGGCGCGATCGCCTGCTGACCCTGCGCGTGCGTCAGTTGTTGCAGGGCGACCTGGCACACACCACCGAGTCGCTGGCGGCCGCGCTGGCGCTGTCGGCGCGCAGCTTGCAGCGCCACCTGGCCGCCGAAGGCCTGAGCCTGCAAACCCTCAAGGACGCGCAGCGCCACGCGCGCGCCGTCGAGTTGCTGCAACGCAGCCGGCGCCCCATCAAGCAGATCGCCCGCGAGGTGGGCTTTGGCAACGACAAGAGCTTTGCCCGCGCCTTTCGCGCCTGGAGCGGAACGACCCCCGACGAGTGCCGGCGCGCCGCCCGCGCCGAGCCTCAGGCCGCGGTCCCGGCGAACGCCGCCAGGAGTTGACGCGCACCCGCCTGCGGATCGTGTGCCGAGCAGATCGCCGACACCACGCAGATGCCGATCACGCCCGCGCCCCGCAGCCGTGCGGCGCGCGTTTCGTCGATGCCGCCAATGGCCACGCAAGGCAGTCCGGCCTGGGTGGCCAGCGTGCGCACGCCCTCAAGGCCGAGGCCAGCGCCGGCATCCCGCTTGGTGGCGGTATCGAACGCCGGCGAGAGCCCGATCAGATCGACGCAGCCGCTGGCGCGCGCCGCGGCGCATTCGCCGGCCGTCGCCGCCGACAAGCCGATCAAGGGGCGCGGCCCCAGCACGCGCCGCACCTCGGCCACGGGCAGATCGCCCTGCCCGACATGGACGTGCACGTCCGCGCCGTCATCCAGCAGGGCGCGCGCCACCGCCACCCGGTCGTTGACGACCACCGGCACGCGCCGTCCCGTGCCGCGCGTGGCCGACGCCACCGCCTCCAGCACCTGGCGCGTCAGCGCCAAAAAGTCCGCGTCGCCCAGGGTCTTGTCGCGCACCTGCACGATGCCCGCGCCGCCGGCCACCGCCAGGGCCGCCGTCTGCGCCACGGTGCGCCCCGCGCGCCGGCACAGGGGCGTGTCGGTGACGAAGTACAGGCGGGGATCGATCCCGCTCCAGCGCGCGTCCACGGTGGGGCCAGGTCAGAGCGCGCGCGTCTCGAGCTGCACGTCGGCGCGCGCCAGATCGCCGGCGTTCAGCGCATGCAAGGCATCGACGAAGGCCACCTGAAAGCTGCCGGGTCCCGCGGCCCGCGCGCCGGCCACCCCGGCGGCCATCGCAAAGTGCGCGTGCGCCGCCACCGTGGCCGCAAAGTCGCCCGCCAGCGGCACTGCGCCCAGCGCCCGCCCAGCCGCCAGATACGCCGCCACCAGCGCCCCCAGCGCGCAACCCGTGCCCACCACCCTGGGCATCAGCGCGTGCCCGCCGCCGATGCGCGCGATCTGCACGTGAGCGCCTTGCACCGCCACCACCGCATCGCGCACGCCCGACACCGCGACGACACCGCCCGTGGCCTGCGCCAGGCGGATGACCGCGGGCAGCACGGCGTCCACCTCGTCGGTGGAGTCCACGCCGCGCCCGCCGGCGCCCGCGCCGGCCAGCGCCGCAACTTCCGACGCATTGCCGCGCACCACCGTGGGCCGCGCAGCGGCCGCCTGCCGAATTTTGAGGGTGCGAAAGTCCACCACGCCCACGCTCACCGGGTCCAGCACCCAGGGCTTGCCGATTTCGGTGGCGACGCTGATGGCCGCATCCGCGGCCAGCAGCTGGTGGTTGCTGGCCGTTCCCAGGTTGATCAGCAGCGCATCGGCGATGCCGGCGAACTGCGCGCTGTCGGCCTCGTGGTCGATCATCGCCGGCGCCGCGCCTGCGGCCAGCAGCACGTTGGCGCTGAACTGCTGCACCACGGTGTTGGTGATGCACTGAACCAGCGGCGCCGAGGCGAGCAGGCGCGCGTGCAAGGAAGGAAGGTCGAGCGGCATCATGGAAGGTCGCAGGCAGCGGTACGGGTTGGAAGGGCGGCCGGCCTGCTGCGGCCAGCAGCCGGTGCAGAGGTCTTACCAGGCCCGCGCCAACTGGGCGAAGCCGGCCGGGGCCTGGCGCTCGTTGTCGAAGCTGACCAGCTCCCACGCCTGGGTGCGCGCCAGCAGCTCGCGCAACAGGCGGTTGTTGAGGGCGTGTCCGGAGCGAAACGCGCTGTAGGCCGCCAGCATGGGGTGACCCACGCAGTACAGGTCGCCAATGGCGTCCAGCATCTTGTGCTTGGCAAATTCCTCGGCGTAGCGCAGACCGTCGGCGTTGAGCACCTTGGTGTCGTCCATGACGATCGCGTTGTCCAGCCCGCCGCCCAGCGCCAGGCCATTGGCGCGCATCATCTCCACGTCGCGCGAGAAGGCAAAGGTGCGCGCGCGGGCGATGTCGCGGCTGTAGCGCCCCGAGCCCATGTCGAACTCGACGCGCTGGCCGGTGGAATCGACCGCCGGGTGATGAAAATCGATCTCGAAGCTGAGCGTGAAGCCGTGATGCGGATCGAGCCGCGCCCACTTCAGCTGATCGCCCTCGCCCTCGCGCACTTCAACCGCTTGCAGCACGCGCAGGAACTTCTTGGGCGCGCCTTGCACCTCGATGCCCGCGCTTTGCAGCAGATACACGAAGGACGAGGCCGACCCGTCGAGGATGGGCACCTCCTCGGCCGTGATGTCGATGAACAGGTTGTCCAGGCCCAGGCCGGCGCACGCCGACATGAGATGCTCCACGGTGCGCACCTTCACGTCGCCCCGCGTCAGCGTGGACGCCAGGCGGGTGTCGGTGACGGCCAGCGCGTTGACCGGCAGATCGACCGGCTGCGGCAGGTCGATGCGGCGAAACACGATGCCCGTGTCCACCGGCGCGGGCCGCAGCGTCAGCTCCACCCGCTCGCCACTGTGCAGGCCCACGCCGACCGCGCGGGTCAGGGACTTGAGGGTGCGTTGCGCGAGCATAGGGGCGTCATTTTAGTTTTTGCACGATCAAGATGCAGGACTCAACGCGCCTGCACACGGCGCAACACGACCGCCAGAGCGTGAAACCCAAAGAGCCGAACGGCCGCGGAGCAGGCCAAGCCAGCGGTCACCGTGGCCGGGGTCCCCCCGGCCACTGGTGATGCCCCCGGAAGGGGGAAGGCGCAACATCGCGCAGCGAGTGGAGACTGGGGGCGATCCCTTCAATCCGCCTGCTTGCGCAGGAAGGCCGGGATCTCGAAGTCGTCCATGCCGCCCGAGGACAGCGCATCGACGCGCGCGGCCGCGTGCGTGCGGTCGATATTGCGCGGCGAGGTCCACACCTTGGGCACGATGGCCGGGTCGTAGCTGGCCTGGCCCATGGCCGGGCGGCTGGCGCCCAGCGACGAACCGTCGGCCGAAGCCTGGGCGTAGAACTGGTTGTCGGTGCCGGTGCGCAGACCGCCCTGCACCACGGTGATGGGCTGGCGGCGCCCAGCGCCCTGGCGCGACAGGCCGGTGGCGACCACGGTGACGCGCAGCTCGTCGCCCAGCGCATCGTCGTAGGCGGCGCCATAGACGACATGGGCCTGGTCCGACGCGTAGGCGCGGATGGTTTCCATGGCCGCCTTCGACTCGCTCAGCTTGAAGCTGCCCTTGGCCGCGGTGATCAGCACCAGCACGCCCTTGGCACCCGACAGGTCGATGCCCTCCAGCAGCGGGCAGGCGACGGCCTGTTCGGCGGCGATGCGCGCGCGGTCGGGGCCGCTGGCGGTGGCCGTGCCCATCATGGCCTTGCCGGGCTCGCCCATCACGGTGCGCACGTCCTCGAAGTCCACGTTGACGTGGCCGTAGTCGTTGATGATCTCGGCGATCCCGCCCACGGCGTTCTTGAGCACGTCGTTGGCGTGGGCAAACGCCTCGTCCTGGGTGATGTCGTCACCCAGCACCTCGAGCAGCTTCTCGTTCAGCACGACGATCAGCGAATCGACGTTGGCCTCCAGCTCGGCCAGGCCGGTCTCGGCATTGGTCATGCGCCGGCCCCCTTCCCAGTCGAAGGGCTTGGTGACCACGCCCACGGTGAGAATGCCCATGTCCTTGGCGATGCGCGCGATCACCGGGGCGGCGCCGGTGCCGGTGCCGCCACCCATGCCCGCGGTGATGAACAGCATGTGCGCGCCGCGGATGGCCTGCCGGATCTCGTCGGCCGCCGCCTCGGCGGCCTCGCGCCCCTTGTCGGGCTTGCTGCCGGCGCCAAGGCCCGAGCCGCCCAGCTGGATGACCGATTGCGCCAGCACGCGCGAGAGCGCCTGAGCATCGGTGTTGGCGCAGATGAACTCGACGCCCTGCACACGGCGCTCGACCATGTGGTCCACCGCGTTGCCGCCACCCCCTCCCACGCCGATCACCTTGATCTGGGTGCCCGAGTTGAACGCCTCGGTTTCAATCATTTCGATGCTCATGATGTACTCCTGTTCGTGCCTGCAGTTGCCTTGGGTAAAACGATATTTTTTGAACGAAAAACCTGTCGATGCCATGAACGCCCCCGGACGCGCCGCCGCTCAGGGCGGCCGCCCGATGGCGGGCCCTGGCGGGGGAATGGGGCGCAGCAAGGCGCGTCGGGCCAGGTGGTGCATGGTCAGAAGTTCCCCACGATGAATTCCTTGATGCGGCCGAAGGCGGACTTGACGCCGCTGGTTTTTTGCGCCGCCTTGAAGCCGCGCAGGCGCGCCAGGCGCGCCTCTTCGAGCAGGCCCATCACGGTGGCCGCGCGTGGCTGGGCCACCATGTCGGACAGCGCGCGCGAATACTTGGGCACGCCGCGGCGCACGGGCTTGAGGAAGATGTCCTCGCCCAGCTCGATCATGCCGGGCATGACCGAACTGCCCCCCGTCAGCACCACGCCGGAGGAGAGAATTTCCTCGAAGCCGGACTCGCGGATGACCTGCTGCACCAGCTGGAAGATTTCTTCCACGCGCGGCTCGATCACGCCGGCCAGCGCCTGCTTGCTGAGCATGCGCGGCGTGCGGTCACCCAGGCCGGGCACCTCGACCTGGGTGTCGGGATCGGCCAGCAGCTGCTTGGCGCAACCGTGCGCCACCTTGATGTCCTCGGCGTCCATGGTCGGCGTGCGCAGCGCCATGGCGATGTCGCTGGTGATCAGGTCGCCCGCGATCGGCACCACCGCCGTGTGCCGGATCGAACCGCCGGTGAAGATGGCCACGTCGGTGGTGCCGGCGCCGATGTCCACGCACACCACGCCCAGTTCGCGCTCGTCGTCGGTCAGCACGGCGTGGCTGGAGGCCAGCGGATTGAGCAGCAGCTGATCGACCTCCAGCCCGCAGCGGCGCACGCACTTGACGATGTTCTCGGCCGCGCTCTGCGCGCCGGTGACGATGTGCACCTTGGCTTCCAGGCGCATGCCGCTCATGCCCACGGGCTCGCGCACGTCCTGGCCGTCGATGATGAATTCCTGCGGCTCCACCAGCAGCAGGCGCTGGTCGCTGGAGATGTTGATGGCCTTGGCCGTTTCCACCACGTGCATCACGTCGGCGGGCGAGACCTCCTTGCTGCGCACCGCCACCATGCCGCTGGAGTTGATGCCACGGATGTGACTGCCGGTGATGCCGGTGTAGACGCGGCCGATCTTGCAGTCGGCCATCAGCTCGGCCTCTTTCAGCGCCTGCTGGATGCTGGAGACGGTGGCGTCGATGTTGACCACCACGCCGCGCTTGAGCCCATTGCTGGGCGCGCCCCCCAGGCCGGCCAGGCGCAGATCGCCGCCGGGCAGTACCTCGGCCACCACCACCATGATCTTGGCGGTGCCGATGTCCAGCCCGACGATCAGATCCTTGAACTCTTTTGCCATTGCGTGTCCGTCGTTCTCGTGTTCTTGTGTTTCAACGCGCCGGGCGCGGGGTGCCGCGCGGAGCCGGGCCGGTACCCGTGCGCGTGGTGCTGACCCCGCGCAAACGCAGCGCATAGCCGCCGGGGTGGCGCAGGTCGGCGCTCTCCACCGCCTCCACGGTCCGCTGGTGGCGCGCGGCCACTTCCTTGACCGTGCCGGCAAACTGCGCCAGGCGCGCCACCAGATCGGCCTGCGAGCCCTGCCCCAACTCGATGTCCGCGCCGCTGTCCAGCACCACGTGCCAGTGGCCGCGCGGCTGCAGCTCGAGCGTGGCGATGGCGACGTCCAGCGGTTCGATCAGCGGATCGAGCGCGCGGTACATGTCCAGCACCTGCTCGGCCTGCCCGTCCGGGCCGATCAGCATCGGCAGGTCGGAGTCATCGCTGTCGAAGTCGCTCACCTCGAAAACGTGCCCCTTGGCATCGACCAGGTGGGTGTCGCCCTCGCCCCACTGCGCCACGGGCACGTACTCCTGCAGATCGACCGACAGCCGGTTGGGAAACTCGCGCCGCACCGTGGCCTTGCGCACCCAGGGCGCCCGCTCGAAGGCCGCTTGTGCGGCACCCAGATCGAGCGTGAAGAAATTGCCCTTCAGGCGCGGCTCGACCGCGGCGCGCAGGCTGGCCGCGCTGTTGTGGCGGGTGTCGCCGGTCACGGTGATCTGGCCGATGGTGAACATGGGGTTGCGCAGCACCCACCACAGGCCGGCGGCCACCGCGGCCAGCAACAGGCCGGAGGCCAGCATGGCGGTGGTGAAGTTCATCAGCCGCACGTCGAACGGCAGGCTCATCGACGTGCTCATGGCTTCGCTCCCGGCCCGGCGTAGTCCAGCGCGGCGTCGGCCAGCAACTGCCAGCACAGGTCTTCGTAGCTGATGCCCGCGGCGCGGGCCGCCATCGGCACCAGCGAATGGCTGGTCATGCCCGGCGAGGTGTTCATCTCGAGCAGGAAGGGCTTGCGATCGCTGGCGCGGATCATCAAGTCGGCGCGGCCCCAGCCGCGGCAGCCCAGGGTGCGGTAGGCCTGCAGCACGATGCGCTGGATCTCGCGCTCCTCGGCGGCAGGCAGGCCGCTGGGAACCTGGTACTTGACTTCATCGGTGAAATACTTGTTCTGGTAGTCGTAGGCGCCCTCGGGCGCCACGATGCGAATGACGGGCAGCACGCGGGCGTGCATGCCGGCGCCCAGCACCGGGCAGGTCACCTCCTCGCCCTCGATGAATTCCTCGCACAGCACATCGGGGTCGTAGCGCACCGACAAGGCCACGGCGTCCTGCATGTCCGAGTAGCCGCGCACCTTGGTCACGCCGATGGACGAGCCCTCGCGCGGCGGCTTGACGATCAGCGGCAGGCCCAGCTCGTCGGGCACCGCGCGCACCGCCTCGCGCTGTTGGCGGTCGGGCGCCAGGCACACGTGGCGCGGCGTGGGCAGCCCGTCGGCCAGCCACACGCGCTTGGTCATGACCTTGTCCATGGCGATGCTGGAGGCCATCACGCCCGAGCCCGTGTACGGGATGCCCAGCAGCTCCAGCGCTCCCTGCACCGTGCCGTCCTCGCCGTAGCGGCCATGCAGCGCGATGAAGCAGCGCGCAAAGCCCTGTCGCCGGAGTTCGTCCATCGGCTGCTCGGCCGGATCGAAGGCATGGGCATCGACGCCGCGGGCGCGCAGCGCGGTCAGAACCCCCTGGCCGGACATCAGCGAAACCTCGCGTTCCGCCGACCGTCCGCCCATCAGCACGGCCACTTTTCCGAATTGAAGCTTGGGTTGCTGCATGGTGCTTGAGCTCAGTCCGGATTATGCTCAGATTTTTGTAGCAAATCAACGATTTTCGCCGGAATGCCACCAATCGAGCCCGCGCCCATGCACATCACCACGTCGCCCTCGCGCAGCTGCTCGACCAGCTGGCGCGGCAGGTCCGCGACGTCGGGCACGAAGACGGGCTCGACCTTGCCGGCCACGCGCAGCGCGCGTGCCAGCGCGCGGCCGTCGGCGGCCACGATGGGCTCCTCGCCGGCGGCATAAACCTCGGTCAGCACCACGGCGTCGGCGCGGCCGATGACCTGCACGAAATCGTCGAAACAGTCGCGTGTGCGCGTGTAGCGGTGCGGCTGGAAGGCCAGCACCAGGCGCCGCCCCGGAAAGGCGCCGCGCGCGGCCGCCAGCGTGGCCGCCATCTCGGCGGGGTGGTGGCCGTAGTCGTCGATCAGGGTGAAGTGCCCGCCACCGGGCGCCGGCAACTCGCCGTAGCGCTGAAAGCGCCGGCCCACGCCGGTGAATTCGGCCAGCGCCTTTTGCACCTTGTCGTCGGGAACGTTCAACTCGACGGCCACCGCGATGGCCGACAGCGCGTTCAGCACGTTGTGCTCGCCCGCGAGGTTGAGGACCACCGGCAAATCGGGCAGTTGCACGCCGTTGCGCCGCTGCACGGTGAAGTGCATCTGGCCGCCCGCGGCACGCACATCGACCGCGCGAACCTGCGCCTGCTCGCCGAAGCCGTAGGTGGTGATGGGACTGGTGACCTGCTCGATGATCTCGCGCACCGCCGCGCTCTCCACGCACAGGATGGCGGTGCCGTAGAAGGGCAGGCGCGCCAGGAAATCGACGAAGGCCTTCTCGAGCCGAGCGAAGTCGTGCCCGTAGGTCTCCATGTGGTCGGCGTCGATGTTGGTCACCACCGCCATCACCGGCGACAGGTTGAGGAAGGACGCGTCGGACTCGTCGGCCTCCACCACGATGTAGTCGCCCGCGCCCAGGCGCGCGTTGGTGCCGGCGCTGTTCAGGCGCCCGCCGATCACGAAGGTGGGGTCCAGCCCGGCCTCGGCCAGCACGCTGGCCACCAGGCTGGTGGTGGTCGTCTTGCCGTGCGTGCCGGCAATGGCGATGCCTTGCTTGAGGCGCATCAGCTCGGCCAGCATGATGGCGCGCGGCACCACGGGAATGCGGCGCGCGCGCGCGGCCAGCACCTCGGGGTTGTCGGCCTTGACCGCCGTGGAGGTCACCACCGCATCGACGTCGGCCACGTTCTCGGCGGCATGGCCGACAAAGGTGCGGATGCCGCTGGCGGCCAGGCGGTGCAGCACGGCGCTGTCGGCCAGGTCGGAGCCCGAGACCCGGTAGCCCAGGTTGTGCAGCACCTCGGCGATGCCGCTCATGCCCGAGCCACCGATGCCGACGAAGTGGATGTGGCGGATGGCGTGCTTCATGCAGCCAACTCCTCGCAGGCGGCCACGATCTCGCGCGTGGCGGTCAGTTTTTGCATCGATTTGGCCTTCAGCGCCCGCTGCAACAGCGCGGGCCGCTCCATTTTTTGAAGCAATTGCATCAACGCTTCGGGCGTCAAGTCGGCCTGTTGAATGAGCCAGCCGCCACCCTGATCGACCAGAAAACGCGCGTTGCTGCTCTGGTGGTCGTCCACCGCATGCGGAAAGGGCACGAACAGCGCGGCCGCGCCGACGGCGGCGATCTCGGTCACCGTGGTGGCGCCGGCGCGGCAGATCACCAGATCGGCCTCGGCGTAGGCACGGGCCATGTCGTCGATGAAGGGCCGCAAATCGGCCTCGACCCCGGCGGCTTGATAGTTGGCGCGCAGCGTGTCGATCTGCCGCGCGCCGCTTTGGTGCGTGACGACCGGCCGCCGATCCACCGGCAGGCGCGCCAGCGCCTGCGGCACGACATCATTCAATGCCTGCGCGCCCAGGCTGCCACCCACCACCAGCAGGCGCAAGGGGCCGCTGCGGCCGGCAAAGCGCTGCTCGGGCCCGGGCACCTGCGCGAACTCGGCGCGCAAGGGGTTGCCCACGCACTGCACCCGGCGCGCCTTGGCCAGCACGCCCGGAAAAGCCGTGAACACCCGGTCGGCGATGCCGGCCAGCACCTTGTTGGCCAGACCCGCCACCGAGTTCTGCTCGTGCAGCACCAGCGGCTTGCCCAGCGCCACGCCCATCAAGCCGCCGGGGAAGGTGATGTAGCCGCCCAGGCCCACCAGCACGTCGGGCTTGACGCGGCGAATCACGGCAATGCTTTGCGCAAAGGCGCGCAGCAGGCGCAAGGGCAGCAGCACCAGGGTCGTCAGGCCCTTGCCGCGCACGCCGCCGAAGTCGATGGCCTCGAAGGGATAGCCGCGCGGGGGCACCAGCTGCTGCTCCATGCTGCCGGGCGCGCCCAGCCAGTGCACGCGCCAGTTGCGCTCGCGCAGGGCGTCGGCCACGGCCAGGCCGGGGAAGATGTGGCCGCCGGTGCCGCCCGCCATCACAAGTGCGCAGGGCTGACTCATGCGCGCCCTCCCCGCATCAACATGCCGCTGGCGCGGCATGGCGTGCTGTCGCACGCTTCTCGGTTTTGGCGAAACCGCGAACTCATGCGCGGCCTCCGCGCATGAGTTCGCGGCTTTCAGCATCCACCCGCATCACGATGGCGATGGCCACCATGTTGGCCATGATGGCCGAGCCGCCGTAGCTCATGAAGGGCAGCGTCAGGCCCTTGGTGGGCAGTGCACCCAGGTTGACGCCGATGTTGATGAAGGCCTGAAAGCCCAGCCACAGGCCCACGCCCTGCGCCACCAGGCCCGAGAACACGCGATCCAGCGCGATGGCCTGACGGCCGATGTGCATGATGCGGCGCGTGAGCCACAAGAACAGCACGATCACGCAGATCAGCCCGACGAGGCCGAACTCCTCGCCGATCACGGCCAGCAGGAAGTCGGTGTGCGCCTCGGGCAGCCAATGCAGCTTCTCGATGCTGCCGCCCAGGCCGACACCGAAGATCTCGCCGCGGCCAATGGCGATCAGCGCGTGCGAGAGCTGGTAGCCCTTGCCCAGCGCGTGGTCCTCGCTGAACGGATCGAGATACGCAAAGATGCGCTCGCGCCGCCACGGCGAGGTCCAGATCATCATGGCAAAGGCCACCACCAGGATGGTGGCGATCAGGAAGAACATGCGCGCGTTGACGCCGCCCAGAAACAGGATGCCCATGGCGATGACGGCGATCACCATGAAGGCGCCCATGTCCGGCTGCGCCAGCAGCAGCGAGCCCACCACGGCGACGGCGATCGCCATCGGCAGCACGGCGCGGAAAAAGCGCTCCTTGACCTCCATCTTGCGCACCATGTAGCCGGCGGCGTACAGCAGGATGGCGATCTTGGCCAGCTCCGAGGGCTGGAAGTTGATCGGCCCGAAGCCGATCCAGCGGCGCGCGCCGTTGACCACGATGCCCACGTGCGGAATCAGCACCGCGATCAGCAAGACCAGCGTGATGACGAACAGCCAGGGCGCCATGCGCTCCCACCAGTCCATGCGCACCTGGAACGCAATCAGGGCCGTCAGCAGCGACAGGCCGATCCAGGTGGCATGGCGCACCACGAAGTAGTTGGCGCTGTAGCGCGCAAAGCGCGGGTTGTCGGGCAGCGCGATGCTGGCCGAATACACCATCACCAGGCCAAAGGCCAGCAGCGCCACGCAGGCCCAGATCAGGGCCTGATCGAAACCCAGCACGCGCGAGGGCGTGGTGGTGGTGCGCGCGTATTCGCTGCCGCTGATGCGCACGGGCAGCTCGCCCTCGCGCTTGGCGGCGGCGCGCCGGCGCTTGCCGCCGGTGAGGCCATCCAGGGCCTTGCTTGCGGCGTTCATGCCAAGGTCTCCAGTTCGCTGCCGGCGGCGCGGGCCAGCGCCTGCACGGCCTCGCGAAACACCTGCGCGCGATGTTCGTAGTTGCGGAACATGTCGAAGCTCGCGCAGGCGGGCGAGAGCAGCACCGCATCACCGGCTTGCGCCAGCTCGCCCGCCAGGGCAACGGCCTCATCCAGCGTGGCGGCCGAGCGCACCGGCACGCCCGCCGCCTGCAGCGACTGCCCGATCAGCGGGCCGTCGCGCCCGATCAGCACCACCGCACGCGCAAAGCGGCGCACCGGATCGGTCAGCGGCGCAAAGTCCTGCCCCTTGCCCTCGCCGCCCAGGATCACCACCACGCGGCGCTCGGCGCCCAGGCCTTGCAGCGCGGCCACGGTGGCGCCCACGTTGGTGCCCTTGCTGTCGTCGAAATACTCCACCGCGTTCAGCACGCCGATGGGCTCGACCCGGTGCGGCTCGCCGCGGTATTCACGCAGGCCGTACAGCATGGGGCCGAGCGCGCAGCCGCAGCTGACGGCCAGCGCCAGCGCGGCCAGGGCGTTGACGGCGTTGTGCCGGCCGCGGATGCGCAACGCATCGGCCGGCATCAGGCGCTGCAAATGCAGCTCGGGTTCGGCGTCCTTGCGCCGGCGCAGGGTCTCGTCGGCCTCCAGCGCGCGCACCAGCCAGGCCATGCCGCCCACCACCTCGATCCCGAAGTCGCCCGGCTCGGCGGGCATGCCGGCGCCAAACGTGATGACCGGCCGCGCCGGCGGGCGTGGCCCCTTCGCGGGCTTGGCCGGCACGGGCGGTCGCATGGCGGCCACGCGCGCATCGTCGCGGTTGAGCACCATCACGCCCGCCTGGCCGAACACGCGCGCCTTGGCCGCCGCATAGGCGTCCATGTCGCCGTGCCAGTCGAGGTGGTCTTGCGTCAGGTTCAGCACCGTCGCCACCGTGGGTTCGAAGCCGTGCGCCGCGTCCAGCTGGAAGCTCGACAACTCCAGCACCCAGACCTCGGGCAGCGCCTGCGCATCGATGCGCTCTTGCAGCGTATCGAGCAGGCTGGGGCCGATGTTGCCGGCCACCGCCACCGACTTGCCGGCACGCTCGACGAGCTGGCCGGTGAGCGCGGTCACGGTGGTCTTGCCGTTGGTGCCGGTGATGGCGGCGATCTGCGGCGCGTAGCCCTGCTCCGCTTTCAAATGGGCCAGCGCCTGGGTGAACAAGTCCAGCTCGCCCCCCACCGGCAGCGCGCGCGCCTGCGCGGCGGCGACCAGGTCGGCCACCTCGGCGGGCAGCAGGCCCGGACTGCGGTAGACCGCGCGCAGCGTCGGATCGTCCAGCAAGGCGGCCGCAAGCGGGCCGGCGACGAAGCGTGCGCCGGGCACCGCGTCTTGCAGCGCCCCGAGTTGCGGCGGCTGCTCGCGCGTGTCGGCCACCGTCACGCGGGCTCCCTGGCGCGCGCACCAGCGGGCCATGGCCAGGCCCGACTGGCCCAGACCCAGAACCAGCACATGCAGATCGATGAACAGGCCCGTCATCGCGCTACCTCAGCTTCAACGATGAAAGGCCCACCAGGCACAGCAGCATGGTGATGATCCAGAAGCGCACCACCACCTGGGTCTCGGCCCAGCCGCTTTTCTCGAAGTGGTGGTGCAGCGGCGCCATCTTGAGCAGGCGCCGGCCCTCGCCGTAACGCCGCTTGGTGAACTTGAACCAGGTGACCTGGGCCATGACCGAAATGGCCTCGACCACGAAGATGCCGCCCATCACCGCCAGCACGATCTCCTGGCGCACGATGACGGCGATGGTGCCCAGGGCGCCGCCCAGCGCCAGCGCGCCCACGTCACCCATGAACACCTGCGCCGGATGCGCGTTGAACCACAGAAAGGCCAGGCCCGCGCCCGCCATGGCGGCGCAGAAGATCAGCAACTCGCCCGTGCCGGGAATGTGCGGAAACAGCAGGTACCTGGCGTAGAACGCGTTGCCGGTCACGTACGCGAAGATCCCCAGCGCCGAGCCCACCATGATCACCGGCATGATGGCCAGGCCGTCCAGGCCGTCGGTCAGGTTGACGGCATTGCTGGAGCCGACGATGACCAGGTAGCTCAAGATCACGAAGCCCAGCACGCCCAGCGGGTAGCTGACTTCCTTGAAAAAGGGCACCAGCAGGCCGGCGGCATGCGGCAGCTCGACCGAAAAACCCGATCGAATCCAGGCGACGAACAGCTCGAACACGCGCGCGTTGGTGTTCTCGGAAATCGCGAACACCAGATACAGCGCGGCCACGCCGCCGATGAGCGACTGCCAGAAATACTTGTCGCGCGAGCGCATGCCCTCGGGATCCTTGCGCACCACCTTGCGCCAGTCGTCCACCCAGCCGATGGCGCCAAAGCCCAGGGTGACCACCATCACGATCCAGATGAAGCGGTTGGACCAGTCGGCCCACAGCAGCACCGACACGGCGATGGCGATCAGGATCAGCACGCCACCCATGGTGGGCGTGCCGCTCTTGACCAGGTGCGTCTGCATGCCGTAGCCGCGCACCGGTTGGCCGATCTTCAGTGCCGTCAGCTTGCGGATCACCCACGGGCCCGCGCCAATGCCGATCAACAGGGCGGTCATCGCGGCCATCACGGCGCGAAACGTGATGTATTGAAAGACCCGGAAGAATCCGAGATCGGGCGAGAGCTTTTGCAGCCAGGCGGCCAACTCAAGCAGCATGGGCGCCCTCCTTCGTCGGGTCGGCGACCTGGGCCAACGCCTCAACCACGCGCTCCATGCGCATGAAGCGCGAGCCCTTGACAGCCACCGACTGGCACCCCGCCAGATGCGTGCGCACGGCCGCTTGCAGGGCCTCGATGGTGTCGAAGTGGCTGCCGCCGAACGCCATGGCCGCATGAATGGCCAGCGCGCCGTGCGCCAGCAGGTGCTCGATGCCGCGCTGGCGCGCATAGGCGCCCACCTCGGCGTGAAACGCCGGCCCCTGATCGCCCACCTCGCCCATGTCGCCCAGCACCAGCAGGCGCGGGCCGGGCAACTCGGCCAGCACGTCGATCACCGCACGCACCGAGTCCGGGTTGGCGTTGTAGCTGTCGTCGATGAGCGTGACGGTGCGCGCACCGCGGCGCAGCAGCACGGTGCGCGAGCGCCCACGCACGGGCCGGAACGCATCCAGGCCCTGGGCCATGGCCGCCGGCGGCACGCCCGCCGCATCGGCGCAGGCCAGCGCGGCCAGGGCGTTGTTCAGGTTGTGGCGTCCGGCCACATGCAGCCGAAAGGCGACCTCGCCCGCGGGCGTGAGCGCGCTCGCCTGCCACGCATCCTGCTGCCACTGCGCGCTCTTCAGCGTCACCGACGCAGCTTGCGCCGCCTCGCCAAACAGCCGCTGCGCACGCGCGCCGGCCAGGGCTTGCCACAAGGGGGTGTACGGATCGCCGGCGGGAAACACCGCGATACCGCCCGCCCCCAGGGCTTGCAGCACGGCGCCGTTTTCGCGCGCCACGGCTTCGACCGAGGCCATGAACTCCTGGTGCTCGCGCTGGGCGTTGTTGACCAGCGCGACCGTGGGCTGGGCGATGGCCGCCAGTTGCGCGATCTCGCCGGGGTGATTCATGCCCAGTTCGACCACGGCCACCCGATGATCGGGCCGCAGGCGCAGCAGGGTCAGCGGCAGGCCGATGTCGTTGTTGAAGTTGCCCTCGGTGGCCAGCGCCGCATCACCCTGCCAAGCGCGCAGGATGGCCGCGATCATCTGCGTCACCGTGGTCTTGCCGTTGCTGCCGGTGACGGCGATCAGCGGGCCGGTGAAGCGCTGGCGCCAGGCCTGAGCCAGCTCGCCCAGGGCGATGCGGGCGTCGGGCACCAGAATGCCCGGCAGCCCGCAGGCGGCCAGCGCCGGCTCGGCCGCGGCGTCGCACAACACGGCGACGGCGCCGCTGGCGGCGGCTTCGCCCAGGAACTGATTGGCATCGAAGCGCTCACCCTTCAAGGCCACGAACAAATCACCGGGCTGCACGCTGCGGGTGTCGCTGTGCACGCGATCGATGCGCACCGCGCCATCGCCCAGCACGCGGGCCTGCGGCACGGCGCGCGCGGCGTCGGCCAGGGGCCACTGCATGGCGGCGCTCACTGGACTACCCTCCGCGCTGCGCGCTGCGGGATTTCGCGCTTGGGAACGGCCCGGCGCGCTCATGCCGCGGCCCCCGCTGCGACGCGATCGGCCAGGGCCTGGCGCGCATGTGCCTGATCGGAAAACGGCGTCTTGACGCCGCCCGCGTCCTGGTAGTCCTCGTGGCCCTTGCCGGCGATCAGCACCACGTCACGCGCGTCGGCCTGCGCCACGGCAACGGCAATGGCACGGGCGCGATCGATGTCGATGCGCACGGCATCGGTGCGCGTCAGGCCGCGCACGATGTCGTCGATGATGGCCCGCGGCGGCTCCAGGCGCGGGTTGTCGCTGGTCACCACCACGCGGTCGGCGCCGGCCTGGGCGGCGGCGCCCATCAACGGGCGCTTGCCGGCGTCGCGGTTGCCACCGCAGCCGAACACGCAGCACAAGCGGCCGCCGCGCTGGGCCGCCAGCGGGCGCAGGGCGGCCAGAGCCTTGTCCAGCGCATCGGGCGTGTGGGCGTAGTCCACCACCACCAGCGGCGCGGCGCGCTCGCCCGCCGGCGTCACGCGCTCCATGCGGCCCGGCACGTCGGGCAGGTCGGCACACACGCGCACCGCATCGGCCAGGGGCACGCCCAGTGCGCGCAGGGCCGCGATCACGCCCAGCAGGTTGGAGACGTTGTATTCGCCCACCAGGGCGGTCTCCATGACCCGGGCCTGCGCGCCTTCGCACAGCGTCCAGCGCAGGCCGTGCGCGCCGTAGCCCACGTCCTGCGCCTGCACGCGCGCCGGCTGGCGCAGCGACACCGTCCACACGTCCAGCCCGCGCGAGCGGGTGTGCTCGGCCAGTTGCGCACCGCGCGGGTCATCGATGTTGATGACCGCCGCCTGCAGGCCCGGCCACGCGAACAGCGCAGCCTTGGCGGCCCAGTAGGCGTCCATGCTGCCGTGGTAGTCCAGGTGGTCCTGCGTCAGGTTGGTGAACACCGCCACGCGCACCGACGTGCCGTCCAGCCGGTGCTCGGCGATGCCGATGGAGGACGCCTCCATCACGCAGGACTTGACGCCACCGTCCGCGAAGCCGCGCAGGCTTTGCTGCAGCAGCACCGGGTCGGGCGTGGTCAGGCCCGTGGCTTGCAAGGCCCCGGGTGTTCCAACACCCAAAGTGCCGACCAGCGCGCTTGGAGACAGCGCAGACAGCTGTAATTTTGATAGCGCCCAGGCCAGCCACCAGGTCGAGGAGGTCTTGCCGTTGGTGCCCGTGATGGCCACCACCGACAGCGCCTGCGAGGGTTGCTCGTAGTAGGCGGCGGCAATCGGCCCGCTGGCGGCCTTGAGCGCGCCGTAGGTGGCGATGGCGGCATCGTCGAAACCGAAATCCTGCACGCCCTCGTGCTCCACCACGCAGGCCGTGGCGCCCTGCGCCAGCGCATCGGCCACAAAGCGCCGCCCGTCCGTGGCGGCACCCGGCCAGGCAATGAAGCCGTCGCCGGCCGCAACCCGCCGGCTGTCGGTGCGCAAGACGCCGCGCACGCGCTGGTGCAGCCAGCGCGCGGCGTCCTGGGGCGTGGCCAGCCGGGTCATCAGAAGGATTCCTGGACCTGTTCGGTGACGATCTCGGGCTTGACCGCCATGTCCGGCGCCACGCCCATCACGCGCAGGGTTTGCTGCACCACCTCGCTGAACACGGGCGCGGCCACCGCGCCGCCGTAGAACGTGCCGGCGCTGGGCTCGTCCACCATCACGGCCACGATCACGCGCGGCTGCTCGATCGGCGCCATGCCGGCAAACCAGGCGCGGTACTTGCCGGCGGCATAGCCCTTGCCCTGCTGCTTGCGCGCGGTGCCGGACTTGCCGCCCACCGAATAACCCACGGTTTGCGCGCGCTGGCCCGTGCCGCCGGGGCCGGCGGCCATTTGCAGCATCTTGCGCACGGCGCGTGCGGTTTTCTCCGAGAAAACCTTGACGCCCTGCACCGGCTGGCCGTCCGGACTGCGCAGCAAGGTGGCCGGGATCACCACGCCGTCGTGCGCGAACGCGGAATAGGAATGCGCCATCTGGAACAGCGAGGCCGACAGGCCGTAGCCGTAGGCCATGGTGGACTGCTCGATCGGCTTCCAGCTCTTCCAGGGGCGCAGGCGTCCGGTGGCCGCGCCAGGGAAGGTCAGGTCCGGCTTGCGCCCGTAGCCCAGTGAGGTGTAGACGTCCCACATCTCCTTGGCGCTCAGGCGTTGCGCGATCTTGAGGGCGCCGATGTTGCTGGACTTCTGGATCACGCCCTCCACCGTGAGCGCGCCGTAGTTGTGCGTGTCGCGCACGGTGAACTTGTCCAGCTGGTAGCTGCCCGGCCCGGTCTGGATCACGGTTTGCGGCGTGACGCGCCCCAGCTCCAGCGCGGTGGCCACCGTGATGGGCTTCATCACGGAGCCGGGCTCGAAGGTGTCGGTGATGGCGATGTTGCGCAGCTGCGGGCCGGAGAGGTTGCGGCGATCGTCGGGCACGTAGCTGGGGTAGTTGGCCAGCGCCAGAACCTCGCCCGTGGCCGTGTCCAGAACTACCACGCTGCCGGTCTTGGCCTTGTTGGCGATGACCGCGTCGCGCAGCTTCTGGTAGGCGAAGAACTGGATCTTGGAGTCGATCGACAGGTGAATGTCCTTGCCGTCCACCGGCGGCACCTCTTCGCCGACTTCCTCGACCGCGTGGCCCAGCCGGTCCTTGATGACGCGGCGCGAACCCTCGCGGCCGGCCAGCAGCTTGTCGAACGAGCGCTCGGCGCCCTCGATGCCCTTGTTCTCCACGTCGGTGAAGCCGACCACGTGCGCGGCGGCCTCGCCCTCGGGGTACTTGCGCTTGTATTCCTTGCGCTGGTGGATGCCGGGGATCTTCATGTCGGCGATCTGCTGCGCCACCGGCTGGTCGACCAGGCGCTTGAGCCACACGAAGCTGCGGTCATCCTCGCCCAGCTTGTGCTGCAAGTCCTTCAGCGGCATGCCCAGCAGCTTGGCCAGCTTGCGCAAGTCGGCATCGTCCGCCTTGACCTCTTCCGGAATGGCCCAGATGCTGGGGGCCAGCACGCTGGAGGCCAGCAGCAGGCCGTTGCGATCGAAGATGCGCCCGCGGCTGGCCGGCAGCTCCAGCGTGCGCAGCACGCGCCGGTCGCCCTGGCGCTGGAAGAAGGCGTTGTCGAACACCTGCACGTAGGCGGCGCGCGCGGTCAGGCCGATGAAGGCCAGCGCCAGCGCCGCCACGACGAACTTGCTGCGCCACATGGGCGTCTTGGAGGCCAGCAGCGGACTGGAGGTGTAGCGAATGCTTTTCATCGCGCGCGCTCCTCGCGGGCACCCGAGGCCGCGGCGGCCTGCGCGTGCGCGGTGACGTATTCGGTGATGGCCGGCGTGACCGGGCGCATGGCCAGTTTTTCCTGCGCCAGCTTTTCCACCCGCAAGGAGGTGGCCTGGGCGCGCTTTTCCACCTCGAGCTGGCGGCGCTGGGTCTCCAGCGTGCGCGCCTCGGCCCGGGCCCGCTCGATCTCGGTGAACAAATGGCGCGACTCGTACTGCACGCGCACCAGGTACATGGCCGAGAACATCACCGCGGCGAGCAGCACGATCGATAGCCGAGTCATGACACGGGGCCCCCACGCTTCGTCGCTGCGCGTGCTGCGCTGCCCCCCGAGGGGGCGCTCGCCGACTTGGGACGGCCCGACGTCGGCTCGGGGCTCACCCGCGCCGCCACCTCCGTGCGCTCGGCCACCCGCATGATGGCGCTGCGTGCGCGCGGGTTGGCGGCCACCTCGGCGTCGCTGGGGCGCACGCGCGCCAGCGCGCGCAGCAAGGTGGGCGCGGGCTCGGCAAAGGGCGCGCGGCGGTCCACCACCGCGCGCGCGTGGCGTGCGATGAATTGTTTGGCGATGCGGTCTTCCAGCGAATGGAAGCTGATCACCACCAGGCGGCCGGCCGGTTGCAGCACGTGCAGACTCGCTTCTAGCGCCTGCCGGAGCTCTTCAAGCTCGGCGTTGATGAAAATCCGAACAGCCTGGAATGTCCGGGTCGCCGGGTGTTGCCCCGGCTCGCGAGTGCGGACCGCGCCGGCGACGAGCTCGGCGAACTCCAGGGTGCGGGCCAGGGGATGACCCGTTTGCCGACGCGCGACAATCGCCTTTGCAATGGCGACAGCAAACCGTTCTTCGCCGTAGTCACGAATCACCTCCGCGATCTGTTGCTGGGATGCCGCCGCCAGCCAGTCGGCCGCGCTCTGACCCCGCGAAGGGTCCATGCGCATGTCCAGCGGGCCGTCGGCACGAAAAGAAAAACCCCGCTCGGGGTTGTCGATCTGCGGCGAGCTGATGCCCAGGTCCAGCAAGACCCCGGCCACGCTCGCCGGGGGCAGCTCGCCCAGCGCCGCAAACCCCCGGTGGCGCATCTCCAGGCGCGGGTCGGCGATGCGTGCGGCCTCGGCCACCGCCTCCGGGTCCTTGTCGAAAGCAATCAGGCGCCCCGCGGGCGCCAGCTGCCGCAGGATGCGCCGCGCGTGTCCGCCGCGCCCGAAGGTGGCGTCCACGTAGCAGCCCTGCGGATCCGAAACCAGCGCCTCGACGGCTTCGTTCAGCAAGACGGTGGTGTGCGACCATGTGTTCACCGCCCCGCCTTCAAAACGCAAAATCCTCGAACGCCGCCGGCATGGGCTCTTGCATCGCCTCGGCCTCCTTGGCCTCGTAGGCGGCCTTGTCCCACAGCTCGAAGTGATCGCCCATGCCCAGCAGCATGGTCTCGCGCACCAGGCCCGCGGCGGCGCGCAGCTCGGGCGAGACCAGTACGCGGCCCGTGCCGTCCAGCTCCACGTCCATCGCGTTGCCCAGGAAGATGCGCTTCCACCACTGGGCCGACATGGGCAGCTGCGCGATGCGCTCGCGAAATTTCTCCCACTCGGGGCGCGGAAACACCATCAGGCAGCCGTGCGGGTGCTTGGTGATCGTGAGCTGCCCGCTGGCCGTCGCGAGCAGGACGTCACGATGCCGGGTCGGCACAGACAGCCGCCCCTTGGCATCCAGACTCAGCGATGAAGCCCCTTGAAACACGCGATTTCCCTGCCGTGACGATCAAAACCGGGTGGTGACGGCACTTCTCACCACTTAATTGCACTTTTTTGCACTGTAGCAGGAATCCCATGCGCCGGACAAGGGGCGAACACATTTTTTCAATGAAATCAAGACCTTAGCTGGTTTTTTCACCAGAGATTCAAGTCAAAATTTCTTTGAAATTAGGGACTTAGCTCCAACTATCAAAGTGATTTCCCCGATGCGGGGCGATGCCGCCGGCTGCACGCACCCGCGCTTGCCGTGAATTTGTGCACAGCGGCCGTGGCGCGCGGCCGGGCCGAGCCAGCAACAAAACCCCGCGATCGGGCGGGGGGCAACTCAAGACCCGTCGGTCACCGGCGCGTCAGAGGATGTAGCGCGACAAGTCTTCGTCGCGGCTGACGTCGGCGAGGCGCGCATCGACGTAGGCAGCGTCGATGTGCACCTGCTGCCCTTCCAGGCGCGTGGCGTCGAAGCTGACGTCGTCAAGCAGGCGCTCCATCACGGTGGACAGGCGGCGCGCGCCGATGTTCTCGGTGCTTTCGTTGACGTCGCAGGCGATCTGCGCCAGGCGCGCGATGCCATCGTCGGTAAATTCCAGCGTCACGCCCTCGGTGGCCAGCAGGGCCTGCACCTGGCGCACCAGGCTGGCGTCGGTCTGCGTGAGGATGGCCTTGAAGTCATCGACCGAGAGAGAATCGAGCTCGACCCGGATGGGCAGGCGCCCTTGCAGCTCGGGAATCAGGTCGCTGGGCTTGGCCAGGTGGAAGGCGCCCGAGGCGATGAACAGGATGTGGTCGGTCTTGACCATGCCGTACTTGGTGTTGACGGTGGTGCCTTCGACCAGCGGCAGCAGGTCGCGCTGCACGCCCTGGCGCGACACGTCGGCACTGCTGCTGGCCTCGGTGCGCGAGGCGACCTTGTCGATCTCGTCGATGAAGACGATGCCGTTTTGCTCGAGGTTGTGCAGCGCCTGCAGGCGAATTTCGTCCTCGTTGACCAGCTTGCCGGCCTCCTCGTCCACCAGCAGCTTCATGGCTTCGCCGATCTTCACGCGCCGCATCTTGCGCCGCCCGGCGTTCATGTTGCCCAGCATGCCCTTGAGCTGCTCGGCCATCTCCTCCATGCCGGGCGGGCCCATGATTTCCATGGTGGGCGCGGGCTGTTGCAGCTCCAGCTCGATTTCCTTGTCGTCCAGCTGGTGCTCGCGCAGCTTCTTGCGGAAGGCCTGGCGCGCCGTGCCGTCGGTGGCCGACGCGTTGCTGCCGTCGGCGTTGCGCGCGGGCGGCAGCAGCACGTCGAGGATGCGGTCTTCGGCCAGGTCTTCGGCGCGCGTGCGGTGCTGGCGCATGGCCTGCTCGCGCTGCTGCTTGACGGCCATCTCGGCCAGGTCGCGGATGATCGAATCGACGTCCTTGCCGACGTAGCCCACCTCGGTGAACTTGGTCGCCTCGACCTTGATGAAGGGCGCATTGGCCAGGCGCGCCAGCCGGCGCGCGATCTCGGTCTTGCCCACCCCGGTGGGGCCGATCATCAGGATGTTCTTGGGCGTGATCTCGGCGCGCAGCTTTTCATCGACCTGCTGGCGCCGCCAGCGGTTGCGCAGCGCGATGGCCACGGCGCGCTTGGCCGCCTGCTGGCCGACGATGTGGCGGTCGAGTTCGGAGACGATCTCCTGGGGGGTCATGGACATGGCGGGGCTCAACCAAGGAATTTGAATGAAACAGGGCAACTGCGCAGGCGGGACGCGCGCAGGCAGCTATAAAAAACAAAGCATCATCACAAGACCTCGATGGTGTGGGTCATGTTGGTGTAGATGCACAGCTCGCCGGCAATCTCCAGCGACTTCTTGACGATCTGCTCGGCCGACAGATCGGTGTGATCGAGCAGCGCCTTGGCCGCCGCTTGCGCATAGGCGCCGCCCGAGCCGATGGCCACCAGGCCGTGCTCGGGCTCCAGCACGTCGCCGTTGCCGGTGATGATGAGCGAGGCCTCGCGGTCGGCCACGGCCAGCATGGCTTCGAGCCGGCGCAGCACGCGGTCGGTGCGCCAGTCCTTGGTCAGCTCGATGGCCGCGCGCGTGAGGTGGCCCTGGTGCTTGTCCAGCTTGGCCTCGAAGCGCTCGAACAGCGTGAAGGCATCGGCCGTGGCGCCGGCAAAGCCCGCCAGGACCTGGCCGTGGTGCAGCTTGCGCACCTTGCGCGCCGAGCCCTTGACGACGATGTTGCCCAGCGTGACCTGGCCGTCGCCGCCGATGGCCACTTGCCAGCCCTCGGGGGTCTTGCGGCGAACGCTGATGATGGTGGTGCCGTGAAAGGGTTCCATCGCGCCCACGTGGGGGCGAGCGCCCGCATTGCAAGCCCCGGCGGACCGTCGCAGAACGGCCTCATCGCGGGCCGCCGCTCACGCGCGCGCACGAAATCAGGGAATCAAGAGGTCGCGAAGCAGCCCGCGCCAGCGAACACCGCAATCAAACCTGCGCCGGTCACGGGTGTTGTCCGCCCTCGGCGGGAAGGCGCCGAAGGCGACTCAGCGGCGCTAATCCACCCGCCGCAGCACCCGCGCCGCGTCGGAGATGCCGATGACGCCGAAAAACGCCGCCACCAGCCGATTGGCATGGCGGAACACCACCTGGCGGCCTTGCCCCTGCTGCTGCATGGCCCAGTTGAGCAGGTCGCCGGCCGCACCGAAATCCACCCGCCGCAGCTGCCGGCAATTGAACTCGATCACCCGCGTGCGGCTGGTCACCGCCAGGGCCTGCAAGGGCGCCGTGGCGTCGCCCAGGACTTCGCCCTCCAGATCGAGCCGCGTCCAGTCGGGGCTGCCGGCCGCGCCGCCTTGCAGCGGCATCGCGCCCGACGCCAGCAGTTCGCTGTGCAAGCCGTCGGCCGGCGCGTCGGCATCGGGCGGCGGCAAGGTATGCCCGTCGTCGGCCATCGGCGCCCAGTCGCAGCGCGGGTCTTCCCATGGCGGGGGCGACATCTCGTAGGTCACGCAATAGTTCAGCGCCACCAGCTCGAACTCATCCGGCTCGTTGATCACGCGCAGTGCCGCCAGGTGGGCGGCCCACCACCGCGGATCGACCTCGCGCTGCTCGGACGGCGTCTGGGCCGCCAGCACGTGCAGCAACTGGTCACCGCCCAGAAAGCGCAGCCGCACCGGCGTGCCGGCCCAGCGCTGCAGCACGTCCAGCAGGGCGGGCATGGCCGCCGGGTCGATGGTGCGCACGCGCCGCCAGTCCAGCCGCCAGGGCTGCGGCTGGCGGGCCAGCGAGGCGCTGAGCGCGGCGATGGACTGCGGGCCGATGACGGACGGGGCCGTCCAGTGCGCCGACACCGCGTCCGCCCGCACGGGCGCGGGCGCCGTGGATGGCGCCGTCATGGGCATGGAGCCCGATCTCGGGCCGGCGGCCGCGTCCCACTGCGGCGCGGAGCGGCCGAAGCGGCCGGCAAAGGCAATGGCCGCACCGTCGAACTTGTCGGGTTCGCCCGCCGCGCGATACAGGTCGAACAGGGTCAGCCAGGTCTCGGCGTCCTCGCTCAGGGCGCTGCCATCGGCCAGCAGCTCGAGCAGGTTGGCCTCGGCGCCCGCCGCATCGCCGTTGGCAAAGCGAATGGCCACCTCTTCGACCTCGGGACTCACGTGCACCGGTTCGGGTGCGGTCGGCGCCGGGGCCGGGGCCGGGGCCGGGGCCGAGGTCAATCGGGCAGCCAGCACGTCGGGCTCCGTATCGGCCATGGCGTGGGGCGCATCGGCTTGGGCCAGGGCCGCCAGGCTGGGCTCCACCACGGTGGGGTCGAAATGCCGCGCCACCGGATCACCGGGCAACTCGGCCAGGTCCACCGGGCGGGTCTTGTCGTAGGCCCCGGCGGGGGTCGCGGGCGCGTGCGGGCTGTCGGGGTCGAGCCAGCCGCGGGCCATCTGCTCCTCGATCTCGTCGATCTTCTCGAGCGTGCGCTCGGGCTCGTGCGGATGCGCGGACTCGACGTTGGAGATGAAGGAGGTGGGCGACATGCCGCCCGCCGCGCCACCGGCCAGCTGGCGGCGGCGCGCCTTGCGCAGCATGTCGAATTCGCGGTTGCGCACGAAATCGTTGCGCCGCTTGCGCTCGATCATCTCCTTGAGCGCGGCGCTGGATTCGGTGGTGTCGGCGCGGCCGCCCACCTTGTTCAGGTCGGCCCAGTCGGTGGTCGGGCTGGTGACGAACTTGACCACCTTGGACAAAAAACGTCCACCCGGCTTGGGGTCTTGCTCCTCGTTCATCCTGTGGTGGCCTCCCCGATCGGCATGCGCCGAATCAATCGCCAAACATCTTTTGCTTGAGCTCGCGGCGCTGCTGCGCCTCCAGCGACAAGGTGGCGGTGGGCCGCGCCAGCAGGCGGGGCACACCGATGGGCTCGCCGGTTTCGTCGCAATAGCCGTAATCGCCCGAGTCGATGCGGCCAATGGATTGCTCGATTTTTTTCAGCAGCTTGCGCTCGCGATCGCGCGTGCGCAACTCCAGCGCGTGCTCTTCCTCGATGGTGGCGCGGTCGGCGGGATCGGGCACCACCACGGTGTCCTTGCGCAGCTGCTCGGTGGTCTGGTCGGCGTTTTGCAGGATGTCGTCCTTGAGCTGCACCAGCTTGATGCGGAAGAACGCCAGCTGCTTGTCGTTCATGTACTCGGCGTCGGGCATGGCGATGACCTCGGCATCGGACAGCTCGTCGGCGGTCTTGGTCTTCCAGTTGTTGGCCAGCCGCGGATCTTTCTTGATCACGATCGGCATGGGGGCGGCAGCGGCAATGGGCATGGGTAGGTTCTTGGTCTTGACGGCCGGCGTGACGACCGTCTTGGGCGGAATCGATTTCCGCGCCGGGGCCGCCGGCTGGCGCGCAGGCGCAGCCTTCTTGACGACCGCCGTCGCGGTGCGTGCACCCGGTTTGGGCGCTGCCTTGTCAGGCATGGCCTTGGCTTTTGCTTTGGCCGGTGTCTTGGCAGCCGCAGGTTTCACTTCTTCCGTCTCCTCTGGGGAAAGGCGCGGCTTGCCGCGGCCCTCAACCGCAAACACGGCGGATGAATGGGGTCATCTCCATCCGCAACGCCCTGTTATAGACCTTCTCGGGCTCTTGGGCCACCTCGTTGTCGGCGATCCGACGGCAGCTTCAAAGGCGGCGATTGTATCGGCCTTGCCGGGCCGCCGGAAACGGGGTCAGACCAGGCACTGCTCCAGCCCCTGCACGAGGATGTCGCGGGGCAGGTCGATGCCGATGAACACCATCTTGCTCACCCGCGGCTCATCGGCACTCCAAGCCGGCCCCAGGTCGCTGCCCATGAGCTGGTGCACGCCCTGGAAGATGACTTTGCGCTCGGTGCCCTTGATCGACAAAACCCCCTTGTAGCGCAGCATGCGCGGGCCATAGATGTTGACCATGGCGCCCAGAAAGTCCTCCAGCCGCGCGGGGTCGAACGCGCGCTCGGAGCGAAAGACGAAGCTCTTGACGTCGTCATCGTGGTGGTGGTGGTGCGCGTGGCCGTGTTCATGACCGTGGTCGTGCTGGTGCGAGGGGTGGTCGCAGTGCTCGCCCTCGTGCGCATGGTCGTGGTGGTGCTCGTGCTCGTCCTCTTTCAGAAACTCGGGGTCGATGTCGAGCTTGGCGTTGAGGTTGAAGCCGCGCAAATCCAGCACCTCGCCCAGCGCCACCTGGCCAAAATGCACCACGCGCTGCGGCGCGCGCGGGTTCATGTGCGTCAGGCGGTGCTGCAGCGCGCTCAGCTCGCCTTCGCTGACCAGGTCCGCCTTGCTGATGAAGATCTGGTCGGCAAAGCCCACCTGGCGCTGCGCCTCCAGCCGGTCGTTCAGCTGCTGCGCCGCGTGCTTGGCGTCCACCAGGGTGATGATCGAGTCGAGCAGAAAGCTCTCGGCGATCTCATCGTCCATGAAGAAGGTTTGCGCCACCGGGCCCGGGTCGGCCAGGCCGGTGGTTTCGATGATGACGCGCTCGAAGTCGAGCAGGCCCTTGCGCTTTTTGGCGCCCAGCAGTTGCAAGGTGTTGCGCAAGTCCTCGCGGATGGTGCAGCACACGCAGCCGTTGCTCATCTGGATGATTTGCTCGCCGGCGTCGTGCACCAGGATCTCGTTGTCGATGTTCTCCTCGCCGAATTCGTTTTCGATCACGGCGATCTTCTGGCCGTGCGCCTCGGTCAGCACGCGCTGCAAGAGCGTGGTCTTGCCGGAGCCAAGAAAGCCGGTGAGGATGGTGGCGGGGATGAGGGACATGTGCAAATCCAGGGCAGCAGCGCAAAAATCAGGCAACAGGCCAGTTTAGCGGAGCCGCCTTGACCTTGCCCAGCGTGGCGTTGGCGACAACCCGGCGGCGCCGGACGTGGCAGACTGTCGAATTGACGCCAAAACGCGGCGCCGCAGGCGACCGCCCCACTTCAGGAGATCCTCCCATGAAAGAGCACTTGCAGTTCTACATCGACGGCCAATGGACCGACCCCGTCACGCCGCGCACGCTGGACGTCATCAACCCCTCGACGGAAGAGGTGGCCTCGCGCATCAGCCTGGGCTCTGCCGCCGACGTGGACAAGGCCGTCACCGCCGCGCGGCGCGCGTTCGAGTCCTTCTCGCGCACCTCGCGCGACGAGCGCGTGGCCCTGCTCGAGAAAGTGCTGGCCATCTACAAGCGTCGTGCCGACGAAGTAGCGCAAGCCATTTCGCTCGAAATGGGCGCGCCGCTGTGGCTGTCCAAGGCGGCGCAGGCGGCCATGGGCACGGCGCACCTGAAGTCCACCCTGGCGGTGCTCAAGAACTTCGAGTTCGAGACGGTGCAGGGCACGTCCGCCACGCTGTACGAGCCGGTGGGCGTGGTCGGCATGATCACGCCCTGGAACTGGCCCATCAACCAGATCATGTGCAAGGTGGCCCCGGCCCTGGCCGCCGGCTGCACGGTCATCCTCAAGCCGTCCGAGATCGCGCCGCTCAGCGGCATCCTGGTGGCCGAGATCATGGATGAAGCGGGCGTGCCGCCCGGTGTGTTCAACCTGGTCAACGGCGACGGCCTGGGCGTGGGCGAGGCGATGTCGGTGCACCCGGGCATCGACATGATGACCTTCACCGGATCGACGCGCGCCGGCATCGCCGTGGCCAAGGCCGCGGCCGACACCGTCAAGCGCGTGGCGCAGGAGCTGGGCGGCAAGTCGGCCAACATCGTGCTGGACGATGCCGACATCGAAAATGCCGTCAAGCAGGGCGTTCAGACGGTCTTCACCAATTCCGGCCAAAGTTGCAACGCCCCCACGCGCATGTTCGTGCCGCGTGCCAAGCACACGCAGGCCATGGCCGTGGCCAAGGCCGCGGCCGAGCGCACGCAAGTGGCCGACGCCATGGCCACCGAAGGCATGGCCATGGGCCCGGTGGTCAGCCAGGCGCAGTGGAGCAAGATCCAGGGCCTGATCCAGAAAGGCATCGACGAAGGCGCCACCCTGGTGGCGGGCGGCACCGGCCGGCCCGAGGGCCTGAGCAAGGGCTACTTCGTCAAGCCCACGGTGTTTGCCGACGTCAAGAACGACATGACGATCGCGCGCGAGGAAATCTTCGGCCCGGTGCTGGTGATGATCCCCTACGACAGCGAGGAAGACGCCATCCGCATGGCCAACGACTCGCCCTACGGCCTGTCAGGCTACGTGCAGTCCGGCAGCCTGGAGCACGCGCGCCAGGTCGCCGCCCGGCTGCGCACCGGCATGGTGCACCTGAACGGCGCGCCCGGCGACGTCAACGCGCCCTTCGGCGGCTACAAGCAGTCCGGCAACGGCCGCGAATGGGGCGAGCACGGTTTCCGCGAATTTCTCGAAGTGAAAGCCGTGATGGGCTACGAGCCCAAACCGGCCAAGGCCTGACGGCGGGCGCTGCCACAACATCCATGGATCATGGCGGCATCGCTGCCGTCATTTGCCACCCGGCTTGCGATGCGCCCGCGGATGCGCCGCATCGTAGGCCTTGGCCAGGTGCTGAAAATCCAGCCGGGTATAGACCTGCGTGGTGGCGATGCTGGCGTGGCCCAGCAGCTCCTGCACCGCGCGCAAGTCTCCGCTGGATTGCAGCACGTGGCTGGCGAACGAGTGGCGCAGCATGTGCGGGTGCACGGGGGTGGCCAGACCGGCCAGCAGGCTGCGCCGGCGCAGGCGCTGCCACACGGACTGAGCCGTCAGGCGCGTGCCGTGGCGGCCGATGAACAGGGCGCTGGTGGCTTGCTCGGTGGTCGCCACGGCGCCGCGCACGGCCAGCCAGTGCGTGAGCGCGGCCACCGCGGCCTGGCCCAGCGGCACGGTGCGGCGCTTGCCGCCCTTGCCTTGCACCTGCACTTCGGCGGCCGGCAGATCGATCCAGCCACGGCCGGCGCGCAAGGCGCCGTCGCTGGCCGCCACATCCAACCCGGTCAGCTCACCCACGCGCAGGCCGCTGCCGTACAGCAGCTCGACGATGGCGGCGTCGCGCGCGTCCAGCCACGGGTCGGCGGCTTCATCGTCGGCGCCCGGGTAGCCGGCCAATTGCACCGCCTCGTCCACGCCCAGGGCCTTGGGCAAAGGACGGGGCTGCCTGGGCGCGCGCACGTCCTGCACGGGGTTGGCGGCAATGCGGCCCTCGCGCCCCAGCCAGGCATAAAAGCCGCGCCAACCCGACAGAATGAGCGCAATGCCGCGCCCGCTGCGCCCGCCGGCATGCATCTGCGCCACCCAGCGGCGCACATGGGCGGGTAGGACCGCGGGCAGATCGACAGGGACCGCAGCGGCGAATCCGGCGAGCTTTTCCAGATCAAGCTGGTAGAGCGTGACGGTGCGCGCGGCCAGGCGCTTTTGCACGCGCACGTGCTCCAGGTAGCGCTCGACCAGGGGTCCGTTGATGTCACCCGTCGGGTTTGGAGCGGACGCTGCCATGCTATTTAATCAATAGCTGTCCGCGCTGGATTGGCGGGCGCGATGGGCTTGTTTTATTCATCGCGGCCACTGATTTTTGCACGACCGCCGACCCTCACCCCAACCCTCTCCCAGAGGGAGAGGGAGAAAGCCCGACGCCGCCGGCCTGCAAACATCACGCACTGCGCAGGCGCGAGAGGGCGGCGCTGGCCAGCTCGCCGATGCGCTCGAGAAAGTCGGTGGCCATGCCGGCCTGGTAGCGTGCGCCGTCGGGCGAGGCCAGCACCAGCAGGCCAAAGGCGGGCGCGCCGGCGTTGGCGCGCAGGGGCAGCAGCACCAGCGAGGCGGCGGCTTCGGGGTCTTCCAGCCACTGCACGGCCTCGAAGCCGGCGTTGACGCCGCAGTAGGGCGCGGTGAGCGAGGTGGCCAGGCTCTTGACGTCGTCGCTGGCGCCGTAGGCAAACGGCTCGGCCACATACACCTCGGCCACGTCCCACAAACGCAAGGCGGCCTGCGGCACGTTGAACTGGGCGCAGATCTCGCTGACCAGCACCACCGGCAAGTCCACCGCGCGGTGCACCAGAAAAAGCTGGCGCGCCCAGCGCTGCAGCTTGTCGCCGATCAGCATGTTCTCGTTGCCGTGGCGCATCAGCTCCATCAGGCGCTGCTCCAGCACCTTGATTTTTTCGCGCAGCATCTCGGCCTGGCGCTCTTGCAGACTGACGGCGCGCCCGCCATGCGGGCTGGTGAGTTGCACGGCCGTGAGCAGTTCGGCATGGCGCTCGAAGAAGTCGGGCGCCTGGATCAGAAATTCGGCAATGTCGGCTTCGGTGATGGGGGGCGTGGCAGCGGGGTTCATGAAAGGTTCTCGTCGGTGCAGTCGCGGTGATTATCGACGGGCTGAAACGGCCGACCGGCTGTCTTGTTCCGTCGCCAGCGCCCATTCAAAACAGGCTGCCCGCGCCCTGCGGTGGCGTCACGCCCAGATGCCGGTAAGCGGCCAGCGTGGCCACGCGCCCGCGCGGGGTGCGCTGCAGGTAGCCCTGCTGGATCAGTTAGGGCTCGATCACGTCCTCGATGGTGCCCGACTCCTCGCCGATGCTCGCGCCGATGTTGTCCAGCCCCACCGGGCCGCCGTCGA
>JAFEEB010000018.1:1802-5131 GCA_018241325.1 Pseudomonadota bacterium | reverse complement strand
AAAAACTGTTCAGTCCCAAGCGGCTGCTATTGCAGGTTTAGAAAATTTTATTACAGAAGAATTTGAAAAAGCAGTTCAAACCATTCACCAATCAAAAGGCAGAGTTGTAATTAGTGGTATTGGTAAAAGTGCTATTATAGCACAAAAAATTGTTGCTACTTTAAATTCAACAGGCACACCTGCATTGTTTATGCATGCTGCCGATGCCATTCATGGCGATTTAGGTATGATTCAAAAAGACGATGTAGTAATTGTAGTAAGCAAAAGTGGAGAAAGCCCCGAAATAAAAGTATTAATTCCTCTTATAAAAAAATTTAATAATATACTAATTGCTATTGTAGGAAATACCAAAAGCTTTCTTGCAAAACAAAGTAATATTATAATTAATACAACTGTTACAGAAGAAGCCTGCCCCAATAATTTAGCACCAACAAACAGCACAACGGCACAAATGGTTATGGGCGATGCATTAGCTGTTGCTTTAATGGAATTGAATAGTTTTAATGGTTACGATTTTGCCAAATACCACCCTGGTGGCAATTTGGGTAAACGGTTGTATTTACGTGTTGAAGATTTATATAAAAACAATGCACAACCTAAAGTTTCTTTAACCGCTACTTTAAGAGATATTATTGTAGAAATAACAGAAAAAAGATTAGGCGTTACCGCCGTAACAGATGCCAACAATAATATTGTAGGAATTATTACCGATGGAGATTTAAGAAGAATGCTTGAAAAAAGTGATAACATTAATAACATTATTGCAAAAGATATTTATTCACCCAACCCAAAAACTATTGTTCCCGATGAATTAGCAGTTAATGCACTTACCTTATTTAAACAATATGATATAAGCCAATTAGTTGTTGCAGAAAATAATCAATACCTCGGCATTATTCATATTCACGATTTAGTAAAAGAAGGAATTATTTAAAAAATAATTTTACAATTTGTTCCGCATATTATATTTGAAAAACATTTAACTCAATAAAAAATGAACCAACATCACTATGTAGCTATTATGGCTGGCGGTATTGGCAGTAGGTTTTGGCCTAAAAGTCGTACCGGTTTCCCCAAACAATTTTTAGATATTTTAAATACAGGTAAAACGCTTATACAATGGACGTTTGAGCGATATGCTTCTTTTATGCCTGTTGAAAATATTTATGTGGTAACCTCTGAAGAATATAAAGATATTGTTGCACAGCAACTTCCTTCTATTCCTAAAGAAAATATTATTGCAGAACCAAGCCGTAAAAACACTGCACCATGTGTAGCATACATTGCTTTTAAATTATTACAAAAAGATCCTGAAGCAGCATTAGTAGTTGCCCCCAGCGATCACATGATTTTAGACGGAGAAGGATTTAAAAAAATAGCCACTACCGCATTAAATTTTGTTGCTAAAAATGCATCGTTTATAACTTTAGGCATACAACCTACACATCCTAATACTGGTTACGGTTATATTCAGTACGATACCAATGCTAAAGAAAAAGACATATATAAAGTAAAAACATTTACAGAAAAGCCAAACTTAGAAATTGCAAAATCTTTTTTAGCAAGTGGAGATTTTTTATGGAATGCAGGCATATTTGTTTGGAAAGCAAAAGATGTAGTAGATGCTTTTGAACAATACCAACCCGAAATGTTTGAGTTGTTTGATGGAGAAAAAAATAATTTTAATACTACTAACGAAAAAGAAGCTATTGAACGTATTTATCCTTTATGCACCAATGTTTCAATAGATTTTGCTATAATGGAAAAAGCAAAAAATGTATATGTAATTCCTTCTTCATTTGGTTGGAGTGATTTAGGAACATGGAACAGTGCTTACGATAATTTAGAAAAAGATGCCATGGGCAATGCATTAGCAACAGAAAATGTAATAATTATTGATGCTAAAGAATGTATGGTTAGTGCTTCTCCCGATAAATTATTATTATTACAAGGTTTAGAAGATTTTATAGTAGTTGATACTAAAGATGTATTAATGATTTGTAAAAAAGAAAAAGAACAAGCCATTAAAGAATATGTAGCCGAAGTAAAAAAACAAAAAGGCGAAAAATATTTATAACCCAAATTAATACAACAAACAAAGCTGCTTCATTTTAATTACGAAGCAGCTTTTTATTTTATAGCAATAACAGATTGCTTTTACCTTTGCAGCCATGAACAAACCAGTTATTTGTATTGGTGCAGCATTGGTTGATGAATTATACAGTGCCCGCCAACCCATTATTTTAGCAACAACTATTGATGCAACCGTACACCGCAGTGCCGGCGGCGTTGCCAGAAATATTGCACACCAAATGGCATTATTGGGCATACCCATTCAATTAATTTCTATTTTTGGAAACGATGGTGAAGGAGATTGGCTTAAAACCATTTGTGATTATGCCAACATTCAATTAGATGCAGCCATTACAACCAACTCTTTAACCGGAAGATACACCGGTATTCTAAATACAGATAAATCTTTATTCACAGCATTGCTTACCAACACATCGTTAGATGCAATAACACCGCAGCATTTACAACAACACGAAGATTTATTAAGCACAGCTTTTGCAATAATTGCAGATGCCAACATACATCCCAATACCGTTGCATGGTTAGCATTATTCTGCCACAGAAAAAATATTCCATTTATTATAGAACCAGTATCAGTGCCGCCTGCACAAAAATTTGCACACATGAATTTGCAAGGCGTTTACATGGTAACGCCTAATGAAGATGAGTTGCCCGCCATGTGCAGCAGCAATGCAACAACTATTCAAGAGCAAGCCAACGAATTATTAAACCGAGGTGTACAAAAAGTTTGGTTACACAAAGGCAAACAAGGTTCAATGCTTTTTACTAAAGAAAAAAATTACACCTTACAAGCTCCCGAAGTTTCCACTATTAAAGATGTTACCGGAGCCGGCGATGGAAGTTTAAGCGGTTTTATGTTGGCACAATATCTCGGAAAAACAGACGAAGAATGTTTAAAAATTGCTCATACATTAAGTGCAGAAATTTTGCAAGTTAATGGAGCCATTGCCACACATATTACACAAGAAAAATTATTAGCATCGGTAAGTAAATATTATAAAGATTAGTTTTTGGTTTCCAACTTTTGTAATACTATTTAACTGTTGTTGCGTCGCACACTTATACGTTCATAACAATATTCAACAATGAATTCATTTTTAAAAATATCTCCGCAAGTTACCAATGCACTCAACAATAATTTACCAATTGTTGCCTTAGAAAGCACCATCATTTCTCATGGAATGCCTTATCCAAAAAATGTTGAAACAGCATTAATGGTAGAGCAAACAGTTAAA
>JAFEEB010000018.1:0-1748 GCA_018241325.1 Pseudomonadota bacterium | reverse complement strand
TTTTGGTAAAGAAAAAAATGTTTGGAAAGTTAGTTTGCGAGATATGCCTTATGTAGTTTCTCAAAAAATATACGGAGCCACAACAGTTGCAGCCACTATGCGTATTGCATCAATGGCGGGTATTAAAATTTTTGCAACAGGCGGCATTGGCGGCGTACATAGAGATGCAGAAAACACAATGGATATTTCGGCAGATTTAACTGAAATGGAAAACACAAACGTGGCTATTATTAGTGCCGGCGTAAAAAGTATTTTAGATATTGGTTTAACATTAGAATATTTAGAAACAAAAGGTATTCCTGTAATAACCATTGGGCAAAATGAGTTTCCAAGTTTTTATTCAAGTAAAAGTGGTTTTACAACTCCTTTAAGAATAGATAATATTTCTGAAATTGCTGAAATGCTAAAAACCAAATGGGCTTTAGGTTTAAACGGAAGTGTACTTATTGCCAATCCATTACCTAAACAATACGAAGTTGCAAATGATGTTATTGAAAACTACATTCAACAAGCATTACAAGCAGTAAAAGAAAAAAATATTAAAGGTAAAAATGTAACTCCCTTTTTATTAGAACATATTGCCACACATACACATGGCGAAAGTTTAGAAGCAAACATTGCATTAATAAAACACAATGCCGAAGCAGCAAGTAAAATTGCGGTAAGTTTAGTAAAATAAAATTTATTACTGTTTTACTGTAACATATTTTTTTATGGTAAAGTAATTGGTTAAAAATAAAACCAATGCCATTGTTGCCGCAACCACAATAGTTGCAATAGAAATAAATTGACTTACAAATATATTTTGCTGTTGTAAAAAACCATATGCAAGAAATTGTAATACACTTATTAAAAGCAATGCAACAATTATAATTACAATGTTTGAAGGATAAAATTGTTTCAGTAAAAAACTTTGCAATTGTTTGGGCGATGCACCTAATGTAATTAATAATTCAATTTCGGTTTTACATGATGCAATGGTTAATTGAATAAATAATGTAAAAATTAATAAAGCAAAAATTAACATAACTATACCTGCACCACCGCTAATATTTACAACTACATTTACAATTTGTCTATACTTACTAAAACGTGTTTTATCTGCATCGGTAGTTAAGCCATTATCTTTTAAATATTTTACCAGTAAAGGGTTCCCTGGGTCTTTGGTTTTTATTATTACTCTTGATGGTTGTTGTGTTGTTTGTGTATTGCTATAATTTTTGTTTGCCCAATCCATAAAATTTTGTGGAACTAATAAAGAAGTTATTCTATCACTAAAGCCAACAATTCTTCCATTAAAATTTATTTTCCCGTTGGGTGTTTGAATGTTTACTTTAAACACAATCATTTTTACAACATCTTGTGTTAGTTGGGGAAGGTTTTGCGAAAAAGAAAATTGGAAATTGTAAAAATCTAAAAACATATTGGGTGCAATCATGGGAATAAAATTGCTGTTCTCATTCCAACTCCATTCTTTGGTATTTACATCAATAAATTGCGAAGGCACTGCTTCAAAAGAAATATCTGTACTAAAAGGAAATCTATCACTATAACTTTCAATAGAAGCTTTGTATCTGCCCGGCGTAAGTATGCCAACATCATCAACAAACGGTTGTTGTTTTAATTTGGTAATATCATTATTAGTTAAAGATGCATGACCATAAGTTTCTGCATTTAAAATTTTATTCAACACTAAAAAATTGGCAACGCTATCTTGATTGGTTTTGCCATTCAATAACTCATTATAA
>JAFEEB010000017.1 GCA_018241325.1 Pseudomonadota bacterium | reverse complement strand
GGACATCTACGGCTACGCGCCGCAGCGCGTCAACAGCCTTCACCACCAGTGCGTGGGCGAGCTGGGCAAGGGCCTGGTGATCGAGGCGCGCAGCCACATCGACCGCGTGGCCGAGGCCATCCGCCACACCGCCCACCCCTTCGTCATGGGCGTGCAATGGCACCCCGAGTTCCACATCAACCCGCAGGAGGCCACGCAAGGGGTGCTCGACAGCGGCCCGCTGATGATGGCCTTTCTGAAAGCCGCGCTGCGCCGCGCCGGCCGCGTGCGCCGCCTGACCGAGGGCATGAGCCGCGTGCGCGAGCGCGCGTTCGAGCTGGGCGGTCGGTGAGCGCCCTCGTGCAGCGGCGCAGCCCCCCTGGCGCGGTGCGAGCGAAGGCGTGAAATGAAACACCCCCAGTCTCCACTCGCTGCGCGATGTTGCGCCCACCCCCTTGCAGGGGGCATCGCCAGGGGCCGGGGAGACTCCGGCCACGGCGACCTCTGGCCTGGCCTGCTCCGCGGCCCTTGGGCTCTTTGGGTTTCATGCCCTGCGGGTGGCGCGCAGCGCTGTGGATAACGGACATGGGCGAGTTCGACCTGATCGAGCGCTTTTTCAAGCAAAAAGCGGCGCCAACGCCCGCCAATCAAGCGCAAGCAGCTACAAATTCAATAGTTCTCGGCATCGGCGACGACTGCGCGCTGCTGCAACCGGCGCCCGGCATGCAGCTGGCCGTCAGCACCGACATGCTCGTCGAGGGCCGGCATTTTTTTGCCGACGTCGATCCCCTGGCCCTCGGCCACAAGGCGCTGGCCGTCAACCTGAGCGACCTGGCCGCCATGAGCGCCACGCCGCTGGCCTTTACCCTGGCATTGGCGCTGCCGCCCGCGCGCGCGCAAGACGCGGCGTGGCTGGACGCCTTCAGCGACGGCCTGCTGGCCTTGGCCGGTGCGCACGGCTGCGCCCTGGTGGGCGGCGACACCACGGCCGGGCCGCTGGCCATCTGCATCACCGTGTTCGGCCAGGTGCCCGCCGGCCAGGCCTTGCGGCGCGACGGCGCGCAAGCGGGCGACGAGCTGTGGGTCAGCGGCACGCTGGGCGACGCGCGCCTGGCACTGGGCGCCCTGCGCGGCGAATGGACCCTGCCCGCCGCCGCGCTGGCCGCCGCGCGCCAGCGGCTGGAGCGCCCGACGCCGCGCGTGGCGCTGGGCCAGGCCCTGCGCGGCATCGCCACCAGCTGCATCGACGTCAGCGACGGCTTGGCGGGCGATGTGGGCCACATCCTGAAAGCGTCGGGCGTGGGGGCCGTGATCGAAATCCAGCAAACTATTGAATTGATAGCTGTTCGCGCCTTGTTGACAAGCGCGACAGGCCAATTCGATTCAAATGTCCCGGCTTCTTCACGAGCCTCCGTTGCCCCTCACCCCACCCTCTCCCCAGAGGGGCGAGGACGATCGGCCGCGCCGGATTTGCACCCTCCCCCTCCAGGCAAGGGCTCCCCGGTATTCCTCCCTCTCCCTCTGGGCGAGGGCAGGGGTGAGGGCCAGCCGCGCAACCCTGCGCAGCCACCTCATCCAACGCAATGGCTGACCCGCTGCGTGCTCGCCGGCGGCGACGACTACGAACTCGCCTTCACTGCCCCCCCCAGCGCCCACGCCGCCGTGCAGGCCGCCGCCAAGCACTGCGCCACGCCCGTCACGCGCATCGGCCGCATCACCGCCGCGCCGGGCCTGCGCCTCGTCGATGCGCAGGGCCGCGAAATGGCAAGCGACTTTCGCTCCTTCGACCACTTCGCCTGAAGCGCCCCCCACGCGCCATGCCCTCGCGCGCCGCCCGCCTGCTGCACCTGCTCGACGCCCTGCGCCGCCGCCGCACCGCCGCGCCCGGCCCCGCGCTGGCGCAGGATCTGGGCGTGAGCCTGCGCACCCTGTACCGCGACATCGCCACGCTGCGCGAGCAAGGCGCCGACATCGCGGGCGATCCCGGCATGGGCTATCTTCTCAAGCCCGGCTTCATGCTGCCGCCGCTGATGTTCGGCGCCGACGAGCTGGAGGCGCTGCTCCTGGGCGCGCGCTGGGTCAGCCTGCAGCCCGACCCCGAGCTGGCCTTTGCGGCCCAAAGCGCGCTGGCGCGCGTGGCCGGCACCCTGCCCACCGACGCGCGGCTGGCGCTGGAAACCAGCGGCCTGATGGTGCCGCGCCCGCCTCAGTCCGCGCCGCCCGAGGCCTGGCTGCCCGCGCTGCGCCGCGCCATCCGCGCCGAGCGCAAAGTGGCGCTCGACTACCGCGACGCCGAAGGCCAGGCCACGCGCCGCATCGTCTGGCCGTTTGCCATGGCGTTTTTCGAGCAAGCGCGCCTGATCGCCGCCTGGTGCGAGCTGCGCCAGGGCTTTCGCCACTTTCGCGCCGACCGGGTGGTCGCCCTGGCGGAAACCGGCGAGTCGATGCCCCAACGGCGCCACGTCCTGATCCGCCGCTGGCGCGAACAGATGCCATTCAAGCCGCCATGAATCCGGCGCACTGCTGACAGAAACTGGCAGGCCCGGTGCGCACACTGGTGGCCCACAAACGACCAAGGGGGAACACTGTGACCGCAACCACCCACGCCGCCCGTTGGGCCCACGACACCGCCATCGACGTTCACGCCACGCCCGCCCGCGTATGGCAGCTGTTCACCGACGTCGCCAACTGGCCGCGCTGGAACGCCGGCGTGGCGCGCGCCGCACTGCACGGACCGTTCGCCAGCGGCAGCCACTTCGAAATGCAGCTGCCCGATGGCGGCCCGCTGCTGCAAAGCCGCCTGATGGACGTGCAAGCCCACGAGCGCTTCACCGACGAAACCGCGTTTGAAGGCGTGGTGGTGCGCGTGACCCATGCCATCGCGCCGCTGGCCACGGGCGGCGTGCGCGTGCACTACCGCATCGAAGTTGAAGGCCCGGGCGCCGCCGACATTGGCGCGGCGGTGTCGGCCGACTTTGCCGACGTTTTGCAGTCGCTCAAACGCGCCGCCGAGGAGCCCTTGCCATGAGCCCAATCGAGATTCAATGCCGCTGCGGCGCCGTGCAACTGCACATCAGCGCCGACCCCGTGGCGCAGATTTACTGCCATTGCGACGACTGCCGCGCCGCGCACGGCGGCGCCTACGTCGCCTCGGCCATCTACCCGGCCACCGCCGTGCAAGCCCGCGGCGGCGCGCTGACCGAAGGCCAAGTCAAAAGCACGCCACGCCTGCGCTGCGCCGCCTGCGCCACGCACCTGTTCAGCGAGATCACCGCCGCCGGCCTGCGCAGCGTCAACGCCTTCTTGTTGCCGGCTGGCGCCTTCCAGCCGCACATGCACGTGCAATGCCAGCACGCGCTGCTGCCGGTGGTGGACGCGCTGCCGCACTTCAAAGCCTTCCCGCCCGCCTTCGGTGGCTCGGACGAGCGGGTATCGTGGTGACGTGCCACCCATCGACGAAAGGACACCCATGACCGCCCCCATCACCCTCTACACCCACCCTTGGTCGCGCGGCCGCGTGGCGCGCTGGATGCTGGAAGAAACCGGCCTGCCCTACGCCACCGAGGTGCTCGAATACGGCACCACCATGAAGGCGCCGGCCTACCGCGCCATCAACCCCATGGGCAAGGTGCCGGCGATCAAGCACGGCGACACGGTGGTGACCGAAAACGCCGCCATCCTGATGTACCTGGCCGATCTGGTGCCCGAGAAAAAGCTCGCGCCCGCGGCCGGCAGCCCTGAGCGCGGCCCTTACTACCGCTGGATCAGCTTCATGGGGCCGGTCGAGGCCATGCTCACCGCCAAGTCCACCGGCACGCTGGCCAAGCCCGAGCAGGCCGGCTACGGCAGCGAGGCCGACGCGCTGGATACGCTGGAGGGCGCCGTGCGCGGGCGCGATCACCTCGCGGGCGAGCACTTCACCGCGGCCGATTTGTTCGTCGCCTCGCTGATCGGCTTTTACCTGCAATTCAAGATGCTGGAGCCGCGCCCCGAGTTCGTGCGCTTTGCGCAGCTGCACGCTCAGCGCCCGGCGGCGCGGCGTGCGGGCGCCATCGACGACGCCCTGGCGGCGCAGTTGCAGGCCGCAGCCGGCAAGGCGTGACGCCTGCCCCGCCCCCGTAAGGCGCCGCCCGCGCCTCGGCTGCTACGATGCGCAAGACCCCATCCAGGTGCTTGCCATGAATCGCAGTTTCTCTCTCGTGTCCGGCCTGGCGGCCGTGGTGCTGACCAGCGCCGCCGGCGCGCAAACGGCGCCCGCCGCAGCCCCCGTGGCCGATGGCGGCTCGCGCATCAGCGCCGTCACGCTCTACCCCGGCGCGGCCACCGTGGTGCGCGAGTTGCGCGTGGCGCCCGGCGCCAACCACGCCGTGTTTGCCTGCCTGCCCGCGGGCCTGGACGCGGCCAGCCTGCAGGCCGCGGGCGACGGCACGGTGCGCATCGGCGAGATCAGCGTGCGCCAGCAGCCGCGCGCGCTGCTGGGCAAGGCCTGCGCCAGCCCGCTCGATGAGCGCATCCGCACGCTGCAAGACCAGGTGGCCGCGCTCAAGGCCGAGTCGGCCGGCATCGACCTCGCCACCGGCTACCTCAAGAGCTTCGGCACCAACGGGGACCCCGCCCGCGCCACGCCGCCCGCGCAGATCGCCCCCACCGCCGCCGCGCTGCGCCAGACCGGGCAGGACGGCCTGGCGCGCCAGCACCAACTGACGCGCCAGCAAGAGCAGATCGAGCGCGAGCTGGCGCCGCTGCTGGCCGAGCGCGAGCGCACCGGCGGCGCGCGCGCCCAGGTCAGCGTGGTGCAGGTGACGCTGGCGGCGCCGCAGGGCGGGCCGGTGCGCCTGTCGTATCAGGTGCGCGGGCCCGGCTGGCAGCCGGCGTATCGCGCCGCGCTGGACAGCGCCACCCAAAAATTGCAACTGACGCGCCTGGCGCAGGTGGCGCAAAGCACGGGCGAAGACTGGAGCGGCGTGCGCATCACCCTGTCCACCGGCCAGCCCGGCGCCGCCACGCAGGGGCCGCTGCCACCGCCCTGGCGCGTGGGCATCGAGCCGCCGGCGCCGCCCATGCAGGCCCGCGCGATGGCCGCGCCCGCGCCCGTTGCCATGGCCCAGTTCAAGGCCGACGCCGAGGCCGAGGCCGCGCCCCACTTCGACGTCAGCGTGTTCCAGGGCGCCTATGCCACCGAATTTGCCGTGCCCCAGCGCGTCAGCGTGCCCTCCAATGGCGAGCGCATCACCCTGGTGCTGGGCGAGCAGGCACTGGACGCCCAACTGCTCACCCGCACCACGCCCGCGCTGGACACCAGCGCCTATCTGATCGCCCGCTTCAGCGCGCCGCCCGGCGTGTGGCCGGCCGGCCCCGTCAGCCTGGTGCGCGACGGCGCCTTCGTCGGCAATGGCCACTTCGACCCCGCCAGCGCGCAAGACGAGGGCCTGGCCTTTGGCCGCGACGAGCTGGTCACCGTGCGCAGCGAGCGCCCCGAGCAGCAGCAGGGCACAGGCGGCTTCATCGGCACGCGCAACCAGCGCACCGACGAGCGCCGCTACACCGTGCAAAACCGCCACACCAGCCCCATCCGGCTGCAGGTGCTGGACGCGGCGCCGGTGCCCGACAACGACAAGGTCAGCGTCGAATCCACCTACCAGCCCCAGCCCACCACCACCCGCTGGCACGATCAGGTGGGCACCGTAGCCTGGGAGCAGCCCCTGGCCGCCGGCGCCACGCAGGCCTTCAGCGCCAGGCACGTGATCAGCTGGCCCAAGGACGAGCGGCTGCAGGAGCGGCGATGAGCGCGCGCGCACGCCGGTCTTGCTCCTTCCCCCGCTGGGGGAAGGCGGGGATGGGGGCCGCCCCCGCGCACCCCGGATGCGCTGCCGGCCCCCACCCCGCCCCCAGCGGGGGAGGGAGAAAAAACATGAGCCCGAGCACGCACCGGTTTTGCTCCTTCCCCCGCTGGGGGAAGGCTGGGATGGGGGCCGCCCCCGCGCGCCCAAGACGTGCCGCTGGCTCCTGCCCCAACCCTCCCTCAGAGGGGGACGGAGCAACGGCGGCACCCCGGTATTCACTCCCTCGCCCCCTTGGGGGAGAGGGTGGGGGTGAGGGGGTCGCGCGCATGCGGCGTTGGCGCGGAGCTCGCCCTCACCCCAACCCTCTCCCGCGCGCGGGAGAGGGAGCAACACCGATGGCCACACGATGAGCCTGTCGGATCGCCCGCGCGAGGACGTGACCGACGTGGCGGCGCGCGCGCGCACGGGGCAGGCGCCGCCCGCCGCGCCGCCACCCGCCGCCGCCGTGCGCCCCGGCGTGCGCTTCATGCGCGCCCACCCCGCGCACTGGATCGGGCTGGGCTTTGGCTCCGGTCTGTCGCCGCTGGCCCCCGGCACCGTGGGCACGCTGTGGGCCTGGCTGGCCTGGGTGGTGCTGGGGCTGTGGCTGTCGCCCGCGCAGCTGGGCTGGCTGCTGGCCGCGTCGCTGCCGGTGGCGTGGTGGGCCTGCACCGTCAGCGCCGACCACCTGAACGTGGCCGACCCCAGCGCCGTGGTGGCCGACGAGATCGTCGCCTTCTGGATCGTGCTGTGGCTGGTGCTGCCGGCGGGCTTCTGGATGCAGCTGGCGGCGTTTGCGCTGTTCCGGTTTTTCGACGCCGTCAAGCCCGGCCCGGTGGGCTGGGCCGACCGGCTGTTTCACGACGCGCGCGGCTGGCGCGGGGGCCTGGGCATCGTGCTGGACGACCTGGTGGCCGCCGCCTGCGCGCTGCTGGTGATCGCGCTGGCGCGTGCGCTATGACCGATTCACTACAAAAAAATGAGCTGCTTGCGCAGGCTGTACGCGCGCAAGCGGCCCAAATCGTTCAAAGCTTGGCCGCAGCGCTGACGCAGCGCGGCTGGATGATGACCAGCGCCGAAAGCTGCACCGGCGGCCTGATCGCCGCCGCCTGCACCGACCTGGCGGGCTCGTCGGACTGGTTCGAGCGCGGCTTCGTCACCTACAGCAACGCGGCCAAGACCGAGCTGCTGAGCGTGCCCGCCCACGTCATCGCCCGGCACGGCGCGGTGAGCGAGCCGGTGGCGCGCGCCATGGCCCGCGGCGCCGTGGCCCATGCGCGCGCGCACGCCAGCGTGGCCGTCACCGGCGTGGCGGGGCCGGGCGGCGGCAGTCTTGACAAGCCGGTGGGCACGGTGTGGTTCGGCTGGCACGTGCCGGGCGTGACCGAGACCGAGTGCCGCCACTTCGACGGCGACCGCGCCGCCGTGCGCGCGCAGACCGTGGCGCACGCGCTGGCGCGGCTGCTCCAGTTGCTGCCGCCGGCCTGAGGCGCCGCACGCGCCGCGCCCAGCGGCCACGCCCAGCGCTGGCAAGCGTTCGGTAAGATGATCCGGACGGCGCGGCCACCCGCCGCCCACTCGCCCGGAGCCTCGCCCATGTCCAAGCCCATGCCTTTTGCGCAAAGCATTCGATTCACCACCTGGGCCCTGTGCGCGCTGGGCGTGGTGCTCAGCGGGGTGGCGCTGGCCATCTGGGGGCGCGGCGCGTGGGTGCCGCTGGTGGTCTTCGGCGCGCTCACGCTGCTCGGCTGGCGCGACTACACGCAGACGCGCCACGCGGTGCTGCGCAACTACCCCGTGCTGGGGCACATGCGCTTTTTGCTGGAGTTCATCCGCCCCGAGATCCGCCAGTATTTCGTCGAGGGCGACCACGACGCGGGCGAGCCCTTTACCCGCGCGCAGCGCACCGTGGTGTACCAGCGCGCCAAGGGCGCGCCCGACGTGCGGCCCTTCGGCACCAAGCTGGACGTAGGCGCCAAGGGCTACGAGTGGATCAACCACTCGCTGCAAACCACCAAGATCGGCTCGCACGACTTTCGCATCTGGATCGGCGGCGAGCCCGGCACGCCGCGCGCGGGCGCCTCGCCCTGCACGCAGCCCTACAACGCCAGCGTGTTCAACATCTCGGCCATGAGCTTTGGCGCGCTGTCGGCCAACGCCATCCTGGCGCTCAACCAGGGCGCCAAGATCGGCGGCTTTGCGCACGACACGGGCGAAGGCGGCATCAGCCGCTACCACCGCGAGCACGGCGGCGACATCATCTGGGAAATCGGCTCGGGCTACTTCGGCTGCCGCAACGCCGACGGCAGCTTCAACGCCGAGCGCTTTGCCGCGCAGGCGCGCGAGCCGCAAGTCAAGATGGTCGAGATCAAGATCAGCCAGGGCGCCAAGCCCGGCCACGGCGGCGTGCTGCCCGGCGCCAAGGTCACGCCCGAGATCGCCGCCGCGCGCGGCGTGCCGGTGGGCGTGGACTGCATCTCGCCCTCGGCGCACAGCGCGTTCTCCAACCCGGTCGAGCTGATGCGGTTCGTCGCGCGGCTGCGCGAGCTGTCGGGCGGCAAGCCGGTGGGCTTCAAGCTGTGCATCGGCCACATCTGGGAGTGGTTCGGCATCGTCAAGGCCATGCTCGAGACCGACATCACCCCCGACTACATCGTGGTGGACGGCGCCGAAGGCGGCACCGGCGCCGCCCCCATCGAGTTTGCCGACCACATGGGCGCGCCCGTGCAGGAGGGCCTGCACCTGGTGCACAACACGCTGATCGGCGCCGGCCTGCGCGAGCGCGTGAAGATCGGCGCCGCCGGCAAGGTCATCACCTCGTTCGACCTGGCGCGCATGTTTGCGCTGGGCGCCGACTGGTGCAATTCGGGGCGCGGCTTCATGATGGCGCTGGGCTGCATCCAGGCGCAGGTGTGCCACAGCGGCTTTTGCCCCACTGGCATCACCACGCAAGACCAAAAGCGCGAGCGCGCCCTGGTGGTGGCCGACAAGGCCCCGCGCGTGGCGCAGTACCACGCCAACACCCTGCATGCGCTCAAGGAGCTGCTGCAGGCCGCCGGCCTGATGCACCCCGACCAGCTCAGCACCCACCACATCGTGCGGCGCATCGACAGCGAGCGCATCCGCCTGCTGTCGGCCATCATGCCCACCATCAAGCCCGGCGCCATCCTGAGCGACCTGGCGCACCAGAACAACGTGTACCGCCTGTACTGGCCGCTGGCCGACGCGCACAGCTTCAACCCGCGCCTGCCCGACAGCGCCGAGGCGGACGCCGCGCCCGACATCCGCCCCACCGTCGCCGGCCGCCCCGCATCGGCCGCGCAAATTGCCGAAGCCCTGACCCGCCGCCGCGCACCCCACCCCGGCGCCATCACCCACCTGGTGCCCGAGCAATCCAACGCCGCCCGCGCCGTGCCCAGCGCCACCACCCCCACCCACGTGCCCAAGGAATGGACGGCATCGGGCGCCAACGGGGCCGGTGGCGCGCCGGCGCCGGCCGCGCACGAAGATCAGGTGGTGTAGGGATGCTGCGGTGCGTCGGCGCCACAGCGGCATGGAATGCACCGAACGGTGCCGCCGGGGCCGGAACGGATCGGGGCGGCGCCGCTTGGGCTATGACAGCTTGGCTGCGTTGCGGGGTGTGACCTGCGGCCAAGAGTGTTGGCGCAATGGAGGATCCGCCTTTCATGTTGATCTGATCCGACCTTTCCCGGCGCGTCGTTGGTGGCCTTTGCGACGGCGCTGGAAAAACTGCGGGCCGGCCGAATTTGATGCGTTTCCATGTTGACGGATTCCGTCATACGGAACAAAATGGAACATGATCCACTCGTTCAACTGCCCTGACACCGAGGCTCTTTTTCGCAGTCAGGCGGCGCCACGGTTTCGGAGCATCGAGCGCGTCGCTCGGCGGAAGTTGCTGCAACTGCATGCGGCCACAGTTCTGGCCAGCTTGAGGGTTCCACCAGGAAACCAGCTTGAGGCCTTGAAAAATGACCGGAAGGGGCAGCACAGCATTCGGGTTAACGACCAATGGCGGGTGTGCTTCATCTGGCGTGAAGATGGTGCACACCGGGTTGAAATCGTGGACTACCACTAGGAGCCGAACATGCCGAAACTACTTGACGAGATTCACCCTGGCGAAATTCTGCTGGAGGACTTCATGAAGCCTCTGGGCATTTCGGCCCGGCAGCTTGCCGCCGACATCGATGTGTCGCCAAGCCGTGTCAGCGAAATTGTGAACGGCCACCGGCCCATCACGGCCGATACGGCGTTGCGCCTTGGCCTGTACTTTCAGATGGAGCCGCGCTTCTGGATCAATCTGCAAACCGAGTACGACATGCGGACAACAACCCGAACTCAGCAAGAGCGGATCGCGCCGCGCATTCGAGTCTTTCAGCACGCGGTGACGTGACACTGTGCCGGGAGGGCTATTCACGGCCAAGGGTGTTGGTGGAATGGGCCGGTGGATTAGCATTTAATGTTGATCTGACCCCATTTTTCTACCATTTTCCTATGCGAAATGGATTCAGGATCAGGCCATGGTCTTTGAAAATTTAATGTTGATCTGACCCCATTTTTCCTTGCCGCCAAGAACGCCCGCATGTGCTGGGCTGTGTTGCAGCGAGGTGAGAGCTTCAAGATGCCCGCCTGAGCCAGCAAGAAAACACGCACCAGAACAAGCCAACAAATCAGAAATCCGCCGCGTGAAGGCAGTCGTTGATGTGCAAAGGGTTGGACCTGCGCTGGGCAATGCTCGGTTAACTCGTGGGGATCAACGGGAGTCATCCCGAAGCCCGACTAACGAATGGAGCCCCCGGCGCGCGTCTTTCATCAGGGTTTGCTGCCAACAAGAAGGCAGCGCAATGACCGTTTGTAGTCACGCCGTCCGCACCGTTTGCCATGGGGCATCGACGCGCTGCATGCACAAGGTTGAGAGCTGATTTGCAATCGACGAAAACCATGCCTGGGTCTGTCGCTGCGCGATCAACCCAGGGAGAGGTATTGCTTGCAAAGTGAGGGAAGCCCTTGTAGCTCAAATTAAGCGGCGGGCGTAGCCCGTCCGCTTGAATGCCTTGTTGGATTTCGTCATGCCGGAGATACGCCTTTGCCGAGATTGCATTGCTCACAAAGTGTTCGTAAATTATCGGCAACTGTTGCGCCTCCAAGAGCCCAGGGATGAATGTGGTCAATGTGCAACTGAACGCCCATGCGGATTGCGGGCGACGCCCCGCATGTGACGCAGCGGAAGTGATCGCGCTTTAGGATGTAATAACGAAGAGCCAATGGAATATCACGTGGTTCTCGCTTGGGTTCCGAAGATTTTTCTTAAAGCGGCTCTTGCCGCGGCTGGAATGATTGCGGCGGCTCAAACGGTTCGGCGTTGACTCGCTCAACAAATGCCGCCAACGCTTTACGCCATGTACCCCAACGGCGGACCTACGCTTTTGAGCCCACAACCGATGGACTTTCATTCATTTCGTCATGCTGTGGAGGACGACCATGATGAGTCCAAACGGACAACATGTTCTCAAAGCACTCTTCATCTGTGTAGCGTTTTCCAAGTGCCGACTGGACAAGATCCGCAGCGGCCAAAGCATTTTTCCAAGTACCGAAGATGCGCCGCACAGGGCCGCTGTTTATGCCGCTGTGTACTTCAAACTCGCCTAGGGTCAAGACGTCCTTTTGCAGCTTCTCCGCAGTTGCTTTGATTGCCACGAGAACTTCTTCACGATTTTTTCGTGATCCGCTCGTGTCAAAACGCTGCCCCAGACCAGCCGCCTCCAGTGCCTTTCTCCAGCCTCCGAAGCGCTTGTCTAGAGTTGAGCTATGAACCTTCGCTAAAGCAGTGAATTGATCCCTCGTAATATTCGGCGTGGGAATTAGTGCCGCCACACGTCGCAATTCCGAGAGCAATGCTTCGTCGTCGTAGGATTCAAGATGTTCAAGCTCGAAGCGCATAATTAATTTCTACAAATCCAACGAATAAGTTCAGCCGCCGCCGTAGGCGGTCGGCTGCGACGAAATGTTAGACATTAAACGCATTATTTTTCCCGAGGTTGCATTGTTTGCACTTAACCTCGAGGTTGTCATCTACTGTCTCACCACCTTTTGACCATGGAATTATATGGTCAACATGTAGTTCCGTTCCGGGCTTTAATAAAGGACTCGCCCCGCAAGACTTACACCTAAAACCATCTCTTACGAGAATACGAAATCTCTGACGCTCTGATATTTCTCGTCGTGAACGATGCGTTGATTTTACGGATGGTGTATTTTCTCTCTTTGCATCGATTAACTCAATCTCTTCGGATAAACTACCCTCAGCATCAGCGTTAACCCATGCTATGAATTTCTTCAAAGCTTCCGAATAGCTACCAAATCTCTTATCGTAAGTAACGTTTGAAAACAATGACACGGGCGATCTTATCTCTGAATATCGTGGCTGTCTCCCTAGTTTAATCCAAACTTGTTTCAAATTTTCAAACAGATCATCATCCGGGATATCTTTCTGTACTTTGATTTTTAATCCAGCGCTTGCCAAACCCTTGTTCCAGGATCCGAAGCGACGCTCGATCATTCCGGAGGATGCAATGCCCAAGCGGTTGTACTCAGAACGCGTGACAGTATCCTTTTCAAGTGATTTGGCAACCCTGCGCAGATCATCGAGAACGGATTCGTCAGGTGCGCCTCTCAGCGATTCTTCGAGTTGAAATTTCATGCTCGATGTCTAACGAATCAAGTTGAGCAATGT
>JAFEEB010000016.1 GCA_018241325.1 Pseudomonadota bacterium | reverse complement strand
CTGCAGGAGGACTTCCAGCGCCTGACCGATTTCGCGTCCGACCTCGCGCACGAGCTGCGTACCCCCATCAGCAACCTGCTGACGCAGACCCAGGTGGCGCTGGCGACCAAGCGCAATGCCGCAACCTACCGCGACATCCTGGCTTCGAATGCCGAGGAGTTTCAGCGGCTGGCGCGCATGGTGTCCGACATGCTGTTCCTGGCCAAGACCGAGCGCGGCGTGGATCTGCCGCACAAGGAGCGGTTTTCTGCCCGCCAGGACGGGCTGGCGCTGCTCGACTTCTATGAGGCCGTTGCCGAGGAAAAGCGCATCCGGCTGCGGGTGGAAGGCGATGGCGAGATCGAAGGCGACCGCCTGATGTTCCGCCGCGCGGTCAGCAACCTGCTGTCCAACGCCCTGCGTTACACGCCCGAGGCCGGCGACATCACCATTCGCATCACCGGCACGGCACAAGCCACGACCGTGGCCGTGGAGAACACTGGCGCCGACATTGATGCCAAGGTTCTGCCCCGGCTGTTCGACCGCTTCTACCGCGCTGATGCTTCCAGGGCCCATCCGGACACCGACGGTTCGGGCTTGGGTCTGGCCATCACGCGCGCCATCGCCGAGGCCCACGGCGGCCGCGTCACAGCGACGTCGGGTCAGGGGCGCACCTGCTTCACCCTGGTGTTTCCGCATCGCGTCGCGAAGCCCTGAAGCTTCAATTGGTCTGGTCTAGGCGCAAAGCCAATGCGACTAACCTCTTGGAAAACCAAGCGCAGCAAGGCTCTGCGGGTTTCAGCGTAATCTCCCGCCAGTCTCGGAACTCAACCTCAAAACGTGCCGGTGGCAACACCGTGTCGGTTCGGTTGCGGCCCGGGCACCAACAAAAAAACCCGCACGCGTGCATCGCGGTGCGAGTTTTTTCTTGCCCTGCTGCCGCGTGGCGACGGGCATCTTCATCACCCCTTGCGCAGCAGCGCCTTCAGTGCGTTTTGCAAGCGCCGCGCCTGCGCCTCGTCATGCGGGCTGGCCAGCACGGCGGCGGTGTCTTGCGCCCAGGTTTCGACCGGCGCCGGGTCGTTGCGGCGCGTCAGCAATTGCAGTTGCAGCGCGCGGCGCGCGCTCAGTTGGTCGGCGGGCGTGGGCACCTCGGCGGCCATCTCCAGGCGCAGCAGGGCTTCGCCCGCCTTGCCGGCGTTGCCCGCGCCGCTGCCCACGGCCTGCGTCCAGCTGCTGCGCACCGCGGGGCTGACGGCGCGGCCCAGCTCTTGCACGCTGGGCACCTGCTCGGGCTGGCGCTGCTGCCAGGCACCCAGCAGCTGCGTCAACGCCTCGCCGTGGGCCTGGGCGGCCAGCTTGCGCAGCTGGGCCTGGGCGTTGTCCACCGCGTCGCGCTGGGCGCGAAAGGCGGCGTCGCCCAGGCGCGGCCCGCGGTCTTCGCGCGGGGGGCGATCGCCAAAGCGGCCGCCCTCGCGCCGATCACCGAAGCGATCGCCACGGCCGGGGCCGCCGCGGGCACCATCACGCCCGCCGGGGCGATCGCCAAAGCGGCCGGGGCCACGGGCGGCGGGCGCCTCGGCCTTCCGGGCGCCGGGTCGGTCGTCGCCGCGCATGGCGATCAGCGGTTTGGCGGGTTTGGGCGGCGGCGCGGCGGCGGCCGGGGCCTCGCCCGCGGGCTCGTCGGCAGCGGCTGGCGGGGCATCGGTTGCTGCGTTTTCAGTAGCTGGTGACGCTTGATCGGCGGGCGCTGGCGCCGCTTTTTGCTCGACTGACGCCGCGGCCGCCTGCCCGCGCGTGGCGGCCTCCAGCTGCGCCATGGCGGCGCGAATGCGCTGCGCGTCGCCGCTGGCGTTGGCCGCTTCGAGCGCCTTGGCGGCCTCCAGCACGGCGCGGTCGTGCGCGCTCAGGGCGGCCTGCTGCGCCTCGCGCTCGGCGCTCTTGCGATTGAAGGCCTCGTCGATGGGTTTGCGGAAGGCGTCCCACAGCTTTTGCTCGTGGCGGCGCTCCAGCGGGATGGCCTGCGCCTCGGCCTGCCAGCGCTGTTGCAGCGCGCGCACGGCGTCGATGCGCAATTGCGGCGCGGCGCCCAATTGCTCGGCCTCGGCGATCAAGGCCTGGCGGCGCGCGGTGCTGGCCTTTTGCTCGGCCTCCAGCGGCGCGGCGGCCTCGTGGATGGCGGCCTTCCATTGCGCCTGCAGCTCGGTGTAGGCCTTCTCGGACAAGTGGCCGGCATTGCGCCAGCGCTCGGAGAATTGATGAATTTGCCGGCCCATGGCCTTCCAGTCGGCGCGGGCCTGCGCCTGCTGCGCGGCGCCCCAGGCCTTGACCTCCTCGATCAAGGCCGCGCGCTGGGCCTTGTGCTCGCTGGACTCGGCGCGCACCTGGCTGAGCCAGGCATCGACAAATTCGTGCGCGGCGTTGCAGGCGCGGTCGAAGCGCTTCCACAGCGCGTGGTTGGGCGGGCCGCCCTGGTCGGCGGTCTTCCACTCCTCGCGCAGCTTGCGGATGGCGTCTTGCAGCTTGCGCCCGCCCATGGCGGGCACCAGCTCATCGGCCGGTGCGGGCGCGTCGGTGGCGGTGGCGTCTGCGGCCGGCGCGTCGATGGGGGTATCGGCTGCGGCGGACTCAACGGCGCTGGACTCGGCCGGCGCGGCGGTCGCGGCACTGGCGGCGGTGTCGTTGTCGGCACCGGCGGCATCGGTTGCACCGGCGGCATCGGTTGCAGCGGCGGCAGCGGTTGCAGCATCTTGCGTGGGGGCGGCATCAGCGAGCGCGGCGGGCGCCTGGGCATCGGCCGCCGGCGCGGGCGCGGGCGTGGGCGCAGCATCACCTGCCGGGGCGGGCGCGCCCCGGGGCTTGCGCCGCACCAACAGCGCCTCGGCGCGGGCCACCAGCTGCTCGCGCGCCTTGTCGGCGCTCCAGCGCTGCCAGCCGCCCAGCTCGCCGGCGGAGACCAGGACGGCATGCACGCGCGCGTCCAGCGCCTCGTCGATCAGGCGGCCATGGGTCTTGAGCGACTGGCGCAGCGCCTGGGTGGCGCTGTTCATGTTCTTGCTGTGGCCGGCGGCGACGGCCTGCTCGAGCAGCATCACGCCGGCTTCGACGGCCTTGTTGGCCGCGGCGCGTTGCTCGGGGTCGATGCGCGGCTTGGCGGGCGCCGGGGCGGCGGCTTCGCCGACCGGCTTTTCACCGCGCGCGGCGCGCAGCTCGTCGGCCCACACCGGCACGGGCGGCAGCGGCGCGGCCGCATCTTGCGCGGCGGCGGCGGCCTGCGCCAGGGCGGGCACGAAGGCGCTCCACACGGCCTCCAGCTGGGTCTGCGCAGCCTCCAGCTGCGGCGGGTAGCGCAGATCGACGCTGGGCCATTGGCCGTCGGCGCGCAATGCGTCGGCTTGCGCGCGCCAGTGGGTGATGTCGGCCTCCAGCGCGGCCTGTTGCGCCTGCGCGTCCGCCCAGGGCTTGGTGGACAAGATCTCGATGCGCTGCGCCAGCAGGGCCGCGGCTTCGCGCTGCACCATCACGCGCTGCTGCAAGTCCTCGACGGCCTTGATGCGTTCGACCAGTTGGGTGCGCAGGCCGGCCAGCGGCTCGCGCGAGAGCGGCGCGCCGGCCTTGGCGGCGTCGCGCTGCCAGGCCAGGGCGTCGGCGATGTTCAGGCGCGCGGCGCCCAGCAGGGCCTGCGCCTTGGCCTGCCATTCGGCGGCCACGGCGTCCTGGCCCTTGGCGCGGCGCAGCTCGTCGATTTTTTCGCGCAGGGCCTTGGCGGCGCCCTTGTCCTTGGACGAGAGCTCCTTGAACACCTCCTGCATGTGCTCGGGCGTGGGCTCGGTGGCCAGCCAGTCGCGCACGCGCTGGGCGCGCTCGCCCGAGGTGGCGGCGGAGAACACGCCGCCGGTCAGCGCGTCGAGCGGGTGTGCCTCCGTCGGCCTGGGTGCCGGGGCTTCGACGGCGGGTTGCGGGTCTTTCGGGTCGCGGGAAAAGGGGAACATGACGGGTCAGGGTGGACAAGAAACGGCGCGCCCACGGCGCGCCCGTACAGGCCCGTATTGTCGCCGCAACGACGCGGCGATCCGCATCGTCCGTTTTGTGTCACTTGGTACCCAGGCTCAGCTCGGCATGCGGCACCCAGGCGGCGGGCGCGGCACTGGCGGGGCTGGCCGGGGCGGCGCTCGCATCGGTGGCGGGCGCGTCGGTTTGTACCGCACCCAGGAACAGTCGATTGGCGGCAATGCCCTTGCCCGCCAGGTAGTCCTTGACGGTCACGCCGCGCTGCACGGCCAGCTGGCGCATGGCGCTCTCGCCGACGTCGATGTGGGCCATCAGCAGCGCCTCCATCTCGGGCACGCCGATGTCGCGCAGCATGCCGATGGCGTTGCGCGGCTTGCCGGGGATGTCGGCGCGGCGGTACAGGCGCTTCAGCAACGCGGGGTAGTCGGGCGAATTGGCGATCGAGGCGGCGGCAGCGGCCTCGGAGGCAGCGGCGGCCGGAGCCGACGCGGCGGCGGACGCGGACGCGGGCCCGTCCGGCGCGGCGGCCTGCACCGCCGCCCCCGCGCCCGACGAGGCGCTGCGCTGCTCGGCCGCCACCAGGGCGTACAGCCGCTGGCGCTGCGCGCCCTCGCGCTCGTTGTCCAGCCGCGCGCTGCCCGCCACCGTGAGCTTCAGGCCGGGGCGGTCGGCCAGCGCCTTGGCCACCTTGTCGAGTTGCGTGCGCGCCTTGCCGTTCAGCACCGCGCTGCCGGGCGCAAAGGCGACCTGCGACAGGTCCTGCCCCGCATCGCCACCGAAGGCGCGCGCCAGCAGCGTGAACGGCGCGGTGATGGCCTTGCCGATCAGGTTGATGATGGCCTTGAAGATGATGGGGCCGAGGGAAAACTGCGGGTCATTCAGCGAGCCGCTGATGGGCAGGTCCAGGTCGATCACGCCGTCGCTGTCGGCCAGCAGGGCGGTGGCCAGTTGCACCGGCAAGCTGGCGGGCGCACCCGGCACCGCATCGCCGAACTCGAGCTGGTTGAGCACCAGCTTGTTGGTGGCCGTGAGCTGGCCGTCGGGCAATATCTTGTAGCCCACGTCCATGCTGAGCTTGCCGCGCTCGATGCCGTGGCCGGCATATTTGACCGAGTACGGCGACAGCGGCGGCAAGTCCAGATCGCTCACCTTGGCCTGGATGTCCAGCGCCAGCGGCGTGGCCAGCGGGTTGAGCTTGCCGCGCACGTCCAGCGCGGCCGATCCTTCGGCACGGCCGGTGAGCACCAGGTCGGCCATCTGCGGCGCGCCCGCCTGCGCCACCGAGCTGAAGGCGCCCAGGCTGCCGTTCAAGTCGGTCAGGTCGGCCGAGTAGTTGGGGCGGATGAAGTGATCGGCAAAGTCGATGCGCCCGTTGACCAGCTTGGTGGGGCCAAAGCGGATGACGGGCGCCAGCGGGTCGGGCGCGGCGGCAGCGGGCGGTGTCGCGCCGGATGCGGGCGCGCTGGCCGCTACGGAAACCGGAGCAGATGCCGCAGCCGCCGGGCCCGTGGCCTTGGCGTCGGACTTGACGATGTCCTGCAAATTGAAGCGCCCGCTCGGGTCGATCACCAGTCGGGCATAAAAGTCCGACAGCTGCGTGCCGCCGATGGCCACCTGCGGCGCCTTGCCGGGCTCGATCTGCGCGTCCAGCGCGTCCAGGCGCAGCTGTTTCCAGCTGAGCAGCTCACTGCCCAGGCCGGACGCGCTGCGCGCGGCGGTGGGCGCCAGCGCGGCCTGGGATTTCACTTCGGCCCGCGCCGCGTTGGCCGGCGCCGAGGCGCCCGCCGCAGGCACCGGTGCCTCGCCATCGACCGCCGTGCCGGGACGGCTGAAGGTGCGCAACTCCTCGATTCGCGCATCGCCCTCCACGCGCACGCGCGGGCCTTGGGCGGTTTGCGTGAAGGCCATGCGGCCCTTGAAGCCGGCGTCGGCGCGCAGCAGGTCCACGTTGAGCAGGTCGCCGAAGTAGGGCTCGAAGGCCTGAACGGGCAGGCGCGTGGCCTCCAGCGTGCCCTGGGCGGACAGCGGCTCCAGCGTCGCCTGGCCGCGCCAGGCCAGCCGCCCCGGCTCGCCCCCCGAGCGCCGGCCGGTGCCCACGAGGGTCTTGAGGCTGATCTCCATGGGCTGCTTGCCCTCCAGCGTGAGCTTGCGCGCCTCGATCTGCAAATCGCTCAGCTCGGCGCGCGCCACGCGGCGCATGCCTTCGTCGCGCCAGCCCACGGCGGCGCCAGTGATGGCCAGCTCCTCCAGCCGCACGGACCAGGGCGCATCGGCGGTGCCGGTGGGCTTGCCGCCGGCTTGCGCACCCGGCTCGGCCGCGCCCTGGGGCGTGCGCAGCCAGCGCTCGGCCATCCAGTGCTGCTGGGCGTCGCGCTCCACGTCCACGCGCGGGCCCTGCACCTGCATGCGTGCCACCGTCACGGCATGGCTCGTGCCATCGACCTGCGCGTCGGTCAGCTCCACGCGCTCGATGCGGGCCAGCTCGTCCGGCGCGCGCGGGTCGTCGGCGCGGCGGGACCGGGGGGCCGCCGTCGCCTGGCGCGGCGCACGGGCCGCGCGCGCCGGGCGGGATTCACGCGGGCCGCCGGATGACGCCTCCGCGGGCAACTCGCGCGCCTCATCGGCCTTGCTCGCCGCCATCGGCTCGCCGCGCAGCAGCAGCTGCTCGAGCACCACCTGCCTGGCCTTCACGCTCCAGTTGGGTGCAAGGCCCTGGCCCTGGGGTGCGGCCCAGCTCAAGCTGGCTTCGGCCTGCACGCGGCCCGTCAGTTGCGGCACCAGATAGGCCGCCAGATAGGGCTGGGCCAGCGCCAGCGGCACCTGGGCGGCGCGCAGGGTCAGCTCGGCCTGTCGGTCGCTGGCGTGGCCCTCGAAGGCCAAGGTGGCGGGGCCGGCCGGCGCCGCCGGCGCCGGGGGCTTGGCGGGCGCCGCCTGGGCCGGGGCCGCCGGCTTGACGGGGCCTTTGGCGCGGGCGCTGCGCGGGTTGGCTGGCGCGGGCGGCGTGGCCTGCGCCGCCTGTGTGGCCGGCGCCTGCCTGGGCGCGTCGGCGGCGGCCAGAGCAAGCGAGCCGTCGAAGGCAAAGGGCTTTTGCAGGGGCCAGGCGATGGACTTGGCGTTCAAGTCCAGCCGGCTCACGCGCAGATCGGCGGCGGGGGCGGACTCGCCGGCGGTGCTCTCGTCGCGCCAGTTGACCGCACCGCCGCGCACCGCCACCTGGTCGATGCTCAAGGCCAGCGCCGGCTCGGCGGCTGCGCCCTGGGCTGCGGCAGCCTCCGAAGGCGCGCTGGCGGGCGCCTTGGCCGTGTCGGCGCCTGGCGGCCGGGCGCGCGCCGGCGCTGAAGCCGCCGCCGTCGTCTCCGGCGGCAGCAGGTTGAGGCGGCCATCGCGGTCGCGGCGCAGGTCCACGCGCGGGCCCTCCAGCTGCACCGAGCCCAGATGCACCTGCCGCTCCAGCGGCCGCGCCTCGTCCACCTGGATCTTGAGCGCATCGAAGGCCAGCGCATCGCCGCCGTGCGCATCGACCGCCTTCAGCGCGCTCACGTCCAGCGTGCCGTCCACGCGCAGCGAGGTGCGCGGGGTCTGCTCGAACGCCAGCTTGAGATCGGCATCGACCGTGGCCGCCTGCAGCCGCAGCGGCAAGCCGGCCGGCAGGTAGCCCAGGTAGGGTGTCAAGTCGAGCCTGGACAGCCGCACCGTGGCGCTGGTGCGCTGCGATGCGTCGAAGGGCAGCGCCTCGGCCTGCGAGTCGAAGGCGCTGCCGTTGAGCGCAAAGGCCAGCCGCGGCTGCACCGTGACCTGGCGCGCCGCCGGCAGGTTGCTGATGAAGGGCACGGCCAGTTGCAGGCCGCGCACTTGCTGCACGCGCTCGACCGTGCGGTCGTCGAAGTCGATGCGCCCGTCTTTCAGGGCGATGTTGTAGAGCGCAAAACGCGGCGGCTCGCTCGGCTGTGCCGGCTGGGGCCGGGCGGCAAAACGCGCCAGGATGTCGTCGATGTCGTAGTGGCCCTCGCCCAGGTGCGTCAGGCGCAATGCGGGCTCGTCCACCTGCAGCGCGTCCAGCACGGGCGCCAGCTTCCAGATCGATTGCAGCGCGGCATTGGCGTAGATGCGCTTGACGCTGAGCAGATCGGGCGCGCCGGGCAGGCCGCCGATGGACACGTCGTCCACGGTCAGCTCCAGCGACCAGGGCTTGAAGTCCACCCGCCCGATGTGCACCGGCCGCCCGAGCTGCTCGCTGCCGATCTTCTCGCCCTGCCACTTGAGCAGCGGCGGCACACCCAGCCAACTGGCCACGCCCAGGGCCAGCACCACGGCGGCGGTGATCAGCGCGCGGCGCAGCCAGCGGCGGCCACGGCCGGGTGGCGGCCGCCGGGGCGGCACGGGGTCGGAAACGGGCGAGGTGTCGGAGGATTCGGCAGGCATCACGGGGACCGATTGTCCGCGCAAGCCGCGCGCCAGCCGCCGCGCCGGCGCACCGGCACAAGAAACAACCGTAACAACTGCGTGCAATCGTACGAAATCGGGCCCGATCACCGGCCAAGAGCGCTGAAACAGCGCGCCAACAAGAAAGCCCGGCGGTTGCCCGCCGGGCTTTCAGGCAGCGTGACAAAAGCGTCATGGTCTGCCTGGATCCGCATCGGAAAGCTGGCTGTTCCCGGCTGCGGGGAAGGCAATAGATTGCCTTCTTCAGGGGTGGCCGGGGGCTGCCATGCCGCGGTATCGCGACCGCGAACCGGCTCTTCACCGACCGGAGCGTCCGAAAGCATCGGACAACGCCACTGTAGGGGCTTGCCTGCGCCCGCGCCAGTCGCGAATTTCAATGCCACCCGGGGCCGAAATTGCCCTCCTCAATCGCGCGCCGGGTTCGGCGCCGCAGGGCTTGCCGGCACGGCGCGGGATGCTTTCAAGTCCTGAGCAGCGCCGATGGGAATGTGTTTCAATATATTTTAATTAGTATGTGAACTCCAATTTACAGGGTTGACTGGATATGAAAGTCTTTCCTAGAATGCCCACTTCCCCACAAACCAAGGGGATTCCCTGATCCGCTGCCGATCCCGGCAAGCCAGGGTTGCAATCCGATCGAAGCAGTTTTGGAGCTTCCGCGCCTGTCGTCATGGGCGCCTTGCGACCCGGCCCATCAACTGACATCGGGGCGACCACCGTTTCATTGCCGCAGTGCCCGCGCGTCGTCCGACTGGCCGATGCGCCGGACCGACGGTGACGACGGACCGCCCTGACAAGGAGCGTTATGACAGCGTCCGGACAACTTGCCGCCGTGGGAAGCGGCCTGAGGACCTTCGCCGGTGACGTGGCCGAAGGATTTTTTGAAATCACCCACAACGGCCTGGCGCTGCTGGGCGTGCTCACCGCGCTGACCGTGGTGCTGCTGGGCACCCGCGCCGACCTGCGCCAGCAGGGCGAGGACTGGCTGGCCGACCGCCTGCTGGCGCGCAAGGTGGCGGCCATGGGCATCACGCCCGAGCCGGGCGCCATCGAGCGCGCCACTGCCGCCGACCCCAGGGAGCTGCCGCGCGAGCAGGCCAGCGTGACCCAGTGGATCGCCCGCAAATACCGCGTGGCGCCCGAGCCCGTGGCCGCGCTGGTGGCCGAGGCCTACGACGTGGGCCGCAGCAGCAAGCTGGAGCCCACGCTGATCCTGGCCATCATGGCGGTGGAGTCCAGCTTCAACCCCTTTGCGCAGAGCACGGTGGGCGCGCAGGGCCTGATGCAGGTGATGACCAGCGTGCACACCGACAAGTACCAGCACTTCGGCGGCAACTACGCCGCTTTCGACCCCCGCACCAACCTGCGCGTGGGCGTGAAGGTGCTTCAGGAATGCGTTGCGCGTGCCGGCTCGCTGGTCGGCGGGCTGAAGTACTACGTGGGCGCCGCCAACCTGCCCACGGACGGCGGCTACGCCGACAAGGTGATGGCCGAGTACGCGCGCCTGTACCAGGTGGCCAGGGGCCACGCCCTGCCCCCCACACAACGTGCCGCACCCGCGGGCGCCGCCGACCTGCGCGCCAGCACGGGCGGCACCCAGGCGCCCACGGTGGTCGCCAAGCTGGCGTCCTGAGCGCGGGCGCACCGCGCGGCGCGCCCTGCGCCCGATGCGCGGCGGCGTCGGCTAAACTTGCCGGCGTGTGCAACTGGCGATAGGCCCGGGCCGTCAGACCGGGCCGACGTGGACCGCGGCCCTTCGGCCGATCACCACGGGGAAGCACACCGCCTTCGTGCCCGGCATGCAAGGCGCTTTCCGCCGTTCGCCTGGGCAGCCCTTGCCCGCCAAGGGAATCCCCGTCCAAAAGGATTGCCATGTACCACCGCAGCACCACCATCGCCCAGCAAGACCCTGCCGTCTGGGCCGCCATCCAGGCCGAGCACCAGCGCCAGGAAGACCACATCGAGCTGATCGCCAGCGAGAACTACGCCTCGCCCGCCGTCTTGCAGGCCGCCGGCACGCAACTGACCAACAAATACGCCGAGGGCTACCCGGGCCGGCGCTACTACGGCGGCTGCGAGCACGTGGACGTGGTCGAGCAGCTGGCCATCGACCGCGTCAAGCAGTTGTTCGACGCCGAAGCGGCCAACGTGCAGCCGCACTGCGGTGCCAGCGCCAACGTGGCGGTGCTGATGGCGTTTTGCAAACCCGGCGACACCATCATGGGCATGAGCCTGGCCGAGGGCGGGCACCTGACGCACGGCATGGCGCTGAACATGTCGGGCAAGTGGTTCAACGTGGTGAGCTACGGTCTGAACGAGAAGGAAGCCATCGACTACGACGCGATGGAGAAGAAGGCGCACGAAACCAAGCCCAAGCTGATCATCGCCGGTGCCAGCGCCTACAGCCTGGAGATCGACTGGGCGCGCTTTGCCAAGGTGGCCAAGGACGTGGGCGCCGTCTTCATGGTGGACATGGCGCACTACGCCGGCCTGATCGCCGGCGGCTGCTACCCCAACCCCGTGCCGCACGCCGACGTGGTGACCAGCACCACGCACAAGAGCCTGCGCGGCCCGCGCGCCGGCTTCATATTGATGCGCGCCGAGCACGAGAAGGCCATCAACAGCGCGGTCTTCCCCGGCCTGCAAGGCGGCCCGCTGATGCACATCATTGCCGCCAAGGCGGTGGCCTTTCAGGAGGCGCTGCAGCCCGAGTTCAAGCAGTACGCGGCGCAAGTCAAGAAAAACGCCGAAGTGGTGGCGCAGACGCTGACCCAGCGCGGCCTGCGCATCGTCAGCGGCGGCACGCAAAGCCACGTCATGCTGGTGGACCTGCGCGCCAAGGGCATCACCGGCAAGGAGGCCGAGGCCGTGCTGGGCAGCGCCCACATGACGATCAACAAGAACGCCATCCCCAACGACCCCGAAAAGCCCATGGTCACCAGCGGCGTGCGCATCGGCACGCCGGCCATGACCACGCGCGGCTTCAAGGAGGACGAAGCGCGCGCCACCGCCAACCTGGTGGCCGACGTGCTGGACGCGCCGCGCGACGAAGCCCGGCTGGCCGCCGTGCGTGCCAAGGTGGCCGAGCTGACCCGGCGCTTTCCGGTCTACGGCTGAACACGGCCTGCGCCCCGGCTCTGGACAACTATTATTTTGATAGCTGCCTGCGCTTGATGGAAAAGCGCCAGAGCCCGATTCGACTTAAAAATGCGCTGCCCCTTCTGCACCCACAGCGAAACCCTGGTGGTGGACAGCCGCGTGTCGGACGAGGGCGACTTCATCCGCCGCCGGCGCCAGTGCGCGCACTGCGGCAAGCGCTTTACCACCTACGAGCGGCCCGACGTCAGCTTTCCGGCCATCGTCAAGAAGGACGGCCGGCGCGTGCCCTACGCGCGGCCCAAGCTGCAAGCCTCGCTGCAACTGGCGCTGCGCAAGCGCCCGGTCAGCACCGAGCAGCAGGACGCGGCCATCGAGCGCATCGAAGAAAAGCTCTTGGCCACCGGCGCGCGCGAAGTGGCCTCCAGCCGCCTGGGCGAGCTGGTGATGCGCGAATTGAAGAAACTCGACAAGGTGGCCTACGTGCGCTTTGCCAGCGTGTACCGCAGCTTCGAGGACATCGACGAGTTTCGCGCGCTGGTGGACGAAGTCAAACGTTGACCACGCCCGCATGGACCTGCTGATCGCGCTGGTGGCGGCCTTCATCGTGTTCGCGCTCTTGCGCGGGCGCGAGCAGGCGCGCCGCATCGCCCTGCTGGGCCAGGTGCTGGGGCCCTACCGCATCGAGCCCATGCTGGAGAGCCTCACCGAAGGCTATCTGCGCTGGCTGTATGAAGGCGACGCCGAGCGGCGCACGCAGATCTGGGGCACGCTGGCGACCGGCGAGCAGACGCTGGCCAGCCAGTTCAGCCGCTTTGCTGCCGACTTTGCCCGCGTCCCGGCGCCGCAGGCGCAGATCAGCAAGCTGCCCTTTGCCCTGCCCTACGCGCAGCCGCTGCTGCCCGGGCGCTGGCTGTTCGACGCACGCCGCCTGTTCGAGCTGCACGCCCGCGCCATCGAGGCGCTGGCGCAGGGCAGCGCCGGCCTGCCCGACAAGGAACATGCCTACCGCATGACGGCCGAGCTGTACCTGATGCAGCACAGCTGCCACTGGTTCTGCCGCTCGAAAGCCGTGGCCTCGGCGCGCCTGCTGGCGCGCCACCGGTGCAGCCACGCGCAGGTGCTGGCCGGGGTTGCGCCCGACACGCGCCGCGACTACGAGGCGCTGGTGCGCTGAGGCACCCCGGTTCAGGTCAAGCGCGCGTGGCGGCCGCCCGCAGCGCCGCCTCGCTGGCCCCGTCGGCCGGGTAGAACAGCTCCAGCGTCAGCTCGGCCAGCGTCACGTCACGCGGCGCGCCGATCGCCGCGCGGGCAGTGAACAGGGTCAGGCGCTGCGCGCCCAACTGCATCTCGCAGGTCAGCACCAGGCCGCCCGCGTCGCTTGGCGCCTGCGGCCGGGCGGCCATCAGCGCCGCCACGTTGGGGTAGGCCATCACCTCCTCGGCCAGCGCGGCCAGCTCGGCATCGCCCGTGGATTCGGCAAGCCAGGCCAGCTCATGCACCAGGTGGCGCCCCCAGTCGGCGAAGTTGCGGGTCACGGCGGCAAAGCCCTCGGGGTGCAGGCTGGCGCGGTAGATGTTGAGCCGGGGTTGCAGCAGCGCGGGCGGCAGCAGGGTCGTCAGCCGCTGGGCCGCGGCGTTGGCCAGCACCACGTTGCCGCAGCGGTCCAGCGCCAGGCCGGGATAGGGCTCGTGCGCGTCCAGCAGGCGCTGCAGCGCGCTGCGCACGGCGTCCAGGCCCGGCGCGTCCAGCCGGGTTTCGCTGTAGCGCGGGGCATAGCCGGCCGCCAGCAAAAGCTCGTTGCGCTGGCGCAGCGGCACCGCCAGGTGCTCCGACATCGAGAGCAGCAGCTCGGCGCTGGGACGCGAGCGCCCGGTCTCGACAAAGCTCAGGTGCCGCGGCGACACGCCCACGTCCAGCGCCAGCGCCATCTGGCTGAGCTTGCGGCGCTGGCGCCAGTCGCGCAGCAGCGGCCCCACGTCACGGCGCGCGGCGCTGTGCGCCATCCACCCGCGGCTCATTGGAACGGGCTCGCGGTGGCAAACCACAGGCCGATGCCGGTGGCGATAATGAAGGCGCTGTCCAGCAGGCCGGCCGCCAGGAAAAATTTGGTTTGCAACTCCGGGGCAAACTCGGGCTGGCGCGCCGACGCCTCCAGAAAGCGCGACGCGGCCAGGCCGATACCCAGGCACGAACCGGCGGCGGGAATGGCGATGAGCAACGCCACCGCGAGCGGAAGCAGTTCGTGGGTCATGGGATGGCTCCGTGCGCCTGAAGTGTCGCAACAATGGCCCAACGCCCGAATTCAGCGGTGCGAGCCGCAGGCGATCGTTCGCTGGGATGAGAGTTAGGCCGCATTGCCGGCCCTGCGGACTGCAGCTTGATATTTGGTTAAAAGCTCCGGGTCGTCCATTGATCCGTGATGATGAACCTGTCGCCACTGACCCTCAAGAAGCCGAAAGATTCTGGTTGTGCGGATTGCCAGGCTGAGTTGGGTATGGCCTGAGCTCAGGTGGCCACGCTCTCGACCCGTGACGTAAAACATGTTCTCCACATCGCAGAGAACGTAATCGTAGAACTCCACTTTCACTTTGGCGGGCCCGCTAAATATCTGCTCGTAAACAGATCGTATTTCTTCCCATCCGCGCTTGATTCCACCGACAGGGTTGTCCATGATCGCTTCGTCGGTCTGCGCCCAATTCCGCGACATCAGTTCCATATCTGCATTGTTGAAAGCAGTGTAGAAATCGGACAACGCCCGAAGGTGAGCAGAGAGGGTTTGCTTGTCTTCACTTCCGGTGATCGGTGAGCTTTGAATCCGCATGTTCTTACCTCGATGTGTCAAATTTCCGTTCTCGCCGCCCAACGCACGATCAGGCGCGCGCGACTCGACCCGCCGACACGGCGCACGCGTGCCGCCAGGCGAGCCACACTGCGGTCGCCAACAGCAGCACCCCCAGCCCGTGCAGCGCCAGATAGGCCTGACCCCAGGCGGTGGCCGCGAAGGCGTCTGACGCCAGCAGGCCGAACGCTGCGATCGCCCACAGGCCGTTGCCGACGACCACACCCAGCATCCACTCTGCGGTGGGCCAGGGCCATCGCGCCAGCCCCAGCAAAAACGCGCTCCAGGGCACCAGAAAAACGCCGACGCCAAGCACCTGGCTGCGCGGCAGCGCCAACCCGTCCGCCAGAGCACCGCCGGCCAGCAGGTGCACGGCAGCCATGGCGGCACAGGCCGCAGCGTCGGCCAGCAAGGCCGCTTTCAACCCTTTGGAAGCTTCAACGGTTTTCACGCGCGGGCCCCTTTCGTCCGTGGCCGGTGCAAAACGCAACGGCTCGCACCCAGTGTGCAAGACCTCGGCCCGCGTGGCGATTACCTGTGGGGTAAGCAAGCCGCGACGACAGCGACCGACGGGCCAAGCCGGCGTTCGAGATGCGCCGCGCCGATGACCTGCAAGGTCATCGACGTCCACCCATGATGCTCCTATGGTCTGTTGCACCGGCGCTTGCCGGTTCATCCAAAGGACTCAGAACCATGACCCCAAGACTCATTGCCGACGCCTACATCGAAACCTGGAACGAGGCCGACGCCGACCAGCGGCGTTCGCTGTTGTCCAGACACTGGAGCCCGCAGGCAAGCTACGTCGATCCGCTGATGCAGGGCACCGGCGCAGATCAGATCGCTGGCTTGATCGAAGCCGTGAAGACGCGGTTTCCCGGTTTTCGCTTTCAACTGCTGGGCACGCCCAACGGGCACGGCGCCTACGTCCGGCTCGCCTGGACGCTGGGCGCTCCAGGGCAGGAGGCTCCAATTGAAGGAAGTGACGTGCTGGAAATGCAAGACGGGCGCATCAACCGAGTGATCGGTTTCATCGACAAGGCGCCCGCGTCCTGAGCGCCCAGGCCCGCCCAGGTCAACGCGCGAGCTGCGCCCGCGCCCACTGAACGATCTGGGCCGGGTGGGTCAGCGCGCCAGCCTGGCGCGCGACCTCGCGGCCGCCGACGAACAGGGCCAGCGTCGGGATGCTGCGGATGTTGTAGCGCGTGCCGAGGGTAGGCGCCGCCTCGGTGTTGACCTTGGCCACGCGCAGCTGCGGCTCCAGCTGCGCCGCGGCCTGCTCGTAGGCGGGGGCCATCATGCGGCAGGGGCCACACCAGGGCGCCCAAAAATCGACCAGCACGGGGATCTGGCTGCGCGCGATGTGCTTGTCGAAGGCAGCCTCGTCGTCGAGCGCGACGGGATGGCCCGCAAAGAGCGGCTGCTTGCATTGGCCGCAGGTGGGCGCGCTGGCCAGCTGGTCTTCGCGCACGCGGTTGGTGGTGTGGCAGTGGGGGCAGACGATGTGCAGGGTTTCGGTCATGGGCAAGCGCTCCGGCAAAGTCGGGATCGGGGCGCGGCGCCAGGCCGCACACCGACAACATCTGCATCACAGGTGCGGCTGCCGCGTCCGATTGCAAGCCCCCGCGCAGCGTGATCGCACCGCCCGCCGGGGCCGTACACTCGCGCACGCGCCGCACCGTGCTCCATGAACCTGTCCGTCCCACCCCTGCGCCTGTCCATCGACCCCGCCAACCCGCGCCACATGGGCCGGGTCACGCTGGCGTTCCTGCTGCTGCACCTGCTGCTGTGGACACTGCTGCCGGGCATCAGCCATCGCGCGCCGCCGTGGGACAACATCGAGCAGCTGGTGTGGACGCAGTCGCTGCAATGGGGCTACTACAAGCACCCGCCGGCGCCCACCTGGTGGATGTATGCCTGGACCGAGTTGCTGGGGCGCCAGGTATGGGTGACGTTTTTTGCCGCGCAGCTCAGCGTGGTGGGCATGCTGTGGTGCGTGTGGCGCATGGCGCTGGTGATCACCACGCCACTGCGCGCCTTCGTGGCGGTGGTGCTGACTTCGCTGGTGGCCTATCACAGCCTGCGCGGCATCATGGCCAACCACAACACCTTGCAGCTGCTGCCCGTCGGCCTGCTGCTGTGGGCGGTGCTGGCGGCCGTGCGCACGCCCGGCGCGCGGCGCTGGCTGCAGTGGGCGCTGGTGGGCGCGGCGGCCGCCCTGACGCTGCTGTCCAAATACAGCGCGCTGGTGTGGTTTGCCGTCATCGGCGTGTGGCTGCTGCAGGACGCGCGCATGCACCGCTGGCAAGCCTGGGCGCCGGTGCTGCTGGCGGCGGCGATCGGCGCGGCCGGGGTGGCCCCGCACATCGCCTGGCTGGCGCAGTCGGGCTTTGCGCCCTTGCGCTATGCCGAGCATTCGGTGGAGCACGGCATCAGCGGCGCGCCCAGCCACTGGACCGACCTGGGGTTCTTCATCACGGCGCAACTGGCCCGCATCGCCCCGGCGCTGATCGCGCTGGCGCTGTTGCGCTGGCGGCTGCGCACGGCGGCGCCGGGCGCGGCGCCGCCGCCCTGGGCCGAGCGGCGCTTTGCGCTGTTCATGGGGCTGGGCCCGCTGGCGCTCACGCTGGCCATGGGTGTTGCCGGCCTGCACCTGGCCTCGTCCTGGGCGACCACGTTCTACGTGCTGTTCGGCCTGCTGCTGCTGCGCTGGGTGCCGGCGGTGGAGCCGGCGCGGCTGCTCAAGACCAGCTTCATCCTGGGTGTGGCCTTTCAGCTGGTGCTGGCCGGCGGGCTGGCGCTGGGGCGCGGGCCGCTGGTGGACTGGCTGGGGCGCAACGCGCGCTCCAACTTTCCGGCGCCGGCGATGGCGCAACAGCTGGAGCAGGTGTGGCGCCAGCACGGCCACACGCCGCTGCGCGTGCTGGCGGGCGAGACCTGGCTGGCCGGCAACGTCTCCATCCACCTGCCGTCGCAGCCGCTGGTGTTCATCGACGGCGACCCGGCCCGGGCGCCGTGGATCAACACGCCGGCGCTCGCACGCTGCGATCTGCTGGTGCTGATCGACCGCAGCCCGGACGCGCCGGCGGTGGCGGCGCCGCTCACCCAGCTCATGGCCCAGGCGCGCGAGCACGGGCAGATCAGCGTGCCCTGGACGTCGCGCCCCCAGGGGCCGCGCCTGACGGTGGACTGGGGGATCGTGGCGGCAACGCAGCCGGATTGCGCCACGGCGGTGCTGACGAGGCATTGAGATCGGCTGGCAGGAACATACTATAAATAAGATAGCTGCTTGCGCGCTACTGTAGCGGGGTGCAGCCGATTTCAGCTTGGTTGACACGCGATCGGGACATACGCACGCCAGCGAATCTGCAAGGGCGCGCCGCCGGTGTTGCGCGGCCAGGCGATCGACCATTGGCCTTCGCTGATGCGCCAGGAGGCGGGCGGCACGGCCGCCAGCAGCGGGGCTTCGGGTGCGTCGGCGTAGTCGCCCAGGCGCCACACCAGCAAGGCACCGGTTTGCTGCACATGCGCCGCCGAGATCCACGGCGCGTAGCGCGCGTCGCCGTCGATCAGCACCGACGGCATCGGGCGCTGCTGCTCGGCCACCAGGCCGGCCTCCCAGATGCTGCCGGCCACCACCTGCAGCGGGCAGCGCGACAGCGCCTGCCATTGGCGCTGCGCCTGATCGCCCAAGGCTTGCGCGGGCCAATCCATGCGCCCCGGCCGCCCCAGCCAGCGCGCGCTCTGGCTCACGTACGCGGCCATGGCCAGCGTGATGAGCACCAGCCACACGGCCAGCGCCCGCGCCAGGGCCCGCCGCCTGTGGGCAAACACCTGCGGCGGCACGGCGGCCAGCAGCAGCAACGCCGAGAAGTTCCACATCGGCATGCCCCACATGTCGTGCAACTCGGCGCCGGTGAGCGAACCGCCCACCGCCACCGCCAGCGCCGGGCCCAGGGCGATGGTGAGCAGCCACGCACGCCGCGACGGCTCCTGCAGATACAGGCGCCCACCCGAAGGCCGCAGGCCAGCGGCCCACGCGATCAGCCCCAGGGGCACGAGGGCGACGAACTGCGTGGCCAGAAAGCGCAGGCCGGACGCGTGCTTGGCCGCGGCCGGGTCGCCCTGGCTGCGCGCGGCCAGGTAGGCCAGGGGCCCGCCGTCATCGTGCAGCAGCCACAGCCCATGCGGCACGAGTAAGGTCAATGCCACGACCAGCGCCAGCCACGGGCCCCGCCGGCGCAGCAGGCGCCGTTCGGGGCCGACCAGCAGATAGACGGCCAGGCAGGCCAGAAACACCCCGGTGGAGTACTTGGCGTACAGACCAATGGCCGCCCAGACGCCGAGCCACGCCCAGTCGCGCCGGCGATCGCGCTGCAGCGCCTGGTGGGCGTGCCAGGCCAGCGCCGCCCACACCGGAACCTGGGCGCTGTTGTGGTTGAAGGTCAGCATCGGCCAGGTGTAGAACAGCACGCCGTACAGCAGGGCGGCGGCCAGGCCCGCGCGCTCCGGGCCCAGCATCTGGCGCGCCAGGCGATGCACGTAGAACAAGGCCAGCAAGACGGCCAGCTGGCTGAGCAGGAAGGGGCCGAAGCGGCCCAGCGCCTCGAACGCGGGATACAGCAGCCAGGCCGGCAGCGGCGGATGCTTGAAGTAGCCCCACTGCCATTCGCGGCCCCAGGCAATGCCCTCGACCACGTCCAGCGGCAAGCTGGTGGCCAGCAGGGCGGGCAGCACCGTCCAGGCCAGCGCATAGGCGACCAGGCCGACAGCCCAGAGCGGGCGGCGCCGTGCCGGCGCAGCCACCGTGGTCTGCACGTTCATGCCCTGCGGCGTTGAATCAAATCAGCGCGTGCCCCAGGCGGGCCACACCCTCGCGGATGCGCGCCTCGTCGGCCGTGGCAAACGACAGGCGCAGCGTGGCCCGATCCGGATCGGCGCAGTAAAACGGCGCACCGGGCACGAAGGCCACCCCCTGCTCGATGGCGCGCCGGGCCAGCTCGGCCGCGTCGTGCAGCTTGCCGCCGGCGCCGGTCAGCCGCGCCCACACGAACAGGCCGCCTTGCGGTGGCACGAACTCGACGGCCGCGCCCAGCTCCTGGCGCAGCGCCTCGCCCATGACCTGGGCGCGCTGGCCGTAGGTGGCGCGCACCCTGGCCAGCGTGGCGGGCATGCGACCAGCGGCCAGGTATTGCGCGGCGGTGGCCTGCGCGAAGGTGCTGGTGTGCGCGTCGGAAAACTGCTTGCACATGACGGCCTTGGCCAGCAGCGCCGGCGGCGCCACCAGCCAGCCGATGCGCAGGCCGGGCGAAAGCACCTTGCTCAAGCTGCCGCAGTGCACCAGCCAGTCGCGGCTGCCCGGCACCTGCGCGGACAGCGCCAGCAGGCTGGGCGGCGGCGGCGCATCGAAGTACAGGTCGCCGTAGGGGTCGTCCTCGACGATCAGGGTCTGGTGCTTGACGGCCAATTCGAGCACGCGCTTGCGCCGCGCCAGGCTGAGCATGGCGCCGCTGGGATTGCCGAAGGTGGGGATCAGATACACCAGCCGCGGCTTGTGCTGCACGATCAGTTGCTCCAGCCGATCGACCTGCACGCCCTCGCCGTCGATGGGCGCGCTGATCAGCTCGGCGCCATACAGGCGAAAGCACTGGATGGTGGCCAGGAAAGTGGGGCCTTCGACGATCGCGGTGCTGCCCGGCTCCAGCAGGGTCTTGCCCAGCAGGTCCAGCGCTTGCTGGCTGCCGGTGGTGACGATGAGCTGATCGGGCGCCAGGCCGTGCACGCCCTTGGACTGCATGAAGGCCGCCAGCTGCTCGCGCAAGGGCTGATAGCCTTCGGTGGCCCCATATTGCAGGGCGCCGCCGGGCTCGGACTCGAGCGCCTGGTCCACGGCCTGCTGGATGCCGGCGACGTCGAACATGGCGCTGTCCGGAAACCCCCCCGCAAAGCTGATGATGCCGGGCTTGCCCAGCAGCTTGAACAGCTCGCGGATGGCAGAGGTTTCGACGTTGTCGAGGCGCTTTGCAAAGGCAATGGACATGGTGCAGTCGGGCGCAGGGTTGAACGGGCTTACATCTCGGCGTAGTTGGGCCCGCCGCCGCCTTCGGGCGTGACCCAGACGATGTTCTGCGTCGGGTCCTTGATGTCGCAGGTCTTGCAGTGCACGCAGTTTTGCGCATTGATCTGCAGGCGCATGGCGCCGCCACCCTTGGCCTCGTCGGGCACGAACTCGTACACGCCGGCCGGGCAGTAGCGCCCCTCGGGGCCGGCGTATTGCGGCAGGTTGATGCGCACCGGCACCGTCGCGTCCTTCAGCGTCAGGTGCGCGGGCTGGTTCTCCTCGTGGTTGGTGTTGCTGATGAACACGCTGGAGAGCCGGTCGAAGGTCAGCTTGCCATCGGGCTTGGGGTAGTCGATGGGCTTGCACTCGGACGCGGCTTTCAGCTGCACGTGGTCGGGCTGCTTGCGGTGCACCGTCCACGGCATGTGGCCGCGCAGCGCGTACTGCTCGAAGCCGTTCATCACGGTGCCCACCGTCAGGCCCTTCTTGAACCAGTTCTTGAAGTTGCGGTCCTTGTTGAGCTCGGCGGCCAGCCAGCTGTTGTCGAAGGCCTGGGGGTAGGCCGTGAGCTCGTCGTGCTCGCGCCCGGCCAGCACGGCGTCACAGGCGGCTTCGCCGGCCAGCGAGCCGGTCTTGATGGCCGCGTGGCTGCCCTTGATGCGCCCGACGTTGAGGTAGCCCGCGTCGCAGCCCACCAGCGCGCCGCCGGGGAAAATCGTCTTGGGCAAGGCCAGCAGGCCGCCGGCGGTGATGGCGCGCGCGCCGTAGGACAGGCGCTTGGCGTTGACGTTTCCGTCCTTGTCGGTGAAGTACCACTTGACGCGCGGATGCGTCTTCCAGCGCTGGAATTCCTCGAATGGGCTGAGATGCGGGTTCTTGTAGTTCAGGCCCACCACGAAGCCGCAGTACACCTTGTTGTCCTCGGCGTGGTACATGAAGGCGCCGCCGTAGGTGTGTTCGTCCATCGGCCAGCCGGCGGTGTGCATGACGAAGCCCGGCGTGTGGCGGCTGGGGTCGATCTCCCACACCTCCTTGATGCCGATGGCGTAGCTTTGCGGGTCGCTGTGCGCGTCCAGCTTGTAGCGGGCGATCAGCTGCTTGCCCAGGTGCCCGCGCGAGCCTTCGGAAAAGATCGTGTACTTGCCGCGCAGCTCCATGCCGAGCTGAAAATTGTCGGTCGGCTCGCCGTCCTTGCCGATGCCCATGTTGCCGGTGGCCACGCCGCGCACGCGGCCCTGCTCGTCATACAGGATTTCGGCGGCGGCAAAGCCGGGGAAAATCTCCACGCCCAATTCCTCGGCCTGCGCGGCCAGCCAGCGCACGACCTTGCCCAGGCTGGCGATGTAGTTGCCGTGGTTGTTGGCAAAGGGCGGCAAGAACAGGTTGGGCACGCGGGTGCCGCCACCGTCGGCGTTCAGGAACACGTAGGCGTCGTCCGTCACCGGCTGATTGAGCGGCGCGCCCCTGGCCTTCCAGTCGGGGATCAGCTCAGTCAGGGCCTTGGGGTCGATCACCGCGCCCGAGAGGATGTGCGCGCCGGGTTCGGAGCCTTTTTCCAGCACCACCACCGACACCTCCTTGCCCAGCTGCGCGGCGTGCTGCTTGATGCGGATGGCGGCGGACAGCCCGCCGGGGCCGGCGCCGACGATGACCACGTCGTAGTCCATGGACTCGCGCGGGCCGAATTTCTCGAGGATTTCTGCAGGGCTCATGGGCATGATGGGCAGGCCTTTGAAATAATGGAAATCGAGGAACCGGGCAGCCGCGCTCTGCGCGTTGACCAGCCCAGTGATTCTATGCATCGGCGGGGCTCATTTTTCGACCCCGCTGTCACCGTCGTTTTCCGGGAGCATCCATCGTGAGTTATCACATCGACTTGTCGGGCCGCGTGGCCCTTGTCACTGGCGCCTCCGGCGGCCTGGGCGCGCAGTTCGCCCGCACGCTGGCGCGCGCCGGCGCCGGCGTGGTGCTGGCCAGCCGCCGGCTGGAACACCTGAAGGACCTGCGCGCGCGCATCGAGGGCGAGGGCGGCGACGCGCACGTGGTGGCGTGCGACGTGACCGACGTGCAGTCCATCAAGGCCGCCGTGGCGCACGCCGAAACCGAGATGGGCTCCATCGACATCCTGGTCAACAACTCCGGCGTGTCCAGCACCCAGCGCCTGCAGGACGTGAGCGAGGACGACTACGACCACATCTTTCACACCAACGTGCGCGGCGCCTTCTTTGTCGCGCAGGAAGTGGGCAAGCGCATGCTGGCACGCGCCAAGGGCGCGGCACCGGGCAGCTTCACCGGCGGGCGCATCATCAACATTGCCAGCATGGCCGGGCTGAAAGTGCTGCCCAAGATCGGCGTGTACTGCATGAGCAAGGCCGCCGTGATCCAGATGACCAAGGCCATGGCGCTGGAATGGGGGCGCCACGGCATCAACGTCAACGCGATCTGCCCCGGCTACATCGACACCGAACTGAACCGCCACCACTGGCAGACCGAGGGCGGCAAGAAGCTGATTGGCATGCTGCCGCGCCAGCGCGTGGGCACACCCGCCGACCTGGACGCGGTGCTGATGATGCTGGCCTCGGACGAGAGCCATTTCGTCAACGGCGCGATCATCAGCGCCGACGATGGATTCGCCGTGTGATGGGCCCTTTGCGCGCGCCCATCAAGCGCGACAAGCTCCATATTTGATAGCATTCAATGGGCAGCGGAATCCTCGCCGGCCTGGCCGCCGGCGCGCTGTGGGGCCTGGTCTTCGTCGCGCCGCGCATGACGCTGGGCTTTGCCGGCATCGACCTGACGGCCGGGCGCTTTCTGGTTTACGGCATCGTTTCGGTGGCGGTGCTGGCGCTGTCATGGCGGCGCGCGCGCCGGCCCACCTGGGCGCAGGCGTGGGGCGCCCTGTGGCTGTCCATCCTGGGCTTCACCGGTTACTACTGGGTTCTGGTGCTGGCCATTCGCGACGCCGGCACCGAAATGCCGGCGCTGATCGTCGGGCTGATCCCGCTGTGGGTCATGCTGCTGGGCAAACCCGGCCACCTGCGCTGGACCACGCTGGCGCCGGGCCTGCTGCTGACGGCGGCCGGCCTTTTTCTGATGTCGCGTGCCGTGCATGCCGGCGCGGGTGCCGGCGCCACCAGCCCCCTGCCCCACTACGCGCGCGGCCTGGCCCTGTCGGTGCTGGCCATGGCCTGCTGGACGGCGTTTTCGCTGCTCAACGCCGCCTGGCTGCGCCGCCACCCCGACGTGAGCGCCACCGACTGGGCGAACTGGCTGGGCGTGGCCACCGGCCTGGGCGGCTTGGTGCTGGCGCTGGGTCTGGGCACGCCCCTGCCGCAGCTCATGGCGCAGCCCGGCTGGCCGCTGTTTGCGCTGGTGGTGCTGGGCATCGGCTTTGGGTCGAGCTGGCTGGCCACCATTTTGTGGAACTTGGCCAGCCAGCGCCTGGCCGCCAGCCTGTGCGGCCAGCTCATCGTCAGCGAGACGCTGTTTGCCCTGCTGTATTCTTTTGCGTGGGACGGCCGCTGGCCCAGCGCCATGCAGGGGGCGGCGGCCTTTCTGTTCACCCTCGGCATCCTGGCCTCCATCAAGGCGCACCAATGAAAATCGACATCCCCGACGAAAAGCGACGGGTCCACGAGATGCTGATCCCCATCCGCTGGGGCGACATGGACGCCATGGGCCACATCAACAACACGGTGTACTTCCGCTACATGGAAACGGCGCGCATCGACTGGGTGACGAGCCTGGGGCTGGCGCTCGACCCGGCCGGCGAAGGCATCGTCATCGTCAACGCCTTTTGCAACTTCATCCGCCAATTCGAGTACCCCGGCACGGTGCTGATCAGGACCTATGTCAGCGCGCCCGGGCGCAGCTCGTTCGACACCTGGGTCACCATGGCGCGCACCGAGCAGCCCGAGCTCATCTGCGCTACCGGGGGCGCCACGGTGGTGTGGGTCAACACCGCGGCGCAAAAGTCGGCGCCGCTGCCCGACCGCTTGCGTCGGCAGCTCGTTGAATGACGGCGGTCCAGGAAAAAGGGCCCGGAGACGATCCGGGCCCTTCAATATGGTGGAGCTGGGGGGACTTGAACCCCCGTCCGCAAATCTTCCACGCCCAGTTCTACATGCTTAGCGGTCTGATTTGAATCTCGCCACCCGCATCGCGCAGTCGCACGCTATGCGGGCAGCCAGTGTCCTTGAATCTCGCCTGCACCCAAGGCACCCGGATGCAGGCCAGCCGATGTGGATTCCCTCGCAGCCGGGACGGCTTGCGCCGCCCTTGCCCAGCCCATCGGCCTGCTGTTGCGAGGCTCACCGGTGTTTAGGCGGCGAGTGCGAAACGTTCGTCGTTTGCAGTTAGTGTGTTTCAGCGGATTTACGAGGTGACTGAACCTCGGCATGCCCTGAGGCGATTCCAACCCACGTCGAAACCAATGCAGCCCCTGGACCCTCTATTTTAGGGGCAACCGAGCCATTTCAAGAGCTCCAGGGGATGATCGATCGCCGCGTCGCAAACCCAGTCGTCCGCGCAGGCGCCCGCGCCGAGATAGCCGTAGCGTGCGGCGACGGTGCGCATGCCTGCCGCGCGACCGGCCTGCATGTCGCGTTCGTCGTCGCCCACGTAGATGCACTGGCTGGCGTGCAGACCCAGTTGCCGCCGCGCCTCCTCCAACGGCGCGGGATGGGGCTTGAGGTGGGGCGTGGTGTCGCCGCAGACGATGACCGAGGCGGTCCCGAACAAGGGCATGGACGCCGTCAGCGCCAGCGTGAAGCGCGCGGCCTTGTTGGTGACCACACCCCAGGTCCGGCCGGCCGCGGCCAGAGCGGCGAGCAGGGCCTCCACGCCCTCGAACGGCCGGGTGGTGTGCGTCATGCGCTGCTCGTAGCGCCGCAGAAATTCGTCGCGCAGGGCCGCAAACCGGGCGTCGTCCGGGGTCAGGCCGAATGCCACCTTGAGCATGCCGCGCGCGCCGGAGCCGGCGCTGCCGCGATAGGCCGCATCGGGCAAGGACGGCAGCCCGCGCAAACACCGCATTTCATCGGCTGCCTGGCCCAAGTCGGTGGCGCTGTCGATGAGGGTGCCATCCAGGTCGAACAGCACGCAGCGCACGTCCGCCAGGGGCGTCATGGCGCGGGCGCTGCGGGCTTGCGGGTGGCAATCATGTAGTTGACGCCAGTGTCGTCCGTCAGGCGGTAGCGCCGCGACATGGGGTTGTAGGCCAAGCCGCTGCTGCGCGCGATGTCCAGGCCGGCGGCCCGGCAATGGCGGGCCAGTTCGCTGGGGCGGATGAATCGGGCGTATTCGTGCGTTCCGCGGGGCACCAGATTCAGGACATATTCCGCACCGAGGATGGCCATGGCGAATGATCTGGGGCTGCGATTGATGGTGGAGAAAAACACCCACCCGCCCGGCTTGGCCAGTGCCGCGCACGCCTGCACCACTGACGCCGGATCGGGGACATGCTCGAGCATCTCCATGCAGGTAACGACGTCGAATGCCTCGGGCGACTGGGCGGCCAGCGCCTCGGCTGCCACGTTGCGGTACTCGACCCGCGGGGTCTGCACTTCCAGCGCGTGCAGTTGCGCCACTTTCAAGGATTTTTCGGCCAGGTCGATGCCCAGCACCTGGGCCCCGCGCCGCGCCATGGCGTCGGCCAGGATGCCGCCGCCGCAGCCCACATCCAGCACCCGCGCGCCGTTCAGAGGGCGGGTTCGGTCGATCCAGTCCAGGCGAAGCGGGTTGATCTGGTGCAGCGGTGCGAACTCACCGTCCAGGTCCCACCAGCGATGCGCCAGCGCCGAAAATTTGGCCAGTTCGGCCGGGTCCACATTGGCAACGGTCATGCGGCGATTGTCCCACGCCAACGGCGCACAAAGCCCCAAAAACAAAAAAGCCCCGAGGGCTTTCGCCCCCAAGGCCTTTGAATGATCAGGCGCCGAAAAATCGGACCTGATCGGATCGAAATACGATCAGTTGGCGCGCGTACCGACCACTTCGATCTCGACGCGGCGGTTCTTGGCGCGGCCTTCAGCCGTCTTGTTGCTGGCGATCGGCTGGGTCTTGCCCTTGCCTTCGGTGTAGATGCGGTTGCGCTCGATGCCCTTGGAGACCAGATAGGCCTTGACGGACTCGGCACGACGCACCGACAGCTTCTGGTTGTAGGCGGCGGAACCGACGGAATCGGTATGGCCCACGGCAATGATCACCTCGAGGTTGATGCCCTTGATCTTGCCGACCAGGTCGTCCAGCTTGGCGCGGCCTTCGGGCTTCAGCACCGACTTGTCGAAGTCGAAGAAGGCGTCGGCAGCGTAGGTGACCTTCTGGGCAGCCACGGGGGCCGGAGCAGGCGCCGGGGCCGGGGCAGCGGCCGGCGGGGCAGCAGCCGGGGCCGGAGCCGCCTTGGGCGCTTCGAGCGCGCCGTCGCAACCGACAGCGGCGGTGGCAGGCGTCCAGTTGGCATCGCGCCAGCACAGCTCGTTGGTGCCGTTCTTCCAGACCAGCTCGCTGGAGCCGTTCTGCCAGTTGTCAACGACGTTGCCGCCATCGGCAGCCTTAATTTGCGCGCCAGCGGCCGTCGCAAGGGCGGCAGTGGCAAACAAGACCGCGACTTTGTTCAGTTTGTTCATGATTCTCCTCATGGGGAAAAAGCTGCAGCCAGGCTGCGAAAACGGACGCTTTGAGTGACCACCACCAAAAACGCTGAAATTGATTGTGCCACACGTCCCCGCGCAATCCGAAGCGTTCCAGCCCCTTGAGAGCCCGACAAGGCCCGAAATCGCTCGATATGTTGCTTTGTTGCGACAACCCAAAGCCCCTAAAATCACCGACTTTCGCCACGCAGCGCGCATTGCATATATATGACTTCATTCGCCAAGGAAACCCTCCCGGTCACGCTCGAAGAGGAGATGCGGCGAAGCTATCTGGACTACGCGATGAGCGTGATCGTGGGCCGCGCCCTGCCGGACGCCCGCGATGGCCTCAAGCCCGTGCACCGGCGCGTGCTGTATGCCATGCACGAGCTCAACAACGACTGGAACCGGCCGTACAAGAAGTCGGCACGCATCGTGGGCGACGTGATCGGCAAGTACCACCCGCACGGCGACAGCGCGGTGTACGACACCATCGTGCGCATGGCGCAGGACTTCTCGCTGCGCCACATGCTGGTCGACGGCCAGGGCAACTTCGGCTCGGTGGACGGCGACAACGCCGCGGCCATGCGCTACACCGAAATCCGCCTGGCCAAGATCGCCCACGAGATGCTGGCCGACATCGACAAGGACACGGTCGATTTCGGCCCCAACTACGACGGCAGCGAGCAAGAACCCCTGGTATTGCCCACGCGGCTGCCCAACCTGCTGGTCAACGGCAGCGCCGGCATCGCGGTGGGCATGGCCACCAACATTCCGCCGCACAACCTGAACGAGGTGGTGGACGCCTGCCTGCACCTGTTGCGCGCACCCGAAGCCAGCATCGACGAGTTGATGGAGATCATCCCGGCGCCGGACTTCCCCACGGCCGGCATCATCTACGGCATCCAGGGCGTCAAGGACGGCTACCGCACCGGGCGCGGGCGCGTGGTGATGCGCGCCAAGGTGCACTTCGAGGACATCGACCGCGGCCAGCGCCAGGCCATCATCGTTGACGAACTGCCCTACCAGGTCAACAAGAAGACGCTGCAAGAGCGCATGGCCGAGCTGGTGCACGAGAAAAAGCTGGAGGGCATCAGCCACATCCAGGACGAATCCGACAAGTCCGGCATGCGCCTGGTGATCGAGCTCAAGCGCGGCGAAGTGCCCGAGGTGGTGCTCAACAACCTGTACAAGCAGACGCAGTTGCAGGACACCTTCGGCGTCAACATGGTGGCGCTGGTGGATGGCCAGCCCCGGCTGTGCAATCTGAAGGACCTGCTGCAGGTCTTCTTGCAGCACCGGCGCGAGGTGATCACGCGGCGCACGGTGCACGACCTGCGCAAGGCGCGCGAGCGCGGCCACGTGCTGGAAGGCTTGGCCGTCGCCCTGGCCAACATCGACGAATTCATCCGCATCATCCGCGAATCGCCCACGCCGCCGGTGGCCAAGGCCGAGCTGATGGCGCGCAGCTGGGACAGCCAGCTGGTGCGCGAGATGCTGACCCGCTCGCGTGCCGACGGGGGCACCATCAACGCCGACGACTACCGCCCCGACGGGCTGGAGCGCAGCTTCGGCATGCAGGGCGATGGCCTGTATCGCCTGTCCGAAACGCAGGCCCAGGAGATTTTGCAGATGCGTCTGCAACGCCTGACGGGGCTGGAGCAGGACAAGATCATTGCCGAATACAAGGAGGTGATGGCGCTGATCGACGACCTGCTGGACATCCTGGCCAAGCCCGAGCGCGTGTCCACCATCATTGGCGAAGAGCTGACGGCGCTCAAGAACGAATTTGGCCAGACCAAGGCGGGCGCGCGCCGTTCGCAGGTGGAGCACAACGCGCAGGACCTGGCCACCGAAGACCTGATCACGCCCACCGACATGGTGGTCACGCTCAGCCACACCGGCTACATCAAGGCGCAGCCGCTGTCCGAATACCGCGCGCAAAAGCGCGGCGGACGCGGCAAGCAGGCCACGGCGACCAAGGAAGACGACTGGATCGATCAGCTCTTCATCGCCAACACGCACGACTACATCCTGTGCTTTTCCAACCGCGGGCGGGTGTATTGGCTCAAGGTCTGGGAGGTGCCCTCGGGCTCGCGCGGCTCGCGCGGGCGGCCCATCGTCAACATGTTCCCGTTGCAAGAGGGCGAGAAGGTCAACGTGGTGCTGCCCCTGACCGGCGAGATGCACAGCTTTCCCGAGGACCGCTACGTATTCATGAGCACGTCGATGGGCACGGTCAAGAAGACGGCGCTGTCCGAATTCAGCAACCCGCGCAAAGCCGGCATCATCGCGGTCGATCTGGACGAGGGCGACTTCCTGATCGGCGCGGCGCTGACCGATGGCGCGCACGACGTGATGCTGTTCTCGGACGGCGGCAAGGCTGTGCGCTTCGACGAAAACGACGTGCGCCCCATGGGCCGCGGCGCGCGCGGCGTGCGCGGCATGTCGCTGGAGGACGGCCAGAGCGTGATCGCCATGCTGGTGGCCGACGGCGAATCCAGCGCCGAGCACGCCGGCACCGACGCGCGCACCAGCGTGCTGACCGCGACGGAAAACGGTTACGGAAAACGCACCAACATTACCGAATACACGCGGCACGGCCGCGGTACCAAGGGCATGATCGCGATCCAGCAAAGCGAGCGCAACGGCAAGGTCGTGGCCGCCACGCTGGTCGGCGCCGACGACGAGATCATGCTCATCACCGACAAGGGCGTGCTGGTGCGCACCCGCGTCGCCGAAATCCGCGAGATGGGACGTGCCACGCAAGGCGTGACCTTGATCGCGCTGGACGACGGCACGCAACTGTCGGGCCTGCAACGCATCGTGGAAAATGACGCCCAGGATGCGGGTGACGACCCCCAACCCAATGAACCAACGGAGTGATCCATTTTGAAAGCTGCTTTTTCCAAATTGCCCCTGGCCCTCCTGTTCGTCGCGGCCTGCGCCGCCTCGACGGGCGCCATGGCCCAGGACTCCAAGAAAGTCCTGGCCACCAAGCTGGCGCAGATGCAGGCCAAGTCCGACGGCGCCACCATGGCCAACCAGCTGACGGCCGAAGCCGTGCAGTTGCCCCTGTCCACCTGGTCGCAGCGCCTGGACGAGTCCGTGCCGCCGGCACGCCAGAAGGACGTGCGCGACAAGCTGGACGTCGAACTCAAGAAATTCGCCGACAACACGCACAAGGCCATCGACGCGCAGGTCAGCAAGGCCGCCGAATCCGCGCTGGTGCCTCTGTTCATGGACAAGCTGAGCGAAGATGAGATGAAGACCATCATCGCCTACATGGAGTCGCCGGCCGCGGTCAAATTCCAGTCGCTCAGCGCCGATGCGGGCAATGCCTGGGCACAGAAGGTCATCGACGCCACGCGCCCCACGGTGGAAGCCAACGTCAAATCCTTCGACGCCACCGCCAGCAAGATCGTCGGCGTGCCGGCCGCCGCACCGGGCGGCGCTGCCAACAGCAAGTCGCAGGGCGCGCCGGCAGCGCCGGCCTCGGCCAGCAAGAAGTAAGCTCATGCCCCAGCGCGGCGCCGGCCCGATGGCCGGCGCCCTTTTTTGACCATCCATGAGCAACACCCCCATCCAGACCGAAGCCCTGGCCCGACTGCGCACCCGCATCGACGGCCTGGACGCGCAGCTGCTCGCCCTGCTCAACGAGCGCGCGCAAGTGGCCGAGGAGGTGGGTGAGCTCAAGCGCCACGAAGGGACGCCCTTTTTCCGCCCCGACCGCGTGGCCCAGGTCATCGCCAAGGTGCAGCGGGCCAACCCCGGCCCCCTGCTGAACCAGCACATCGCCGCCATCTGGCGCGAAATCATGTCGGCCTGCCTGGCGCTGGAGGTGCCGCAGCGCGTGGCCGTGCTGGGCCCCGAGGGCACGTTCACCGAGCAGGCCGCGGTCGAGTTTTTCGGCAGCGCCGCCAACCTGATCTATTGCCAGAGCTTCGACGAGGTGTTCCACGCCACGGCCGCCGGCACGGCGCAGTTCGGCGTGGTGGCGGTCGAGAATTCGACCGAAGGCGTGGTGGCGCGCTCGTTCGATCTGTTCCTGCATTCGCCGGTGCACATCGTCGGCGAAGTGAGCCTGCTGGTGCGCCACAACCTGCTGCGGCGCAACGCGGGGCTGGAGGGCATCGAGGTGGTCATGGCCCACCCGCAGGCGCTGATGCAGTGCCAGGGCTGGCTCAACCAGCACCTGCCGCAAGCCGAGCGCCGCGCGGTGTCCAGCAACGCCGAGGGCGCGCGCCTGGCGGCCGAAAACCCCGCCTGGGCCAGCCTGGCCAGCGAGCGGGCGGCCGCGCAGTTCGGCCTGCACATCGTGGCCCACGCCATTCAGGACGAGGCCTACAACCGCACGCGCTTTGCCGTCATCTGCCTGCCGCAGACCTTGAGCATGCCCGTGCCCACGGGGCGCGACTGCACCAGCATCGTGGTGTCGGTGCCCAACACGCCAGGATCGGTGCACGACATGCTGACCCCGCTGAAAAAGCACGGCGTGAGCATGACGCGCTTCGAGTCGCGCCCGGCCAAGTCGGGGCAGTGGGAATACTATTTTTATATCGACATAGCCGGCCATCCGAGCGAGCCGCACATCCTCGCAGCGCTGGACGAGTTGCGCGGCCTGTGCGCGTTCTACAAGGTGCTGGGCGCCTACCCCCTGGGAAACGATGTTTGAACAACTCGGCTTGATCGGCTGCGGCCTGATGGGCGGCTCGTTTGCGCTGGCCGCCAAACGCGCCGGCCTGGTGCGGCGCGTGGTGGGCTACAGCAAGTCGCCCTCCACCACCGAACGCGCGCGCCAGCTGGGCGTGATCGACGTGGAGGCGCCCTCGGCGCTGCAGGCGGTGTCTGGGTCGGACCTGGTGCTGTTGGCCGTGCCCGTGGCCGCCACCGAAACCACCTTCAAGTCCATCCGCCATCTGCTCACGCCCGAGATGCTGGTGGTGGACGTGGGCTCGACCAAACGCGACGTGGTGGATGCCGCGCGGCGCGCGCTCAAGGGGGCGGTGGGCAATTTCGTGCCTTGCCACCCGATCACGGGGCGCGAAGTGTCGGGCGTGGAAAACGCCGACGCCGAGCTGTACAAGGGCAAGCCCGTCATCCTCACGCCCATCGAGCGCACGCTGACCAAGAAGATCGATCAGGCCGAAGCGATGTGGCAAGCCCTGGGTTGCCGCGTCTCCCGCATGTCGCCCGAGTCGCACGACGCGGCCTTTGCCGCGATCAGCCACCTGCCGCACCTGATCGCCTTTGCGCTGATGAACAGCATTGCCGGGCAGCCGCGCGGCAACGAATTCCTGTCGCTGGCCGGCCCCGGCTTTCGCGACTTCAGCCGCATTGCCGCCAGCGACCCCCACATGTGGCGCGACGTGTTGATCGCCAACCGCGAGGAGCTGGCCGAACAGATGCGCCACTTCCAGCACGCCCTGGCCCAGTTCGAACAATTGATTGCCGCCGGCCAGACCGATGCGCTGGAGCAGCTGATCACCCAGGCCAGTCACGCGCGGGCCACTTGGCGATTGACACCCGGCGCACAGTAAGCCTCGTGTACGCGCTGCCTTTTCTCGATGTGCCCGCGCTGCGCGCCGTGCAGGGACGCGTGCGTCTGCCGGGCTCCAAGAGCATTTCCAACCGCGTGCTGCTGCTGGCCGCCCTGTGCGAGGGCCGCACCGTGGTGCACGATCTGCTGGACTCGGACGACACCCAGGTGATGCTGCAGGCGCTGCGCCAGCTGGGCTGCGGCGTGCGCGTGGAGGGCTCGCGCGCCACCATCGACGGCCTGGGCGGGCAAGCGCCCGGCCACCGCGCCGATCTGTTTCTGGGCAACGCCGGCACGGCCATGCGCCCGTTGACGGCCGCGCTGGCGGTGCTGGGCGGTGACTACACCCTCAGCGGCGTGCCGCGCATGCACGAGCGCCCCATCGGCGATCTGGTCGATGCCTTGCGCGCCCTGGGCTGCCGCATCGACTACACCGGCCAGCCGGGCTATCCGCCGCTGGCCATCGGCACGCCCGCGCTCCAGCTGGAGCGCCCCATCCCCGTGCGCGGCGACGTGTCCAGCCAATTCCTCACCGCGCTGCTGATGGCGCTGCCCCTGGCCGCCGACCAGGCCGGCGCGGACGGCATCGCGATCGAGGTGATCGGCGAGCTGATCTCCAAGCCTTACATCGAGATCACGCTGGCCCTGCTGGCACGCTTTGGCGTCGTGGTGCAGCGCGCGGGTTGGCAGCGCTTCGTCATCCCGCGCGGCAGCCGCTTGCAATCGCCCGGCGACATCCACGTCGAGGCGGACGCCTCTTCTGCTAGTTATTTCATAGCTGCCGGCGCTTTGTCCGAAAGCGCTGGCGGCCAAAATGGCTTGGAGATCGAGGGCGTGGGACTGGACTCCATCCAGGGCGACATCCGCTTCGTCGATGCCGCCCGCCAGATGGGCGCCGACATCGCCGGCGGCCCCAATTGCCTGCACGTGCGCCGCGGCGCCTGGCCGCTCAAGGCCATCGACCTGGACTGCAACGCCATCCCCGACGCCGCCATGACCCTGGCCGTGATGGCGCTGTTTGCCGACGGCCCCTGCACGCTGCGCAACATCGCCAGCTGGCGCGTGAAGGAGACCGACCGCCTGGCCGCCATGGCCTGCGAGCTGCGCAAGCTGGGCGCGACGGTCGAGGAAGGGCCGGACTTCCTGCGCATCACGCCCATCGCGCCGGGCCACTGGCGCGCCGCCCGCATCCACACCTACGACGACCACCGCATGGCCATGTGCGCATCGCTCGCGGCCTTCAACCCGGCCGGGCTGCCGGTGCGCATCGAAGACCCCCGGTGCGTCGCCAAGACGTTCCCGGATTACTTCGAAACCCTGTTTGCCGTCGGGCAGGCCGCCGCGCCCGTGCCGGTGATCTGCGTGGACGGCCCCACCGCGTCGGGCAAGGGCACGCTGGCCGCCGCGGTGGCGCAGCAGTTGGGCTGGCACTACCTGGACTCGGGCGCGCTGTACCGCGTGCTGGGCTTGGCCGCACACCGCCAGGGCACCGAACTCGCGCCCGCCCGAGAAGCGGCCCTGGCCGACCTGGCCCGCACCCTGTCCGTGCGCTTTGACGCTGACCGCGTGTGGCTGGACGGCCAGGACGTGAGCGACGCCATCCGCACCGAGCAGGCCGGCATGGATGCCTCGCGCGTGTCCGCGCTGCCCGCCGTGCGCAGCGCCCTGCTGGCCCGGCAGCGCGATGCCGCCCGCCTGCCCGGCCTGGTGGCCGACGGGCGCGACATGGGCACCGTGGTCTTCCCGGCAGCGCCGCTGAAGGTCTTTCTCACCGCCGACGTCCGGCAACGCGCCGAGCGCCGGTACAAACAATTGATTTCCAAGGGCATTTCGGTTACACTCGATGGTCTTTGCGCCGACTTGCAGGAGCGCGACGCGCGCGATCAATCACGCGCTGCCGCGCCCCTCAAGAATGCGCCAGATGCCCTGCTGCTGGACAACTCCAACCTGTCGATCGATCAATCGGTCGGCCAGGTCTTGATCTGGTGGCAGGCCAGGCAGCCTTTCTGACCCGTCCGGGACAGCCAGGCGCCACCCGCGAAGGGCGGCTCCACCCAAAAATCAGGAGGCCACCCTTCGACAAGCTCCACCGGCTTGCCTTTCGCACCTTCGGCGTGCACCGAGCCTGGTGGTTTTTCAACCTTCAACCACGGCCCTTTCGCCGTCACCACCCTCCACCCCACAGTCTTTGAAGCGATTGCAATCGTGCCGTCGCAAACCTGCGTGCGTGGACCAGGAAACCCCCATGTCTGAATCTTTTGCCGCCCTGTTCGAAGAGTCCCTGCAGCGCACCGTGATGCGCCCGGGCGAGGTCATTCCCGCCGAAGTCGTGCGCGTCGAGCACAACTTCGTGGTCGTCAACGCCGGCCTGAAGTCCGAAGCCTACATCCCGATCGAGGAGTTCAAGAACGATCAGGGCCAGATCGACGTCGAGCCCGGCTCCTTCGTGCCGGTGGCCATCGGCTCCATCGAAAACGGCTACGGCGACACCATCCTCAGCCGTGACACCGCCAAGCGCCTGGCCTCGTGGCTGGCGCTCGAAAAGGCGCTGGAATCCGGCGAATTCGTCACCGGCACCACCAGCGGCAAGGTCAAGGGCGGCCTGACGGTGCTGGTCAACGGCATCCGCGCCTTCCTGCCCGGCTCGCTGGTCGA
>JAFEEB010000015.1:386-78693 GCA_018241325.1 Pseudomonadota bacterium | reverse complement strand
GCAATATTTGCGGGGAAACCTCAGGATCCGACCCCAATTTTCCATCATTTAATTCTAGTTCGGCAGCAGAGGAAAATTAATGGCTAAACACGACTTCTCGGAGCTGTTCTCGCATTACCCGACGGTCATTGCCGAGATGCCTGGCGTCTTTACGAGCCACGAGTTCATCCTGCGCATTGCGCAACGCGACCAGTCGGCCTATGTAGACGCCCTGCACGCCTACCGTGATGGCGGCGAGCCGTTCATGTCCGTCCACAAGCAACTCTCCACGCTGCTCAACAAGTGTCAAAGCCTAGTGGAGCCGCACGGTCGTGCACCAAGTCACGACATTTTTGGCAACTCCAACAGCTGCAGCCGGTGGCGTAAGCTGGGAGCGGCCTAACAATTCGTTGGGCCCGCGTCCCTCGTCGCTCGTTCGTGCCGGAAGAAGGTTCTCGAGTCTGGCGCGAGAGGGTTCAAGGCAGTGCGGTCAAATCGTTAGAACGCGTCGCGCGCGGGGCCTGCCCGGCGCCTGTATGCTTGCGAAGTCATCCAATCAACTGCCAGAAAAATGACCGACAAACAACCTCTGCTGCTTCAGTCTGAACTCGATCAGCAGCGCCGACAAGTCGATGTAGACAACTACGATCTCACTCTCGGCGAGATCGTGCGCATGGCCGAGGCGAACGAATTGATTCGAGCGCCTGAGTACCAGCGAAAGTTCAGGTGGTCCGAAGATGATGAGTCCTATTTGATCGAGTCACTCTTCTTGGGACTTCCGGTTCCCAGCATCTACGTCGCTTCGAACCCAGACGGCACATGGGAAGTAGTGGATGGTCTGCAGCGCTTATCCACCCTTATTCACTTTATGTCGATTAACCCGGCAGCGTTGAAACCACTCGGGAAAGAAGAGCCGCTACGCTTAACCGAACTTCGGAAACTCCCTTCGTTCAACAAGTACCGCTACGCAGATTTGCCGACGCCCATTCGATTGCAGTTCGGAAAACGATCTTTGCGCGTCACGGCACTGAGCGATAAGAGTGATCCGGAAATCCGGTTTGAGGTATTCGAGCGCCTCAACAAGGGAGGGGTATCCCTTAGTCCTCAGGAGGTCCGCGCGTGTATTTATCGCGGCCCTTTCGCCGAACTACTGCGAGAGCTTGGAGAGCAAACCACCTTTAAGAAGTTGGTAAAACTTCAACCAGTCCATCAAAACGACGGGACGCGGGAAGAGCTTGTACTTAAGTTCTTCGCTTACTTGAACTGGGCCGACAAATACGACGGAAACGTGAAGTCGCTCCTTAACAAATATATGAAAGAATCAGGACCAAGGATTGATATTGACGAATCTCGAAAACTCTTCAATAACGTCATTGACGGTATCCTTAATATTACCGACGGTCCCTTGCTACGAAAGGGTTATGGAAATACTCCTCTCAACCAATTGGAAGCCATTCTGGTCGGCGCAGGCCGGATTTTGAAAGCAGGCAAGAAGCTGAAGACGCCTCCAGCAGATTGGCTGAACGACGAAGATCTTTTGAATTCCAGCACAAAAGGAACAAACACCAGGTCGTCCTTTGATACTCGCAATGCGCGTGCCGAGACGCTCCTTGGAGGCTAGACTGAGCCTGCGGGATGCGATTTACTTCAGAACTCACGTTGGCGTCTCGTGAACTCGCTCGAATCAGGGCAGACATAGTCCACGCAGACACCGCAGTCATTTCACCATTCTCGCCAATTCAAGAGAGAGGTGCTGCCGCGCGAGCCTCGGCCTACGTCTGGTTAGCCGCACTCCTTGAGCGAATCGTCGGAGACGCGCTGCAAGCAACCTTACGCGAAATCACGCTGCTGGCGGTGCCCGTCAAGGATCTCCGATTCAGTCTTTTTTCTCTTCTTTGCGACGCGGAGTTTGCTTCAATTGCGGATCGAAGCAGAAGTAGTTCTTGGCAGCAGAAAATCGCGGTATTCCACCGTACTTCCGAAGCGAGTCCAGCGCTTCTGGCGGACAACATTCTGCCTCTTGACGGAAAAACTATCCGCAGCGAACATTTTGACACGATCTGGCTCGTCCTTGGCCTCGGTGCACCAAGCGTTCCCGATCCTCGAAATCGGATAGCCTTGAAAGACTTAGCGGATGGTCGAAACGAAGTCGCACACGGGCACATTGATCCCGTGACGTTCGGGCGATCCAAGGCGACGAACGACATGCTTGGTATTGCGAAGTGCGTCGACGACGTCATATCGCATCTACTATGTTCGCTCGATTCCTATGTCGACAAGAAGCAGTACACGCGCTGAATACCGATTTGGTGTCTAAGGAAAATGGGGTAGATCAGGGACAATGGAAAAATGGCACGATTCAGATCTGCTGTTTTTATGAGGATGCGGCTATTCAGTTCTTCGCCGGAGGCCTGTAAACCCCATATTTAGATTTCTGACCGCTGACAAGGCAATGGGGGTGGACCAGTATTTCCTGTGCCAAGGGCGCCACGCAACCGTGGCATACGGTTGCTCCTCATTCTTGAGCCGTTGATCGCTCTCTCCCGCAAGGTGCAACGGCGCTGTGAGCAAGACAGAACGGCAGGGTGGCCCATTTTTTTGCCGAAATACGCCTTGCAACCCGCGGCGCTGAAAAATAACGAAACACGGCGATACCGCGGCGAGAAGACGCGGCGCCGGCGCGCCGGCACCATGGCGGTCATGTTCAACCGCTTGTCGCTGAAAGGCATCGTCATGAAATCCTGGATCAAACGCTCTCTCATCGGCCTGGCCGGCGCCAGTATTGCGCTGGCAGGCCTGACGGCCTGCGGCCACCGCATGCATGGCGGCTGGGGCGCCAACGCCACGCCCGAGCAGGCCGCCGAGTGGCGCGGCAAGATGGTCGATCGCGTGGCCGGCAAGCTCGAGCTGAATGCCGAGCAGAAGGCCAAGCTGACCACCTTGTTCGACCGGCTGCACGCGCAGCGCCTGGCCGTGCGCGGCGCGGGCGATCCGCGCGCCGAGTTCCAGTCGCTGTTTGCCGGCGACAAATTCGACCGCAGCAAGGCCGAGGCGCTGGTGCAGCAAAAGACCGAGGCCGTGCGGGCCGGCAGCCCCGAAGTGGTGGCCGCGCTGGGCGATTTTTGTGACAGCCTGAACCCGGCGCAGCAGCAGAAGGTGCGCGAGTTCCTGCAAAAGCGCCGCGGATGGCATCGGGGCTGACCGGCGATGCGCCCGCGTGGCGACAATGGCGCCATGGCCCGCATCCTGTTGATTGACGACGACACCGAGCTGGGCGCGCCGCTGGCGGCGTACTTCGGCCGCTTCGGGCTGGCGCTGGAGCAGGCCCTGGCACCGGGCGAGGGCCTGGCGCGGCTGGCCGCGGGCGGCATTGACGCGGCCATTCTGGACGTCATGCTGCCCGAGATGGACGGCTTCGAGCTGTGCCGCGCCATCCGCCAGCGCAGCGACGTGCCGATCCTGATGCTGACCGCGCGCGGCGAGCTGACCGACCGCGTGGTCGGCCTGGAGCTGGGCGCTGACGACTACCTGCCCAAGCCCTTCGAGCCGCGCGAGCTGGTGGCGCGGGTGCAGGCCATCTTGCGCCGGCGCGCGGCCGCGCCCGTGCCGCCCGCCGAGGCGGCCTTGCGCTTCGACGGCCTGGCGATCGACCCCGTCACGCGCAGCGTGCGGCGCAATGGCGAGGTGGTGGAGCTGACCAGCACCGAGTTCGACCTGCTGCACCTGCTGGCGCGCGCGCCGGGCAAGGTGTTCACGCGCGACGACATCCTGACGGCGCTGCGCGGCCACGAGGCCGACCTGTACACCCGCGCGGTGGACATCGTCGTCAGCCGCCTGCGCAAGAAGCTGGAGCCCGTGGCAGCCATCAAGACGCTGCGCAACGCCGGCTATACGCTGGCGCTGGCCAAGGCGGGGCCGGCGTGACCCCGTCGCGCCCCGCCTGGTGGCGCCGCGCCACGCACCGCGCACGGCATTCGCTGCGGGTGCGGCTGGTGCTGCTGTTTCTGCTGCTGGCGTTGCTGATGAGCGCGGCCTTCCTGGACGGCATCGGGCGGGCGTTTTCGGCCGGCTGGCGCCAGGCGGTGAACCCGCTGGTCGGCGACTATGCCGACCGGCTGGCGGCCGAGATCGGCAGCCCGCCCAACGTGGCGCGCGCGCAGGCCATTGCCGCGCGGTTGCCGGTGGTGGTGCGCATCCGGGGGCCGGGCGTCGACTGGGCGTCGGGGCCCTGGCCGCGGCATGGGCCACCCTGGGCGCGCGGGGTGGAGGGCGGCGCGAGCGAGCGGGCGCTGGTCAGCCGCACGCTGGCCGACGGCACGCGCATCGACTTCGCGCTGGACGCGCGCGGGCCGGGCGAAGACCCGCGCCGCTTTGTCTGGCTGACGCTGGCCGGGCTGCTGGCGCTCACCGCGCTGGCCTACGCGCTGGTGCACCGCATGCTGCGGCCGATCGGCGAGATCGGCGCCGGGGCGCGGCGTTTTGGTGCCGGCCGCTTCGACACGCCCATTGCCGTGCGGCACGCGCGCCACCCCGACGAGTTGAGCGACCTGGCGCAAACCGTGAACCAGATGGGCGCCGACATTCACCGCATGCTGGACGCCAAGCGCGCGCTGCTGCTGGCCGTCAGCCACGAGCTGCGCAGTCCGCTGACGCGCGCGCGCCTGAACGCCGAACTGCTGCCCGAGGACGGCGCCGCGCAAGCGCCGCGCGTGGCGCTGCTGCGCGACCTGGGCCAGATGCGCGATCTCATCACCGACCTGCTGGAGAGCGAGCGCCTGGCCCAGCCCCACGCCGCGCTGCAACGCGAGCCGGCCGACCTGGCGGCACTGGCGCGCGCCGTGCTGGAGCAACTGGCCGGCACGCAGCCCGGCGCGCGGCGCGTGGTGCTGCACATCGATGCGGCGCTGCCCAAGGCGCTGTCGGTGGACGCCAGCCGCGTGCGCCTGCTGCTGCGCAACCTGCTGGACAACGCGCTGCGCCACAGCCCGCCGTCAGCGCCGCCGCCCGAGCTGTGGGTGCGGCTGGAGCAGGGCGATCTGGTCATCGAGCTGCGCGACCACGGCCCCGGCGTGCAGCCCGATCAGATCGGGCAGTTGTCCGAAGCCTTTTACCGCCCCGACACGGCGCGCCAGCGCCATACCGGCGGCGTGGGGCTCGGGCTGTACCTGGTGCGACTGGTGGCCGAGGCGCATGGCGGGCGCTTTGCGGTGCGCAATGCCGATCCGGGCTTGGCCGTGACGGTGCGCTGGCCGGTGGCCGGTGCCGGCGCCTGAGGGCCAGGGCGCAAGGGTCGGGTCCGGCGCGGGGGTGTCCAGCGTGCGCGACGCGGCGCTTTTACAATGCCGGCATGATCTTTCCCGTCGGCGTGCGTCCGCCAAAAATCCAAGCTATATCGACCTGTAGCGCTTGTCCCCATTGCGCTGGCAGCTATCAAACCAGGAACATAAAAATCCATGGCCGGCGCTGAGATGGCGCTGTGGGCGGCGCTGGGCCTTGCCCTGATCAACCTCGTGCTGGTGCTGGCCTTGCTGCTGCGCGGGCCGCGCCGGCCGGCCGACGTCGCCACGCGCGAGGAGCTGCAGCACAGCGTGGAGCAGGCCGCCGCGCGCCACGGCGAACGCCTGGAGCGCGGCCTGCGGCAGGAGCTGGGCGATGGCGCGCGCAGCAGCCGCCAGGAGCTGGCGCAAAGCCTGGCCGCTTTTCAGACCGCGGTCACGGCGCAGGGCGCCGAGGCGGTGCGCACGCAAAACGCGCAGGTCGATGCGCTGGCGCAGCAGTTGACGCAGTTGCGCGGCACGCTGGGCGACACGCTGGTGGCGCAGTTGCAGGCCCTGGGCCTGACGATGACGCAGCAGGCGCAGGAAACCACGCGCACGCAAAACGCGCAGGTCGATGCGCTGGCGCAGCAGCTGGCGCAGTTGCGCGCCGGCCTGTCGCAGACGCTGACCGAGCAGCTGCAGCAGCTGAGCGAAGCCAACGCACGCCGCATCGCCGAGGTGCGCGCGACGCTGGAGCAGCAGCTGGCCCAGCTGCAAACCAGCAACAGCGCCAAGCTCGACCAGATGCGCCAGACGGTGGACGAGAAGCTGCACGCGACGCTGGAGCAGCGCCTGGGCGAGAGCTTCAAGCAGGTGGCCGAGCGGCTGGAGCAGGTGCACAAGGGCCTGGGCGAGATGCAGACCCTGGCGCAGGGCGTGGGCGACTTGAAGCACCTGCTGGCCAACGTCAAGACGCGCGGCACCTTCGGCGAGGTGCAGCTGGGCCAGTTGCTGGAGCAGGTGTTCGCGCCCGAGCAGTACGCCGAGCAAATCGGCACGGTGCCGGGCAGCAAGGAGCGGGTGGACTTCGCCATTCGCCTGCCCGGGCGCCGGGACGACGGCGCGCCGCTGTGGCTGCCGATCGACGCCAAGTTTCCGACCGAGGACTACGAGCGCCTGCTGGACGCGCAGCAGCGCGCCGACGCGGCCGGCGCCGAGGAGGCGGCCAAGGCGCTGGAGCGGCGCATCCGGCTGGAGGCGCAGAACATCGCCGCGAAGTACGTCGAGCCGCCGCACACCACCGACTTCGCCATCCTGTTTTTGCCCACCGAGGGCCTGTACGCCGAGGTGCTGCGCCGCCCGGGCCTGATGCAGGCGCTGCAGCACGAGCACCGCGTCACGCTGGCGGGGCCTACCACGTTGCTGGCCATGCTCAATTCGCTGCAAATGGGTTTTCGCACCCTGGCGCTGGAAAAGCGCAGCAGCGAGGTGTGGCAGGTGCTGGGCGCGGTCAAGACCGAGTTCGTCAAGTTCGGCGGCGTGCTGGGCGATGTGCGCCGGCAGACGCAGACCGTGCTCAACACCCTGGACAAGGCGCAGACGCGCACCAACGTGCTGAACCGGGCGCTCAAGCAGGTCGAAGCCCTGCCGGCCGACGGCGCGCAACAACTGCTGCCTGACGCCGCGGCCGAGGACGAGCCCGAGGCCTGACGATGTCGCCCAGAACTTCAAAAACGATAGCTGTACGCGCTTTGTTGACGCCGGCAGCGGGCCCATCGGACTGCAAAAGCGCGAGCGCATGACCGGTCGCGGGCTGTTGCGCCTGGTGTCGGCGCAGATCTGCGTGCACAGCGCCATGACGGGCTCGCGCCTGGCCGCGCCGCTGCTGGCGCTCAAGCTGGGCTACAGCGCAGCGGCGGTGGGGGTGCTGCTGGCGCTGTACTCGCTGTCGGCGGTGTTCCTGGCGCTGCCGGCCGGGCGCCTGGCCGACCGGCGCGGCCTGCACCTGCCCTTGAACCTGGCGGTGACGGCCGCGGTGGCGGGCGCCGCCCTGGCCGCGCTGTGGCCCGTGTTCGCGGTGCTGTGCGGCTCGGCCCTGCTGCTGGGCGCGTCGGCCAACACGGCGCAGATCGCGCTGCAACGGCACGTGGGGCGCTCGGCGCACGACGCCGGCGAGCGCAAGCTGGCCTTCAGCTGGATCGCCATCGCGCCGGCGGCGGCCAACTTTGCCGGGCCGCTGATTGCGGGCCTGCTGATCGACCATGCCGGCCCGCAGCCGGGCGACCTGCGCGCCTATCGCATCGCCTTTGCTGCGCTGGCGGCGCTGCCGCTGGCCTGCTGGTGGCTGCTGCGTCGCGCGCCCGAGGCGCCGCAGGCACCAAGCATCGAGCCGCGCACCAGCCAGTCGGTGTGGGACCTGGTGGGCCTGCCCGCGCTGCGCCGCCTGCTGCTGGCCAACTGGCTGCAAAGCATGGCCTGGGACTCGCACACCTTCGTGCTGCCGCTCTTGGGGCACGACCGCGGACTGGAAGCCTCGGTCATCGGCGCGCTGATGGGCGCCTTTGCCATCGCGGCCGCCCTGGTCCGCATGGCGCTGCCGCTGCTGGCGCGTCGCTTTGCCGAGTGGCAGGTGATCTACGCCGCCACGCTGCTGGCGGCGCTGGCCCTGCTGGCCTATCCGTGGACGCAGGGGCCGATCGGCATGGGGCTGTGCTCGACGCTGCTGGGCCTGACGCTGGGCGCGGTGCAGCCCATGGTGCTGTCGCTGCTGCACGAGGTCGCGCCACCGGCGCGCCAGGGCGAGGCGATGGCGCTGCGCTCGCTGACCATGAACGCATCCAGCTTTGCCATGCCGCTGCTGTTCGGCTCCATTGGCGCGGTCACCGGCACCGCCGGCCTGTTCTGGATCGTGGCCGGCGTGCTGGGCGTCGGCGCGCGCGCCGTGCCGGGGCTGAGCAACGTCACGCCACGCGTCCCGGGGTCATCGCAGCGCTGAGTGCGCCGCCCTCGATCAGAGAAAGCCCAGATTGCGCACGCCGAAGTTGCCGATGTTGGGCGCCACCAGCGGCAGCTCGCTGTCGGACACGCCGAACCAGCGCGCCAGCGTGGCGGCGAACTGGTCGACCGAGGTGGTTGGCAGCAGGCGGCCCTGGCCCGTGTCTTCCGGTCCGCCCAAGGCGATCTGTGGCGCGCTGCCGTAGTACGCGCCGCCCTTGACGGCGCCGCCCAGCACCAGGTGGTAGGCGCCCCAGCCGTGGTCGGAGCCGTCGCCGTTGGAGCTGAGCGTGCGGCCGAAGTCCGACGCGGTGAAGATGGTCACCCCGGCGCCAGCGCCGATGCTGTCGAGCGAAGCCTGAAAACCCGCCATGGCATCGCCGACTTGCCGCAGGAGCGCCGGGTGGCGTTCATTCAGGTTGTCGTGCGTGTCGAAGCCGCCCAGCGACACCATGAACACCTGCCGCTTCATGCCCATGCCGCGGCCGGCGGCGATCAGGCGCGCCACCATCTTGAGCTGGCGGTTGAGTTCGCGCTTCTGTCCGCTGGCGGCATCCTTGCTGGGCAATTGCGCGTCGAAGTTGGGCGTGCCGGCCAGCGCACCGGCCAGGGTTTTCTGCGCGTCGATGGAGCGCGCGGTGATGCGGTTGTATTCGTTTTCGAGGACCTGGGGGCGCGCCTGCGTGATCAGCGTGCGCAGCGCCTCGCGGCAGGCCGGCGAGTCGTACAGCGGCTCGGTGACGACGCCGTTGATGGCGATGGCACCGTTGGCGCCGATCTGGTAGGCCACGGCGTCGCGTCCGGCCAGGAACACCGCGTTGCCCGTCACCGACATGCAGGTGAAGAGCGACTGCCCGTTGGCCGACAGCGCCAGGTCGCCCATGGCGCCGCCCCAGCCGCGCACCGCGCCTTCGGCGGCGGCGCTTTGCCACACCGACTGCTGGTCGTTGTGCGAGAACAGCTTGGGCGGCAGCGGCACCGAGCGTGCGTTGTACTGCGCCAGCGTGGTGGGTTGGATCAGGGGGCCGACGTTCAGCTGGACGGCCAGTTTGCCGGCGTCGAACAGGGGCTTGAGCGCGGACAGCGAGGGCGCCAGCGCGAACTGGCGACCGCCTGCGAGCACCGGCGCCAGTTGCACCGCATTGAGTTGGTTGCGCCCGATGGCCAGTGCGCCGCGCACCTTGGTGTATTCGGCGTGGCCTGCGGCGTCGTACGGGATCAGCGTGTTGCCGTGGTCGTTGCCACCGTAGAGAAAGACGCAGACCAGGGCGCGGTAGTCATTGGCGGTCAAGGCCGCGGCTTCGCCCATGGCCGCCAGGTTCAGCGCCCACGGCGTGGCGACGCCGGCGACACCCAGCTGGCCCACACGCTGCAAAAAGGCGCGGCGCGCCAGCGGTTGATGATGGTGATGCATGGTGTGATCCTTACTTCTGAACGAGGTATTCGGGGCAGGTCATCACCAGCAGGATGGCGCCCCAGATCCGCGTCTTGCGGCCGTAGTTGCTCTTGCTGCCGATGGTCGCGATGGCGCCGCTGATGGTGGCCAGCGTCGCGCTGGACAACTGCCCCCCAGCCAGCAGCAGGTTGAGGCGGTTCACCAGGGCCTTGGGGTCGTCCACCAGCGCCATCTCGCGCGTGTAGTTTTCGACCCGGATCTTGGTGTTCTTGTCCCCGTCGATGCCGTCGGAAATGGCGCCTTCCATGAAGTTGATGTAGCTGGCCACCGTGGTTTCGTTGGTGATCTGGAACTCCGGCGCGCTCTGGCCCGTGCTGGCCAGCGCCGTGTTGGGCGGCACATAGCCCGGACGGAAGAAGTTGAACACCGAGGGGCTGCGCAGCGGGCTCTGGCCCAGGCCCTCGGACGGATCGGACTGGTCTTCCATCAGCCAGGCGGCACCGTTTTTGGGGGCGGCGCCGAAGGTGCGCACCCATTGCACGCAGCGAACGATCGGTTCGCGCAGCTTGCCCCAGGTGGGGGGCGCCTGCGCGGGGTCGCGGCGTGCCTCCGGGTCCAGCAAGAGGGCCTTGACCACCGCGGCCAGATCGCCGCGCACGCCGGCGCCGTTGTTGGCGAAGACGGCCGCCACGCGCCCGACGTAGGCCGGAGTCGGGGCGCTGCTCACCAGGCGCTGGATCAGCTGCCGGGCGATGAAGGGCGCGGTGTTGGGGTGGTTGAACAGGGTGTCGAGCGCCATCGCCAGCTTCTGTGCGGGCGGGGTGCTGCCGGCGATCGTCGTCCCCAGAAAGCTGGCGTCCAGCGTCGAGTGCTGGTTCGCCTTGATGATCATGGGGTTGCGGTAGCGCTCGGGCTTGGTGCCCTTGACATGCCCGGTCGGGTCCAGCACATAGCCGGTGAACACGCGCGCCAGGTTGCTCACGTCGTTCATGCCGTAGGTTTCGATCGCACGGCCATTGGCGCCCAAGCGCGGCGTGCCATCCATGTTGAGCTGGTACAGCCCGATCGTGAACAACTGCATCACTTCGCGCGCGAAGTTCTCGTCGGGCTGCCGGCCCGTGGCCGCATCTTCCTTCTGGTTGTTCAGCGTGTTCAGGAAGATCCCCATCGCGGGGTTGAGCGCGATGGCGCCGAGCAGCGTGCGGTAGTTCCCGAAGGCGTGGCGGTTGAGCAGGTCCCAGTAGGCGGCCATCGCGAACGAGCACGACTCGCCTTCAATCGACGTCGTCGATACCACCATGATTTCCGACAAGGCCAGGGCCACGCGCTTGCGCATGGCGTCGGACGCCTGCATCAGCTGATACCAGACCATGAAGTCGGCGTAGGCGTCGTTGTCGAGGATGTTGCCGGCGGCACTGTTGTAGCCGCGCGAGATCAGCCAGTCCCAGCCCGACTGGGTCATGGGTTGCGCCATCTGCGCATCCAGCCAGCCGGCGTAGCCCTTGGTTCGCACCTGGTCGATTTCGTCGTCGGTGGACGAGAACTGGGCCTGGTGGAGAAAGCGCGCGGCCTGTTCCGCGGAAATGGGCTGACTGGACGCCGCCTTTTGCACCGGGTCGCCGGATGTGCTTGCGATGCCGGCCTCGTCGCCGCCGCCACACGCCGCCAGCGCGGCTGCGGCCAGAGCGCTCAAGCCGACCGTGCGTGCCGCTGGCGGGCGGGTGGGGCGGTCCGTGGCCGGCGCAGCCGCGGATGGCTCCTTGGGCGAAATTTCTGGGCGCGGCGTCGGGCTGGACTGGCTCGCGGGGAGCACGCACACGCTTTCAGTGACCTCCAGGGTCATGGCATCATCCTTGCATCGTCTGTTCAATCGGCAGGCTGCACACAGCCATGCACGTGCCAACACAGGGAGACGCACGATGCAAAAGCCGGGAGCCGGGGCATTCGTGCCACAGCTCGCCGGCCCCGCCCGATGAAGCGGGGCGGGTCAGGCAGACACGAGAACTTTAGACTATGCCGCAATCCGGCGTGCGCACAAGTCACAAAGCGTTCGATCGCCGGTGTGAATTGGGTAATCGACGATTATTGTTCTGCAACTGTGGCTATTTTTCGCCATCTTCGCGACTATTTTCGCAAATCGATGTTGCAGATTGTTGTTCTACTTTGGTTGCACATTCGCAACACGCTCTTCACGTGCCGGTTGCGCGATGGCCGGCGCACCAAGGGCTGGGATGGGTGCTCGCCGCTCACGCCAGTTCGGCGATCAGCTCGATCTCCACGCAGGCCCCCAGCGGAATCTGCGCCACGCCAAAGGCACTGCGGGCGTGCTTGCCGGCGTCGCCGAACACCTCGCCGAGCAGCTCCGAGCAGCCGTTGGTGACCAGGTGCTGCTCGGTGTAGTCCGGCGCGCTGTTGACCAGGCTCATCACTTTGACGATGCGGCGCACGCGCTCCAGGTCGCCGTCGCAGGCGGCCTGCAAGGTGCCCATCAGGTCGATGGCGATGGCGCGCGCGGCCTGGGCGCCTTCGGCGGTGCTCATGCCCGCGCCCAGCTTGCCGACCCACACCTTGCCGTCCTTGCGCGCAATGTGGCCCGACAGGAACACCAGCTTGCCGCTGTGCGCAAACGGCACGTAGGCGGCGGCGGGGGTGGCGACGGCAGGCAACTGGATGCCGAGTTGCTGCAATTGGGCGGCGATGGACATGGTGGAAGACTCGCGAAAAGGGTTGAACAAGGGTGCAGGCCGGCGCGGCGATGCGGCGCGGCGCGCACCCGCCGACTGTAACGGGGCGCCGCTCTGGCGCATGATGCGATCCATCGCATCGCCATGGTTTTCTTCGTGACGCCGCCCGACCCCCGCCGTGCCCGCCCGCGCCCGATGGCCGGCGCGCTGGCAGCGCTGCCCTTGGGCGTTTGGCTGGGCACGGGCGTGCAGTTGCAGCAGCGCGCGCTGGATGGCGCCGCGGTGTATGGCGCGGCCCTGGCAGGGGCCATGCTGCTGGCGCTGCTGGCGGTGTGGGGGGCGCGCCGCGGCGCATCGGCTCGCGCGTGGGCGCTGGCTTGGTTGCTGGCCGGCGCGCTCGCGGCCTGGGGTGCGACGGGCACGCGCGCCGCCGGCATGGCGGCGCAGGCCCTGGCGCCCGCGTTGGAAGGGCGCGACGTGGTGCTGACGGGGGTGATCGCGCGCATGCCCCAGCACGGCGAGCGCGGCTGGCGCCTGGTGCTGGACGTGCAGGGCGCGCGCGCGGATGGCGCCGCCGTGGTCGTGCCACCGCGCGTGCAACTGGCCTGGTACGACGCGCCGCTGCACCCCGGCGCCGCCGCGCCGCTGGCGCCGCCCGAGCCGCTTCGGGCCGGCGACCGGTGGCAACTGACGGCGCGCCTGAAGGCGCCACACGGCAACCTCAATCCGCACGGCTTCGACGTGGAGCTGTGGTTGTGGGAGCAGGGCGTGGGCGCCACCGGCTACGTGCGCACCGGCCCGCGCGACGCGCCGCCGCAGCGCCTGGCGCAGGGCGACGGGCACCTCGTCGAGCGCGCGCGCCAGCACGTGCGCGACGGCATCCTGGCGCTGGGCCAGGGCGGCGACGAGGCCGCGCGCCACCGCCTGGGCATCATCGCCGCGCTGGTCACGGGCGACCAGAACGTGATCGAGCGCAGCGACTGGGACGTGTTTCGCGCCACCGGCGTCGCGCACCTGATGAGCATCTCGGGCCTGCACATCACCATGTTTGCCTGGATCGCGGCCGGGGCCGTGGGCTGGCTGTGGCGGCGCTCGGCGCGCTGGCGCGGCTGGGGGCGCTTCAGCCCCTGCCTGTGGCTGCCCGCACCCAGCGCTGCCTGGGTCGGCGGGGTGCTGCTGGCCGCGGCCTACGCGTTGTTCAGCGGCTGGGGGGTGCCGGCGCAGCGCACCGTGCTGATGCTGGCGTGCATGACGGCGCTGCGCATCAGCGGCCTGCGCTGGCCCTGGTGGATGATGTGGCTGTGGGCCGGGGCGGTGGTGCTGCTGATCGACCCGTGGGCCATGCTCCAAGCCGGGTTCTGGCTCAGCTTTGTCGCCGTCGGGGTGCTGTTTGCTACGGATTCGAGCGCTGCCGGCGCCCATCAGAAGGGCGCAGCAGCCCATTTGATGCAGTTGCTGCGCGAGCAGGGTGTGGTCACGCTGGCGCTCACGCCGCTGTCGCTCATGCTGTTTGGCCAGGCCTCGGTGGTGGGGCTGTCGGCCAACCTGGTGGCCATTCCGTGGGTGACGCTGGTGGTCACGCCGCTGGCGCTGGCCGGCGTGGTGTGGGCGCCCCTGTGGTCGGTGGCGGCCGCCGCGGTGCAACCGTTGTCGGCGCTGCTGTCGTGGTTGGCGTCGTGGCCGTGGGCCCAGCTTTCGTTGCCGGCCGCACCGTTGGCCCTGGGCGTGCTCGCGGTCGCCGGTGGCGCGCTGGCCGCTCTGCGCTGGCCGTGGCCGCTGCGCCTGGCGGGCTTGCCCCTGGTCTTGCCCTTTGTGCTGTGGCAGCCGGCACGCCCGGCGCCCGGCAGCTTTGACCTGCTGGCCGCCGACGTGGGGCAGGGCAGCGCCGTGCTGGTGCGCACGGCCGCCCATACGCTGGTGTACGACGCCGGCCCGCGATATTCGGCCGACAGCGACGCCGGCCAGCGCGTGCTGGTACCGCTGCTGCGCGCCCTGGGCGAGCGCGTGGACCGGCTGGTGCTGAGCCACCGCGACACCGACCACACCGGTGGCGCCGCCGCCGTGCTGGCGCAGTACCCGCGCGCGGCGCTGACCACGTCGATCGAGGCCGGCCGCACGCTGGAGGGGCTGCCCGCCGGCGAGCCGTGCATGGCCGGCAGCGGCTGGCAGTGGGACGGCGTGCGCTTCGACGTGCTGTACCCCAATGCCGAGCAGGCCGCCGCGGCCCGGCGCAGCAACGCCATGAGCTGCGTGATCCGGGTCAGCACGGCCAGCGCCTCGGCACTGCTGATGGGCGACATCGAGGCGCCGCAGGAGCAGGCCCTCGTGGCCAGCGGGACGGTGCTGCGCAGCGACGTGCTGCTGGTGCCCCACCACGGCAGTCGAACGTCCTCATCCGCCACCCTGCTGGACGCCGTGCAGCCGCGCCTGGCGCTGGTGCAGGCCGGCTACCGCAATGCCTTTGGCCACCCGGCGCCGCTGGTGCTGGCGCGTTATGCCGAGCGCGGCGTGCGCGTCATCGGATCGCCCGCTTGCGGTGCCATGCACTGGCACAGCGTGGCGCCCGAGGTGCTGCAGTGCGAGCGCGCGGTGGCCGCGCGTTACTGGCATCATCGGTTGCCGTGAAGACCCTGCTCATCGTCTACCACAGCCTCACGGGCGGCACGCGCCAGATGGCCGAGGCCGCCGCCGACGCCGCGCGCGCCGAGGAGGACGTCACGGTGCGCCTGCTGCGCGCCGTGGATGCCGGCCCGCAGGACGTGCTGGCCGCCGACGGCTACCTGTTTGCCGCGCCCGAGAACCTGGCCGCGCTGGCCGGCCTGATGAAGGACTTCTTCGACCGCTGCTACTACCCGGTGCTCGGTCAGGCCAACGGCCGGCCCTACGCCGCCATGATCTGCGCCGGCAGCGACGGCAGCAACGCCCTGCGCCAGCTCGAGCGCATCGCCACCGGCTGGCGCCTCAAGCAAATCGCGCCCAGCCTGATCGTGTGCACCCACGCGCAAACGCCCGAACGCATCCTGGCGCCCAAGATCATCGAAGCCGACGACCTCGCGCGCTGTGCCGAGCTGGGCGCCGGGCTGGCAGCGGGCCTGGCGGCAGGGGTGTTTTAAGCGCCTCGCCCAGTCAGCAGTTTGAGTGCGCTAGCCAGTACTCGTGTCGCCTCGGGATCTACTACTCGAATTTCGTTGACAAGTGACAATTCGACAAGTGAAAGGAAGAGTAGATTCGCGTTGTCCCTATCGAACCACATTTCAGGAAGGCCGATGGACTTTTCGATCTGCCGAGCTAGACGTGCTTCGAGCTCTTCTTCACCTCTTTCGAACTTGCTGTACTGAGATTGACTGCTGACACCAAGCAAACTAATAAATTTCTCTTGCGTCACATCAAAAAAGGCCCGGAGCAGACGAAGATTTTCAGCGCGATGCTTTTTGTCGTATTTGACGCCATGTTCTGAAGCCGTCTGAAGTCTTCTTTGCTCTGCCTCTCGCTGGCTCTGGAGGCGTTCTTTGGCCCTGGCAATAAAATCATTTTGGTTTGACATTTTTTCTCGCTTTGATGATGGTTGACATTAACGGGCAGTTGGCGGGGAAACGTCGATAGAAAAAATAACGTCGAAATTCAATCGCCTACTTTCGCGCCATTGCCTTCGCTGCCGCCCGCCTCAACTCGATTGCTGCTATGGTGTAGTAGGCGCCCAAGTCAATGTGCGTGATCACATAGAGGTTCTCGGTGTCAGCTACGTTGGGACGGAAAAGTTTATCTGACCACGAAATGCCGCTTGGCTTGTTATCCAAGGCGGCGACGAGCTGGGCGCGAGGACGAGGTCGGCCAACCTCACGTCGCGAGCAACTCCGTCTCCTCGATCTGCTCGCCCAGAAAGCCGCCGCTTTGCCGCGCCCACAGGCGCGCGTACAGGCCGTGCCGGGCCAGCAACTCGGCGTGCGTGCCTTGCTCGACGATGCGCCCGCCGTCCAGCACGATGAGGCGGTCCAGCGCGGCGATGGTGGACAGGCGGTGCGCAATGGCGATCACCGTCTTGCCCTTCATCAGCTCTTGCAGGCTTTCCTGGATGGCGGCCTCGACCTCGCTGTCGAGCGCGCTGGTGGCCTCGTCCAGCAGCAGGATCGGCGCGTCTTTCAGCATCACGCGGGCGATGGCCACGCGCTGGCGCTGGCCGCCCGAGAGCTTGACGCCGCGCTCGCCCACGTGGGCATCGAAGCCCTTGCGGCCCTGCAGGTCGGTGAGCTGCTCGATGAAGTCGCTGGCCTGCGCGCGTCGCGCCGCGGCGAGCATCTCCGCCTCGCTGGCGTCGGGGCGGCCGTAGAGGATGTTGTCGCGCATGGCGCGGTGCAAGAGCGAGGTGTCCTGCGTCACCATGCCGATGGATTGGCGCAGGCTGTCCTGCGTCACGCCGGCGATGTCCTGCCCGTCGATCGTGATGCGCCCCGACTGCAGGTCGTGAAAGCGCAGCAGCAGGTTCACCAGCGTCGACTTGCCCGCGCCCGAGCGGCCGATCACGCCTATTTTCTCGCCCGGGCGGATCAGCAGGTCCAGGTCCTGGATGACGGGCGCGGCGCCGCCCTGGTAGCTGAACGTGACGTGCTCGAAGCGCACTTCGCCGCGCGTGACCACCAGCGGCTTGGCGCCCTTGGCGTCCACCACCGCGCGCTGGCGCGACAAGGTGTTGATGCCGTCCTGGATGGTGCCCACGCTCTCGAACAGGCTGGTCATCTCGAACATCACCCAATGGCTCATGCCCGACAGGCGCAGCGCCATGGCGGTCACCGCCGCCACCGCGCCCGTGCCCACCTGGCCGCGCGACCACAGCCACAGCGCGCCGCCGCACGAGCCGAGAATGAGCAGCACCACGAGCGCGTGGTTGGCCGCCTCGAACTGACTCACCAGGCGCATTTGCGCGTAGCCGGTGTGCTTGAACTCCTCCATCGCCGCGCGGGCGAACGCGGCCTCGCGCCGGGTGTGTGAAAACAGCTTGACGGTGGCGATGTTGGTGTAGGCGTCGGTGATGCGCCCGGTCATCATGCTGCGCGCGTCGGCCTGCGCGCGGCTGACCCGGCCCAGGCGCGGCACGAAGTACCAGCACGCCAGCGCATAGGCCAGCGCCCAGAGCAGGAAGGGCAGCATCAGCCAGCCGTCGAAGCCGGCGGTCAGCACCAAAATGGTGACCATGTACACGCCCATGCCGATCACCACGTCGGTGGTGGTGAAGATCATGTCGCGCACCGCCAGCGCGGTCTGCATGATCTTGGTGGTGATGCGGCCGGCGAATTCGTCGGCGTAAAAGGCCATGCTCTGGCCCAGCATCAGGCGGTGAAAGTTCCAGCGCAGGCGCAAGGGGAAGTTGATGGCCAGCGTCTGGTGCTTGACCACGGTTTGCAGCGCCACCAGGGCGATGGAGGCCAGCAGCACCACGGCCAGCAGCGCCAGCAAGCCGCCGCGCTCGGCCCACAGCGTATCGGGGCGCACCTGGCCCAGCCAGTCCACCACGCGCCCGAGCATGGCGAACAGCAGTGCGTCATACACCGAGATGGCCGCCGCCAGCAGCGCCATGGCGCCGACGTAGCCGCGCATGCCCGTGGTGGCGGCCCAGACGAAGGCCGCGAAGCCCTGGGGCGGCAGGGCGGGCTCGGGGTCGGGGTAGGGGGGAAGGCGGCGTTCGAAGTAACCGAGCAAGATGACTCCAGCAAAAAGGGTGTGCGCGTCAGGTGGCGCACGCCATTATTTGACGATGGAGACTTTGCCCGATTGCAGGTATTCGTTGAACACGACCACCGGAATGGCGGCACTCATGGGTTGATCGTCTTCCTGCCAGCTCACCACCATGCTGGCTGGCGCGCGTTCGAGTTGCAGCTGGGCGTCGGGCTGGATGCGAATCGCCGGGCCGTCACCGGCGCGAAACTCCAGCGGGCCGGTGGCGCGGGCGCGCGCCGTCTCGCCCGGCGCCAGGCCGTCGAGCCCGGCCACGTAGTCGGCGCTGAACCCGCTGGGTGCGGGGGTGGTGGTGTTCATGGCTTGGGTGTTCCTTGCGGTGGGTGCCTCGGTGGCCGTGGCCTGGGCGTCGGGCCATTGTGCTCGCCCGCGCGGCGCCGGCGTGTAGGACAGGCCCGGGACTTGATGGCCCGCCAGGCAGGCGCCGGGCGCTGCGCCATGCAGCGCCGCTCCGCTTGCCGGCAACGGCTTGGCGCGGCGTTCGCCCTCGCGCCTGGCCGGGCCTACGACCTCAAGGCCGATTCGACGGCCTGCCCCAGCTCGATCACCGCCATGGCGTAGTAGCTGCTCCAGTTGTAGCGGGTGATGACGTAGAAGTTCTGCGTGCCGGCCACGTAGCTGGGCTCGGCGCCGCCGTTTTGCAGCTCGATCAGGGCCAGGGGGCCGGTGTGCGCCTGGGCGTCGGCGTTCAGCACGGCGCCCAGTTCCATGAACCGCTGGGGCGTGAAGCTGGGCAGGATGTCGGGCGCCAGCAGCGTGCTCATGTCGGCCTCGGGCGCCAGGCGCACGGGGTAGTGCGTGGGCATGCCCGGCTGCCAGCCGTAGCCCTTGAAGTAGTTGGCCACGGAGCCGATGGCATCGGCCTGGCTTTGCCACAGGTCGATCTGGCCGTCGCCGTCGAAATCGACCGCGTACTTGACCCAGCTGGAGGGCATGAACTGCGGCATGCCCATGGCGCCGGCGTAGCTGCCCAGGGGCTGCGTGGGGACCATGTCGGTGCGCGCGCACAGGCTCAGGAACTGCTCCAGCTCGCCGTTGAAGTAGGCCTGGCGCTCGACGGCGCGCGGGTGCTCGGGCGGAAAGTCGAAGGTGAGCGTGGCCAGCGCGTCGATAACGCGAAAGCTCCCCATGTTCTGGCCGTAGATGGTCTCCACGCCGATGATGCCGACGATGATCTCGGGCGGCACGCCATAGTCGGACTGCGCCCGCGCCAGCACGTCGCGGTTGCGTTGCCAGAAGCGCACACCGGCGCCGATGCGCGTGGCGTCGATGAAGCGGCTGCGATAGGCGCGCCAGTTCTTGGCCGTGCCGCGCGCCGGCGGCAGCATCAGGCGCGGCACCTGGCGCAGGAACACGGCCTGGCCGACGGCCTGGCGCGTCCATTGCACGTCCAGGCCGCGGCGCTCGGCCACCTCATCGGCCCAGCGCATGGCGTCGTCGCGCAGCAGGTAGGGGCTGGGCTCGGCAGCGTCGGCGGATTTGGAGCGTTTTTTGGCTTCGGCGCCCGTCCATGAAGCGCCGGCAGCTATCAATAACGTAGTGACTGCACGGCGAGACAGGGTGCGGGCGGGCCCAGGGTGTGGCATGGCGGACTTCAGGACGGGCGGGGCCAGCGCAGCTGGCGAAAGGCTCGCCGCAGTGTAGCAAGCGAGGGCGCCGTGGATGAGCCGGGCGAGCCGGGCGCGGCGTAGCGCTGGCGCTCCAGCGCCAGCAGCCAGCGCGACAGGGGCGCGCGCAGCTCGGCGGACCAGGGGGCGTGCGCGACTTGCCGCGCCAACTCGCGCGGCGGCGCGCTGTCGCTCGCCGCGATGCCGGCGGCGCGCAGGCGCCGGCGCGCCGCCTCCAGCAGGCGCAGCCAGGGGTCGTGCTGCGTGCGCTCCCAGCGCGCCCAGGCCGCGCCGACCAGGGCGGCTGCCGTCAGCAGGCCGGCCAGCACCTTGCCCAGGTCTTCCCAGCTGGGCTGCGCAAAGCCCAGGCCGCGCAGCAGGTCGAGCTGGCGGCCTTGGGTGTAGTTGAGGACCCATTGGTTCCAGCGGTTGTTGACGGCGTCCCAGCCGGCGCGCAGCTGGCGCAGCAGGTCGGGGTTGAGGGTGCCGATGGCGCCGGCCATCAGCCCCGGCGGCGGGCGCAGGCGCTGCGTCTGGCCGACGCGCCCGGGCATGACGGCGCCGGTGGGGTCCACCCGCACCCAGCCGCGCCCGGCCAGCCAGACCTCGGTCCAGGCGTGGGCGTCGGCGTTGCGCACCACCCAGTAGCCGTCCAGGCCATTGATCTCGCCGCCTTGAAAGCCGGTGACGATGCGCGCGGGCACGCCGGCGGCGCGCAGCAGCACCACGAAGGCCGAGGCGATGTGCTCGCAAAAACCGGCCTTGGCGTCGAACCAGAAGTCGTCGGCGCTGTCGCGCGCGGCCAGGCCGGGCTCCAGCGTGTAGTGGTAGCCGCCCCTGCGCAGGCGCTGCAAGGCGGCCTGCACGATGGCCTGCGGGCTGTTGCCCGGCGCGGCGGCGCGCAGCTCGCGCGCCAGCGCCACGGTGCGGGGGTTGAAGCCGGCGGGCAGTTGCAGCTCGGCGCCCAGCTGGCGCGGCAAGCGGCCGTCCCAGCCGGTCTGGCCGTAGCTGAACTGGGGCCAGCTCTGGGCGCGGTAGCGCAGCAGGGCGGTGACGGGGCGGTTGGCCAGCCACTGCAGGTCGGGCGTCAGGCGCGCGCGCCAGCCGGGGGGGAGCTCGGGCGCTTGCGGCGCGGCGTCCAGCGTCAGCAGCCAGGGGCTGGCGCTGGGCTCCAGCGTCAGCTCGTAGCCGATGGGCGTGCCGCTGACCTGCAAGTCCCGCGGCGGCGGGCCCAGCGCCGCCTCAAAGCCGTCGCCGCCGCCGCGCGCGGTCCATTGCTGGCCGTCGAAGTGGCTGAGCACCGGTCCGCGAAAGTACAGCTCGCGTTGCGGCGGCGGCGCGTCGTCAAAGCGCACGCGCAGCGCGATGCCGTCGTCCAGCGCCAGCTTGGCCACGTTGCCCACCGTCATGGTGGACGACAGGCCGCTGCGCCCGCGCAGCTCGCCCGTGGGCATGCCCCACAGCGGTGCAAAGCGTGGAAAGAACACAAACAGCGCGATCATCACCGGCGCGCCGGCCAGCGCCAGGCGCAGCGCCAGGCCGGCCGATTCGCGCAGGGGGGGCTGGCCGACTGGGCGGTGCGCGTTGATCAGCGCCGTCAGCAGCCCCCACACGCCCACCATCATGACGGCGGCGCTGGCCAGCGACTGCGAGTGAAAAAAACCCGTGAGCAGGGTGAAAAAGCCCAGAAAGAAAATCACCAGCGCATCGCGCCGCGCGCGCAGCTCCAGCGTCTTGAGCGCCAGCAGCGACACCACCAGGGTCACGCCCGCGTCCTGCCCCAGCAGCGCGCCATGGCTGATGCGGGTGGCCGCGGTGGCGGCGACGAGCAGCACAATCAGCCACGCGCGATGCGGCAGCGGCCGGCCGGTGAGCGCCAGCGTGCCGCGCCACAGCAGCACCACCGCCACCAGGGCCGAGCACCACGCGGGCAGGTGGGGCACCTGCGGCAGCACGATCCAGCCCACCAGCGCCAGCAGGAACAGCGTGTCGCGCGTCTCGCGGGGCCACTGCCGCAGGCGCTGCGCAAGGCGCGCGCGCAGGGGCGGCGCGCTGGCGGGGCTGGGCACGCTCAGCATGTGGCCAGCGCCTCCAGGCAGCGCAGGCGGTGCGCGGGGCCGCCATCGACGGCGATCTCGATGCCGGGCAGGCGCAGGCCCCAGTCCAGGCCCTGCGCGTCGGCGGCCAGCACCCAGGCCGTCAGGCGCGACAGGCGCGCCTCGGGCGCCAGCGGGCCGGCGCGGGCGTAGTCCAGCCACAGCGCCTGGCGCTGCACCTGCTGGGTGTCGCGGCTGACCAGCTCGCCCGAGCGGGCGTACTTCTTCCAGACCACGAGCTTGAGCGGGTCGCCGCGCTGGTAACCGCGCACGCCGTCGAACTCGCCGCTGGCGCGCGCGCCGCCGGCGTGGCCGCTGCCGGGGGCGGGCTCGCCGGCGGGTAGGGCGGGCGGCTGGGGCTCGGGCGCGGGGTAGACCAGCACGCGCGCCGCCGGCTGCCAGGGCGCCCACACGCGAAACGAGCCCAGCGGAAAGCGCGTCTCGGCCACCAGCGTGGGCACCGCGTGCTGGCCGCGGCGGGGCGGCGCAAAGGCCACTTCGACCGTCGTTTGACCGCCCGCCGCCACATCGGCCCAGGCCCATTGGCGCGTGCCCTGCAGCGCCACGCCAATGGCCCAGCGCGGCGTGCGCCGGTTGTTGACCAGCGTGACCCCAAGGCGCGCTGGCTGCCCGGCAAACACCGGCTCGGGCGGCGCCATCTGCAGCGCCAGCCCGCGCAGCGTGCCGTGCCCCACCACCATGCCGGCCGCGGCGCAGCCGGCCAGCAGAAAGGTGAGGGCGTAGCCCAGGTTGAGCTGGTAGTTGATCGAGCCGATCAGCAGCACCGCCAGCGTCACGGCCAGCATCCAGCCCGCGCGCGTGGGCAGGATGTAGACGTTGCGCTGGGTCAGCAGCAGCGTGTCGGTGCGCGGCAGCCGCGCCTGCCACCACCCGGCCCAGCGCTGGCGCAGGCGCGCGCGCCAGGCCCACCAGGGCAGGGCAGGGGGTTGAGGGTCAAAAGCAGCGTTGGCGCGCACGGGGAAAGCGGGAGCAGCTATGGTTTTGATATCAAATTCGAATACCGAACGCAGAGGGCGCCAAGGATTCGCAAAAGACGCAGAAGGATTCATGGTGGTTCAGCGCCACCTTGACAGGGTATTGCGCACCCGCAGGTTCGAAATGCCGGGCGCAGAGGGCGCAAGGGTTACGCAAAGGACGCAAAGGACGCAAATAATTCATGTTGGTTCAGCTCCAGTCGGACTGCCGTTGTGCACACCGAGCTTGCGCACTTGACGAAACCCCTTTGGGTGTTTCCTTCTGCGTCCTTTGCGAATCCTTGGCGCCCTCTGCGTTCGGCGGTTCGGCTGTTTGACAACTCCGCAGATCTCAAGCCAAGGGCACCGCCTCGATCATCGCCCGCACCTGCTCGACCGCGCCGCGTCCGGCGTTGCCCACGGGCACCAGGCGGTGCGCGGTGCAGGCGGGCAGCACGGCCTGCACGTCGTCGGGGGCCACGTAGTCGCGCCCGGCGATCAGCGCCTGCGCGCGCGCCACGCGCAGCAGCGCGATGCCGGCGCGCGGCGACAGGCCCTGCACGAACCAGCGGCCCGAGCGCGTGGCGGCGATCAGGTCCTGCACGTAGTCCAGCAGCGGATCGGCCACGTGCACGCGGCCCACGGCCTGCTGCAGCGCGGCCAGCTCCAGGGCGGACAGCACGGCTTGCAGGGCGTCGGCGCGCTCGCGCCGGCCCTCGCTGGCCAGCAGCTCGCGCTCGGCGCGGCGCTCGGGGTAGCCCAGCGAGATGCGCATCAAGAAGCGGTCCAGCTGCGACTCGGGCAGCGCGTAGGTGCCCAGCTGGTCGTGCGGGTTTTGCGTGGCGATGACGAAAAACGGCTGGGGCAGGGCGCGCGTGGCGCCTTCCACCGTCACCTGCTTTTCCTCCATGGCCTCCAGCAGCGCGCTTTGCGTCTTGGGGCTGGCGCGGTTGATTTCGTCGGCCAGCAGCACCTGGGCAAACACCGGGCCGGGGTGAAAGACAAACGTCTCCTGTCCGCGCTCGTACACCGACACGCCCAGCAGGTCGCTGGGCATCAGGTCGGCCGTGAATTGCACGCGCGAAAACGCCAGCCCGAAGGTGCGCGCCAGCGCATGCGCCAGCGTGGTCTTGCCCACGCCGGGCACGTCCTCGATCAGCAGGTGGCCGCCCGCCAGCAGGCAGGCCACGCTGCCCTCCACCTGGGCACTTTTGCCCACCATCACCGTGTTAAGCTGATCCAGAACAGCCTTGATTTTCTTTGTTGCATCCATGGGTGGACGTTAACGGAAAATCGGGCTGATTTCGGGCATCGAGGAGACAAGAATTGGGACGAACCGGCTATTTCGTTCATCCGGACTGCCGATTGCATGACATGGGCGCCGGCCACCCCGAGTGTCCCGCGCGCATCGACGCCATCGAAGACCGCCTCTTGATCACCGGCGTGGCCGACGCGCTGGAGCGCCGCGAGCCCGCGCCCGCCACCATGGGCGAGCTGCTGCTGGCGCACGGCCGCCGCCACGTGGCCGCCCTGCGCGGCCTGAGCGAGATCCTGGCCGAGGAGGTCGCCGCCGGCGGGCCTGATGCCTTTTCGATCGACCCCGACACCTCGATGAACACCCACACCTGGCGCGCCGCCCTGCTGTCGGCCGGCGCCGCCATCGACGCCGTGGACGCCGTGCTGGGTGGCGAGCTGGAAAACGCCTTTTGCGCCACCCGTCCGCCCGGGCACCACGCCACGCGCGACATGGCCATGGGTTTTTGCTTCTTCAGCAACGTCGCCATTGCCGCCAAATACGCCTGCGAGCGCCATGGCCTGAAACGCGTGGCCATCGTCGACTTCGACGTGCACCACGGCAACGGCACCGAAGACATCGTGCACGGCGACGAGCGCATCCTGATGGTGAGCTTCTACCAGGACCCGTTCTATCCGCCCGGCGGCGCGCGCTTTCACGACGCCAACCTCGTCAACTGCCCCGTGCCTGCCTACACCCGCGGCATGGACATCCGCGAGCTGGTCGAGATGATGTGGGTGTCCCGCCTGGAGCAGCACCGGCCCGAGCTGATCCTGATCAGCGCCGGCTTCGACGCCCACCGCGACGACGACATGGGCCAGCTGGGCCTGACCGAGAGCGACTACACCTGGATCACCGACCGCATCAAGGGCATCGCCAAGCGCTTTGCCAAGGGCCGCATCGTCAGTTGCCTGGAAGGCGGCTACAACCTGCACGCGCTGGCGCGCAGCGTGGAGGCGCATGTGCGGGTGCTGGCGGATGTGTGATGGGCGCCGCATGAATTCGGGGCCTTGGACCGATTGATGGCACCGTTGCTCGCGTCTCTCAGCCGGCGCCTCGACCGCCTGGGCGCTCGCAAGGCCCTGGCATTGGGGGTGTGCGCGGCCCTGGTCATCGGAGAGATCGACTACCTCACGGGCTACGAGGTCGGGATGGGCCTGTTCTACCTCGGGCCCGTTGCGCTTGCGGCCTGGGGGGCCGGGCGATGGCCAGGCGTTTTCGTCGCCGCGCTGTGCTGCGTGATCTGGTACGTCGCGGATTGGGCCGCGGGGGCCGTGTATTCGCATCCGGCCATTCCGGTCTGGAACGCGCTCATCCGATTCGGCTCCTTTCTCATCGTCGGCTTGCTGCTCACGACGCTGCGCCAACGACTGCGCGCGCTCAAGCGCCTTGCGACGACCGATGCGCTGACGGGCTTGTTCAGCCGGCACGCGCTTGGAGACCGGCTCAGGCACGATATCGCCTTGACGCAACGTCGCCAGAGTGCGCTGACGCTCGCGTACGTCGATGTGGACGACTTCAAGCTCGTCAACGATACGCACGGCCATGCCCAAGGCGACCACTTGCTGCAACTCGTTGGCAGCGTCCTGATGCGTTCGACGCGCAAGTCCGACACGGCGGCGCGGGTCGGGGGCGACGAGTTCGTGGTGGTGATGCCAGACACCGACGGCCAGGGTGCCGCACAGGTCATTCAAAAGATCGCACGCGAGTTTCAGGACGCTTTCGGCGCAAGCCACTTGCAAGCAACGTGCAGCATCGGTGTCGTCACGTTCCAGGATACGGCGCTTTTGTCGCCAAGCCGCGCGATGGCCGTCGCCGATGAATTGATGTATCGGGTCAAGCGCAAGGGCAAGGATGCGGTCGAGTTCGCCGTGTGGGGCAGCGCGGGCCGCGGGGCAAGCGACCTCAGATCGCCATCAACCGCTCCACCACCGCCCACTCGCCTGGCGCCACCGGCGTGATCGACAAGCGGTTGCCGCGCTGCAGCAGCGGCATCTGCGCCAGTGCGGGCTGCTGGCGCAGCTGGGCCAGGGCGATCAGGCGCGTCTTGCGCAGGGCCTGCACGTCCAGCAGCAGCCAGCGGGGTTTGTCGGGGCTGGACCTGGGGTCGAAATAAGGTGATGCAGGGTCGAACTGGGTGGGGTCGGCGCGCACGCCCGAGGCCACGCGGGCCAGGCCGGCGATGCCGGGCTGGGGGCAGCTGGAGTGGTAGAACAGCACGCCGTCGCCCACCTGCATGGCGTCGCGCATGAAGTTGCGTGCCTGGTAGTTGCGCACCCCCGTCCAGGGCACGGTCTGCCCCGGCGCAGCCAGGGCGTCGTCGATGCTGCACTCGTGCGGCTCGGACTTCATCAGCCAGTGGCGGGGCGGGCGCGTGTCAACGGTCATGATTCAAATCGGGCGCTGACGCGCGCCAGTCAAGCGCAAGCAGCTATCAATTCAATAGTTTCACAAGCGCGCCAGCCGCGCCAGCGCCGCGCGCAGGGTGTCGTCCTGCTTGGCAAAGCAAAAGCGGATGGTCTTTTGCTCGAAGCCGTCGCCGTAGAAGGCCGAAAGCGGAATGGCGGCCACGCCGTGCTCGCGCGTGAGCCACTGGCAAAAGTCGGCTTCGCCCAGATCGCGCTCGGGACCGGGCATGTCGGCATAGCTGGCGGTCTGAAAATAGGTGCCTTCGCAGGGCAGCAGACGAAAGCGCGTTTGTTCGAGCCCCGCGCGAAACAGGTCGCGCTTGGCGGCGTAGAAGGCGGGCAGCTGCAGGTAGGGCGCGGCGTCCTGCATGTAGGCGGCCAGGCCGTGCTGCATGGGCGTGTTGACGGTGAACACGTTGAACTGGTGCACCTTGCGGAACTCGGCGCTCAGGGCGGCGGGCGCGGCGACGTAGCCCACCTTCCAGCCCGTCACGTGATAGGTCTTGCCGAAGCTGCTGACGATGAAGGCGCGCGCGGCCAGGCCCGGCCAGCGCGCGGCGCTCTCGTGGCGCAGCGGGGCGTAGACCATGTGCTCGTACACCTCGTCGCTGATGACGAGCACGTCGGTAGGCGCCAGCAACTCGTCCAGCCGCTGCATGTCGGCGGCCGACCAGACGGTGCCGCTGGGGTTGTGCGGGCTGTTGATGACGATGGCGCGCGTGCGCGGCGTGAGGGCGGCGGCGATCTTGTCGAAATCGGGGCGGAAGCTGCCGGGCGTGAGCGGCACGCGCACGGCGGTGGCGCCCGCCAGCTCGATGTTGGGCACGTAGCTGTCGTAGCTGGGCTCCAGCACGATCACCTCGTCGCCCGGGCCGGCGCAGCACAGGATGGCCGTGAGGATGGCTTGCGTGGCGCCGGCGGTGATGGTGATTTCGCTTTCGGCGCTGTAGCGGCGGCCGTACAGCACTTCGATTTTTGCAGCAATGGCCTGGCGCAGCGGCGCCGCGCCGGGCATGGGCGGGTATTGGTTGTGGCCGGCGCGCATGGCCTCGGCCACGGCGTCGGTCAGGCGCGGGTCGCAGCCGAAGTCCGGAAAGCCCTGGCCCAGGTTGACCGCCTGGTGCTGGCTGGCCAGCGCCGACATGACGGTGAAGATGGTGGTGCCCACGTGGGGCAGGCGCGAGGGGAAGGCGGGCGTGCGTTCAGAGCTCATAGCTGGATGACTGGCCGCTCATGGCCTTGAGGATCAGCGCCTTGTCCAGGCGGTCGGACAGCAGGCTGGCGAAGTGATAGACGAAGTCGCGCAGGTAGGCGCCGCGCTTGAGTGCCACGCGCGCGGTGTTTTGCCCCAGCAGCTGACCCAGCGGGCGCAGGACCAGGTCGGTGTCGGCGTCGCTTTGCATGGCCATTTCGGCGACGATGCCCAGGCCCAGGCCCAGGCGCACGTAGGTCTTGATGACGTCCGAGTCGATGGCCTCCAGCACGATGCGCGGCGTGAGGTGGCGCTGGGCAAAGGCATGGTCGATGCGCGCGCGGCCGGTGAAGGAGGGGTGGTAGGTCACCAGCGGCTCGGCGGCGATGTCCTCCAGCGTCACGCGCTGCTGCTGGGCCAGCGGGTGCTGCGCGGGCAGCACCAGCACGTGCTGCCATTCGTAGCAGGGCAGGGTGACCAGATCGGGGTAGTCGGCCAGCGACTCGGTGGCGATGCCGATGTCGGCCACCTCGTCCTGCACCATGCGCGCCACCTGGTCGGGCGCGCCCTGGTGCAGGCTGATGTTGACCTTGGGGTAGCGCTCGCGCAGCTTGGTGACGGGCACGGGCAGCACGTAGCGTGCCTGCGAGTGCGTGGTGGCGATCGACAGCGTGCCGCTGTCCTGCGCGCTGTACTCGTCGCCGATGCGCCGCAGGTTGCCGACCTCGCGCAAGATGATGCCGATGCTTTCGACCACGTGCTGGCCCGGCTCGGTCACGCGCTTGAGCCGCTTGCCGTGGCGGCTGAAAATCTCGATGCCGAGCTCTTCCTCCAGCTCGATGATGGCCTTGGACACGCCCGGCTGCGAGGTGTGCAGGGCCTTGGCCGCCTCGGTCAGGTTCAGGTTGCGGCGCACGGCCTCCTGGACAAAGCGAAACTGGTGCAGGTTCATTGTTTTGGGAATATGAAACGCCAAGATTATGGCGTATTCCATCTAAACCAAGACTCGGCGCGTGCGACGCTATTGCCGCAGCACCAGCCAGCCAAACGCCGCCAGCGACAGCACCGAATAGATCAGACCCGGTGCGGCGGCCGCCAGCCACGGCACCCAGTTGCGCAGGTTGCCGATGAAGCCGAACACGTTGTTGAGCAGGAAAAAGCTGATGCCCACCAGCACGCCCAGGAAAACCAGGCCCGCGATGTTGCCCGAGCGAAAGTGCAGGTAGGCAAAGGGCAGGGCCAGCACCATCATCACGATGCAGCTGAGGGGGTAGAACACCTTGCGCCAGAACTCGATCTCGTAGCGCTGCGCGCTTTGCCCGTTCTCGCGCAGGTGGCTGATGTAGCGGTACAGGTCCACCGTCTGCATGCGGTCGGGGCTGAGCAAGGCGGCGGCCACCATGTCGATGGTGATCTCGGTGGGCCACGCCCAGCCGTCCAGGTGCTCGACCTGCACGCGCGGGTCGGTGTCGTTCACGTGCTCGAAGGTGCGCCGCTGCACGTCCTGCAAGGCCCAGGCCTTGTCGCCGAAGGTGCCGCGCGCGGCCTGCACGGTGGCCAGCAGGCGCGCGCCGGCGGGGTCGAACTCGAAGATGCGGATCTGGTTCATGGTGCCGTCCGAGCTGAGCGCCCCGACGTTGACGGAGTAGCTGCGCTCGCCCTGGCGGTCTTTCATCCAGGCGCCGGTGCGCCCCACCGTGATGTCGCCCACGAAGCGCGCCTGCAAGGTGGCCGCCGCGCGGTTGGCCGCGGGCGCCACGTAGTCGCCGAACACGAAGGTCAGCACCACGAAGCCCAGGCCCAGCAGCACCAGGGTGCCCAGCGCCTTCAGCGGGCCCAGCCCGCTGGTGCGCAAGATGGTGTATTGCGAGCTCTCGGCCAGGCGCGCCATCACGAAGATGGTGCCGATCAGCACCGCGATGGGCAGCAGGTCGTACAGGTGGCTGGGCATTTGCAGGGCGACGTACAGCAGCGCCCACCCCAGCGAATAGCCGCGGCCGGCGTAGTCGCGCAGGTCGCCCAACTGGTCGACCACGTCGAAAAAGGAGAACAGCAGCAGGAAGGCCAGCGCGACGAAGCTGACCGACAGCAGCACGTCGTTGTAGATCAGGCGGCGAATGGTTCTCATGGCTGGCCGGCCTGCGTCGTGCGCCCGGGGGCCACGCGCCAGTTGCGCTCGCGCCAGCGCAGCCACGCCAGTGCTCCCAGCGCAATGCTGCCGTGCAGCGCCAGCATGAAGGCGCCGGCATTCACGCGGCCGCCTTCGATCCAGTTTTGCCCGGCGTTGATCAGGTTGTAGTAGCCGGCGAAGGCAAACAGCGAAAACATCAGCCCGGCGCTGCGGCCCACGCGCGGGTTCACGCGGGTGACGGCCAGGGCGATCAGCACGCAGTTGCCGGCCGCCAGCACCAGGCCCAGGCGCCAGGACAGCTCGGCCAGGTTGGGCGCCGAGGCGTTTTGCAGCAAGGTGGGCGTGGACTGCAGGCGCGGAGCGTCGCCGGGCTCGGCCTTGCTGACCTGGGTGTCGATGCGATTGCTGTACTGCACGAACTCGCTCACGCGCATGTCGCCGGTGCGGGTGTCGGTCTGCAGGCGAAAGCCGTGGTCCAGTTGCAGCTCGCGCTCGCCCCCGCGCATGACGATGCGGCCGCGCTCGGCCGAGACCACGGCATCGCTGTCGTGCTCGCGCGCGGCGATGAATATGTTGGTGCCGGTGTCGGCCGCGGCGGTGTCCTTGTCGATGAAGAACACGCGCTGGCCGCCGGCCGACTCGATGAAGCGCCCGGGCGCCACGCGTTCGACGTCGCCGCGGTCCTGGTAGCGCTCGCGCAGGTCCTGGATTTGCCGGTTCGACCACGGCCAGATCACCAGCGCCAGCACGGCCACCGCCAGCAGCACCGGCCAGGCAAAGCCGAGCAGCGGCCGCACGAAGCGCCCCAGGCCCTGGCCACATGAAAACCAGATCACCATCTCGCTGCTGGCGTACATGCGCGTGAGCGTGGCGGTGATGGCGACGAACAGGCTCAGCGTGAGGATGGTGGGCAAGTGCCCCAGCACCGTCAGGCCCATGATCAGCAGCACCTCGGAGGGGTTGACCCGCCCGATCGAGGCCTGCCCGAGCGTGCGGATCAGCATCACCGTCATCACCACGGTGATCAGCACCACCAGCGTGGCGCCGAAGCTGCGCGCGAGCTCTTTGCGGAGGGAAGAATCGAATACCATTGATCGAAAGGAGTAACTCTCAATTATGGACGTTGAACTCGGCGCGCTGCGCCTGGATGCCGCCGCCACCCGCCGCACGCCGGCGCTGATGGTGCTGGTGGCCGATGGTTTTCAGACCGGCGGCAGCGACGCGCTGTCGGCCTGGATCGGCAAGGCCCTGGCCAGCGGCGACTTCAAGACCGAGGCGGGGCGGTTGATGACCTCGTTTGGCGCGCCCGGCCTGGCCGCCGAGCGCCTGGTCCTGGTGGGCATCGGCGACGGCCACCCGGCGCGCGTGCGCAAGGCGGTCGCGGCCGGCGTCGCGGCGCTGCGGGCCGGCGCGGCCAGCGCCGTGACGGTGTGCTTCGCCCAGCAGCCGCAGGCGGTGTACGCGGCCACGCTGGCGCTGGTCGAGGCCGCCTACAGCTACCAGACCACCAAGAGCCGGCCCGACCCCAAGAAGAAGGTGCCGGCGCTCAAGAACGCCTTGATCGGCGTGCCCAGCGCAGCGGTGGCGCGCGCCGACTTCGAGCGTGCGCTGGGCACCGCCCAGGGCGTGGCCCTGGCGCGCGAGTGGGCCAATCGCCCGGCCAACCATGCGACGCCCACCTTGCTGGCCGGCGCGGCGCGCCAGCTGGCCAAGCGGCCCGGCATCGACTGCCAGGTGCTGGGGCCCAAGGACGTGGCCAAGCTGGGCATGGGGGCGTTTCAGGCCGTCGCGCAGGGCTCGGCCGAGGAGCTGCGCTTCATCGTGCTGCGCTACAGCGGCGCGGGCAAGAGCGCCGCGCCGGTGGTGCTGGTGGGCAAAGGCATCACCTTCGACACCGGCGGCATCTCGATCAAGCCCGCGCCCGACATGGACCAGATGAAGTTCGACATGGGCGGCGCCGCCAGCGTGCTGGGGGTGTTCCGCGCGCTGGCCGACCTGAAGCCCGCGCTCAACGTGATCGGCCTGATCCCGGCCTGCGAGAACATGCCCGACGGGCGCGCCGTCAAGCCCGGCGACGTGGTGAGCAGCCTCAGCGGTCAGACCATCGAGATCCTCAACACCGACGCCGAAGGGCGCCTGGTGCTGTGCGACGCGCTGACCTATGCCGAGCGCTTCAAGCCGCGCGCCGTGATCGACATCGCCACGCTCACCGGCGCCTGCGTGGTGGCGCTGGGCGAGGTGCGCAGCGGCCTGTTTGCCGCTGACGAAGCCCTGGGCCAGGCGCTGCAAACCGCCGGCGAGCGCGCGCTGGACCCGTGCTGGCGCATGCCGCTGGACGACGAATACGCCGAGGGCCTGAAAACCAACTTCGCCGACGTGGCCAATGTGGCCGGCCGCTTCGGCGGCGCCATCACCGCGGCCAAGTTTTTGCAGCGCTTTGCCAAGGCCTACCCGTGGGCGCACCTGGACATCGCCGGCACCGCCTGGAAGCAGGGCGCCAACAAGGGCGCCACCGGCCGGCCGGTGGGCCTGCTGGTCGAATACCTGCTGGCGCTGGCCGCCGACGCGTCGGCGCCCAAGGCGGGCGCCAAGGCCAAGGGCCGGGCGGCGCGGCGCGCGGCCTCGGCCTGACCGGGCGGCCCCGTCCTTGCGGGTGGCAGCGCATGACCGAGGTGATGTTTCACGTCAACGTGCCCGACAAGGTGCACTACGCCTGCCGCTTGCTGCGCAAGGCGCAGGCCAGCGGCGCGCGCATGGGCGTGCTGGCGCCGCCGGATGTGCTCGATGCACTGGACGTGGAGCTGTGGCGCTTTTCCGCGACGGACTTCGTCGCCCATTGCCGCGCCGACGCGCCGCCCGCCATGCGCGCCGCTTCGCCCGTGGTGCTGGCCGAGCGCGGCGCCGCGCTGGACGCCGACCGGGTGCTGCTGCACCTGGGACGCGAATTGCCCGACGGCTTCGAGCGCTTTGCGCGCCTGATCGAGCTGGTGGGCGCAGACCCCGAGGACCTTGCCCAAGGGCGCCTGCGCTGGCGCCACTACGCCGCGCACGGTCATTCCCCCCGGCGGCACGACGTCGCCCAGCCCGCCGAGCACCATGACCCCCGATAACGACGACTTCCTGCCCAGCGCCCCGCACCGCTACGTCCCGACCTTGACCGAGCGCGTGCCCGACGCCCAGCCGTCGGCCGCCCGGCCGGCGCCGGCACCGGCCGGTACGCCCGCTGCGGGCGCGACCGTCACGGCCGAGCAGGTGCTGGCCCTGCTGGCGCCTGATCTGGATCAACGAATCAGCGAGGCCATCGCCCAGGCCTTGCACGACCAGATGCTGGGCCTGAGCGCGCGCGTGCGCCGCAGCGTGGCCGCGGTGGTACAGGACGCCGTGGACACCGCCTTGCGGCAAGCCCAGAACGGCCCGATGTCGGGATAAACCCGCGGTTTTGGTCCCGAGCGGATTAGCGTGTTCCCTATATATTTCGCGCCGGTTTTGCGCTATCGTTCGCGCCCGTTGACGCGCTGTTGCGTCATCCAACTATCGGAGGTTTTTTCATGCAGCTTCAACTGAAACTGACCGTGGCCGCGGCCCTGGTGGCCGCTTGTGGCATGGCCAGTGCGCAAGAGCAGGTCGTCAAGATCGGCAGCGTGGCGCCCATGTCGGGCGGTCAGGCGCACTACGGCAAGGACAACGCCAACGGCGTGCTGATGGCCATTGCCGACCTGAACAAGCAAAACATCACGATCGGCGGCAAAAAGATCAAGTGGGAAGCCGACGTCGAGGACGACGCGGCCGACCCCAAGCAGGGCACCGCCGTCGCGCAAAAGCTGTGTGACATGAAGGTCAACGGCGTGGTCGGCCACCTGAACTCGGGCACCACCATTCCGGCCTCCAAGATCTATCACGACTGCGGCATTCCCATGGTGACCGGCGCGGCCACCAACCCCGACCTGACCAAGCCGGGCTACAAGGAAATCTACCGCATCATCGCCAACGACAGCGCGCTGGGCGCCGGCATGGCCCATTACGCCAAGGACGTCCTGAAGATCAAGACGGTGGCCGTCATCGACGACCGCACCGCCTACGGCCAGGGCCTGGCCGACATCTTCGCGGACACCGCCAAGAAGCTGGGCCTGAACGTGGTCGATCGCCAGTACACGACCGACAAGGCCACCGACTTTCTGCCCATCCTGACCGCCATCAAAGGCAAGAAGCCGGACGCCATCTTCTTTGGCGGCATGGACCCGCAAGGCGGCCCGATGCTGCGCCAGATGGACCAGCTGGGCATGACCGGCATCAGGTTCATGGGCGGTGACGGCCTGTGCACCGTCAAGCTGGCCGAGCTGTCGGGCGGCGCCAAGTCGCTGGCCAACACGGCCTGCGCCGAAGGCGGCACCTCGCTGCAAAAGATGCCCGGCGGCGTGGAGTGGAAGAAGCGCTATGACGCGGCCTATCCCAACCAGTTCCAGGTCTACAGCCCCTACACCTACGACGCCACCATGCTGCTGGCCGACGCCATGAAGCGTGCCGACTCGACCGATCCGAAGGTCTACAACGCCAAGCTGGAGCAAGCCAACTACAAGGGCATCACCTCCACCATCGCGTTCGAGCCCAACCACGAGGTCAAGAACGCGGCCATCACCATCTCGACCTACCCGGGCGGCAAGAAGACCCCGCTGGAGTGATCGGGTTCACTCGGCCCGTCAAAGCCACCCTTCGGGGTGGCTTTTTCATGGCCGGACCAGCACGGCCCGCAGGCGCGGCCACAGCAGGTTGAGCGCCAGGCCGGCCATGATCAGCCCGGCGGCCAGCAGCTTCCACGGCGGCAGCGGCTCGGCCAGCACGAGGGCCGAGGCGCCCATGCCGAACACCGGCACCAGAAGCGAGAACGGCGAGATGGTCGCCGCCGGATAGCGCGCCAGCAGCCAGGCCCACACGCCGTAGCCGAAGATGGTGTTGCCCACCGACTGCCAGGCCACGGCGGCCCAGGTCACGGCGTCGGCCTGGGCCAGGCCGGCGGCCATGCGCGGCCAGCCTTCCAGCACCCAGCTCATCGCCAGCAGCGGCGGCACCGCGAACAGGCTGGACCAGGCGATGTAGGCCAGCACGTTCACCGGCCCGGCCGCGCGGCTGGCGATGTTGCCCAGGGCCCAGCACAGCGCCGCGCCCAGCGTCAGCGCCAGGCCCAGCAGCGTGGTGTGGCCGTCGGTGTGGCTGGCGATGATGGCAATGCCTGCCACCGCGATCAGCGCGGCCACCCCCTGAAAGGCGCGCACGCGCTCGCCACTGGTCAGCATGGCCAGGGCCACCGTGAAGAACACCTGCGCCTGCACCACCAGCGAGGCCAGGCCGGGCGTGATGTCGCGCGTCATGCCGTAGAACAGCAGGCCGAACTGGCCCACGCCGATCACCAGTCCGTAGAAGGCCAGGTTGCCCCAGGAGGCCTGCGGGCGGCGCACGAAGAACACCAGCGGAACGGCGGCCAGCGCAAAGCGCAGCGCGGCCAGCAGCAGCGGCGGCAGGTGCGCCAGCGCGAACTTGATGATGACGAAGTTGGTGCCCCACACGGCCACCACGGCCAGGATCAGCAGCAGGTGGCGCCAGGTGAGCGGGGTGGTGCGAAGGGTCATGATGGATGGCGTGGGTCAGTCCGGTCGGTGTGGGGGGCGGGTGATGGGGCAAAGCGGCGCGCGCGCAACCGCCGCGCCAGCGAGCGGGCCAGCGGCAGCGGCTCGCCGTGCAGGGTGGCGGCCAGCAGCTCGCCGCACAGCACGGCCAGCGTCAGCCCGCGCGCGCCCAGGCCGGTGCACAGGTGGATGGGCAGGATGTCGGCTGGTATCGAATCGATAGCTGCTTGCGCTGAATCGGCGGGCGCTGCGGCCCGATTTGGCTCAAAACCGTCGCGGGCACGCCCACGCCATGCGCCGACCGCCGGCAACCGGTCGGGCAGGGTGGCGCGCACGCCCGCCCAGGCCCGGGCGCGGCCGTCCGGCCACTGCGCGGCCAGCGCGGCGCCGGCGGCGGGCAGCAGATCGGTCAGGCGTTGCCGGTTGGCGGCGTGGTCCTGGGCTTGCAGCTCGGGCGTGGCCTTGGCGCGCTCGAAGGTGGAGCCCGTGACCCAGCGCGGGCCGTCCGCGCCCGGCAGGTGGGCGATCAGGCTGCCGTGGCCGTTGACGGGAAAGGGCGGCAGCGCCGTGTCGGCCGCACCGCCCGGCATGGGCCCGAAGGCCACTTGGCCGCGCAGCGCGTGCAGGGGCAGGCGATCCTGAAGCAGCGCCAGCGAATCGAAGCCGGCGGCGATGACGACCAGCTCGGCCTCGCCGAGCCGCTCACCGCGCTCATCGCACAGGCGCCAGTGCGAGCCCTCGGACTCGATCCGCTGCACGGTGCTGGCGCCGCGCCAGTCGATGCCCGGCGCCGCCAGCAGGGCGCGCACCAGGGCGGCGGGCTTGACCCAGCCGGCGCGGGCGTGCCACAGCGCGGGGTGGGCTTCGTCCAGCGGCGCGTGGGCGGCCAGTGCCCGGGCGCGCGTCAAGGCGTGGTCATCCGCCAGGCTTTCAGCCTGGGCGGCCAGCGGCCCGTCATCGGCCTGCCAGGCGGCGGGGCGGCGGCGCTTGCCGGGTTCGTGGCGCTCCAGCACGCCGCTGGCGGCAAAGTCTGGGCCGGCCTGCAGCACGCCCGCAGCGCGCGCCAGTGTGGCGCGGGCCCCCGCGCGCGTGAGCTGCGACAGCGGCCGGTCGTCGGGCGACACATGCGGCGCCACCACGCCCGCGGGCAGGGCGCTGGCGCCGGCGGCGGGCTCGGGCGCGGTGTCGAACACGCTCACCCGCCAGCCGCGCTGCGCCAGGCTGAAGGCCACCGCCGCGCCGGCCAGGCCGCCGCCGATGACGGCGCAGCGGGCGGGCGGCTGGTGCCACACGGGCTCGTCGTCCGCCCGCGTGCGGGGCGTCCAGCGCGGGGCGTAGCGCGCGCGCAGCGCCTGGCGCTTGGGCGGCACGCCGGGCACGCGCTCCACGTCGAAGCCACAGGCGGCCAGGCGCTCGCGCACCGCGCTGGCCACGCACCAGGTGGCGGCGCGCGCGCCCGGTCGCGCCAGGCGCGCGGCGGCCTTGAGCGTGGCCTCGCTCCACATCTCGGGGTTGCGCTCAGGCGCAAAGCCGTCCAGAAAAAGGGCGTCGTGCGCGCCACTCAGCTCGGCCAGCATGGGGCGCACATCGCCCACGGCCAGGGTCAGTTGCACGCGCTCGCCCTCCAGGCTCAGGCGGTGCACGCCGGGCAGCAGGCCGTGCCACTGGGCGGCCAGCTCGGCGGCCAGCGGGGCCAGATCGGCAAAGGGTGCGGCGCTGCGGATCAGATCGCTTGCCTCGCAGACCCAGGCCTCGACGGCGCTGTAGAACAGTCGCGCCGGCCGCTGCGGGTCGCGGCGCCAGGCTTGCCAGGTGGCCAGAAAGTTCAGGCCCAGGCCGAAGCCCGTCTCCAGCACGGCCCAGCGCGGCGCACCGGCCCAAGCCGCGGGCTGGTCGGCGTCGGCCAGCAGACCGCAGCCGTGCAGAAAGACGTGGCGCGCCTGCGCCAGGTCGCCATCGCCCGCGCTGCCGTGGCTGCGGTAGATGTCGCTGAAACGCGGGCTTGTGGGCGTGCCGTCGTCGCGCCAGAAGACGGGGGAGGACGGCATCCGATGAGCTATGAAATCAGGAGCTGCTTGCGCACATCAGGCACGCGCTGCAGGCGGATTCGGCTTGAAAATGAATTCGCCGGCCGCACAGGCGCGCGCCAGCGGCGCTCACGCCTTGGGTGCCACGTAGCCCGCTGCCTGCTCGGCGCCGTCGCCGAAGAAGTGCGCCTCCATCTGCTGGCGCAGGTAGGCGCGCGCCTTGGCGTCGGCCAGGTTCAGGCGGTTTTCATTGACCAGCATGGTCTGCTGGCGCAGCCAGTCGGCCCAAGCCTGCTTGCTCACGTTGGCCCACAGGCGCTGGCCCAGCTCGCCCGGGTAGGGCGGCAAGTCCAGGCCCTCGGCCTCGGTGCCGAGCTTGATGCAGTGGACCATGCGTGCCATATCCCAGTTTCCTTGCCGTGTTGCGTTGCGTGCGAAGCCTTGGATTATCGGCGGTCCGCGCGCGCGGCGGCGGCGGAAGGCAAGTGCCGGCCCGTTTTGGCCGATACTGCGCGCAAACCCTTTACTCCACCGGCCGACATGACCTCCACCACCCAGTTCGCCCCGCTCGACCCCGACCTGCACGAGCGCGCCCTCGCGCTGCTGGACGACGAATGGCTGGCGCACGACGCCGACCTGGCCCCCGTGCTGCCCATCGTGCTGGCGCGCGGCGTGGGACAGGACTGGCACAAGGCCGGCACCTTTCGCCACCACCTGGTGGGCGTGGCGCGCTCGCTGGCGCTGTGGCGCCAGCCGCGCGACGTGCGCCTGCTGGGCCTGTTGCACAGCGTGTACGGCAACGCCTTTGTTGATCTGGTCAAGTTCGACCCGGCACGCGAGCGCGCCCGCCTGCGCGAGGCCGTGGGCGAGCGCGCCGAAGAATTGGTCTATCTGTTTTGCACCGCCTCACGCGCGCAGTTCGTGCGCCAGGTGCTGGCCGGCCGCATCGAGCCCGACGGCGGCGTGCAGGTCGGCGAGCACCGCCTGCCGGCCGACGTGGTGGCCGCCTTTCTCATCGTCAGCATGGCCGACACCTGCGAGCAATGGTTTGCTTGGCAGGACGACATCTACAGCGGCTTTCCGGACGTACCGCAGGTGCCCCAGGCCGCGCACTGGATGGCCGCGCTGTGGCCCGGCCCCATGCGCCCGCCCAGCCGCATCTATGCGCACATCAGCCAACTGGGCGCCGCGCTGCAGCACCCCAAGCTGAAAGGCCTGCTGCCCATGCCGCCGGTGTTCGCGCACTGCACGCGCACGCTGGCCGCGGGCGACGAGGCGGCGGCGTCATCGCTCTACTGGTCGGTCATCTCGCAGGCCCAGCCGCTGGTGCAGATGGACGGCGCCGTGGCCGCGCTGGAGCACGCCGCGCGCCTGAACCCCTGGGTGGGCGAGCCGCAGATGGTGCTGGCCCAGCTCTACCTGATCGCGGGCCGGAACAAAGAGGCCGAAGCCGCCGCCGCCGGCGCCCTGCAGTGCTACAGCGCCTGGGGCAACGCCTGGGACAAGCGCGTGCAGTGGGACGCCTGGATGGCCTGGGCGCGCATCCTGCGCCAGGGCGCGCAGACGGGCACGTGGCCCGAGCGGCTGGACAAGCTCAACAACGTGGCGCTGCGGCCCGCAGGAGCCACGGCGCCATGATGGCGCGCTTCAGGTTTGGGCGCCGCGGACCCTGATTTCGACGCGATGGACTTGACCATCATCGACAAACGCAATCTCGTTGCCCGTCACTGCAAGGCCGTCGAGCGTCACCGACACGGGCTCGGGCGCCGGGGCCCCTGCCGGCGACCCGGACTGGACCGCGGTGCATGAAAACTCATACCGCGACTGGCCCAGGCGCCACGTGGCCTCCCAGCTGAGCCAGTGCGACGGCATGCACGGCTGGATACGCAAGCGATCGCCGCGCTGCTGCAGGCCCAGGATGCACTGCAGGCCAAAGCGATACAGCCATCCGGCCGATCCGGTGTACCAAGTCCAGCCGCCGCGCCCGCGATGCGCCGGGTTCCAGTAGACGTCGGCGGCCACCACGTAGGGCTCGGTCCGATATTTCTGCACCTGGGCCGAGGTCTGGGCGGAGCTGGCCGGATTGATGAGGTCGAACAGGCGCCACGCGTCGTCGTGCCGACCCAAGCGAGCCAGCGCCATGCCCAACCACACGGCCGCATGCGTATATTGACCGCCGTTCTCGCGCGTACCTGGCAGATACTCCTTGATGTAGCCGGGCTGCAGAGGGCCCTTGTCAAAGGGCGGGTCGAACAATTGAACGACGCCATCATCTTCGTGGACCAGCCGATCCATCGCCGCGGTCACGGCTTGTCGCTGGCGTTCGCGGTCCACCACGTCCGAGAGCACCGCCCAGCTTTGCGGCAACAAATCGATCTGGCATTCGTCACCGGACGCGGCGCCCAGTGCGGTGCCATTGTCGTCATAGGCACGCAGGTACCAGTGGCCGTCCCAGGCCTGGGCATCGATGGCCTGCGCCAAGCAGCGCGCATGGGCCGAGAAGCGCTCCGCCTGTTCGCGCTCGCCGCGTCGTGCAGCCAGGGCAGCATAGCGGCGCAGCACATGAGCCAGAAAAAATGCAAGCCAGACGCTTTCGCCGCGTCCCTGTTCGCCGACGCCATCCATGCCGTCGTTCCAGTCGCCACCGCCCATCAGCGGCAAACCGTGCGCACCCAAACGCAGCGAGCAGTCGAGCGCCCGCACGCAATGCTCATGAAGGCTCGCGGTGGTGCGGGTGGTTTCGAACACGTCGTAATGGGACGCCTCGCCGGGCTCCAGCGCGCGACCCTGAACAAACGGCGACTCGACGTCGAGCAGCGCCACATCTCCGGTCGCCTCCACATACTCGCACACGGCCCAGGGCAGCCACAGCAGATCATCGGATGATCGTGTGCGCACGCCGCGTCCCAGCGGCGGATGCCACCAGTGCAACACGTCGCCCGCCTCGAACTGATGCGCTGCGCAGCGCAGGATCTGCTCGCGTGCCAGCGCCGGGTCGAGCGACAGCAGGGAAACCGTGTCCTGCAATTGGTCGCGAAAGCCGTAGGCACCGCCGGACTGGTAGTACCCACTGCGGCCCCACAGGCGACTGCTGATCACCTGATAGGGCAGCCAGCCATTCATGACGCGGTTCATCGACGCATCGGGCGTTTGCACCGTGATGCGGGTGAGTTGCTCTTGCCAGAAGGTGCGAACGCGTGCCAGCTCCGCCGCTGCCGCCGCACGCCCGTGCACCAAGGCCTGGGCGTGTTCACCGTCGCGTGCGGCGCCGAGCAGAAACACCAGCTCGCATTCGGCATTGGCGGCCAGCTCGAGCGGTACCTGCCAGGCCCCGCAAGGGTCGGCGGCTGCGCCGAACGCGGCGCCCAGCTGCGTCAGCTCCAGCGCGCGCGGGCGGCGCAGGCTCCGGTTGCGCCCGATGAATTCGGCGCGGCTGCCGGTGGCGCTGACGCCATCTTGCTGCACCGCCACTCCGGTGGCTTCAAGACCAAACCACCCGACGACCCCCGAGGATGCATCGTTGAACGGGTTGCATGCCCAAATCACGCGTTCGCCCATGTGCGTGACGATGTGCGGTGCGGTGCGTTGGCGGTGCTCGCCCAGCACCCACGCGACATACCCGAACACCGCCAGGCGGCGCGAACGGCCAGAAAGGTTCTTCAGCCTCAGCACGCTGTATTTCACCCCTTCGTCGCGCGCCACGAACGTGGTCAGGGTGCTGGCAATGTCGGCCTGGATGGTCTCAAAACGGCTGTAGCCAAACCCGTGCGAGCACAGATAGGTCGAGGCACCGCGCGCAGGCAGCGGCGTCGGCGACCAGAACTGGCCGCTGGACTCGTCACGCACGTAGAACGCTTCTTCACTGGCGTCGGTCACCGGGTCGTTGACCCAGGGGGTCAGCCGGAACTCGTGCGCGTTGCCGCTCCACGTGGTGGCACTCCCGCTTTCGGTGACCACCGAGCCCAGGTTCGGGTTGGCCAACACGTTCGCCCACGGCATCGGCGTGCTGACGCCAGGCTCCAGCCAGATGTGATATTCGCCGCCGTCTGCGCTCCAGCCACCGGTGCCGTTGAATGCTTGCAGCCCGTCTGGGCGGGACAGGTGGTGAGAGGAGGACTCGCGCGTGGGTGTCAGCGCAAGGGCCTTGCGGCTGCCCACGAGCGCGAGCGCGGTCCTGGCGCGCAACTGATGCGCGAGGTCACCGTGGCGCCCGTCCAGCACGAGACAGGCGTTGGCCAGCAGTGCCGCGCGGTCATCGGCCTCGAGTTGTGTGCCTTGACGCACGAACACGCCACCGTGCCGGTCGATCTGCATGTCGCCAGCCGACGTCACCAGCGCCATCACGCGGTCGCGCAAGTCCTGCCGGTAACCAGCACCCCCGTCCAGCCAAAACAGCAAGTCGGCGGCCACGCCATGCCAGCGCCAGTAGCGGTGCATCTGGATCGCCTGATGCGCCAGAGGCAATTCGGATTCGGCGCTCAGGCGCGCCACGACAATGGGCAAGTCGCCCGAAATGCCGTGCCGCCACAAAACCGACTGCCCCACGGCGGCGCCGTCTGCCGCAGCCGCCCCCACCCGCGTGTCGGCCCGGATGAACAACGCGGCGCTGGCCAATTGGGCAAACAGCTGGCGCTCGCTCGCCTGAACGTCCAACTGAAACCCGAGCACCTGCGCGTGCGTCCAGGCCAAGTCCAGCACCCGGCCGGACAGGTGGCGGTCCGCGTAGCGGGCAGCCAGCGCGAGTGCCCCCGCGTGCGCGGGCGCCACGCCGGTGACCAAGTCCACCGTTTGCTCCTCGCCTGGCGACAGCCGCAATTCGCGTCGCATGCCGACCATGGCGTCAAGACTGGCCGCAAGGCTGGCGTCCTGGGCGGCATCGGTGCCGCCGGCCAGCGGGCGCCCCGTCCGCAGCGCTGCGGGATGCGCCAGGTCGCCGCCACGGCCGACGAAGACGTCGCGACGGGTCTCGTAGCTGACGGCACCTCGCGACAGGTCGCGTCCGCTCATCAAGTGGAAGAGCGTGGGTGGCTGTTCCGCGGCGGTTCTGGGTCGGCGCGTGGCCAGCAACGCCTGCGCCACCGGGTCGAACCGGATCTCCATGAACAATTTGTCGAACGCCGGATGCGCCAGTGCTTCAAAGCGCTGGGCCAAGGCCGGTTCGACATAGCTGGTCAGTGCGATGCGACGGTGCGCGCGCGAGTGGTTGATCACCGTCACGCGCCGCAGCTCGACATCGTCTTCCGGAGAGACGGCGACACGCGTGCGCGTCTCGATGTCGCCATCGATGCGGAGAAATTCCGCATTGCCTTGGCCAAAGGTCGCGCTGTATCGATCCGCCGTCACGCCGGTGGGCTGCGCCGTGTTCGACCACATCAGGCCCGAGTCCAGGTCCTGCACATAGCAAAAAATGCCGCTGGAATCGCGCGTGCCATCCTGGTCCCAGCGGTTGACAACCAGATCGCGCCACTGGCTCACGCCGGCGCCGGCCTGCGAGATGAAGACGTGCCAGCGGCCGTTGGACAGCAACTGCAACTCGGGCACCGGCGTGTCGAGTCGATCAATCACGCGCCGAACCGGCACGTGCTGATGTGCCGCCGCATGCAGTTCCTCGGCGTGCAGAACGCCGGCGTCGATATGGACAGTGGCGGGAACTCTTTCTTGCAGAAGAATCTCGTGGGCACGAAACATCGGCTCGCGGCGAAACCGGCGTTGCATCGGCGCGTCGTTCAAGACCGCGGAGAGCGCCAGCAGTGACATGCCCTGATGGTGTGCCATGAAGCAGCGAACCAGGGCAAAACGCTCGTTCTCCGGCACCCGTGCGGGCGTGAAATCCAGCGCCTCATAAAAGCCGAAGCGCCCGAGGGCGCCCAATCCGGCCAACGCGCGCAGGTTGCGGCATGCGGCGTGCGGGCGCAACATGAGTGCCAGCATGCTGGCGTAGGGGGCCACCACCTTGTCCTTGGCCAAGCCGCGCTTCAGTCCCAGGCCCGGCACGCCGAACGCGCGATATTGATAGGCAAAATGCGCGTCCGTGGCGTTGTAGGCGGATTCTGAAATGCCCCACGGGATGCCTTGGCGAACGCCGTAGCGGATTTGCTCGGTGACGACGTTGCGGCAGGTGCGGGAGAGCAAGGTGTTGTCGAACGCCGGCGTGAACAGCAGCGGCATCAGGTACTCGAACAGCGTGCCGCTCCATGAAACCAGGGCCGCTCCATCACCTGCAGCCGTCAGGCGCCGTCCCAAGGCAAGCCAGTGCTCCAGCGGGAGCTTGCCTTGCGCGATGGCGACGAAGCTGGCCAGGCGTGCTTCCGAGGCCAGCAGGTCGTAAGTGCCCTCGTCGCGCTTCGCGGCGGTGACGTCGTAGCCGATGGCCAGCAGCTTTTGCTCGGGATCGAGCAGAAATCCATAGTCCGCGTCGCACAGCGCGCGGCAGCGGTCAGCCAGTGACTGTGCCGTTTCGCGCTCGCGCAGCAGGGCCGAGGCGCCGGCTTCGAGCGCGTCCGCGAACGCACCGTCGCCAGCAGTTTGCAGCGCGCGCAGCGACGCGGCGGCGCGCTGCATCAACGGCAACGCATCGCCGCACGTCGGGTTGGCATCGAGCGCATCGAGCAGCGCAGCGACGTCGCTGTCCATCGACCCGCCGCACGTCATGTTCAGCCAGGGCATTCGGGTTCGTGCGTGATGCAGCCACGCGTCGCAAAGGCCACACAGTCGCTGCAGCCATTCGTAATCGGGTCGATCGGCACGATCGGCCAGGGTCGCATCCAGCGCGTGCACTTGCCGAGTCAACGTGTCCAGCCTTCGAACCTGAACGGCCACCGCCGCACCCGCGACTTGTTGATCGGCCAGCAGGGACGAGGTGGTGAGCATGTCCCGTTCGACGAGCGGCCGCCCTCTCGATGCGTCGGGCACCTGCTCACGGAACACGTGCCAGGTGTCGCGCAGTCCGCGCCAGATCCCGCCCGGAAACAATCGATCACGCGAGACCTCTTCCAGGCCGCGCGCCAGCACCAGCACGCTGGCCAGGAAATTGCCGCTGTCCACGGTGGAAACATAGGCCGGCGGCAATGGATGGAGGTCACGAACGTCGTACCAGTTGAGGAAGTGGCCGCGAAAACGATCCAGCCGCTCCAGGGTGTCGAGCGTCGCCGCCACGCGAGTATGGGCCTGGGCGCACGTGACATAGCCGAAGTCCCGCGCGCTCTGGATGCTGCTCAGGTACATGCCGATGTTGGTCGGCGATGTGCGCCACGCCACTGCGGCGCGCGGATACTCCTGCACGTTGTCGGGCGGCAGGGCGTGCGTGTCCTCGCCCACCCATGCGTCAAAGTAGGACCACGTGCGACACGCCACGGTACCAAGCCAGTCGCGGTCCCGGACACCCAGCGGTGCGTGCATGACGACGGGAGCAGCTTGGCTCAGCCACCACGCAATCAGCGGAGCAGCCGTCCAGACCACCAACACGGGGCTTGCCAGCCAGATCGTCGTGGCGCGGCAATCCAGAATCCACAACAGCGCAGCCGTGCCAAGGGCGAGCAACGGGGCGACGGCCATGTCCCGGTAGAAATCAAGCAAACGTGCGGACCGGCCGTGTGCGACTGCGCTGGCGGGCGTCCATTGCAGACGATTTTTCCTGCTTGCCGTCAAGCGCCAGATGCTGCGGGCGATCGCATCGAGCCAATGAACGGCTTCGAAGGGGAGCATCACCAGAGGCAGCGCGGCCTGCGCCAGCATTCGGCGCGCGACGCCGGCGCTTTGGCGCCAATGCAGGCGCCAGGGGGTGCGCGGGTTGCGAGCCAGAAACCGCTGGCCGATCATCAGCACGACAGGGGCGAACACGACCAGGCTGACCAACAGCATCCAGGCCGCGGGGTGGGTGTCGATCAGCCAGCCCTGGAGCAAGATCAACAGCAAAGCCATCGGTACCAGCGAACGCCGCAAGTTGTCGAGCACTTTCAATCGATAGTGCAAAGCGAGGGTATTGCGCACGCGTTGCCCACGGGGTCCGGGCACCCACGGCAGCAGCCACGCGGCAATCTGCCAGTCACCGCGCGTCCAACGGTGCCGGCGGCTCATGTCGGTTCGATAGCTGTCGGGATAGCGTTCGTACAGCTCGATGTCGCTGGCGAATCCGGTGCGTGCAAAGCCGCCTTCGAGCAGATCGTGGCTGAGCACCCGCTGTTCCGGAAATCGGGCGCCCGTGGCCCACATGAAGGCATCCACGTCAAAGATGCCCTTGCCGATGTAGGAGGACTCTCCGTACAAGTCCTGTTCGCTGTTGGAAACGATACCGGTATAGGGATCCAGCACGATTTCTTCGCTGAAGAGACGCGCAAGTCGGCTTGCTCCATGCGGTGAGGCGCCCACCGACACGCGTGGTTGCAGCACGCCGTATCCGGCCACGATGCGGTGTTGGCGTGCATCGCGCACAGGACGATTGAGCGGGTGCGCCATGGTCGCCACCAACCGTCGGGCGCAATCGGGGGGCAGCTCGGTGTCGGCGTCCAGCGTGATGACGAAGGCGATCGAGCGCAGAGCCGCTTCGTCGCCGACATGCAGATGGAAATCGTCCGGCGGATGCCCGCGCAGAAAACGGCACAACGCGATCAGCTTGCCGCGTTTGCGCTCCCAACCCATCCAGAAGCCGTCCTGGTCGTTGTGCACGCGATCGCGGCCAAACAGGAAAAACCGCGCAGCGTGGCCTGCCGTGCGGCGCGCGTTGAGGGCCTGGACGCCGGCCACGGCCCGCGCCAGCAAGAGCCCGTCGTCCGGCATCGACTGCTGTGGCGCATCGACAAAATCCGTCAGCAGCCCGAAAAGCAGTTCGTCATCGCGATTGCCCATGGACCGCACTTCGAGCGCGCGCAGCAGTTCGTCGACTTCGGCCGCGTTGCCGAGCATGCATGGGACGACGACCAAGGTGCGCCATCGCGCGGGGATGCCCGCCGAAAAGTCAAGCCGGGCCAATGCGCGAGGAGCGATGTCGCGCGTGGCCGCCCAGTTGACAAGCGCCACGCCCAGATGGCTGACCGCAATGGCGACCAGCACTGCCAGCAGCACGGCGTATGCGGGCCGCAGGCTCGCGTCCTGAGGCAACGCAAGCAGAACACCGGCGAGCGTGATCGCGACAATTGGAACAAAGTAGAACCACGAAGGAAAGCGCTGCACGGCGCGCCAGATGTGCTCGCGGGCCGAAAGGCGCACGCGCAGGTCGCGCTCGGTGCGCGGGCGCCCGGCACCGATCAGCCAATATCCGACATGATGGGTACGGTCGTGGTCCTGTCGATCGCGCGATTGCGCATCAGCGGCCGCGAGGGCGACGACATGCTGGGCGACAGCGCACTCGTCCGTGTCCGAATGCGCGGACAAGAACGCCACCGCATCGCGATATTGATTGCGCGTGGTGGCATCCATCTGTGCATAGACTGCGGCCGGATCCCGTCGAAGGATTGCCTCAACCTCGCTTTGCGCGTCGACAAATTCAAGCCAATGGGTCCGTTCGATTCGCCTCAGGCTGGCAATGCATTGGCTGGCGCTGACTTGGGCCAGCGCCTGGGCGCGGCTTTGCCGCAGCAGCGCCGTCTCGATCGATTGTTGTCGCCCGCGCAATTGCTGTTCCAGCCATACCTGCACCAGCCGCAAGCCGCTGCCGTCGGGCTGGATGCGTCGATTGAACTCGGCGATCCAGGCCGATGAGTCCATTTCGACCTGGTCTTGCGAGAGCGCCAGGGCCCTCAACAGTTCGGTCGGTCCCGCTTGAGCAAGGGCGCGAAGGCGTTCAGCCAGCGCCGCGGCCTGTGCGGTGTCGCGCAACCGGACCTCGACACCACTGGCGACCGGTCGCAAGTGCTCGAAAGCCGCCAAACGCAGCATCAGTGGAACGGCCCAGAGTTCTGCCAAGCTCAGCCATCCCCCTTGCTGGCATGCGCTGATGAATTTGTGCAGCAATGGCTTCGTGACTCGCCCGTCGCAACGCAGGACCAGTTCACGCAGCAGGGTCAGCAGCCGCGGAGCAAAGTCGTTGTCGGGACCGATGCTCCCGGGCCAGCGCTGATGGCGCCATTCGTCGATGCCGGCGTGCGCCTCTCGAAGGTGTCCTTCAAGAAGGTAGAAGTTGTCCAACAACCAGACGGCGGCTGGTTCCAAGGCGCGATTCTGGGCATTCGCCTCACTGGCGAGCCGGTATGTACGGCGCAGCGTCGCTTCGCTGCTGGCCAGGTCATCCTGCAGCGACGGCGCGAACTCCGCGTGGCGCTGGGCTGAGAGCTTGCGCCCCAGTTCGACGGCATGTTGCAGCAGTTCGTCGTCGCTCATCAGCACGCTGATTTTCGAAACCGGGGGCACTCGCCGACCCGGCGTGTGCCGATGCAACGCCGCCCACCAGCGGACCGAAGAACCTCGCATCGATTCAATCGCGCGTTTGATGACCATCCTGCGATTCTGGAAACTTTTTGAAAGTGTGCTTGTCGGACAAGAGCGCGAACGCCGTCGTGTGTTCGGGCGTAGGATCGGGGCGCACACGGTCCGCGTGCCGAGAGCGAGATGCGCACCACGTCGCGCGGTGAGCACAATGAAGCCGAGGCAGCTGATGGATTCTGATGCGTTTGTTTTCTTTGGTGCCAGCGGAGACTTGGCGCAAAAGAAGATCTTTCCGGCGTTGCAGGCGCTGGCTGGAGACGGGCGTCTGGACATTCCCGTGATTGGGATCGCGCGGTCAAACTGGAGCGATGCCCACTTTCGAGAACATGCCAAGGCGGCCATTCAAAAACATGGCAAGCTCGACGCGAAGGCGTTTCAGCATTTGGCCCAGCGGCTGCACTATGTGCGCGGCGACTACGCCGACGCCCAAACGTTCAAGCGGCTCGTCACGGCATTGAATGGCGCCGCGCGCCCGCTGCACTACCTGGCGATACCGCCCAGCCGCTTCGAAACCGTGATCGAAGGGCTCAAAGCCGCCGGTTGCACGCAGGGCGCTCGCGTCGTGGTCGAAAAGCCGTTCGGGCGCGATTTGCAGTCGGCGCGCGCGCTCAATGCCGCACTGCACCAGTCGTTCGACGAATCATCGGTCTTTCGCATCGATCACTACCTCGGCAAGGAGCCGGTGCAGAACCTGCTCTACTACCGGTTCGCCAACGCCTTTCTGGAGCCGATCTGGAGCCGCGATCATGTCGCCAGCGTTCAGATCACGATGGCCGAGTCGTTCGGCGTGCAGGGACGCGGCGCGTTCTACGACGAGGTGGGGACCCTTCGCGACGTGGTGCAGAACCACATGCTGCAGGTCCTCACCCTGCTGGCAATGGACCCGCCCATCAGCCAGGACGCGGAGGCGTTGCGCAGTGAAAAGCTTCGGCTCTTTCAGGCCATTCGACCGCTGTCGCCCGCCGATGTGGTGCGCGGGCAGTTTCTCGGCTATCACGACGAAAAGGGCGTGGCCCCGGATTCCAATGTGGAGACTTTCGTGGCCGTGCGGCTGGCCATCGACACGTGGCGTTGGGCTGGCGTGCCGTTCTACATTCGCGCCGGAAAGTGCCTGCCACTGACCTGCACCGAAGTTCACGTCGACCTGAAAGCGCCGCCGCAGGCCCTTTTTCCGAAAGACCCGCCACACGCCGCCAATTTCGTGCGCTTTCGGCTCAGCCCGGACGTCGCGATCGGGCAAGGCGCGCGAATCAAGGCGCCGGGCGAAGGCATGGTCGGACAAGGCGTGGAGTTGGTTGCCGAACCCGATACACGCGAGGACATGCTGCCCTATGAGCGCCTGCTGGGCGATGCGCTGCGTGGCGATGCGACGCTTTTCACGCGCGACGATTGCGTCGAGGCGGCTTGGCAAATTGTCGATCCCGTGCTCGATGCCGCGGCGCCGGTGGAGGTCTATACGCCGGGCACGTGGGGGCCGCCCGCCAGCGATGAACTGATCGAGGGGCAGGGAAGCTGGCACAACCCCTCGCTGGACAAATCGACATGAGCCGGTACACACGCATCGCGTTCTTGTTCGACGTGGACAACACGTTGCTGGACAACGATGGCTTCGAGCAGGACCTGCGCAACTGGCTGGATCGCGAGATCGGACCGGGCAGCGCCGATCGATACTGGAGCGCATTCGAGGCGCTGCGCGACGAACTCGACTACGCCGACTTCCTCGGCGCCGTGCAGCGCTGCTGGGAATCGACGGAGCGCGATCCGCGCTGGCTGCGCGCGGGCGATTTTTTGCTGAACTACCCATTCGCCGATCGCCTCTATCCCGGCGCGATCGATGCGTTGCACGAATTGGGCCGCGTGGGGACGACCTGGCTCGTCTCCGACGGCGATGGCGTGATGCAGCCGCGCAAGCTGCGTCGAGCCGGCTTGTGGGCCGCGGTGGCTGGACGCGTGCGCATCTGTGTTCACAAAGAGAAGCAGCTCTCCTACATACAGCGCGACTGCAGCGCGGATCATTACGTCATGGTCGACGACAAGCTCCGCATTCTGGACGCGATCAAGCGCCAATGGCGCGATCGCGTGACGACGGTTCAGCCGCTGCAAGGGCATTACGCGACGGACACCCAGGTTCAGCGGGATCTTCCAGCGGCGGACATCACGGTGGACCGAATTGGCGCACTGGCAGATCGCCGTTCAGACCTGCTGCGCCACTTGGGTGCTGCCGATGTCAGGACTTCGCCATGAAACCGACACGACAACTGCACGAACTGGGTCAGAGCCTGTGGCTGGACAATATCACGCGCACTTTGTTGGACGATGGGACGCTCGCGGGTTACATCGAGCGCTTTTCGATCACGGGGCTGACGTCCAATCCGACCATTTTTCAACACGCACTGGCTGAGGGCGACGCCTACGATGCCGACATCGCCAGCGCGCCAAGCGATCGGAGCACCGAGCAGCTTTTCATCGACTTGGCGCTGGCGGACCTGACGCGAGCGGCGGACTTGTTTCAGCCGATCCACGAGCGAACCCTGGGCATGGACGGCTGGGTGTCGATGGAAATTTCCCCCTTGCTGGCCGACGATGCGAGGGGCAGTGTCGAGGCCGCGCAGCGCATTCATGCGCGAGCGGCCCGCGGCAACCTGTTCGTCAAGATTCCCGGAACGCCGGCGGGTCTGCTGGCCATCGAGGAATCGACCTTTGCCGGCATTCCCATCAATGTCACGCTGCTGTTCTCGCGCGAGCAGTATGTCGCCGCCGCACAGGCATGGATGAAGGGCATCGAGCACAGGCTGGATGCCGGCTTGGACCCGCGTGTTCATTCCGAAGCATCGCTGTTCGTCAGTCGTTGGGATGTCGCGGTGGCTGACAAGGTCCCGGCGCCGCTGAAAAATCACCTGGGAATCGCGGTTGCGCAGCAAGCGTGGCGTGCCTACCGCGAGCTTTTGGAAAGCCCGCGCTGGCGCAAGCTGGCGGATGCGGGGGCCCCGGTTCAGCGCCTGCTCTGGGCCAGCACGGGCACGAAGGACCCCGACGCTTCGGATGTGCTGTACGTCGAGGCTTTGGCCGCTCCGCAAACCATCAATACCTTGCCTGACAAGACGCTGAAGGCGTTCGCCGATCACGGCCACGTGCACCAGGGGCTGGTGCGTGATGGCGATGAGTGCGATCGATGGATCGAAAAATTCGAACAAGTCGGCATCAAGGTGGATGCCCTGGCCCAGCGCTTGCAAAGCGAGGGCGCCCAATCGTTCGTGAAGTCATGGAATGGCTTGATGGCCGAGATCGATCGCAAGCGCCAGCACTGATGGAACCGGATCGTGACCGCATACAGCCTGACCCAATGCGCTTCGTGGCGCGCTCTGGAGAGGCACCGCGCGCGCATCGAGTCGACGACGCTGCGTTCGTTGTTCGATGAGGACGACAAGCGGGCGGAACGCTTCACGGTCGATGCAGCCGGTCTTCATTGCGACTTTTCCAAGCAGCGCATCAATCAGGAGACACTGCGCCTGCTGATGGATCTCGCCAGGGAGCGCGACGTGGTCGGGCATGCGCAGGCCATGTTCCGTGGCGAGCACATCAACCGCACCGAGGACCGTGCCGTTTTGCATGTCGCATTGCGCGCACCGCGTGGCGAGAAAATCATGGTGGACGGCTTGGACGCCGTCGCGCAAGTGCATGACATGCTCGATCGCATGGCGCGCTTTTGCAATGCGGTGCGAGACGGCGAGTGGCGCGGGCACGGCGGCAAGCCTGTGCGCAACGTCGTCAACATCGGCATCGGAGGCTCCGACTTGGGTCCAGTGATGGCCTACGAGGCGCTGCGTCACTACAGCCGGCGCGACATGTGCTTTCGCTTCGTTTCCAACGTGGATGGCGCCGATCTGCTGGAGGCCACGCGGGGGCTGGACGCGGGTGAAACCCTGTTCATCGTCTGTTCGAAGAGCTTTGGCACGCTGGAGACCCTGACCAACGCGCGCGCGGCTCGCCAATGGTGCGTTCAACAACTGGGCGACGAGCGCGCTGTGGCCAGGCATTTTGTCGCGGTTTCGGCCAACGAGAAGAAGGTGCGCGACTTCGGGATCGATGTGCAGAACATGTTCGCCTTGTGGGACTGGGTGGGCGGACGCTACTCCATGGATTCGGCCATCGGGCTGTCGACGATGCTGGCCATCGGGCCAACGCAGTTTGCCCAGATGCTGGCGGGTTTTCATGCCATGGACGAACATTTCCGGGATACGCCGGCCGAACGCAACCTGCCGATCATCATGGGTTTGCTGGCGATCTGGAACAACAACTTCCTGCGCAGTTCCACCGTGGCGGTCCTGCCGTATGCAGACGACCTGAAGCGCTTTCCCGCCTACCTGCAACAGCTCACGATGGAGAGCAATGGCAAGCACGTGACGCTGGATGGCGCTCCGGTCGGGTATGACACGGGTCCCATTTACTGGGGCGAGCCCGGGACCAACGGGCAGCATTCGTTCTACCAATTGCTGCACCAGGGCACGCGCGCCGTGCCCTGCGATTTCATCGGCTTTGCCAGGCCGATCCATCCGCTGGGGCGCCAGCACGACATCCTCATGGCCAGCCTGATCGCCCAAGCCGAGGCACTGGCGTTCGGAAAAACCGCCGATCAGGTGCGTGCCGAAGGTACGCCGAAAACCTTGGTGCCGCACCGCACCTGCCTCGGAAACCGGCCCAGCACGGTTGTTCTTGCGGAACAACTGACGCCTCACACCCTGGGATCCCTCGTTGCGCTGTATGAGCACAGCGTGTTTACGCAGGGCGCCGTCTGGGGCATCGATTCCTTTGATCAATGGGGCGTGGAATTGGGCAAACAGCTGGCCACGCAGGTGATCGACGAAGTCACCGACGAGCGCGAACCCGCTCTGGCGCACGATGGTTCGACCAATGCCCTGATTCGGCACTATCGCGCCCTGCGAGGTGCTCGGCCATGAGCCAGTCAGTCAGCCCGCTCGCAGGCAAGCCCGCGCCCGCATCGATTCTTGTCGACGTCAAGGCCCTGCTCTCGGCCTACCGCGACCGCCGCCCGGACCCCAAGGTGGCCGCCCAGCGCGTGAGTTTTGGCACCTCGGGACATCGGGGCTCCTCGTTCGACACGAGCTTCAACGAATGGCACGTGCTGGCCATCACGCAAGCGATCTGCGACTTTCGCCGATCGAAAAAGATCGACGGCCCGCTCTTTCTCGGGATCGACACCCACGCGTTGTCGCAACCTGCGTGTGAAAGCGCCTTGCAGGTGTTGGCCGCCAACGAAGTGGTCACCTTGATGGCGAAAGACGGGGAGTTCACACCCACGCCGACGGTGTCGCATGCGATCCTGAGCCACAACAGGGCGCGTTGCGAACACTTGGCAGACGGCATCGTCGTCACCCCTTCACACAATCCACCAGACAACGGGGGGTTCAAGTACAACCCGCCGCATGGTGGGCCGGCCGGCACCGATGTCACGCAGTGGATCGGCAAGCAGGCCAATCAGTATCTCGAACAGGCACTGGAGGGCGTGCAGCGCGTATCGCTGGGCGCAGCGCGCGACGCGCGCACGACGCGCGAGCACGACTTCATGGGTGCCTATGTGGCCGACCTGGCGAACGTGGTCGACTTTGATCTCATCCGCAGCACCGGGATTCGCATGGGCGTGGATCCTCTCGGCGGTGCCGGTGTTCACTATTGGAACGCGATTGCCGAGCGCTACCGGATCGAGCTGTCCGTCGTGAGCGAAGAGGTCGATCCGCAGTTCGCCTTCATGACCGTCGACTGGGACGGCAAGATTCGCATGGATCCGTCGTCGAAGTGGGCCATGCAGCGTCTGATCGGTGTCAAGGATCGGTTCGATGTCGCCTTCGCCTGCGACACCGACCATGACCGCCATGGCATCGTGACGCGCCAAGCCGGCCTCATGCCGCCCAACCACTACCTCACGGTGGCGGCCCATGAGCTGTTTGGCGGTCGCGAACACTGGCCAAGAGTCAGCGCCGTGGGCAAGACGGTCGTCACCACCGCCATGCTCGACCGGGTTGCGACGCATCTCGGGCGCACGGTGTTCGAGGTGCCCGTGGGTTTCAAATGGTTCGCCCAGGGCTTGCTCGATGCGTCACTGGGTCTCGGCTGCGAGGAGAGTGCCGGCGCGTCCTTCCTGCGGCGCGATGGCCGTGTCTGGACCACCGACAAGGACGGCATCGCCGCGGCCTTGCTGTCGGCCGAAATCACTGCGCGCAGTCAGCGGGATCCCGCCGAACTCTACGATCGGTTGGCAACGAGTCTGGGCTGCGCCTGGGATGACCGGGTGCAGGCGCCGGCCGACGCAGCAAAGAGAAAGGCGCTGTCCGCGATCGATCCTGCACAGCTTGCACTCACCACCCTGGCGGGTGAGAAGGTGGAAAAAGTCATCAATCAGGCGCCAGGCAATCACGAGCCGATCGGCGGCATCAAAGTCGTCACTCAAGGCGGCTGGTTTGCGGCACGTCCGTCGGGGACGGAGGACATTTGCAAGGTCTATGCGGAAAGCTTTCGCGGTGCCGATCACCTGCAGCGTCTCATGGATGAGGCGCAGCACGTGGTTGATCGGGTGCTGGCTGGTACGGGCCAAACCGATGCGAGCCGATGAACCGATGGGCGCGCCATTCAAGAGAACTCATGTCCGATTCAGTTCAATCCATGGATCAGTTGTGCATCGACACGCTGAGATTCCTTTCGGTCGACGCCGTGGAACAGGCCAACAGCGGGCATCCAGGCCTGCCGCTTGGAGCGGCGCCGATGGCCTATGTGCTGTGGCAAGAGTTTCTCAAGCACAATCCCGTCGACCCGGCGTGGCCCGATCGCGACCGCTTCGTGCTTTCGGCCGGACATGGGTCGGCTCTGCTCTACAGCCTGCTGTTCATGACGGGATACGACCTGACCCTGGACGACCTCAAGCGCTTTCGCCAGTGGGACAGCAAAACCCCCGGGCACCCGGAGCGCGGGCATGCGCCAGGCGTCGAAGTCACCACCGGCCCGCTGGGGCAGGGGTTCGCCAATGCCGTCGGTCTGGCCATTGCCGAAGCCCAGCTTGCCGCGCGCTACAACACGGACGCTTGCGCGCTGATCGATCACCGTACGTGGGTGCTTGTCGGTGACGGCGATCTGATGGAGGGCGTCTCGTACGAGGCGGCTTCGCTGGCGGGCCACTTGCGATTGGGAAAGCTGGTCTGCCTGTACGACGACAACCGCGTCACGCTGGCGGCCGGCACCCCGATCGCCTTTACAGAGGATCGTGTCGCACGATTTGAGGCGTTGGGCTGGCGGACCGCCCGCGTCCAGGACGGCAACGACCTGGACGCGATTCGCACCGCCATCGAGCAGGCGCATCAGCACACCGACAAGCCCTCATTCATCGCGGTACGCACGCATATCGGGTATGGGTCACCCGAACAGGACAGCTACAAGGCGCATGGCTCTCCGCTGGGCGAACAGGGCGTGGCCGCCACCAAGCGCAAACTGGGCTGGCCCGAGAAACCCCCGTTTCACGTTCCTGCCGAGGCGTTGCAGCACATGCGTCACGCACAAGAGCACGGCCGCCGGCTTCAAGATGAGTGGCGCAAGCGCCTCGACGCCTTTCGCAACGCACGACCCGACAAAGCCTCGGAACTGGAGGCCCGCTGGCGGGGCGATTTGCCCGCGCGCTGGGATGCCGACATCCCGGTCTTCGACGCGGACGCCAAGGGCGTGGCCACGCGCAAGGCCGGGGGGCAGGTGCTCAACGCCATTGCGCGCCGCCTGTCCATGCTGACCGGAGGATCCGCCGATCTGGACCCGTCCACCCACACCGCATTGGATGGCATGGGAGACTTCAACCCCGTGCCCGCCCATGGCACCGACGAGCAGGGCAGCGATGGCGGTGGCTGGAGCCTGCAAGGTCGCAACCTGCACTTCGGCGTGCGTGAACACGCGATGGGTGCGATTGCCAACGGTCTGGCGGCGCATGGCGCGATGCTGCCGTTCACCGCGACGTTCCTGATTTTCTCCGACTACATGCGTCCGCCGATGCGCCTGGCGGCGCTGAGTCGGCTCCAGGTCATCCACGTGTTCACGCACGACAGCATCGCGGTGGGCGAGGATGGACCCACGCATGAGCCGGTCGAGCAACTGGCGGGGCTGCGCGCAATACCCAATCTGGTCGTCATGCGACCGGCCGACGCCAATGAAACCGCCGAGGCCTGGCGCGTTGCGATCGAACGCCGCGACGGCCCGACGTCGCTGGTGCTGTCGCGCCAGAACCTTCCCGTGCTCGATCGCGCGGCTCTGGGCGCAGCCGACGGCTTGCGCCGGGGTGCGTACATCCTGAGTGAAGCACGCACGGGAGCGCCGCAGCTGATCCTGATCGCCAGCGGATCGGAGGTCGCGCTGGCACTGAATGCGGCGCAACGACTGGTTGAGCGCGGCACGGCCACACGTGTGGTGTCGATGCCCAGTTGGGAACTGTTCGAGGCGCAGTCGCGCGACTATCGCGAGCGGGTGTTGCCCTCGTCCGTGCGAGCGCGGCTGGCAATCGAGGCCGGTGCGTCGCTGGGTTGGTGGCGATACGCCGGCGATGGCGGAGACGTGCTGGCGGTGGACGCATTCGGCGCCTCGGCGCCAGGCGACGTGGTACTCGAAAAATACGGATTCACTGTCGACAACGTGGTGGCGCGCGCGCTGGCTTTGCTGAAGGGCTGAGTGCGTCATCCTGAGTCTGGAACGACGCGCTGCAGGTCAGGCTATAGCAGGGAGGCCTCGACCAGAACATCGACACCGCCGGACGATGCAATGGTGCTGGCCGGAATGGGCACGCCGGCACGCCAGTCGGCAACGGCTTGGCGTTTGGACGACCCCGCCACCAGAAAGAGAACACGGCGCGCTCGACCCAGACGCGCCGCGCTGAGTGAAATGCGCTCGGGCGGTGGCTTGGGCGCGTCGTGCACCGCCAGAACATCGGGAGCGTCCGGGCCCAGGCCAAGGTCATGGCCCGGAAAAAGGCTTGCGGTGTGGCCGTCTTCGCCCAGGCCAAGCAAGACCATGTCGAATGCGCCGACGCTGCTCAGTGTTTGCGCGTAGGCAGCCGCTGCGGCCTGCGCGCCTTGCTCGGCCGCAATCCGGTGTATCCGAGAAGGCGCCAGTGCGACGTGATCGAGCCATTCGGAGCTTGCCATGTGGCTGTTGCGCCCGGAGTCGTCGGCCGGCAGGCAGCGCTCGTCGCCAAAGTAGATGTCCCAGCGTTTCCAGTCGGTGAACGCGCCACGCAGCCGGCGATAGATCGGGCGAGGCGTATCGCCGCCGGCCAGCACGATGGAGAAGTGGCCCCGCTCTGCGATGGCTTCTTCTGCGATCGCCAAAATCTGGGTATTCGCCTGTCGGGCCAAATCGGCCAGATCGGCAACGGCGTGCCAGCGCACAGTCGTTGTCACTTCTTCTTGACCGCGTGGCCACCAAACTCATTGCGCATCGCGGCCAGCAACTTGTCCGAAAACGAATCCGGGTCGCGCGAACGCAAGCGCTCGATAAGGGCCAGGGAAATGACCGGCGCCGGCACGTCGAGGTCGATCGCCTCGGACACCGTCCAACGGCCTTCGCCCGAATCATCGACCCAGGCTTGCAGGTCGCGCAAGGTCGGGTCCTTCTGCAGTGCTGCCGATGTCAGCTCCAGCAGCCAGGAACGCACCACGCTGCCATCACGCCAAATTTCGGCGATCGCGTGCAGGTCGAGCTTGAATTCATCCTTGTGATGCAGGATTGAAAACCCTTCGGCCAAGGCCTGCATCATCCCGTACTCGATGCCGTTGTGCACCATTTTCACGAAATGACCGGAGCCGACGGGCCCGACACGCCCCCAGCCGGAATTCGGGCTCGGCGCGAGCGCCTCGAAGATCGGGCGCAGGCGATCGATCAACTGTTCGTCACCTCCGACCATCATGCTGTAGCCCTCTTGCAGACCCCAAACGCCACCACTGGTCCCGCAATCCACGTAGTTCAGGCTCCGGTCCTTCAGGCGCGCCGCGCGGCGCATGGTGTCCTTGTAGTTCGAATTCCCGCCATCGATGACGACGTCGCCTGCCGCAAACAAGGGGAGCAAGGTGTCCAAGGTGTCATCGACAGGCTGTCCGGCGGGCACCATCATCCAGACGGTGCGCGGCGGCTCCAGCATGTCCACCACCGCTTGCAGCGAAGCCACGGTGCCGATGTTCGCCCCTTCGGCGCGTTTTCGCGCTGCCGCCTGCGCGTCATAGCCAATGACTTGATGGCTCTTTTGCGTCAGGCGCTGCGCCATGTTGGCGCCCATGCGTCCCAATCCGATCATGCCGATTTTCATGGCTTTTCCTCTCGGGTTTTGATGGCTGTAGGAACCACTGATGTCGCGCGAGTTCCAACCATACACCTGCAACAGAAAAATTGGAGACAGCATGTTTGCGCGCGACCGACCATGGTTTGAGGTGCCGCCTCGGGTTCATTTGATGGCAGCCGGTGACTGGTGCACGATGGTGACCGCGGCCGGATCGGGCTATGGCCACTGGCGCGGCCTGGCGATCACCCGCTGGCAGCCGGACGCCGTGTGCGATGCGGACGGCTGCTTCGTGCTGTTGCGGGACACGGCGACCGGCCACCATTGGTCCACGACCTGGCAACCGGTGTCGCCCACGGCATCAGCGCCGCAGCATTGCGAAGTGACGTTCGATGAGGGTTGCACGCGGTTCGAACGGCGCGAGGGCACGATTTTCTCCGTGCTGGAAGTTGCACCGCTGGCATCGGGCAGCGGCGAGGTCCGCCGCATTGAACTGGTCAATGAGGGCGAAGCGGTCCGATGCGTGGACGTCGTCTCGTACCTGCCCTTGGTGCTGGGATTGGCCGCGGCCGATGCAGCCCATCCGGCTTACTCGAAAATGTTCGTTCAAACCGCACGGATCGAGAGCGAACGGTTTGGTGAACTGCTGCTGGCCTGGCGGCGCAAGGGCAGTCCCGATGATCCCGACGTGGTGGCTGCCCACGGATGCTGCAGCGAAGGTGAAGGCGTGCAGAACGCTGGCTTTGAAACCGACCGCATGCAATTCATCGGACGCGGTCGGAGCCTGCATGATGCGCTGGCCCTGAGCACCGGCGTCCCCGCATCCGGGCGTGTGGGCAGCGTGCTGGACCCGGTGTTCTCCTTGCGCCGTCGTGTGACGCTGGCGCCCGGCGCGCGGGTTTGCCTGGCGTTCTGGACCGTGGCGGCGCCAAACCGTGAGTCCGTCCTGGATTGCGCGGCCGGATGCTGGAAGCAGGGCGTGTTCAGGCAAGCGCTGGCTGACGGCAGCGCGACTGCGCGTGCGCGTCGCTTGAAGCTGCACCTGAGCGAGTCCGATGTCGAAGTGTTCCAGCGTTTGGGCGCCGGACTGCTCTATGGTGAGCGCGGTCTGCGCGCATCCAGTGACCAGCTGGCACGCGCATCGGGAGGGCCGCCGGTGCTGTGGTCGCTGGCCATCTCGGGCGATCGCCCCATCGCGCTGGCACGCATCGATCAGGCAGAACAATCGGCGCTGGTGGAGCAGTTGCTTGCTGCGCAGCGTTGGTGGGACGAAATGGGCATCGGCGTGGACGTGGTTGTTGTTTGGGATGGACACGCGGACGGCAGCTTGGGCAAACGGCTGGATCAAGCCAAGGAGAATCGGTCCGAGCTGCCTCTCGGCGGAGCGTTCCACGTTGTTTCGAACCAGGATCTGACCGATGCCCAGCGCGACGGGCTTGCCGCGGCAGCGCGCCTCGTGTTCGACGGCGAGCATGGCGGTTTGGCCGACCGGCTGCGGCGCGTCCGCGAATCGGCGTCGCCGCATCCATGGCCCGATCGAGTTCGCCGCTCCGATCGGATGTCGGTGGCAGAACGCGAGCCGGTTGCTGAAAACCCCGCACAGGACGCGCGAGAATTCTTCAACGGTCAGGGCGGCTTCGCCGACGATGGGCGGGAATACGTGATTGACCTTGCGCCCGGCCAACGCACCCCCATGCCCTGGGTGAACGTTGTGGCCAATGCCGGATTTGGGTTCACGGTGTCCGCGGAAGGCGGGGGTTATGCATGGTCGATCAACAGCCAGAAGAACGCGCTCACGCGCTGGACGAACGATGCCGTGCGCGACGATCCGGGCGATGTGCTTTACGTGCGCGACGCGGACAGCGGCGCGTTCTGGAGCGCCACGCCGGCACCGGCTCGTGCGCCCACTGCGTGCGAAGTCAGGCACGGGCGAGGCTACACGCGATTTCGCCAGCAGCTTGCAGGAGTTGCCAGCGACCTTGTTCAGTTCGTCCCCATGCACGATCCGGTGAAGGTTTCGGTGCTGCGGCTGAAGAACCTGACGGATCGTGCGCGCCAGCTGGACGTCACCGCGTATGTGCAGTGGACCTTGGGCGCCAACGGCGAAGACACCGCCGCCCATGTGGTGACGGCGCGCGATGACGTCTGCGGCGCGCTCGTTGCGCGCAACGACTGGCGCGCCGACTATGTCGGCCGCATCGCCTTTGCCGATCTGGGTGGTCAAGTCGGCGAATGGACCTGCGATCGGGGCGAGTTTTTGGGCGCCCAGGGTCACTTGAGTGCGCCGGCGGCACTGCGGCAGGGCGTGCCGTTGTCCGGTGCTTGCGGTGCGGGCCTTGAACCGTGTGCGGCGCTCAGGGCCACCGTGCGCCTGCAGGCCGGAGAAGAACGCGAAGTCGTCTTTCTGCTTGGCGAAGCGGCAGACATGCATTCCGCCCGAGCGCTGGTGATGCGCTACCGCCAGGCCAAGCCGGAGGCCATCCTCGACGAAGTGCGAAGGCACTGGCAAGACATTGGCGACGCCGTGCAGGTGACAACGCCCGATCGGCGGCTCGACCTGCTGGTCAACGGCTGGCTGCCTTATCAGATCATTTCCTGTCGCCTGCATGCGCGCACGGCGTTCTATCAGGCCAGTGGAGCGTGGGGCTTTCGCGACCAGTTGCAGGACGTCGCGGCGCTGGTGTTGTCGGCGCCCCACTTGGTGCGCGAGCACTTGCTGCGGGCGGCAGGGCGGCAATTCGTCGAGGGCGATGTGCAGCATTGGTGGCTGCCACCCAGCGGTGCCGGCGTGCGAACGCGCATCGCCGACGACCGCCTGTGGCTGCCGTACGTGACGGCGCATTACGTCAGAAGCACCGGGGACGGCGGCGTTTTGGACGAATCCGTCGCGTTTCTTGAGGGCCAGCCGCTCCCTGACGATCGGATTGACGATTTCGCCACGCCCAAGGCGTCGAGCGAAAGCGGCACGCTGTTCGAGCACGGTGCCCGGGCGATTGAGGCAAGTCTGAAGACCGGCGCCCACGGCGTGCCGCTGTTCGGCACCGGCGACTGGAACGACGGGATGAATCGGGTCGGTCGCCACGGACGCGGGGAGAGCGTCTGGATGGGTTGGTTCCTGATTGCCGTGATCCGTGCCTTCGCGCCCATCGCGCGCGCGCGCGGGGCGGCCGATCGCGCGGCAACTTGGGACAAGCACGCCGACGCTCTGGCCGGCGCGCTCCAGCGCCATGCGTGGGATGGTCAATGGTGGTTGCGCGGCTGGTATGACGACGGCACGCCGCTGGGGTCGCACGCCAGTGCTGAATGCCGGATCGACGGCATCGCGCAATCGTGGGCGGTGATGTCGCAGGCGGCCGACCAAGCCCGCGCGCGGCAGGGCATGGAGGCGGTGGATCGAATGCTGGTGCGGCGCGACGCGCGTCTCGTCGCACTGCTGACACCGCCGTTCGACCGGGCCGAGCAGGACCCGGGCTACATCAAGGGCTATCCGCCCGGTCTGCGTGAAAACGGCGGGCAGTACACCCACGGCTCGGTGTGGGCGGCCATCGCTTTCGCCATGCTGGGCGACGGCGACCGCGCCCATGAGCTGTTCAGCCTGCTGGAGCCGATTTCGCACGCCCAGACGCCCGAGGACGTCGACCGATGGAAGGTCGAGCCCTACGTCGCATGCGCCGATGTCTATACCGCCCCCGGTCACTTGGGCCGAGGCGGCTGGACGTGGTACACCGGCACGGCGGGGTGGTTGTATCGCGCTGCGACCGAGTGGCTGCTCGGCATTCGGGTGCAGGACCAGGCGTTGCGGCTCGATCCCTGCATTCCGCGCGCCTGGCCCGGGTTTTCGGTGCGCTTGCGCTGGCGCTCCTCAAGCTACCAGATCGAGGTGGAAAACCCCGCGCACGTGTGCCATGGCCTGACGCAATGCCAGGTGGATGGCCGGCCGCAGGACCCGTCGGTCCCGATTGCGTTGCAAGGCGACGGTGCGGTGCACCGGGTGCGCGTGACGCTGGGCTGAACCAGGCGGGTCACACCCGATCCAGCCAGCCACCCTTGAACCCTGCCCGATGCAGGCCGCGCACGATGGGTTCGCAGCGGCGCATCAGCGCCCAGACAGCATCATCGCGGTGGTTCTCGATCATGGCGACGATGGGCCCCTGATTGATCGCGATGTGCCAAGGGCAGGTCCACCCGATGTCATCCGGCTTGCGGTGGTAGGTGGGGTTGAAGGAGCCGTAGAAGCCAAACAGGTGGTGCTGCGACTGGACGCGCTGCACCAGTGACGCCATGGTGGGCAAAACCAGCTCGGGGGCAAAGGGCAGCGATGCGATTGACGCCCACGGCGAGACCGTGCCGTCGTCTGGCCCGAACGGCGCGCCGCGCGCGCAGTAGCCCAGGAAGTCCCGCTGGCGCCCGTTGATGACGCGGCCGGTTTCGGGGCCTGGTCCATTGCTGGCGGTCAGGCCCCAGCAGTCGCCGCAATAATTTTCCCAGTGGTGCGGATTGCGAATCGCGTATTCGCGGTGCACGCAGGTGGCGCGGCGGCTGTTTTCGAAGTAGTCGATGTCCCGAGCGGTCATGTAGGCGTCGAAGATGCCGCGAAAGTCGATCCAGATGTGCGAGAACTGGTGGATGAAAAGCGGCCCAGCATAAACGTACTCGAAATCGTAGATGCGCTTCCAGGCGTAGCCCGAGGTCCACTCGGCATACGCCGACTGTTCGACCGCATGGGTGGGCGAGCCCAGCGCCAGCATGTACAGGATCAGCGCTTCGCTGTAGCCAATCCAGCGCCATGGCAGAAAACTGCCTTCCGGTGTCCAGCCCTGGGTCAGCGCAGCGCCGCCGTTTTGCGCCCACCGCCAATCGATCCGCTCGTAAATGGCGTTGGCCAGACGGCGCACCTCGCGCTCGAGGTCGTCATCGCCGTCGAAGTACACCGCGGCCATCAGCATGCCGGCGAGCAGCAGGGTGGTATCGATGGTGGACAGCTCGCAATTCCAGGCACGGCGGCCGGTGCCCATGTCCAGGAAGTGATAAAAAAACCCCCGATAGCCGGTGGCGTCGGGTGCCGCCGATTGCTCGGCGTCATGAAAGAAGCGCAGGGTGGTCAGAGTCTTGCCCAGTGCCTCGGGCCGCGTCATCCAGCCGCGTCGCACGGCAACGGGGTAGCAGGTCAAGGCAAAACCGACGGCCGCGATGCTGCAGGGTGTGCGCTCCTGTGTCGAGTCCCGCACCAGCCCATTGCGCGGGTTGACGTGGGCTTCGAAGAAATGAAAGGAGTCGTGCTGAACCTTGTCCAGCAGAGGGGAATAGTCGTTCATGATGGGCCTGCACGGTGTGTGCAAGGCGGCTCGTTCAGGCGATGGACGCCTGGTAGATGGACTGAATCGACCGATCCAGCTGTCGATGGAACTCGACATTGCTCTGCTGCACCGACAGCCCCTCGGTGAGGGCGCGGCTGAAGCTGGCGATCATTCCCTTGTTCTGCGCCAGCAAATGGACCGCTTCGTCACGCGAGTAGCCGCCCGAGAGCGCCGCCACGCGCAGCACCCGCGGGTGTTGCGCGAAATCCGCGTACAGCCCCGGGACGCTGGGAAGGCTGAGCTTGAGTATCACCTGGCTCGCCTCGGGCAAGCTGTCCAGGTGCTCCTGGAGACTCGTCTTGAGCAGCGCTTCGGCCTGGGCCTTGTCCGGCGCCTCGATGTTGACCTCGGGCTCAAGTATGGGCATGAAGCCGGCGGCCAGGATCCGGCTGCCGAAAGCGAATTGCTGCTCGACGACCTGCTCGATTCCCCGGCGGTCGGCACCTTGAACGACCGAGCGCATCTTGGTGCCGAAGATGCCCTTGGCGCGCGCTTGCGCCAGCAGGGCGTCCAGCCCGGGCATGGGCTTCATCAGTTGCACGCCATCGGCCTGGGGCGCGAGGCCCTGGTCCACCTTCAGAATCGGCACCACGTGCCTGGCGTGCCACAAGTAGTCGGCACTGTCTTGACCTTCGATGCGGCGGTCCATCGTGTCTTCAAACAGGATGGCAGCCAACACGCGGTGGCCGTCGAAAGCCGGATCGGTGACGATGCGGCTGCGCATCGCATGGACCAGGTCGAATATCTGCTGGTCGTTACCATAGGCGGACTCGTCCACGCCGTAGGCCTTGAGCGCCTTGGGCGTGCTGCCGCCGCTCTGATCCAGCGCGGCAATGAAACCCTTGCCGTGCGCCATGATGTGCAGTTGCTCGTCGTTCATGCGGACCTTCTCCGGTTGGATGGGTCATGCCTGCTTGATCGGGCAGACGATGAATCATTCTAGATCGCAGGGCATGATTCGGCTGCGCGCGGCGGCGCCAGGCGCTCGCGGGCCGAGGCCACGGCGACGCCCGTGAATGAAATGCGCACGGGCAAGGCCCGACACCATCCCATATGCTCATGCGCAAATCATCTGAGCCCAGATGACGCCGGCGCCGCAAGGCGGATAGACTTTGCCGGCCCCGTGCCCCAAACGCAGCAGCGGTGGGTCCACGGCTCGTTTTTTGGTCATTTTGCCAAAGCACCGGCGTGGAACAAGCGCCGGCAGCTATTGATGTAATAGCAATTTAAAGGAGTTTGCGATGTCCGATTCGTGGAAGTTCGAAACCCAGTCCGTGCACGCCGGCTACACGCCCGACCCCACCACCAAGTCGGTGGCCGTGCCCATCTACCAAACGGTGTCCTACGCCTTCGACGACACGCAGCACGGCGCCGACCTGTTCGACCTGAAGGTGCCGGGCAACATCTACACCCGCATCATGAACCCCACCACCGCCGTGCTCGAGCAACGCCTGGCGGCGCTGGAAGGCGGCGTGGGCGCGCTGGCGCTGGCCTCGGGCATGACGGCGATCCATTACGCCATCCAGACCATCGCGGCGGCGGGCGACAACATCGTTTCCACCTCCACGCTGTACGGCGGCACCTACAACCTGTTTGCGCACACCTTCCCGCAGATGGGCATCGAGGTGCGCTTTGCCGACTATCGCGACCCGGCCGCGTTCGGCAAGCTGATCGACGCGCGCACCAAGGCGGTGTTTTGCGAATCCATCGGCAACCCGCTGGGCAACGCCACCGACCTGGCCGCGCTGGCCAAGGTGGCGCATGAGCACGGCGTGCCGCTGATCGTGGACAACACCGTGCCCAGCCCCTACCTGTGCCGCCCGTTCGAGCACGGCGCCGACATCGTGGTGCACGCGGCCACCAAGTACATCGGCGGCCACGGCAACAGCATGGGCGGCGTCATCGTCGATTCGGGCAAGTTCCCGTGGGCCCAGCACAAGCAGCGCTTTGCGCGCCTGAACGAGCCCGACGTCAGCTACCACGGCGTGGTCTATACCGAGGCGCTGGGGGCCGCTGCCTACATCGGCCGCGCGCGCGTGGTGCCGCTGCGCAACCTGGGCGGCGCCATCAGCCCCATGAACGCCTTCTTGCTGCTGCAGGGCATCCAGACGCTGCCGCTGCGCATGGACCGCACCTGCGCCAGCGCGCTGGCCATTGCCCAATATCTGCAAAAGCACCCCAAGGTGGCATCGGTCAACTACGCCGGCCTGCCCGAGCACCCCGACCACGCCATCGTCAAGCGCCTGATGGGCGGGCGCGCCTCGGGCATCATCAGCTTCACCCTCAAGGCCACTGATGGCCGCGCCGCCGGCGGACGCTTTCAGGACGCGCTGGGCCTGTTCTTGCGTCTGGTCAACATCGGCGACACCAAGTCCCTGGCCTGCCACCCCGCCAGCACCACGCACCGCCAGCTCAGCCCCGAAGAACTGGCCAAGGCCGGCGTGTCCGAAGGCATGGTGCGCCTGTCGGTCGGCATCGAGCACATCGACGATTTGCTGGCGGATTTGGAGCAGGCGTTGGGGAAGGTTTGACGGGCTGAGGGCCGAAGCAAAGCAGCGCGAGGCAGCTTGTCGGCGCTCCGCAGGCGTGCGTTGATGTGCGGCGGCCGGTTGGCTTCCGCAAGCGCGCCGGTTGCGCGTGGCCGCAAGCCAGATTGATCGCGATTTGGGCGTGGCTCCTCGGCTCGCGATGGGGAGTGGTTTGGTCGAACTCTATGACTGCATTGCAGCGTTCGCCGCCATTCGCGCTCCTATCGCCAGATCACGCTTTGCTTTCAGGAGCGGTCATCCAGAAGATATCGCCAACCTCACTAAAGGGCCGGTTTCAAGTATCTAACATCGGTAGCTGGCAGTATTTTCAGGTAACTGAAGGGGCCGCCCAGCCCTTTCGCGAATAGGTGATCCCGCCCAATGTCTACCGGTTGTAGGTATGAATAGCCCGCACTAGTGTTTAACGTGAGGAGCGCTGTCCGCCAGTGAGGGGTCAAGTCTCAGCATGCCTTTGTTTGATGCATTCGTGCGAATGCTCGTTTTACCGACAGCAAGAAATAGGGCGCTCCGTACTGCGTCTCAGGAGACGGCTCCCGACGAACCAAGCGCGGCCTGGCGCTTGCCAAATCTCTCTGGATGTCCCAGTAGATCGTATTGACAACTCCGCTCCTATCGATGCCTACGACATGAAGGGCTTCACCTTTAATGGGCATTTTGCGCATTGGCAACTCAAAGCGGCGCGCCAGGTCTCGTATCCATATCTCCGATACCCAAATCAGTGTTGCTGGACGCAGAGACTCCACTCGATCAGCAACGGTACGCCAATAAATGAACTTCGTTGCTTGGTCATCTGGGATCATGCCTCCATAGTCCACAGGCTGGCCAGCCTCGTCATACATCCACATCATTGGCACGTGGTTCCCAAACTGCTGAAACGTACCTTCGGCCATCTTGGCGTGAAATTCAAGCTGAGCGTTTAGCCCCGGAAGTCCCTTGCTTGGGTCGCGCTCTCCTGCTAGCTCTTGCAGCCATTGAGGAGGGGAGTAGTCCGGCATTCGGCGTACCACATGGTTTGCCATCCGAGACGGCTTGCGATCCCTGAATTTTACGTAGCGGACTTGACGCTCTTGCTCACGAACTTCACGGATGTCGTTGACTTCCGGGATTTCACAAGGTAACGAGTGTCCTAGGTAGGAAGCGAGTGAGACCGCCAAGGCGCGCTGACGCCCATAGATGTAAGTCAGCGCACCCAGCAACTCTCTACCGGGCAATGTATTGGCAACCCACCTTCGGCGGATTCTCAGTACCGATGAGTCTGACACGCCCGTAGGCAAATTTTTCTCGGCGTACCTTAGCAGGTGCCGGACAGTAGCCCCAATGAGCTCATGACGACCACACAAGATGGAGATGTCCTGGTCTTCATCGTGAGTGAAGATTAGTGTCACAGCCAACTCGCTTTCGAGGTCAAGATCACCGACCTTCTCAATGTGGTTTCGCGAGTCTCTTCCCCAAGCCATAACCTTGTCGCCGGCCCATAGTTCGATTACATGCGCCGCGTACCATGCATTAAAGTCAGGGATCAGTGCCTTGTCTTTTTGAATCAGGAAGTTGACCGTCCTAGATGTAGTCAGGAACTGATTGCAGTTCAAGCGGAATCGATCCGGTTCAAAGTAGGTGGCGGCGCACTGGCGCAGAAGTTGCGCTACATCGGAAAGCCGTTTTTCCCAGCGACGCATCTTTCAGCTCCGTTTGTGGCGCATGGACTTCTTATGAGACCAAACGTAAAGGTGTTGCAGAGGTAGTGGTGCCTGCATATTCGTTGAAGGCTAGCATCCCGGCACGTTATCCGAGTCGTATCAAAGTAGCGCGACTAGCTGCTCGCACAAGGACCTGAAAGAGTCGAATGGGATGGTGCTCCTTACGCAGTATCGCCACAAGGAGGCATGCTAGATAGTGCCAGCAAGTCGCATCGTCCGGGGCGTGGGCTTTGAGCACCAGATGCCTGAAGCGATCGGCGACGGGTGGGTGAGTTCCAGCGACGGCATTCGCCATGCCCCTGCTCTCTGCCATTCCGATCGAAAATGCGGCGCAGGACAAGGCGACAATGCGCTTACTCTTGGTCTGTAGCAGATCATCCCCGCTGCTGTTGCAGTATTCGCTGACCTTCGCGGTGAGGAACTCCCGGCTGAAGACGTCGCATTGGCGTTTTTCCTCCAGTCCGTCGGCCGGTGTATCTCCCTGCGCAAAGAACTGAACGTGACGCAGTTCATGAAAGAAGCTGGCTGCAGCGGCCATGCAAGCTAGGTCGAAGCAAGCCTTGTCTGTTGATTTCCACGCAGAAGTGACCCACTGGGGGTGCGGACGAAAACTTGGACTACTAGAAGGTAGTTCATGTATTCCTACGAAGACCGAATCCGAGCCGTTGAGCTCTACATCAAGCTCGGCAAACGCACCAGCTCGACCATCCTGAGAATCTGACGGCGCTACGCGCCCTGGGCCGACACACGTCGTGCCGGACTAGTCGCCGCACTTCTGTCATTCACCTCCACGACTGTGAAATGCAAGTTGCCCCTCAAGCCGGCACCCCCTATGCCATGGCCCGCAGTCAGGCGGCGATAGCGGTGCCTGGCTTTCGATTGCCAAACATCCTCAAAGCAAATGAAGGCGAAGAGCCAACAATGGCTTGCTCTAAGTCCGGTCTGCATCACAGACAAGGCATGACCCCGATTTGGCCGCTGACCCTATTTTTCCTCCCTGCGCAGAGGAGTCCTAATCAAGGACAGCAAAGGGCCTAGGTCGGGACTCTGCTGAAACACCCTACGACAAGAAGCTTCCCCCTGTCGCCTCATTAGTCGTCCTCGAAACCCAGGTCATCCTCTGACCTTTCCGCCGCGTACAGACGGTGCAGTTCCACCCGACCCAACACTTGCGGATGGCCGTTGGCGAATGCGAGCTTCTCGGGTGAATCAAAGCCCCGACGGACCGCCGCAGCGAGGCTCTGCACAACCTGAGAAGCCTCAGGGTCGCCATCCGACGTGAGGTCCATGTCCATGACCATTCGTGCTACTACGCCAGCAATAAAGGACAAGCCACGCACGACGAACGTCGAGGCCAACTCACGCGCACGCGGGCAAATCGCCTTTGTCGGTGCCTTCGCATCTGGATCGCCCTTCAGGATGCGCTCGATGGCATTGAGAGGCTCGCCATGTAGCCAGGCCATCACAGCAGGCTCGATAGCCACCAGCGTCGACTTCTTGAGCTTGCTAGTAGTAGCTGCGCCTGTTGCCTTGAGCGCGGCCTCCCGCACACCAGCCAGAAGGTGATCACGGGCAGCTACGTCCTCTTGCAGCCACCCGAAGATGAAGTGCACCCAACCGACCACCGACGTCGGTAGGTCCTCAGCCGCCGCTTCCAGCTTATTGCGGAGGCGCTCCAGCAGGTCCAGCGGTAGTCCGGTCTTAGACGCCAGTCCTACCACCACAGACTCCCATTCGGCCTCTGCTGCTTCCTGGACCTCAGTCCACAAGCCCAGGACCTTTTCAAGGTAGGCATCTTCTTGCCTACGCTGGCCGGCCTTGTAAGCTCCAAAACTCCGCGCCATGAGCGCATCCATCTGGCTTGGATCTCCGTCGACCCCAGCCAGCGTCGCCAAGCGATTGACGGTATACCGTACCTCCGTGTCCTCGGTCTCGCCTTCAGCGATGCGGTCCAGGATGCGTTCAAGAGGATCGGTGATGGTTACGCACCGATCGTCCTCCGGAAGGACCGAACTCAACTTCGCCAACAGCCGGGAGTCATCGAGCGCGGCGTTGCGGAAGGTCACCAACGGCTCCGGCACCAGGAGGACAACCCCGTTGGCCAGATGGCCTGCACGTCCAGCGCGCGCTGCCGCGTTTAACAGCTCATGGGCCTGAAGGTCCTCTCTACCGTTCCCCTCTTCGGCTGCCCGCTTATCGCCGGCGAGCACCGCGATCTGCGCCGGCAGGTTCAAGCCCTGCGCCAGGGTCGGCGTCGCGACGATGGCCATCGCTCCATCGGAACGCTTGTACAGCTGCTCGGACAGCATGCGCTCAATACGCAGCATCGCGGCGTTGTGGGGCACCGCACCGAAGGCGCCATTTCCGAAAACCGAGTGCTTGGCATGTCCCAGCTCGGTCTGGATCGTGGACCACAGGGCGGCCTCTCTCTCGTTGAGTACAACGTCCAGCGCGAGTTGCTTTGCGATATCTCTGGCGGTGCTGACCGATACTGGCTTGGTGTTGACAAAGATGATGGACTTCGCGCCTGTACCTGCGGCCGCCACAGCAATGCGGGCGGCAGTCTCATTAGCATTAGGCAGCGCGACAACACCACCATTGCTGAGCCTTCCAGAGAGCGCAAATGTATCGTTGGACAAGGCGGTCAAGACACGCGCATCGGGTACGGCCGCCCAATTGTGGCGCAATCCCCAAACCACAAAAGGCTGCGCCGTCAGGGCACGTCTCGCTGCAGCGCGCAGCCCCGCCGCGGGCTCTTCCGCATCTTCGTCCATCGCCAACTGGATAGCCTGGGACGCGGCTTCCACCGTGCTGATATCGCTGCGTCGGTACACGACAACACCGCGGGCTTGGCGGCTCGGTTTCCATAGCAACTCCACAACGGCACAGTCGCGTCCCGTCAAGGATGTAATCCAGGCACCGAACTCCTGCGCATTCTTCAGCATGGCCGATAGGAAAAGGAGGTCGGCGTCGGGGGCTTGCGTACAGAACTCCAGCAGACACAACATCCCGTCCAGTGCGCGCCCTATCTTGTGCGTCTGCGGGCTCAACAAGTGGCACTCGTCGAAAACCAACAGCCCGACGTCGCAGAAAGAATCAGGCGAATACGACAGCATCGCCAGGCACTGCTCAGGGGTCATCACCTCGATGTTTTGCAGTGCGCTGCCTTCCAGCAATAGCGAATCGAATTCCCCGGATACCTGCATGCCGAACCTGTCGGCCGGGAAGAGGCCCTGGAGGTCATCTGTAACCTGTTCCGCAAGGGCATGAGTCGGGGCCAGGAAGATCACCTTCTTGCCGCTGGCAAGAGTGCTGGCGATCTTCAGAGTAGATACTGTGGTTTTGCCTGCGCCCGTGGGAAGCACGAGCACCGCGTTGCGGCCAACCTGGTGAAAATCCTCGGCGATGGCCTCTCGGTGGTTTTGCCAAACATAGGGATTGCTCTGCGCCCTGAACCGCAACCAGCCCTTCCAAAAATCTTCATCAGACCCTGTTGGCGGAGGTAGCCGAGTCAGAGAGGCATCCGCGAGCCCACCGCTGGCAGCCAACAGAAGTGCGGCGAGCTGCGCTGGCCCGGGGTAGGACGTACGAAGCACACCGGCAAGTCCCTTCCAGCTCGTTTCATTGCCAGAAAGCTGGAGCACCTGCTTAAAGTTTCGCTGCGCCTGCCGCCGGTGCCCAATGGGGCCGTCGACAGGTTCAGACAATACATAACGTGCCAAGTGCTCGATGCCGTCGGCCAGCGTGGCGGCTAGCCGGTTGAAGGCGCGTTCCTCGATGCGCCCTTCCCGCGTAGGCCTGGCGCCCCCCGGCCGTGACGATCGGCCGAGGATGGCCTCCACCCGGCCGCACACCAGATCACGGACATGCAATGCCAAACGCCTGACTTCAGCACTGCCTGTTCCGGTATTAATCAACCCGCCGGCCTCGTAGGCATCGGCATACTGCTCGGCAATAAAGAACAGTAGCGCTGCGGACAGTGTGGCGCTAACTTGGTCGCGGCCGACTGCGGCCATGGGATTTCCCTCCGGCGCTGTAAGCTCGGACTCCCGCGCTAGGATTTGTTGCGCGGTGCCTGCCACAAAAGCGGCTGGACGGCGCACCTCCGGGTCATCGCTCACCGTCGCCATGATTTCGTAGACGTCCGCCACGCGCTCAAGCGGCCAGTCTGTGCCTTCATCGTCATCCCACTGGGAACCACGCAAGCGGCGCGCTACCAGCTGGGCGTAGTGGCGGGTGAGCAGCTGCGGGAGCTGCGCCGGATTCAGGCCGGGAACCGCTGGCGCGGCTTCCAGGAGTTCGGCGGTCTGTACATCAAACACTCTTGACCTTCCCGCTTTTGATTGCCGCGATCACAGCGTCCGCCAACTGTTGAAACCATGTGCGCAGGTCCCCGCTCATTACGAAGGTGGCACCTATTCGCTGAGACTGCTCGATACCTGCCAGTCCGTTGTAGTCCTTAAACAGCTTGGCCCGCTTTGCCGGGGTAACGATGGTGGCGTCCACTGTCAAGGCTGCACGGTAGCGGCGGCGGCCTAGCTCCATTACTCTTTGGGCTGCAATCAATGCCTCCGTGTCGTTGGTGAACTTGGACTTGATGATGTCCACCGCCGTCGCGAGCAACTCGCGTCCACGCACCTGGTTTCCGTGGTGCTCCGTGAATGTAGGCATCACCTCGTCCCGAAATTTATTCCGTGGGTAGTCCGTGCACTTGTCTTCGCAGATCGTCACCGTCTTGATTTGTGCCTTCATCGGTTCAAGCTCAACTACCAATCCGTCGAGACCTTGCGAAGTAGCACTTATGTGGGGATCTTTCTGGAAGATTCGGTCGTTTGCTCCTTGGCGTGTTGCGATCCAAGAAATGCACTCGAAGAGAAAACCGTCACGGTGGGCGCGCGCCGCTTTTTCTTGCTCTGGATTCAGGCCCGACTTGATGGTTAGTTGTTCACACGCAGCCTCGTTTAATTGCGGAATCGAAATCGCTGGTGCATTTTTCTCAAGCTGATCCAGGATCCGCGCGGCATGTACGACCTGACCGACTGCTATAACGGCCACAATCTTCGCCAGTTCCTGAAAGTCCGCCACCTCCCAATTCAGGCCAGACACATCCTTGTCGATCTCGACCGGACTCGATTTAATCAAGGCGTGCTCCCATTACGATTATTTTTCGCACATGCATCCGGTTAGACAACGTTGCATCCGGGGACGAAAGTCTAACGTGGCTTTCGCAAGGGACTGCGTGCTAAGGAAGGTCTGCGCAATGCACCTTGGGATGCTGGCGTACTCGTCCGGGATCCGCTCGTGGAACAAGTCCGACATCGAATTCGCGAAGTAGGTCTTCGGCTTGCGTCGCTTTATGGCTCGCGCTCGCGCCTTTTGGTCGGGCGCTTGCCCTGGGGCGGCCCTGAACGTACGCTAGCGTTTGAGCGGGAGCAAGGACCGCTTCGGGCGCAAAGCACAAGTTCGCGAGTCGCGCGACCTGCCGTTCGCGCGGTCTAGCGACGAGCTGTCGCTGATTGACCGGTTCCGGGGATACGGCAGACCAACGCGTTCATCGGGCATGAATGGCGGGTTTCGCAAATCGCTGTCATTCAGTCCTGAAATCTCAAGGTCAGCAACCAGCCTGAACCGGTCATTCACTATGTTGCGGTCAGACGACTGAGGTACTTTAAAGGCCACGTGCGTATTCGTCTTGACGACTCGCCATCGGCGGCAGCAACAGTTCGGCGCATCGCTCCTGCTGCGTCAACCGCAGCGCCCGCACCACCTGCTGACACGCCTCTTCAACGGCCTGCCGGAACTCGGCCCCACCCAGCCAACCCGCCGTCAAGCTCGCGCAAAACAAATCCCCCGTGCCCTTGGGCGTCGCGTTGATGCGCGGATGGCGGATGGGCTCGGCGTGGGTGCGGGTGACCAGGGCCACCAGCATCTCGCCGGGCGCCCACGTGGCGGGTGCGGCGCTGGTCACGGCGACCCATTGGGTGCGGCCCGTGAGCAGGGTGCGGGCGGCGGCGGTGACCTGCTCGAAGGTGGCGACGGGCATGCCGGTCAGGCGCGCCAGCTCGAAGCCGTTGGGGGTCAGGCCGTCGGCCAGGGGCAGCAGGTGGCGGCGGTAGGCGTCGGCCATGCCGGGGGCGACGTATTCGCCGTGGTCGTGGTCGCCCAGCACGGGATCGACGACGACGCGCAGGGCAGGGCGCAGCGCGAGGGTCTGGCCGATCCAGCGGCCCAGCGCCTGCGCCTGCTCGGGGCCGCCGAGGTAGCCGGTGACGACCGCGCGCAACTGCTGCAGCGCGCCGCGCGCGCTCAGGTCGGCCAGGTAGCCCTCGAACCAGTCGATGGGCAGGGCGCCGCCGTGGATGCTGGGGTAGTGCGGCGTGTTGCTGAGGATGACGGTGGGAACGGCCGCCACCGCCAGCCCCTGCGCGTGCAGCGCGGGCACGGCCACGTTGTTGCCGACGCGGCCATAGACCACCTGCGACTGGACGGACACCACGTCGATGGCCAGCGGGCGCAGCGCGGGCGTGGCGGCGGTGGGCGCGGTCAAGGCGCCTCTCCAGCCTTGGCCTCGCTGCCTTCGGCCGACGGCCAGTAGTACGAGTCGGGCATGGGCCGCGCACCGAAGATGGCCTGGCCGACGCGCACCACGGTGGCGCCTTCTTCGATGGCGATTTCGTAGTCGCCCGACATGCCCATCGACAGCTCGCCCAGCTCGATGCCGGCGGGGGCATCTTGACGCAGCCGGTCGCGCAGGCCGCGCAGCAGCACGAAGCATTGGCGCACGCGCTCGGCCTCGGCCGAGAACAGCGCCAGCGTCATCAGGCCGCGCACGCGCAGCGCCGAAAACGCGGGCAGCTGGCGCAAGAAGGCGGCCACGTCGTCGGGGTGCAGGCCGTACTTGCTGGCCTCGCCCGAGGTGTTGACCTGCACGAACACGTCCAGCGCGCGCCCCTCGGCCTGCAAGCGCCGCTCCAGCGCCTCGGCCACGCGCAGGCTGTCCAGCGCCTGAAACTCGCTGGCGCACTGCGCCACCAGCTTGGCCTTGTTGGTCTGCAGGTGGCCGATGACCGACCAGCGCAGGTCGGCCAGGTCGGCCATCGCCTCCCATTTGCGATGGGCCTCCTGCGGCTTGTTTTCGCCCAGCATGCGGCAGCCCGCGGCGTAGGCCTGGCGCAGCACGGCCTCGGGCTTGGTCTTGCTGACGGGCAGCAGGCGCACGCTGGCGGCATCGCGCCCGACGCGCTGGCAGGCCGCCGCCATGCGCGCGTGCACGGTGGCCAGGTTGTGGCGAAAGTCGTCCACCGTTTCGGCCTGCGGCCATTGGCCGTGCTGGTCGTGGCGGGTGGCGGTGGCCGGGTGAAGATCAGTGCTCATGGGTCGGTCTCGTGCGGGTCAAAGCATACCCGCCTTGACCGGGACCGGTGCCCACCTGCGGGGCTGGCCGTCAGCTCACGCGCCCGCTGCCGTCGTGCATCCAGCGCGCGTGGGTGGGGGCTTTCTTGGTGCGATCCCATTCGTTGAGCATGTCCCATTTCACCTGGTCCAGCGCCTTGTCCATCTCGGGCGTGGCGGTGTTGACGGCCAGCTCCAGCCGGTGGCCGGATGGGTCGCGAAAGTAGATGGACTTGAAGATGGTGTGGTCGGTGGGGCCGATGACCTCGATGCCGTCGGCTTGCATGCGGGCCTTGACCTTCAGCATGGTGTCGATGGAATCGGTCTTGAGCGCCAGGTGCTGCGTCCACGCGGGGGTGTTGGCGTCGGACGGGGCGAGCATGTCGGCCTTGGTCGGCAATTCGAAAAAAGCCAGGATGTTGCCGCCGCCGATGTCGATGAAGATGTGCATGTACGGGTCTGGCTCCTTGGTGGAGGGGACTTCGTTTTCGGCGATGGCGAGGATGAAGTTGGCGTCCAGGTATTTTTGATACCACTCGACGGTCTGCTTGGCGTTCTTGCAGCGGTAGGCGACGTGGTGGACGCCGTTGAGATTGGCCATGAAAAGTCTCCTTGCGGTGGTTGGGGTGAAGGGGTCAGACGCCGTCGCGGGCCGCGGCGGCTGTCCATCAGATGGATATCGCGGCACGGCGGCCCATGACACGCTGCAAGGCAGCGCGCACGGCCTGGCCATCGCCTGATGCGCAGACGGCGGCGATATGGGCGTCCGGGCGCACCACCCAGACTTCATCCGGGCGGGTCTGCAGCGCCTGCTGCAGGGCGCCTTCGGCATCGATGTCGGCGACGCGAAGCACGCGCAGCGGTGCGGCGCTGACGTCTTGCGCCTGCTCGCGCAGCATGTGCAGGTCCACCGCGCTGCCGGCCAGCAGCAACAGGCCGTCGCGTGCCAGCTGGCGCAGGCGCGTGCAGTCCATGTCCGCCATGCGCACCGGCACGTCGGGCAGCGCCACGCCCGGCCCCGGCGGCGGCACGTGGCCGCGCGGCGGACGGCCGGCAAACGGGTGCTGCGCGTCGGGCGTGGTGAGCGGCGAATCGACGTACCAGAAGGGCTCGGACAGGCGGCCCGAGTCGATCTGCGGATGCACCGACGGATCGGTCAGCGCGGCCGTGAGGCGCTCGACTCGGATGCGATGCTGCTCCTCGGTGTGCGGCACCAAGAAGTCCATGGTGTGGCCGGTGACCTCGATGTTCTCGCGCGAGGCCGCGCAGCGCTCGCTGTCGTAGCTGTCCAGCAAGGTGTCGTCGGCCCAGCCGCGCAGCACGAAGGCCAGCTTCCAGGCGGCGTTCTCGGCGTCCATCACGCCGGTGTTGAGCCCGCGCGCGCCGAACGGCGAGACGATGTGGGCGAAGTCGCCGGCCAGCAGCACGCGCCCCACACGCATGCGATCGACCATGCGCGAGTGAAAGCGGTAGACCGACTTCCAGACGATCTCGTAGGGCTTGTCGCCGATGATCTGGCGGATGCGCGCATCCAGGGCGCCGCTGGATTCTTCCTGCTCGATGTCGTAGTCGCCCGGCACCTGCCAGTCGATGCGGAAGGTCGAATCGGGGCAGGGGTGGATCAGCACCTGGCGGCCCGGGTTCCACTCGGGGTCGAAGTAAAAGCGCCGCTCGCGCTCCCAGCCCGGCAGGTCGGCGCGGATGTCGCAGATCAGGAACTTGTCGTCGAAGCTGCGGCCGTCGAAGCTGACGCCGAGCTGGTGGCGCAGCTCGCGCGGGGCGGAGCCGGCGGCCACAATGGCGTAAGGGGCGCGCACCTCGACCGGGGTGCCATCGGCGCGGCGGCAGTGCAGGGTGACGCCAGCAGCGTTCTGCTCGATCTGCTCGACGCCGTGGTCCCACAGCGGCGTGATGTGCGGCGCGGCCGCGATCTGCTCGTCCAGCAGCTCTTCGGTGCGGGTCTGCGAGATGTTGACGAAGGGCGGGAACACCGAGCGCCCGGTGTCGACGAAGGGCTGGGTGAACAGCGTGGCGTCCTTGTACAAGGTGGTGGCGCGGTCCCAGGTGAGGCCCTCGGCGGCGATCTTGTGACCGACGCCGACCGACTCCCACACGTCGAGCACATCGCGCTGCTGGCAGATGGCCTTGGAGCCGATGACGTCGCGCTGCGGCCTGCGATCGACCACGATGCAATCGATGCCCCAGCGGGCCAGCAGCAGGGCGGCCGTCTGGCCGACAGGGCCGTTGCCCACGACCACCACCTGGGTGTCGTGCCGGGTCGCGGCCGAGCGTGAATCGGGTTGGTTCATGGCTTGTCTCCGTGCGGGTTCATGGGGCCCGCTTTATGATGGAAATCAGGCTTTGGCGCTTGTGGATCATGCGCTGCAAGCTATCAAAACAATAGTTATCCAACGGCTGCAGGCGGCCGGGGTGGCGTTGGAGGCCCCGGCCGCCCCCCGTTCAGCCGGCTTGCAGCGCGTGCCACATCTGCTGGTCGCGCTCGGCCGTCCAGATGCGCGGATGCTGGACGCCGCTGGCCTCGTCGTGCGCGCGGGTCACGTCGAAGGGCAGGCAGTGCTCGTAGATGAAGACCTGGGCGAACTTGGGGTCCATGGTCTTGCGCACGTGGGCCATGGTGGCCTTCAGGTCCAGCCCCTTGGCGACGGCTTCTTGCGCGCCCTTGTACAGCGTGCTGGTGAAGTCGCGCGTGTAGGCCAGGCCTTTCTTGACCTCGGCCGGACTCATCAGCGTGGGCCCGCGGCCGGGCACCAGCTTGTCGAAGTTCATCGCCGCCAGCTTGTCCAGCGTCTGCGGCCAGTCGGTGAAGTACGCGTCGCCCGCATAGCAGGCGGCGTCGGCTTCGACCAGGTCGCCCGAGAAGCAGATTTTTTGGCTGGGCAGATAGACGATGGTGTCGCCCTTGGTGTGGCCGCGGCCGATCTGCTGGATCTTGACCTCCAGCTTGCCCAGCCACAGCGTCATCTCGCCCGTGAAGGTCAGCGTCGGCCAGGTCAGGCCGGGCACGCTCTCCACGGCCTGGAACAGGCGCGGAAAGCGCCCGATCTCCGAGTCCATGTCCTGCTGGCCGCGCTCGACGATCAGGTCGTAGGTGTCGCGGCTGGCGATGATCTGCTCCAGGCCCTCGTCCCTATAGCCCGAGGCGCCCAGCACGCGCACGGCGTGGTAG
>JAFEEB010000015.1:0-296 GCA_018241325.1 Pseudomonadota bacterium | reverse complement strand
CCCTGCGCGGCCACGGGCGTGGCGGTGGCGTCGATGATCATGCAGCCGTCGTCGCCGATGATGACGCCGGTGTTGGGGTCGCCCTCGGCGGTGTAGGCGTAGGCGTTGTCGCTGAGTTTTTCCCAGCTGATCTTCTTTTCTTCCAGATCGGCCTGGGAGGCAAACTTCTTTTCGCTCATGGGGTCGGCTCCTGTAGGGTGGGGTGGTGTTGGTGTATTAAAGGCCGGCTCGATTTATTATTCAAACGGTTTTTAATGATCAATTTATAGGATGTTCTTGTGAATTTGACGCTGCGC
>JAFEEB010000014.1:21958-92577 GCA_018241325.1 Pseudomonadota bacterium | reverse complement strand
GATCTTGCCCCAGGTGTACTTGACGACCTCCTGCGCCTGCGGGCTCGCCGGGTCGGTCACGCCGCGCTGCTTGCCGTAGTTGTAGAGGCTCGGGCCGATGGTGCCGAAGGAGATTTCCTTCTTGTCGATCTGGTGGCAGTTGTAGCAATTGCCGCCATTGGCCGCGCCGGCCTTGTCGGTCCAGGTGCGCCCGCGCCCGCTTTGCGCGATTTTTTCGCCCTCTTTCCAGTCGCCCAGGTATTTGCCGTCGGCGGGCCACTGGATGGTCTTCAGGTTGAGCGCCTCGATCTCCTTGGCGCGATCGGCGGACAGCGGGTGTCCGGCCACGTCGGCGGCACTGCAGGCTTGGTCGGTGGGGTCTTCGCCCAGGGCCTGGCTGACCTTGACGATGCCCTTGTCCTGGAACGAGTTCTTGACCACGTCTTGCGTCAGTGCGTCCAGTTGGGCGGACGACAGGCCGGTCTGGTCCACGCCGCCGCTGGCGCAGGCCACCAGCAGCGAGGCGGCGCCCAGCAGGGCCGCGGTGATGAGGGCGAGGCGATGTTTCTTCATCATGGTGGGGCTCTCCTGCTTCAGCGCTTGATGGTGGGGGCGGCCGACTTGTCGCCCTTGGCGTTCACGCCCATGTACACGCCCAGGGCGATCGTCGCGTCGCTGGCGAAGATCGGCTCGGGAAAGCGCTGCTGGCGGTAGCAGTCGTTCAGGCGGTGCTGCATGCTCCACATCTCGCCGCTGGAGACGCGGTAGGCCGGCCAGGCGGAAAAGCCCACGCCGTCGCCCGGGTTGCCGGTGAGCTTGGGCAGGTCTTGCAGGCGAATGCGCTTGCCGTCCTCGCCATGGCAGGACGCACAGGCAAAGTCATGCGAGCCGCCGCGCAGAAAGAACAGGCGTTTGCCCACTTCGTAGGCCACGCGCTCTTGCGGCTGCGACTGCGGCAGGTTCATGCGCAGGCCCTTGGACTCGCTGGCGATCCAGGTGGCCAGCGCCGTGGTGTTGGCGCGCTCGCCCTTGCCCCAGGCGCCTTGGATGACCTCCTTGGGGTCGATGCCCTGCAGCGTGCTCATGCAGGTGACCAGGCGCGACTCGAGGTCCTGCACCTTGCCCGTGTCGGCAAACCAGCGCGGCAACTCGACGAAGGCGCCTTTGACCACGCCGGGGCCCTTGCCCAAGTCGCACTGCTCGAGCGAGGCGTTCTTGGGGCCGCGCTTCTTGCTCCACAAGTCCTGGCCCTTCATCTCGAACAGATCGGCGGGGTTGCCGTCCTGCAGCATCTCGCGGTATTCCTCGATGGCCTGGACGGAGGTCTTCTGGGCCAGAGCCGGTGCGCCGAGGGCCAGCGCTCCGAGAACGGCCAGGCAAAGCGATCGTGCATGCATCGTCAAGTGTCTCCTGGTTGTGTGCAAACGGTCGAAATCAAAAGAAAAACGGCGGATCGACGCAAGTCGCCGCCGTGTGCGTACCGGGTGTGATCAGGACACCGTGGCTTCGTCGGTGCGGGTATCGCCCTTGTTGTCCTTCCAGGACACGGACACCTTGTCGCCCGCCTTGCCGCCCTTGAGGGTGAACTGCAGGAAGGGGTTCTTGGACACCGCCGGGCCCCACTCGCACGAGAACACGGGCTTGCCGTTGAGCGAGGCGGTCACGTCGGTGATGTGCCAGGCCGGGATCAGCTTGCCCGACGAGTCCTTGCGTTGGCCGGACTCCATCTCGTGCGCCATCAGCACGCGAACCGTGGTCTTGTCGCCCGCCGCCTGGGCGCGAATGCGCATCGGATCACCCATTTCATTTCTCCTATTTCAATTCAGTTGACACAAAGGCCCACACACGCTCTAGTGGCCGCGGAGCAGGCCATGCAAGCGGCCTCCGCGGACGGGCTTTGCCCGGCTGCTGGAGGCGCCCCCTTCCAGGGGGGAGGCGCAACAACGCGCAGCGTGTGGAGCCTGGGGGTAGTTCATTCAACCGCCGCAGCCACCCAGCGTGACCTTGACTTCTTTCTTGGCATACAGCGCCTTGCCGTCGGTGGTGACGGCCACGGCGTACACGTCGGAGGACTGGCCCATCTTGGCGCGGGTGGCAAAGTTGGCCTCGACCTCGGGGCTGACGTTGAACAGCGCCACCAGCGGCGCAGGGTTCTTCTCGACGATCAGCAGCATCTCTTTCACGTTGGGCAGCGTGGTGGCCACCGTCATGGGCACGACGGCGCCGTTTTCGGCGATGTCGGGCGCCGTCAGCGTGACGTCCTTGCTTTCAGTCGGCGAGCCGCTCACGCCCAGGGCCTTGAACGCGTCGGCCATCTGCTTGCCGTCGAAGGCGGCCTTGTTGAAGGCCAGCGCCGGCTGCGACAGCAGGCTGCCCGCAGTCAGCACGCTGGCGGCCAGCGCGCCCTGGCGGAGGGTTTCGCGACGAGTCTGCATGAATCGATCTCCTTGATCCAAATGAAACAATTGGCTTGATGTTAACGGAAGTGTGAACTATTCCCAGCGGGATATCCCCGACTCTCCCGGCAATTCATGGTGTTGCGCGCCACCTGAACGGCAGGAAACCCAAAGAGCCGAGCGGCCGCGGAGCAGGCCAGGCCAGCGATCGCCGTAGCCGGGGTCCCCCCGGCCACAGGCGATGCCCCCTGCAAGGGGGTGGGCGAAACATCGCGCAGCGAGTGAAGACTGGGGGTGTTTCATCTCAATTGGCTTTGGCGCCCGCGGCCAGCCATGCGGCAATGGCCTTGGCATCGTCAGGCGACAGGGTTTGCGCCGGCATCGGGACGTTGCCCCACACGCCCTCGCCGCCCGAGACGATCTTGCCCGCCAGGTAGTCGGCCTTGCCGGCGTTTTTCTTGGCGATCTCGGCAAAGCCGGGGCCCACCAGCTTGGCGCTCATGCCGTGGCAGGCGGTGCAGCCGTTCTTTTGCGTGAGGGCGATGGCGGCCAGCGTTTGCGGGTCGGCCGCCGGCTTGGCGGCCGCGCCGCTTTTGCCACCGTCCTTGGTGGTCACCTCGCCGCGCTGCGGGCCCACCAGGCGGTTCTGGTCGTGCAGGTTGCCCCAGGCGTCGGCCGCGTGCGGCGGCAGCCTGGACGACACGTCGATCGGCACCTCGCAGTTTGTCATGCAGGCCTTGGCCTGCGTGTCGGGCTTGATCTTGCCGGCGCCGAACTCGTTGCCCGGCCACAGGGCGTGCTGCGTGCTCATGCCGTTGCGGTTGGGCATGCGCTGTTGCACCTCGGCGATGTTCTTGTCCGACAGCGTGAAGTCGGCCGGCACGATGTCGGCCAGATTCAGCAGGAAGGCGGTGACGGCATACACCTCGTCCACCGACAGCGACTTGGGCGCGTTCCAGGGCATGGCGCGGTGGATGTAGTCCCACAGCGTGGAGACCGTGGGCACCTTCATCAGCGTGGTGCGGCCGGGGTAGTCCGGCCGCATCAGGGTGGCCACGCGCCCGGTCTTGATGTCGTCCTGGGTGGTGCCGCCCACCAGGGGGTTGAACACCGAGTTGGATTCGCCGAACACGCCATGGCAACTGGCGCACTTGGACTCCCAGATGTCCTGGCCCTTGTCCACGCTGCCCGAGCCGGGCGGCAGGCCCTTGAAGTCGGGGCGCACGTCGATGTCCCAGGCCTTGACCTCGGCCGGCGTGGCCGCGCGGCCCACGCCCGGGAACTTGTCCTGTGCCCCCGCCGGCAGCACGCAGGCTGCCAGCAGCAGCGCGGCCAAGGCATTACGAGAGCTGGACATTCTTCACCTCGCCGCTTTCCTGCACCAGCCAGGACTGGATGGCGTTGTTGTGATAGATCGAGCGCGTGCCGCGCACGGCGCGCAACTGCTTGTAGCTGGGCTGCACGAAACCGGTGTCGTCCATGGCGCGGCTTTGCACGATGGCGGGCTTGCCGTCCCACACCCAGTCGATATTGAACCGCGTGAGGCACTTGTCGAGCACCGGCGTTTGCAGCCGCGCCGTGCGCCAGTTGCGCCCGCCGTCCACCGACACGTCCACGCGCGTGATCTTGCCGCGCCCCGACCAGGCCAGGCCGCTCACGTTGTAGAAGCCCTTGTCCAGCAGCACCTGACCGCCCGAGGGGGTGGTCACCACGCTCTTGCACTCTTGGATGCTGCTGTACTGGCGGTGCAGGCCGTCGGGCATCAGGTCGATGTAATGCACCGCCTCGTCCTTGGTGTTCCAGGGCGCGTCGTCCACCTTCACGCGGCGCAGGTATTTCACCCAGCTCACGCCCTGCACGCCCGGCACCACCAGGCGCAGCGGGTAGCCGTTTTCGGGCCGCAGCATCTCGCCGTTTTGCCCGTAAGCCACCAGCACCTGGCCGCTCTTGACCAGCTCGATCGGGATGGTGCGCGTCATCGAGGAGCCGTCGGCGCCCTCGGCCAGCACGAAGCGGCGGCCCTTCACGTCCGCGCCGGCCATCTCCAGCAAGGTGATGAGCGGCACGCCGGTGAACTCGCTGCACGAGAGCATGCCGTGCGAGTACTGCACCGTGGGCACGGCCACGTTGCCCCATTCCATGCCGGTGTTGGCGCCGCACTCGATGAAGTGAAAGCGCGACACGCTGGGCAGCCGCATGATCTCGTCCATGGTGAAGACCTTGGGCGTTTTCACCATGCCGTTGATCATGAAGCGGTGCCTGGACGGATCGACGTCCCACCAACCCTGGTGATGCCGCTCGAAGTGCAGGCCGCTGGGGGTGACGATGCCGAACAGCGATTGCAGCGGCGCGAACGACACCGAGGCCTGCGTGGTCTGCGTCAGGCCCGGGCTTGGGCGGCGTTGCACGTTGGCTTCGTATTGCGAGGGCTTGCCGTAGCCGTCGGTCACCACGGGCTGGCCCAGGCCAGTGGACCAGGGCGGCAGGTTGAGGATATTGGGGTCGCCCCCTTCGGCCGGCACCGGATTGGCCTGGGCGGCCGCGCGCGTGGCGGCCGAGCCGGCCAGGGCCGCGGCAAACGCGCCGCGGATGAAGTCGCGCCGACCGTGCCGCGCCTGGGCGAACACGGCCTGGACGCCGGCGCGGTCGATGAAGCCCTCGGGCGCCTTGCGCAAGCGGCCCTGCGGGGCGTCACCATCGGTCGTCGGGGGGGGTGCAGAGGTCATGTAAATATAAATATATGCGCAGTTGCTTATATTAACGAATTTCCACACGCCCGGCCATCGGGTTTGCCCGAGGTCAAGCCACGCACCGCCTGCGGCGGATTCACTTTGAAAAGTGGTAGTGGTCGCGGTTCAGCACGGCGGCGATGGCCGCCACATCCTCGGGAAACAGCGTCAGGTTCAGCTCGGTGCTGCAACGCTCGACCATGCTGACGAGGGCCGCCGGGGTGTTGATGCGCCCTTGGGGCCGATAGACGTCCTTGCCGTCATGGCCCCACTTTTGGGCGTGGCATTGATTGCACTTGCTCTCGGCGATCAGCCGTTCGCCCAGCTTGAGGTCCGCGTCCTTGAATGCGGCCGGGACCTGAGCCTGCGCCATGCTGGCGCCCAGCAGGGCCAGGGCGATGGGTGCGAGGGTGCGCGGCATGTCGGTCTCCACGGTCAGGGTGCGGGGGCCCCATCCTGCCCTACGCATGGCGGCAAACGCAAGCGGGTCAGCCCGCGATCGCCCTGCGGGCCTGCTCCAGGCGCTGGTCCAGGTAGCCGCTGTAGAAGTCGGGCGAGCCGCCCTCCAGGCGTTCGGCCACCTCGCGCCCGCCGGCGCCCAGGAACAGCACGGTGGGCGCGATCTTGACCTTCCAGGCGCGCACCAGCTCGGCATGGGTGGTGGGCTCGCCCGCTACCGTCTGCGTGGTCTGCGCGCTGCCCCAGTCGATCTGCACCACGGACAGGCCCTCCTCTGCGTGCATGGGCGCCAGGTAGTGCTCGCGCACCAGCTTGCACCAGGGGCAGCCATGCAGGCTGACCATCACCACCAGCGCCTGCTTGCGGGCCAGGGCCTGCGCCAGCTCGGCCGGCAAGGCGCGCGACAAGGGCAAGGTCTTGGCTGCGGCGCGCGCCGGGGCTGCACCCAGCGCCAGCACGGCGCCCAAGCCCGCCAGCAGGTGGCGGCGGCCCATGGGCCGCAAGTGCCTCGGCGTCATTTCGTCTCGTGCTCCATCAGCAGATAGGTGTTGTAGGCGTTCATGCGGTTGGCCGGGCCAAACAGGGGCAGATTCTCCCACTGGCTCCAGTCGGTGGCCTGGTAGGCCTCGTCAAACGGCGTCATGTCGCGCGCGGCGGCGCCCATGGTCTTGCGCAGGTAGAGCAGATAGTCGCGCGTGAGCTGCATGTCCTTGCGTGCGTCGGTGGACACCGGGCCATGGCCGGGCACGATGACCTCGGCGCCCAGGCCCAGCAGCGTGTCCAGCGACTGGATCCAGTGTCCGCTGTCGGCCTCGCCGACGAAGGGAATGCGGTTGCGAAACACCAGATCGCCCGCGTACAGCAGCTTGCGCGCCGGCACATAGACCACCAGGTCGTCCGGCGTGTGCGCGGGGCCCACGGGTTGCAGGATCAGCCGGGTGTCGCCCACCGTCAGCTCGGTGCGGCCGTCGATCCAGTCGGTGGCGGGAACCAGCCGGGTCTGCTCGTCGATCCAGGGCGCCAGCTCCTTGCGCGAGGCCTCCAGCCGCAGGCGCGCGGTGTCGGAAACCAGGTACTCACGCCCGTTCTTCTGGGCAATGATCCGGGCGCCCAGCGCCGCGAACACCTGCAGGCCGTAAACATGGTCGGCGTGGTAGTGCGTGAGGATGACGTGGGTGACCGGTTGCGGCGTGATCGTGCGGATGTCGGCCAGCAGGCGCTCGGCCAGCGCGGGCGAGCCCAGCGCGTCGATCACCACCACGCCTTTCGTGGTGACGATGAAGCCGGCGTTGGAGATGAAGTTCTGGTTGGCGGGCGAGCCCAGCGCCGACAGCCCCTGCACGTACCAGCAGCCGGGCGCGGCCTCGCGCGCCTGCATGGGTGGCAGCTCGGCCGGGGCATCGGCAGCCGCCGCATGGCGCGTCCACGCCGGACCGAGCCCGAGCATTGCCGCGCACGCGCCGCGCCGCAAGAGTTGACGTCGATCAATTGCAGCTTGCATCATGCGGTCTATATTTATAAGCAATCACTGATGTAATTATCGGGAATGCGCATGGACTTGACAAGCCTGGTGGACGAGTACGGCAGCGGCCCCGTTCTGGCCGCGGGTGGCGCCGTGATCGGCGTGGCGTTCGGCTTCTTTGCCCAGCGCTCGCGCTTTTGCCTGCGCGCGGCGGTGATCGAGTTCTGGCACGGCAAGTTTGCCGAAAAGCTGTCGGTGTGGTTGCTGGCCTTTGCCAGCGCGGTGATTGCCGTGCAGGCGCTGATCCTGAGCGGGCTGCTGGACGTGAGCAGCGCGCGCCAGCTGGCCAACCGCGGCAGCCTGTCGGGGGCGCTGGTGGGCGGCCTGCTGTTCGGCGCCGGCATGATCATGACGCGCGGCTGCGCCAGCCGCCTGCTGGTGCTGTCGGCCAATGGCAACCTGCGCGCGCTGCTGTCGGGGCTGGTGTTTGCCGTGACGGCGCAGGCGGCGCTGGCGGGCAGCCTGTCGCCGCTGCGCGCAGAAATCGCGTCGTGGTGGACCATCGAAGGCGGCGCCGCGCGCCACCTGCTGGCGCGCTTTGGCGGCGGCGCGGCCGACGGCCTGGTGCTGGGCCTGGTGTGGCTGGTGGTGGCGGTGATCTTCTCGCTGCGCTCGGGCAACCGGCCGTGGATGTGGATTGGCGGCATCGGCACCGGCGTGGCGGTGGCGCTGGCCTGGGGGTTCAGCCACGCGGTGGCGCAAAGCAGCTTCGATCCGGTGCAAATCCAGGGCGTGACCTTCAGCGGCCCCTCGGCCGAGTGGCTGATGCGGGTGCTCTCCACCAACGCCGCGCAGCCCTTCGGCTTCGACGCCGGCATGCTGCCGGGGGTGTTTGCCGGCTCGGCGCTGGGCGCGCTGGTGGGGCGCGAGTTCAAGATCGAGGGTTTCAAGAACGGCTATCACATGGCGCGCTACATGGTGGGCGCCATGCTGATGGGCTTTGGCAGCATGCTGGCCGGCGGCTGCGCCGTGGGCGCGGGCATGACGGGCGGCGCGATCTTTGCGCTGACAGCCTGGCTGGCGCTGGCCGGCATGTGGGCCGGCGGCGGCCTGATGGAGCGCTGGCTGGCCGAGCCGGTGCACACCACGCAACCCACCACGCAGCGGGCGCCGGTGGTGGTGCCGGTGGCGCCTTGAGAGCACATTCAAGATTCAAATACCGGACGCAGAGGACGCAAAAAAATCGCAAAGGACGCAGAAAAATTCAATTGAAATGCTATCAATAGACTAGCGTATTGCGCTTATTTCACGCCGGCGTATCGAGTATTTCATCAAATTTTGTCTCTTTTGCGTCCTTTGCGATTTTTTTGCGTCCTCCGCGTCCGGCTGTTCGGCTGTTTGTTCACCATTCATCCCCGCAGCACATCCTTCACCAGCGTGCTCTTGCCGAACAGGCTTTCCACCAGGTCCACCACCAGTTCGGCCGTCTGGTTGCGCACGTCCAGGGCGGGGTTCAGCTCGACGATGTCCAGCGAGCCCAGGCGGCCGGTGTCGGCGATCATCTCCATGCACAGCTGGGCTTCGCGGTAGTTGGGGCCGCCGCGCACGGTGGTGCCGGTGCCGGGGGCGATCTCGGGGTCGAGAAAATCCTCGTCGAAGCTCAGGTGCAGATGCAAGCCATCGTCCGCACCCGCGATCGGCGCGAGCGCCCGCGTCATCACCTCGCGCATGCCCAGCTCGTCGATGGCGCGCATGTCGTAGACCTCGATGCCGTGGCGCTTGATCAGAAATTTCTCCTGCGCGTCCACGCTGCGCAGGCCGATCTGGCACAGCGCCTGCTCGGCCAGCGCCGGCGCAAAGCCCGCCAGCTCGGCCAGTTCGCGCGGCCCCAGTCCGCACAGGCTGGCCACCGGTGTGCCGTGCGCGTTGCCGCTGGGCGAGGTGGCGGCGGTGTTGAAGTCGGCGTGGGCGTCGAGCCAGATCACGCGCAGGCGCCGGCCCGTGGCGCGGCAGTGGCGCGCCACGGCGCTGATGGAGCCGACCGCCACGCTGTGGTCGCCCCCCAGCATCATCGGCAGGCGCTGCTGCCGCAAGACCTGGTGCACGGCGTCATGCACCGACTGGCACCAGGCAACGACCTGCGGGAAGTTGCGCAATCCGCTGGCGGCGTCGCGCTCGCCGCGCGGGTTGGGCGGGCCGGCCAGGTTGCCCAGGTCGCGCACGTCGCAGCCCTGCTGAGCCAGGGCCTCGCCCAGCTGGGCCACCCGCAGCGCGTCGGGCCCCATGGCCGCGCCCAGGCGGCTGGCGCCGATGTCGGTGGGTGCGCCGATGAGGGTGATGGGAGTTGCCATGGTCATGTCGAAAGCGCAGGGGCCGTCAGGTGCCCGCTTCTGCCGCGCGGATCAGACTGTACAAGTCCTTGGGGTCGTCGAGGCGCGGGATCAGCGCCAGCGATTCGAGCCCGCCATGGGCGCGGCCCAAGGCCTGCATGTGGCGCATGACCGAATAATCTTCCAGCGCAAAGCCGACCGAGTCGAACAGCGTGACATCGGCCCGGTCGCACCGGCCCGGCGCTTGCCCGGTCAGCACGCGCCAGAGCTCGGTGACGGCAAAGTCCGCCGGCATGTGCTGCAACTCGCCCTCAATGCGCGTTTGCGGATCGAACTCGACGAACACGCGGGCGCGCCGCAGGATGGCCGCGTCCAGCTCGGTCTTGCCGGGGCAGTCGCCCCCTACCGCGTTGATGTGCATGCCCTCCTCCAGCCACTCGCCGCGAAGGACGGCAGCTCGCGTCTTGTCGGCGGTGAGCGTGGTCACGATGTCGGCCCCGCGCACGGCCTCGGCGGCGCTGGCGCATTCGATCAACTCGGCGGCCACCTCGGCGCTGCGCAGGTTGGCCACCAGCTTGCGCGTGGCGGCCGGATCGCGGTCGTACAGGCGCAGGCTGCGAATGCCCAGCAGGCCGACAAAACCCAGGGCCTGGAACTCGCTTTGGCTGCCGTTGCCGATCAGGGCCATCACGCGGCTGTCCGGACGCGCCAGGTGGCGCGCGGCCAGCACCGAGGTGGCGGCGGTGCGCAGCGCGGTGCACAGGGTCAGCTCGCTCACGAAGACGGGCGCCCCCGTGTCCATCCGGGCGATGGCGCCAAAGGCCATGACCGTGGGCACGCCCAGCCGCGTGTTGCCCGGGTGCCCGTTGACGTACTTGAAGGCGTAATGCCGGGCATCGGCAATCGGCATCAGCTCGATCACGCCTTGCGGCATGTGCTGCGCCAGGCGCGCGCTCTTGTGAAAGTCGCTCCAGCGCCGAAAGTCGTGCTCCAGCACGTCAACCAGGCCGCGCAGGCACTCGACGACGCCCACGCGCGCGATCAGGCGGGCGGCGGCCGGCAGGCTCAGGTATTCGACGGCGCCCGCGCCGAGTGAAGGGATCGACGACATGACGTGCATTCCTTGCGCAAGCAATGGCTTGTGCCAGTGTCGCGCAAAGCCGAAACCCTTGCGGGCGCACGCCCTGGCGTGGGCGCTACTGCCCGCTCAGGTACTCGGCCACGGCGGCCATCTCCAGCGGCGTCATCTTCTCGACCACCGCGTGCATCACGGCGTTGTCGTTGTTGCGCTCGCGCTTGCCGAACTGCTGGAGCTGGTTGTCCAGATAGGCCGCGTGCTGGCCCGCCAGGCGCGGCAGCGCGTTGCTGCCGGCGCCTTGCGGGCCGTGGCAGCTGGCGCAGGCCGGCACGCCGCTGAACTTGTTGCCGGCTTGATAGATGTACTGGCCGACCAGCGCCAGCGGCGCGTCCTTGGCCGCTTCCTTGTGCGGCGGGCGGCTGGCGTAGAACTGGCCCAGCGCGGCCATGTCTTCGGGCGAGAGGCTGGTCACCATGCTGGCCATGGCCGTGCTCTTGCGCGTGCCGTTCTTGAAGTTGGCCAGCTGCTTGGCGATGTACTCGGCGTTCTGGCCCGCCAGGCGCGGAAACACCGCGCTGGCCGATTCGCCCTCAGCGCCATGGCACAAAAAACACGAGCCGCCGATGATCTTGCGCGCGCGTGCCTCGCCCTCCTGCGCCCAGCCGGCGCCGGCCAGCATGAGCGCGCCAGCGACCACGACAACAGCAATGGGTGATTTCATGATCGGTCAATGGGTGACGGGGCGGCACGAACCCCGCCGCCGCCATGCCAGGGCCGGCGCGGAGCCGGCTTTGCCGGGCCGCTGGCGGCGCCCCCTGGAAGGGGGAGGGCGAAGCATGCGCAGCAGCGAAGACTGGGGGTCAGGCCAATGCATCGGCCCAGATGTTGCGCGCCCAGGCCATGGCATAGCGGCCCTCCAGCTCGCTGGCTGCGGGCGACAGCCCGCCGGAGCCCGGCACCGGCAGCATGGTTTTCTTCTCGGCGTCGTACAAATGCACGCTGGCCACGTGCACCACGTCGGTGTCGCTCACAAAGCTGTAGCACGTGTTGTTGTACAGCGGCAGCGGGTTGGGCGCGCGCCCGGCCAGCAGGGCGACGATGGCGGCCGCCGCCACCTTGCCGTGCTGGTTGGCCATGTGGCCCGACTTGGGCATGGCCGGCGCGATCTGCAGCGCGTCGCCCAGGATGTGGATGTTCTTGGCAGCCTTGGATTCCATGGTCAGCCAGTCCACCTCGCACCAGCGCTGGTTGGCGGTGGTCAGGCCCGCGTTGTGCGCCACGTCACCGGCGCGCATGGGCGGCAGCACGTTGAGCACCTGGGCTTTCACGTCGTCGTTGAAGTCGAACTTGAGCGTGCCGCTGGCGGCATCCACATCGACCAGCTGGTGCTTGGGCCGGTATTCGATGAGGCCCGGGTAGCGGTCGGCCCAGGCCTTCTTGAACAGCGGACCCTTGGAGGTCACGTCGTCGTTGGCGTCCAGAATCAGCACCTTGCTCTTGGGCTTGGCCTGCTTGAAGTAGTGCGCCACCTGGCAGGCGCGCTCGTACGGGCCGGGCGGGCAGCGGTAGGGCGCCAGCGGAATGGCCAGCGCGTACACGCCGCCGTCGGGCATGGCCTCCAGCTGCTTGCGCAGCGCCACGGTCTGCGGGCCGGCCTTCCAGGCGTGCTGCACCTTGTCCTGCGCGCCGGGTTGGTTCATGCCGGGCAGCTGGTCCCACATGAAGTCGATGCCGGGCGAGAGCACCAGGCGGTCATAGGGCAGCGCGCCGCCGCTGGCCAGGCGCACCTGGCGCTTATCGGCGTCGATGGCGGCCACGCGATCCTTCACGATCTTGACGCCGTGGCGCCTGACCAGGTTGTCGTAGGACGTGGTGATGTCGGCCATCTGCTTGCTGCCGCCCAGCACCAGGTTGGAGATGGGGCAGGAGACAAAGGCGTCGTTGGGCTCGATGAGGGTCACCTCGACCTGGCCGCCCGACCACAGGCGGATGTACTTGGCCGCCGTGGCGCCGCCGTAGCCACCGCCCACGACGACCACCTTGCCGCCGGCGCTGCCCCCCACGGAAGCACAACCGGCCGTCAGACCCAAGACCGAAGCCGCCGAGGCGGCCTGCAAAATTTGACGACGATCCATGGTGATGCCCTCCTTCATTTCTTCTGTGCGGCAAACCAGCCGACGATGGCGGCGAGCTGCTCGTCGCTGTAGCCCTTGGCCAGCTGATGCATGATGGTGGCGGGCTTGGCGCCGCTCTTGAAGTCCATCAGCTTCTTGAGCATGTCGTCCTTGTTGCCGCCGGCCAACGACTCCATGCCCGGCTGGGCGTGCCCGTTGGTGCCGTGGCAGGAGGCGCAGGCCGCGGCCCAGCTGCGCAGCTGCAAGGGGTCGGTCTGGGCATGGCCCGCGCCGGCTGCGGCCAGCAGGCCGGCCGCCAGCGCGGCGGTCAAGACAGTCTTCATCACGAGAGCTCCTCCGGACAAGCAAAGACGGAAATCCACGCACGGTTGCGTGAATGCTTATGAACGCAAACCGATGATACGGGTGGCTCGCAAAAACCCGCACCCGGGGTTAACCCGCAGCGCCGCTTTCTATCGAAAGTGTAGCAATGTTCACCCTGAATTCGTGGCTCCGACCGGGTGGGCACGCGCCCCCGCGGCGCCCTCAGTGCGCCTGATCGATGGCGATTTGCGTGCACACGGCGCGGCACAGGGTGGCCACGCGGTCGTCGATGAGGCGGTAGTAGATCTGCACGCCGTCGCGCCGTCGCCCCACCACGCCGGCCTTGTACAAGGTGTTCAGGTGCTGGCTCATGTTGGGCTGGGTGGTGGCGACGTCGCGCAGCAGCTCGCCCACGTTTTTCTCGCCCTGGCACAGCGCGCTGATGATGCGCAGGCGCATGGGTGCCGACATCAGGCGAAACACCTCGGCGGCCAGCTCGAACACCTGGTCGGACTGGGCCTCGGGGTCGGCACCGGCGACCGGGCTGTCGCTCGAGCGGTGGGCGGCGGGAAGGTCGGACATCGCGTCAAACTATAAGCGAAGCGTCGGTGGTTTCGGCTGTGTTTCGGGCCTCTTTGTTGCGCTCGCCGCGCAAGGCGCGGCTCAGCAGGATCACGGGCACGAGCCCCACCAGCACCAGCGCCAGCGAGGGCAAGGCGGCTTCGCCCAGGCGCTCGTCGCGCGCCAGCTGGTCGGCCACCACCGCCAGGGTGTCGGTGTTGAAGGGGCGCAGCACCACGGTGGCCGGCAGCTCCTTCATCACGTCCACGAACACCAGCAGGCCGGCCGCCAGGCTGGCGCGCCGCAGCAGCGGCCAGTGCACGCGCGCGGCCAGGCCCAGGCCGCTGGCACCCAGCAGGGCGGCCGACTCGTCCAGGCTGCGCGGCACGCGCGCATAGCCCGACTGCATGGACTGCAAGGCCACCGCGACGAAGCGCACCAGGTACGCCCACAGCAGGCCCAGCACGGTGGCCGTGACCCAGCCGCCCACGCCGGTGCCGGGCCAGCGCTGCTGCACCCAGCCGACGGGCAGCAGCACGCCCACCACCACCACGGCGCCCGGCACGGCATAGCCCAGGGCCACCGTCTGCACGGCGGCGCGGCGCAGCCAGTCGGGCCGGCGGCGCAGGCAAAAGGCCAGAAACCATGCGGCGCCCACGGCCAGCACCGCCGTCATGGCGCCCAGGCGAATGCTGTTCCAGGCCCAGCCCAGAAAGCGGTCCCAGGGCAGCACCGACCAATCGGCCGACAGCGGGCGCAGCATGAACAGCACCGGCAGCGCAAAGCCCATCAGCATGGGCAGCAGGCACAGCACCCAGGCCAGCACGGCGTGCCGGCCGCGCAGGGCAATCGCACGCGCCTCGCCGGACCCCGCGTGGCTGGCGCCCGAACTGACGAAACGCAGGCGCCGCTGCGCGCGCTGCTCGCCCCACAGCAAGACCACCACCAGCGCCAGCAGCACCGTGGCCAGCTGCGCCGCCGCCACGTGGTTGTCCATCGACAGCCAGGCCTTGTAGATGCCGGCGGTAAACGTCTGGATGCCGAAATACACCGACACGCCGTAGTCGGCCAGCACCTCCATCAGCGCCAGCGCCGTGCCCGCCGCCACCGCCGGGCGCGCCATGGGCAGGGCCACCTCGCGCAGGCGCCGGCCCAGGCCCGCGCCCAGCAGGCGCGCGGCTTCCATCAGCTGCGGCGCGCGCTCGGCCAGCGCGGTGCGCGCCAGCAGATAGACATAGGGATAAAGCGAAAACGAAAACACCCAGGCGGCGCCCCACACGCTGCGCACCTCGGGCAGCAGGCGTCCCTGCAGGCCGAACGCAGCGCGCAGCCCGTTTTGCAAGGGCCCGGAAAACTGCAAAAAGTCGGTGTACGCATAGGCCGTGACGTAGGCCGGCATGGCCAGCGGCAGCAGCAGCAGCCACTCGAAGCTGCGCCGGCCGGGAAAGTCGAACACCGTCACAAGCACGGCCGCCGGCACCCCCACGGCGATCACGCCCACGCCCACCATCAGCGCCAGCCCCACGGTGGTGCCCAGGTACAGCGGCAGCACGGTGCGTGCCATCTCGCCCAGGATTTGCGCGGTGGCGGCGTCCCACTGCGTCCAGGAGCCGAGCAGGGCCAGCACCGGCAGCGCCAGCACGGCGGCGACCAGGGCCAGGATCAGGGTCGGAATGGCGCGCAAGATGCGGGGGTTTTGCTATGAAATCGAAAGCTGCTTGCGCAGGCAGGACGCCGGCTGCAAGCATGTTTTTATCTTGAACCCCCGGCAGGCGGCGGCAAATGAGAATTGTACGCATCTACAATTCGCGCATGTTCCTGCAGATCGACCAGGTGGACGTGCGCTACGCGGGCCAAGAGCGCCCCGCCGTGCACGGCGCCACGCTGGGCTTGCGCGCGGGCGAGATCGGCGTGCTGATCGGCCCCTCGGGCTGCGGCAAGACCACGCTGCTGCGCGCGGTGGCCGGCCTGGAGCGCGTGGCCAGCGGCCAGATCCGGCTGGACGGCCAGGTGGTGAGCAGCACGCACGTGCACGTGGCGCCCGAGGCGCGGCGCATCGGCATGGTGTTTCAGGACTACGCCCTGTTTCCGCACCTGGACGTGGGGCGCAACGTGGCGTTCGGCCTCAAGCATCGGCCCGCTGCCGAGCGCCGCCGGCGCGTGGCCGAGGTGCTGGCGCTGGTGGATCTGCCGGGCAGCGAGCGGCGCTTTCCGCACGAGCTGTCGGGCGGCCAGCAGCAGCGCGTGGCGCTGGCGCGCGCCATGGCGCCCCAGCCGCACCTGCTGCTGCTGGACGAGCCCTTTTCCAACCTGGACGTGGACTTGCGCGAACGCCTGGCGCACGAGCTGCGCAGCATCCTGAAGGCCGCCGGCGCCACCGCGCTGTTCGTCACGCACGATCAGTTCGAGGCCTTTGCCATTGGCGATCAGATCGGGGTGATGCACGAAGGCCGGCTGCACCAGTGGGACGACGCGTACACGCTCTACCACCGCCCGGCCACGCGCTTCGTGGCCGACTTCATCGGCCACGGCGTGTTCGTGCCCGCGCGCATCGTGCACGACGCCCAAGGCAGCCACGTGCAAACGCCGCTGGGCGAGCTGCGCGACCACGCCGAATGCCCGCTGCCGGACGCTTACCCCGACGGGCGCTGCGACCTGCTGCTGCGCGCCGACGACATCGTGCACGACGACCACGCGCCGGTGAAGGCGCGCATCGTGCGCAAGGCGTTTCGCGGCTCGGAATTTTTGTACACCCTGCAACTGGCCAGCGGCGACACCGTGCTGGCGCACGTGCCCAGCCACCACGACCACCGCGTGGGCGAGTGGATCGGCATCCAGCCCGAGGTCGATCACGTGGTGGTGTTCGCACCGGACGCGGCGGCTTGACGCCGCACCCCGGACGCCGCGCACCCATAATCGCGCCTGCATGTCCACGCTCCACCGCCTCCGTCGACAAGGCGCCGGTCTCCTCGGCCGCCTGGTGCTGCTGTGGTTCGCGCTGACGGTGGGCGCGGCCATCGCGGCGCCGATCGTCAGCCCGCCGACGCTGGAGCTGGTGTGCTCCAGCACCGGCGCGGCAAAAATCGTCGTCCGGACCGACGCCGGTGTGCCGACGTCCGGCGCGGCGCATCTGGACTGCCCTTTGTGCCTGCCGACCGGCGCACCGCCGCCCGTCGTGCCCGCCATTCGGCCGGCGTTGCCGCAAGCGCCGAGCCATGCGCCACGGGCCGTCCTGGCGGTGCGCCGCGTCGCCGCGACCACGCCGCCACTGCCCGCCCGCGGGCCGCCGGCCCTCTGATCGGCCACTGAACTCACCGCCGCCCCGCGCCCGCCCGCGGACACGGCGCCGCGCTCTCGTTGGCCGAGCGGCGCTTGCACAAGGCGCATCGACGACCCGCAGTTCCGCGCGCCAGCCGGGTCGATGCCCACCATTCAACCCCCCAAGGAATCCCCATGTCATCCATTTCCAGAACCCTTGCCGCCGGCTTGCTGAGCACCGCCAGCGCGGCCACCTTCGCCCATGTCGCGCTGCCGCCCGGCCCCGCCGTGGCCGGCAGCAGCTACGAGGCCGCCTTCCGCGTCGGCCACGCCTGCCAGGGCGCCCACGCGACCACCGCGCTGGCCGTGCGCCTGCCGCGCGGCTTCACGCTGCAGGACGTGCCCGCGCACGCCGGCTGGACCACCGAAATCGACCGCAGCGGCGACGGCACGGTCCGCTGGACGGCCGACAGCGCCGCCCAGGCCTTGCCCGGCCACCAAAAAAGCGACTTCGTGCTGCGCGGCAAGCTGCCAGCCGAGGCCGGGCCGCTGTACTTCAAGGTTCTGCAAACCTGCGACGTGGGCACGGCCGACTGGGCGCAACTGCCCAGCGAGGGCACCGGGGCCGCGGGCGCCACAGGCACGGCGGGCGAAAAGCCGCTGTTCCCCGCTGCGCGCCTGCTGGTGGTGGCGCCGGGCAGCGCCCCGGTGGAGGTGGCCGGCGCCTGGCTGCGTGCGACCGTGCCGGGCCAAAGCGCCACCGGCGGCTTCATGACGCTGACGGCCGGCGTGCCGCTGCGGCTGGTGGGCGTCAGCACGCCGGTGGCCGGCGTGGCGGAGGTGCATGAGATGAAGATGGAAGGCGACGTCATGAAGATGCGCGCGGTCCCTGCGCTGGAGCTGCCGGCCCGCCAGAGCGTCGAGCTGAAGCCCGGCGGCTACCACCTGATGCTGATGAACCTGAAGCAGCCGCTGGCCGCGGGTCAACACGTGCCGGTGACGCTGAGCGTGCAGGACGCGCAGGGTGCCAAGAGCACGCTGTCGATCCAGGCGCCCGTCATGCTGGCGCCCGCGGGCGGCGCCAGCGCGCCGGCCCATCGACACTGAGCCCGCGCGGCGCCTCAGGCGCCGCCGTGCGCCAGATGTCCACCCACCAGGGTGCAGCGCACGCGGCCCGTGAGCTCGCGCCCCTCGAACGGGGTGTGCTTGCCCTGGCTGCGCAGCGCAGCCGGCTCCACGCGCCAGCGCGCCTGGGGGTCGAACACGCACACGTCGGCCACGCCGCCTTCGATCAGTTGGCCGCAGCTGGCCTGCAAGGTGCCCAGCGCGCCGCCCAGCACCTGCGCGGGCGCGTGCGTGACGGCGGCCAGCGCGCGCTGCACGCCGGCTGCGCCCTGCCCCCATTGCGCGGCCAGGGGCAACAACAACTCCAGGCCGGTGGCGCCGGGCTCGGCCTCGGCAAAGGGCAGGTGCTTGGCGTCGGCCTCGACGGGGGTGTGGTCGGACACCAGGGCGTCGATGACGCCGTCGGCCAGGGCGGCAGCCAGCGCGTCGCGGTCGCGCGCCTGGCGCAGCGGCGGATTGAGCCGCGCGCGGCTGTCGAAGTGGCCCACGTCCTGGTCGGTCAAGTACAGCGAATGGATGCTGACATCGGCACTGACGCCGAGGCCCTCGGCCTTGGCCTGGCGCAGCAGCGCCACGCCCTCCGCGCTGGACAAGCGGCAGACGTGCACGCGCGGCGCACCGCGCCCGCCGGCCATCGAGCGCAGCAACTCGAACACGGTGTGCAGCGCGATGGTCTCGGCCGCGGCCGGCACGCCGGCCAAACCCATGCGCATGGCGCGCGGCCCGCTGGCGGCCACGCCGCCGCCCAGCCAGGGATCGAGCGGGCGCAGCCAGATGGCGTAGCCGAAGGTGCTGGCGTACTGCAGCGCGCGCAGCAAGACCTGGGTGTTGACGATGGGCGCGTCGGCCTGGCTGAAGGCGATGCAGCCGGCTTCGGTGAGCAGACCCATCTCGGTCAGCACCTCGCCCTTGAGGCCGCGCGTCAAGGCGCCCAGTGGAAACACGCGCGCCTGGTGCAGTTTTTCGGCACGCGTGCGCAGCATCTCGACCAGGCCGGGTTCGTCCAGCACCGGGTCGGTGTCGGGCGGGCACACCAGGCTGGTCACGCCGCCGGCCACGGCGGCGGCCATCTCGCTCTCCAGCATGCGGGCGTGCTCGTGGCCGGGCTCGCGCAGGCGCGCCGACAGATCGACCAGGCCGGGCAGCACCCAGCAGCCGGCGGCGTCGATGCTGCGGGTGGGCGCAAAGCCCGCCGGCACGCGGCCGATGCTCAGGATGCGGCCGGCGGCAATGGCCACATCGGCCACCTCGTCACGCCCCGTCGCCGGATCGATCACGCGGCCGTGCTGGATCAGGATTTTCATGGTTTTGAATCAAATAGGGCTCTAGCGCCCGACTGGCAAGCGCAAGCAGCTACGATTTCAATAGTAAAATCGGACGCAGAGGACGCAAAGGTTTCGCAAAAGACGCAGAAGAAACCGTCAAGAATGAATTCTTTGCGTCCTTTGCGTTGCTTTTGCGTCTTTTGCGTCCGGCTGTTCATGCTTCATTCCCAGCCACGATGCTCATCACCGCCATGCGCACCGCCACGCCGAAGGTCACCTGCGGCAAGATGACGCTGTGCGCGCCGTCGACCACCTGCGAGTCGATCTCCACGCCGCGGTTGATGGGGCCCGGGTGCATGACGATGGCATCGGGCCGGGCCCAGCGCAGCCGCTCGGTCGTGAGGCCGAAGCTCTTGTAGAACTCCTGCGTGGAGGGCAGCAGCGCGCCGCTCATGCGTTCGTTTTGCAGGCGCAGCGTGATCACCACGTCGGCGTCCCGGATGCCCTCCTCCAGCGTGTGGCACACGCGCACGCCCATGGGCGCCAGGTCGCCCGGCACCAGGGTCTTGGGCCCCACCACGCGCACCTCGGCGGCGCCCAGGATGTTCAGCGCGTGGATGTCCGAGCGCGCCACGCGCGAGTGCAGGATGTCACCGACGATGGCCACCACCAGCTTGGAGAAATCCTTCTTGTAGTGGCGGATGGTGTACATGTCGAGCAGGCCCTGCGTGGGGTGCGCNNTGGCGCCCGTCGCCGGCGTTGATGACGTGCACGTGTGGCGCCACGTGCTGCGCCAGCAGGTAGGGCGCGCCGCTTTCGCTGTGGCGCACCACGAAGAGGTCGGCCGCCATGGCGCTCAGGTTGGCCACGGTGTCCAGCAGCGACTCGCCCTTGGCGGTCGATGAGCGTGCGATGTCCAGCGTGTAGACGTCGGCCGACAGTCGGGTGGCGGCGATGTCGAAGGTGGTGCGCGTGCGCGTGCTGTTTTCGAAAAACAGGTTGAACACGCTCTTGCCGCGCAGCAGTGGCACCTTCTTGACCTCGCGGTCGCTCACGCTGACGAATTGCGCGGCGGTGTCCAGGATGTGGGTGAGCATCTCCCGGCTCAGCCCCTCGGTGGACAGCAGATGGATCAGCTCGCCGTTTTTGTTGAGTTGGGGGTTGGTTCGGCCCAGCATGATCACGCCCGCGGTTGAATGTGAAAACTGAAGGAGCCGTCGCCCTCGCGCGCCAGCCGCAGCGACTGGGTGGCCGGCAGCGCCACGCGCGCGGCGGCGAATTCGGCCGCCACGGGCAGCTCGCGCCCGCCGCGATCGACCAGCACCGCCAGGCGCACGCGCGCCGGCCGGCCGTAGTCGAACAATTCGTTCAGCACGGCGCGAATGGTGCGGCCGGTGAACAGCACGTCGTCCAGCAGCAGGATGTCGGCGCCCTGCACCTCGAACGGCAGCGTGGTCTGGCCATGCGCCGACAGGCCGCGCTTGGCAAAGTCATCGCGATGCAGGGCCGAGGACAGCGCCCCCGCCGCGCCGGCGCGCCCCAGATCGCGCTGCAGGCGCTCGGCCAGCCACGCGCCGCCCGAAACCACGCCGGCCAACTGCGTGTCGGCGCCCAGCAGCGCGCGCACGCCGCGCGCCAGCTCGCCATACAGCGCCTCGGCATCCAGCGCCAATGAACTCATGCAAGACTCCTCAGAAACTGCTCCAGGATGATGGCCGCCGCCGCCGCGTCGGCGTCGCGCGCACCCGCCGCCAGCGCCTCGGTGGTGCTGTAGCGCTCATCCACCTCGTACACCGGCAGGCCCGAGCGCACGCGCAACTGGCGCGCAAAACGCAGCGCCCGCCGCGTGTTCTCGTGCTCGGCGCCATCGGGGTGGCGCGGCACGCCCACCACCAGCGCGTCGGGCTGCCACTCTTTCAGACGGGCGGCAATGGGGGCCCAGCGGGCGTCGCCCTCGGCGGCAATCGTGCCTTGTGGCGTGGCGCTGTGCGTGATGCGGTTGCCGCTGGCGACGCCGGTGCGCTTGAGGCCGTAGTCGAAGGCCAGAAACTGGCGGAAATGCGGCGGAATCTCGTCAGTCATGACGCCCGCAGCGCAGCAAACCCAGGGGGCCAAAGAGCCGCCGCATCGGGCGGCAAACACCCGGCGCAACGCCGCGCCGAGAGTGGCGAGACCGGGGCTGCGCCATTTCACTGATCCCTGGCGCTGCGCCCCGTCCACAGGCCATAAAACCCAAAAAGCCAGGCGGCCGCGGAGCAGGCCAAGCCCGGGCGCCCGTGGCCGGGGTCTCCCCGGTCAGGGGGTGCGCCCCCTGCAAGGGGGTGTGCCATTGCACTGATCCTTGGCGCTGCGCGCCGCCCACAGGCCATAAACCCAAAGAGCCAGGCGGCCGCGGAGCAGGCCAGGCCCAGGCGCCCGTGGCCGGGGTCTCCCCGGTCAGTGGGTGCGCCCCCTGCAAGGGGGTAGGCGAAACATCGCGCAGCGAGTGGAGACTGGGGGTGTGCCACATCACGCATGCCCCACGTCCGGGCTCAGCATCCACGCTTGCAAACCCAGCAGGGCCAGGGCCCGCTCGTAGCGCAGCTCGATCGGCGCGTCGAAGATCAGGCTGGTGTCCGCGTCCACCGTGAGCCAGCTGTTGCCGGCGATCTCGGATTCGAGCTGGCCCTCGCTCCAGGCCGAATACCCCAGCGTGATCAGCACGCGGCGCGGGCCCCCGCCGTTGGACAAGGCCTCGAGCACGTCCTTGGAGGTGGTCATCTCCAGGCCGCCGGGCACTGTCAGCGTGGAGGCATAGATCGATTCGTCGGGCGGCAGGCCCTCGGCCGTGATGGGCTCGTGCAGCACAAAGCCGCGCTCGGTCTGCACCGGGCCGCCCTGGAACACCGGTTGCCCGCCCAGCTCGGCGCGCGCCAGGGGCAGATCGACCTTTTCAAACAGGTCGGCCATGCTGATGCTGCCGGGTTTGTTGATGATCAGGCCCAGGGCCCCGTGCTCGCTGTGCTCGCAAACGTAGACCACGCTGCGCGCAAAGGTGCCGTCCTCCATGCCCGGCATGGCGATCAGAAAGTGATTCGTCAGGTTGATGGGCTGGGTGGCATCGGCCATGGCCCGATTCTACCGGCCCAGCCCTTGGCGCGGGGCCGGTTCAGCCGGCCACGGCCGCCTTGGCCGCCTGGGCGTAGGAGCGCACCAGAGCGAGCAATTCGTCTTCCGAATACGGCTTGCCCAGGTAGTGGTTGGCGCCCAGCCGGCGCGCATGATCCTGGTGCTTGTCGGCCGTGCGCGAGGTGATCATCACCACCGGCAACTCGCGCCAGGCCGCGTCGGCGCGGATGTTGCGCAGGAAGTCGAAGCCGTCCATGCGCGGCATCTCGATGTCGGAGAGCACCACCGCCGGGCGCTCTTGCTGCAAGCGCTCGAGCCCTTGCAGGCCGTCGGCCGCCAAGGCCACGCGGTAGCCCTCGCGTTGCAGCAGGCGCTGGGTGACGCGGCGCACGGTGATGGAATCGTCGACCACGAGCACCAGCGGAATGTCGGACGGCGCCGCCAGGGCCTCGCCCGTCGCCGGGGTGACGGTGCCCGCACCCGCGGGCACGTCGGACGATGCGGGTTGCAAGGCGCGCACCTGCTCGCCATACACCGTGGCCAGGGCCACCGGGTTGTAGATGAGTGCGACCACGCCCGAGGCCAGCGCCGTGATGGCCACCAGGCCCGGCAGGCGCGAGAGCTGCGGACCGAGTGCCTTGACCACCACGTCCTGGCCGCCCAGCACCTCATCGACGTGCATGGCGGTGCGCTGCGCCGCCGAGCGCAGCAACACCACCGGAGCGGTCTTGGCCGCGGGCTCGCGGCTGCGCGCCGAGTGCTGCAGCAGGGCGCCGCCCCAGAAGAAGGGCACGGCTTCCTGGTCGAATTGCATCGTCCCGGCGGCATGGGCACGTGCCAGCTCGTCCGGGCGGCTGCGGTGCACGCGCTCGACCAGGCTGGCCGGCACGCCGATGAGCAGATCGCCCATGCGAATCATGACCACGTGCGTGACGGCGGTGGTGAGCGGCAGAACCAGGCGAAACGCCGTGCCCTGCCCCGCGTCGGATTCGGTCTCGATGCGCCCGCCCAGGGCCTGCACCTCGGTGCGCACCACGTCCAGGCCGACGCCGCGGCCGGCCAGGTCGGTCACCTCGGACGCCGTGGTGAAGCCGGGCTGGAACACCAGCTGGCGGGTTTCGGCGTCGCTCAGCGACTGCTCGGGCGCGATCAGGCCGCGCTCGATCGCGCGTGCCTGGATGCGCGCCAGGTCCAGGCCGGCGCCGTCGTCACGGAACTGGACCGCGACGTCGTTGCCCGACTGCTGCACTTCGATGGTGATCGATCCGGTGGCGTCTTTGCCGCAGGCCCGGCGCGTGTCGGGGCCCTCGATGCCGTGCACGACGCAGTTGCGCAGCAGGTGCTCGAACGCGGGCGTCATGCGCTCCAGGATGCCGCGGTCCACCTCGATGTTGCCGCCGACGATGTCCAGGCGCACCTGTTTGTCCGACTCCTTGGACGCCTGGCGCACCAGCCGGTACAGGCGCTCCGAAATGCCGTCGAACTCGACCATGCGGGTGCGCAGCAGATCGCGCTGCAAGTCGCGCGACTGGCGCGCCTGGGCAACCAGTTCGTCTTCGCTCGCGTCAATCGCGCGCTGCAGGTTGCGCTGCACGGTGGCCACGTCGTTGACCGACTCGGCCATCATGCGGGTGAGCTCCTGCATGCGGGTGAAGCGGTCGAACTCCAGCGGATCGAAGCTCTGCGCCGTGTCCTTGGACTGGGCCATGCGCGACTGCATCTGCGTCTCGGCCTGCAACTCGACGTCGCGCAACTGCCCACGCAGGCGCTCGACGTTGCCGGTCAAGTCCGCCAGGGCCGCGCGCAGCTGCGTCACGTCCTTGTCCAGTCGGGCGCGTGAGCTCATCACCTCGCCCGCCTGGCTCATCAGCCGGTCGAGCAGTTGCGAGCGCACCCGCACGGTCTGCCGGGCGCTGACGCGCGCGGCGGCAAACGAAAACGCGGTGGGCTCAGCCACGTCGCCGCGCTCGGGCGCGAGGGCGTGGTCGTCGGACTCGGCAGGCACGGGACTGGGCGCCCACGAAGCGCCGGCCTCGGGCGGCGCGACCGACGGCGACGCGGCAAGAATCTGGTCCACGTTGGCCGCGGCGCTCGTGCGCAGAGCCTGAAAATCAGCCTGGATGCGATCCAGGTGCTCCAGCAGGGGCTCGACGTCGGCCGCCGTGATGCTCTCGGTGCCCAGCACCTCCACGGCCGATTCGGTTCGGTGCGCCATCTCGCCCAGGCGCAAGGCCCCCGCCAAACGGGCGCTGCCCTTGAGCGTGTGCAGCACGCGCAGCGCCTGCGCACGCGCGCCCAGATCCTGCGGCTGCTCGGCCCATTGCCGCAGCGCGGCACTCAGCTGCGGCAGCAATTCGTCGGCTTCTTCCTCGAAGATGGCAAACAGATCCGGATCGACCGCGTCGGCGACGTCGATGTCGTCCGCAAAACCATCCGCGAGCCCTTCGGCGCCCAGGGAGTGCGTCGCCTCGGCCGCCAGGGGCGCAAAGGCGGATGGCATGGCGCGCGAGGGCGGTGCGGCGCCCTCCAGCGCAGCATCGGGCACGTGCAGGCCGGCGTCGCCGATGGCCGCGTCGGCGCTCGCCATCGCCGATGGCGCCTCGTCCACGGGCAAATCCGAGGCGCTTGCCGGCGCCTCGGCTGGCTCCAGCGCCCGCACGGCATCGACAACGCCCGGTGCCGGCTCCTTGAGAATGCCGGCGGCAAACTGATGCAGCATGCGCCGCAACTCGTCGGCGGCCTGATCGAGCACCAAGGCCTGCTCAGGCGTGCCCTGCGGCTGGCCTTGCAGGCGCTCGAGCGCGTGTTCCAGCGTGCGCGCCAAATCCGACAGCGCCGTGAAACCCACCGTGGCCGAACTGCCGGCCAGCGAATGCGCGCGCGCGGTGGCGCGCTCGGGCAGCGGCGCCTGCACATGGCGGCCCCACTGGGCCAGATCTGACGCCAATTGCGCCGACCACTGATCGGCCTCGCTCAGGTACACGTTGTACAGCGGCGTGCTGATGCGCAGCGGCCCCACCCAGGTGACCGCGGGGTCCGCTGACGGCGCGGCGGCGGACTCGGGCGCGCTCGCCATGCCCTCGGCCGCGGGCGGCGCCCCGACCTCGAGCAGGGGTTGGGGCGCCGCCTCGGCCAACGCCGCGGGCTGCAACTGCAAGTCGGGCAGCTCCAGCGCAATCAAGCCGCTGGACATGGCCGGCGCGGGCGCGTCGGGCTCCAGTTGAAACTCGAAATCCAGGGGCTCATGGGTCTCGGCCGCGGCCAGTGGCGACAGGGTTGTCGGCGCCTCGAACGCGGCGGCCAGGGCATCCGCATCCGCCTGAACTTCGGTCAGGTCGACGAAGTTCGACTCGGCCGCCACAGGCTCGACCACCTCCGGCACGCCGTCGAGCACCATCGGCTCGGACAGCTCCAGATCGGGCAGGTCAAAGGCCGCCAACAACGGATCGGGCGACTCGGCGGCGACTTCGGGTGCGAACACGGGTGCTTCGGGCTCGGCGTCGGGTGCAATCCCCACCGCCTCGTCGCCACGTGCGTGGGCGGCGTCAAGGGGCAGGTCCGCCGCGACCATCGGCGCCGAGGGCGCAACCGAGCCGGCCAGCGCGATGCGCTCGCCGCGCAGTCGCAGCGCGTCGGCCATGGCCTCGAACGGCGCAGCCGACCACGCGCCCGCACGGCGCCCTGCAATGTCCTCGACCCAGGACGACAACGCCGTCAAGGCCTCGCCGGCCACACCGCACAAGGCGTCGTTGGCGGGTTTTTGCTCGGCCAGCCAGGCGTTGAGCAACTGCTCCTGCGCCCAGGCGGCCGCGCCGAACTGTGTCAGGCCGACCATGCGCGAACTGCCCTTGAGCGTGTGAAACGCCCGCCGCAGGGTGGTCAGTTGCTCGGCATCGGCCGGATCAGCGTGCAGCGCCTGGACCGCGGCCGAGCCGGTCGCCGTCACCTCGCGCGCCTCGTCCAGAAAGATGTCCAGCAAGTCGTCATCGGAGGACAACTCGGCCGGCGACGGGTCCGCCACAACGGCATCCAGCCGGGGCGCCGCCTCGACCGCGTGCAATTGTTGCAGCGCCGTGTCCAGCGAGACGTCGTCGCTCTCGCGGGCCACGGCCGCGGCATGGTGGGCGGCCTGTGCCAGCGCGGGGCGGCCATCCAGGGCCGCTTGTGCCGCCACCTGTTCCAGTTGCTGGGGCGAACGCTCGTCCTGCAGCGCCTCGAGCGGGCCCATGGCCGACGGCGCCGCAGGGGCGAGATCGTGCGCGAGTGCCGCGTCGGGGCCCGCCGGACGATCGGCGGCGCCACCCACGCGTCCACCCAGAAAGCGGAACTCGTCGCGCGCCTCATCGTAGACAAACAGCTTGCGCGCCAACGCGGGCTGGTAGCTGAGGGTGTCGATGAGAAAACCCATGGCCCCCAGGCTGTTGCCCAGTTTCTCGAACCCATCGGATTGCCGTGATTCATCGGGCGCTTCGTCGTTGCGCATGGCCTCGACGCGCTCGCGCATCCGGGCGACGGCCAGCGCGGCCTGGTCCAGGCCGAGCACGTTCAGCACACCGCGCATTTGCGCCAGCAGCCCCGGCACCGGATCAAGGACGGAGCGGTCGGCGGGCTTGCGGAAGAACTGGTCCAGGCGCTGCTCGGCGTCGGCCAAGGTCACGCGCAGCTCGCCCACCACGGTGCCCAGGGTCTGCCGATCGCTGACGCGCCGATACAGCTCCTCCATCCAGGGCTGCAGACCCGCGACCGGCTGCCCGTCGCAGACCGCCTGCAGCCGCGCGGCCAGCTCGCGCATGCGCGCGGCCAGGGTGGTGTCCAGGGGTCGGAACTCGGCCAGCGAGGCCTCCAGGAACAGCACGGTGGTGGCCACTTCCATGGCCTGCTCGGGCGTGGGCTCCTGCCCTTTGCGCAAGACCTGCTGGGCCACCGTGCGCAGGGCGTGGGTCAGGGGCTGGCTGTCGGGATGCAGCCGCTCCAGCGACTCCACCACCAGCCCCAGTTGATCGACGCTGGGCTTCAGGCGCGCCAGGTCGCCGCCGGCCAGGGCCGACCAGTTTTCCTTCATCGCCTCGATGCGTCGGCGCGCTTGCGCCAGCACGGCCGGGTCATACAGGCCGAAGCTCGGCTGTTCGTAGTCCACCGGCTCGTGCGCCTGCAAGCCCCAGGCGCTGCGCACGGCGGCGAGTGCCGGCGCGTGAGCAGCCGCGCTCGCGGGTGCCAGGGCACAGAAAAACAGCAAGTCCTGCGCCAGGCGCTCGGAAATGAGCGCATCGCCGCGCGCCAGCGTCGTGTATTGCAACAACACGCGCGAGGCCGTGCGCTTGACGTAGGCGTCGATCGGCAGCGCGCCCGACAAGGCCTCGAAAAAGCCGGCGCCCAACTGCCAGAACACGGTCGGATGCCCCGCCGCCGCGCCGCTCGCCAGTCCCCGGCTCACGGTGGCCAGCTCGGCCGCCGCGTGCCGGTCGGCGTGCCGCATGATCTTGAGCACGCCGTGATCCATGCGGTTGCGCACCGCCGTGCCGTACGACAAGGCCTGCGTCGATGGCGGCAGTTGCGGGTCGGCCCAGCGCCAGGCGTGGGACCACAGGTCGGCCGGGTGAATGCGGTCGGCGCCGGCCAGCTCCTGGACCTGGCGAAACTGCGGGAACAGGCCCAGCGCCGAACGCGGGTGCTCGCCCAGCTGGCTCTCGACAAATTCGATCAGCGCAAAGCCGGCTTTCTCGAGCGTGGCCGCAGCCGCCTCCGAGCAGGTCTCGGGCTGCGCAGTGAAACGCTGGGCGGCCGTTTCCATGCCGCGCACCATTTGCGCCGCCACGGTCTGCCCCACCATGTCGAGCGCGCCGGCCACCTGGTGCAGCTGTTGCCGCGCCGCACGCAACTGGCTGGCATCGACCGAGGCCAGGTCGATCCCGCGCGCATGCTCGGCCTCATGGGCAAAACGCCGCAGCGCCTTGGTGGCCGCCTGGATCGACTTGCGCGTTTCATCAAGGACCCAGGCCAGAGGCCCCAGGTCGCCCGCAGGCACGGCCGAAGCGAGGGCGTTTTCAGTGAGGCGGTCGGTGACCATGGGTCAATGCACTCCAATACCTTGTTCATGTCCCGCGAATGCGGTTGGCGCCGCGACGCCAGCGATGTTCAATCCCGGGGACCAAGAGCCCGCCGAACAGCTTGGGGGCAACTCATATCAGTTATCCATGGCGTTGCGCGCCACCCGCAGCCGATGAGACCCAAAGCGCCCGAAGGCCGCGGAGCAGGCTACGCCAGCGATCGCCGCGGCCGGGGTCTCCCCGGCCAGGAGCGATGCCCCCGGACGGTGGGAGGCGAAACATCGCGCAGCGAGTGAAGACTGGGGACGAGCCACTTCAAGCAATCTTGAACCGGGCCACCGATTGGCGCAGCTCGTCGGCCATGCGGGCCAGCTCGCGCACCTGCTGCGCCGTCGAACGGGTGCTCTCGCCGGTGTGCTCGGTGGTGGCAAAAATGTGCTGGATGTTGCCCGCCACCTCGTTGGCCTGGCCGGCTTCGGCGGACGTCGATACGGAGATCTGCTCGATCAGCTGCGCCAGCTGGCGCGACACGCTGTCGATCTCGGTCAGCGCGGTGCCGGCGCGGTCGGACAGCTGCGCGCCCTCCACCACGCCCTGCGTGGAGCGCTCCATGGCGGCCACGGCGTCCTGGGTGTCGGTCTGAATGGTCTTGACCAGCGTGGCGATCTGGCGCGTGGCATCGGCCGAGCGTTCGGCCAGTCGCTGCACTTCTTCGGCCACCACCGAGAAGCCGCGGCCGGCGTCACCGGCCGAAGCCGCCTGAATGGCGGCGTTGAGCGCCAGCACGTTGGTCTGCTCGGTGATGTCCGAGATCAGTTCGGTGATTTCGCCGATCTCCTGCGAAGACTCACCCAGGCGCTTGATGCGCTTGGAGGTTTCCTGGATCTGGTCGCGGATGGCGTTCATGCCACCGATGGCGTCCTGCACCGCCTGCAAGCCCGACTCGGCCGCCTGCCTCGATTGGCGAGCCACCGTGGCCGATTGCTGCGCTTGCTCGGACACCGCGTTGATGCGCGTGGCCATGTCCAGCACCGACTGGCCGGTCTGGCGAATCTCGTGCAGCTGGTCGGTTGAGGTGGTGAGCAGATCGGAGGAGGTGGTCTCCACCCGCGCCGTGGTTTGCGCCACCCGCGTGGCCGTGTTTTGCACGCTGCCGACCAGCGAGCGCAACTCTTCCACCGTGTAGTTCACCGAGTCGGCGATGGCGCCCGTGATGTCCTCGGTCACCGTGGCCTCCTGCGTCAGGTCGCCCTCGGCCACCGTCTGCAACTCGTTCATCAGGCGCAAGATGGCGGCCTGGTTGGCGTCGTTGACGCGCTTGGCGTCCAGCTCCTGCTGCACGGCGCTTTGGCGCTGCGTTTCGGCCAGCGTCTGGCGCTGACGGCTTTCGTGCAGCCACGTATAGACCAGGCCGGCAATCGCCAGCGCCAGCACGGCCAGCACCAGCGCCATCAGCAGCCAGCTGCCCGCGCCCACGCCCGACTCGTCGGCCAGGCGCGACTGCAAGTTCTCGATATCCCTGCGCAGGGGTTCGCTGTCGGCAACGATGGCGCTTTGCGCGTCGCGCACGGCCGCCAGCGCCTGGACGTTGCCCAGGATGCTGCCCGCCTGCACGCGCATTTCCTCGTAGGTCTTGAGCACGCCGGCGAGGGCGTCGCGTGTCTGTGCGTCGCGCGCCGGCGCCAGGCGGGCCTCGCTGTTGCCGTCCAGCAGGCCCTGGCCCAGTTCCTTGAATGAGTTGAGATCCTTGCCCAGCAGGAAGATGGCCTCGGGGCTGACGCCTTCGACCGTCAGCAGTTCGCTGGCCGACTTGCCGATGCGCTGGGCCATCATCACCAGTTGTCCGGTGGCGGCGACTTCGCCCGCGGGCGCGCCGTGCTGCAGCTTCAGCGCCGACACGGTCTCGGCCGCCTCGGACAGGTCGGAGGACTTGCGGCTGACGAAGCGCAGGGCGCCCCCCACCTGCGTCATCACCTTCTGCTGCGCCAGCACAACGGCGGCGCTTTTTTGCGCGCGGTCCACCAGGGGCGCGATCTTGCCCAGCTCGCCTTCGTAGGCGTCACCCAGAGCCGCCAGGCCCGGCCGGCCGTTTTGCAGGCCGTCGAAGTTGGAGGCAAGGGAGTCGGCGCTTTCCTTGACCTCCGGGAATGCGCTTGCGCTGCCGAGCAGGGCCTGCGACACCGACTTCGCCAGGCGCTGCGACTGCATCAAGGCCTGTCCGGTGGCGCCCACCTGCTGCGCGACCCGGTCGGCGCTGGACACCATCCAGAACACCAGCACCGCCAGCGCCAGCAAGGCCGCCGACAGCACGATCGAAAGCACGCGCTGGTGCTGCACCGCAGTGCGTCGGCCCAGCACCGGGATCAGGAAAACGTCGTCGGCCGCACTGCCGGGAGATTCGGACGGGGTCGCCGGGACCACGGCCTCGTGATCGACCGAGTCGTATTCCGACACGGTGCTGGACGGGTCGTGGACCGCCACCGTGTCGCCTTGGTCGGCCGAGTCCGCCGCCGGGCTTTTTTTCCTGAACATCATCGACAAATCGCCAGTCAGAGCCATGATTCCACCTTGATGCTACGCACCGATTTCGAGAAAAACGTGCTGTTGCGACAGCGCTTGCAAATTGAGTTCGCGCCAACGACCGCCTTCGTGATCGACGTAGGTGTGGCCCACGTAGTCGGGGTCGGAGGGCTGGCGTGCGCTGGACTGCGCGAAAGCCTGCGTGGTGCGCATGCCCAGCAGCTCGTCCACCAGCACGGCGCAATTGGATTCCAGCAGGGCGTTGAAACCGATCAGGCGGCATTGGGCTTGCGCCAGCGCCGGCCTTGTCGCGGCCGCGCCACCGTGCAGGAAAGCCGCCAGGTCCACCACGCCGCACAGGTTGCCGCGCAGGTTGGCCACGCCCAGGAACCAGGGCTGGACATAGGGCACCCGCTGCATGTCGGTCCAGGGGAAGATCTCGGCTGCGTGGCTGAGCGGCACCAGCAGCCGCTCGGCGCCGGCGCGCACCGCCAGCCAGGACGCCGCGACGCCCTGCGTGCGCGCGGCCTGCAAGCGCTCGGCCAAGCGGTTCTGAAAGTCGCGCAGCGCCTGCTTTGCCATGTCAGTCGAGCCGCTTGATCTTGCCCATCAACTCGGTCTGATCGACCGGCTTGACGATGTAGTCGCGCGCGCCCTGGCGCATGCCCCAGACGCGGTCGGTTTCCTGGTTCTTGCTGGTGCACAGGATCACGGGCACATCGGAAAAACGCGGGTCACGCGTCAGCGAGCGGGTCAGCTGAAAACCGTTCTGGCCCGGCATCACCACGTCCATCAGGATCAGGTCGGGCTTTTGGCGCTCGAGCTGCGCCTGCGCATCCTCGGCGCTCTCGGCGGTGGCCACGGCGTAGCCCGCACCCTTGAGCATCTCGCTGAGATAGAGCAACTCGGTTTTCGAGTCATCGACAATCAATACACTGCGAATCGGCATTCCATCATTCCCCTTGAACGACCGCGCCGTACTGGGCGACCGTTTGTAACAATTGATCCTTGGTGAACGGCTTGGTCAGATAGTCTTGCGAGCCGACCATGCGCCCGCGGGCCTTGTCGAACACCCCGTCCTTGGACGAGAGCATGACCACCGGGGTGTCCGCGAATTTTTCATTGCGCTTGATGATGGCGCAGGTCTGGTAGCCATCCAGGCGCGGCATCAGGATGTCGCAAAAAATGAGGTCGGGCAGGCTGTCGCTCACCTTGGACAAGGCGTCAAAGCCGTCTTCGGCCAGCGTCACCTCGTGGCCGCCCTGCTTGAGAAAAATCTCTGCACTGCGGCGAATGGTGTTGCTGTCATCAATGACGAGAACTTTCATGGATCCTGTCGAACTCAAGTTGTGCTCCCCTGCGCGGGCGAGGCCAGGCCCCATTCGCGCAAAATCATGTGTCGTTGCGCCTTCGGCACCCGCAACCGGCCCGGTGCCTCGATCCCGGCATCCGCGACCGGCGCGCTACCATGCGCGGGACCAATGAAAACTCACCCAGTACACCGATCGCCAGCCATTTCGTTTGGCGTCTTCGGCTCGCTTACTACTAAAGTCGCACCAAATGCAATTGATTGTATCCACGGATTCGGCGCTTCGACGGCCTGATTGGGGTAAAAAAGGAGGCCGCACGGGCATATGACCGGTTTGAACGCCCCCGAAACGTCGCATGAGCGCGACAGTGACCCTTCGCCGCCCGAAAACGAGGCCCCGTTGGCGTGCATCGTCAGCTTCAACGCCATCGATCCGACCGGCAGCGGCGGCCTGAGCGGCGACGCGCTGGCGCTGGGTTCGGTGGGTGCGCACCTGTTGCCGGTGGTGACCGGCGCGTACCTGCGTGACAGCCGCGAGACGGTGGGCCACGCGCCGCTGGATGCGGTCGCCATCACGGAACAGGCCCGCCTGATCGCCGAGGACATGCCCGTGCTGGCCGTCAAGGTGGGCTTCGTGGGCAGCCCCGAGGCGGTCGCGGCCGTGGCCTCCTTTGCCAGCGACTACCCCGACTTGCCCGTCATCACCTACATGCCGGACCTGTCCTGGTGGGACCAACACGAGATCGACGACTACCACGACGCCGTGCGCGAGTTGCTGCTGCCGCAGACCGCCGTGCTGGTGGGCAACAACACCACGCTGCGCCATTGGCTGCTGCCCGAATCGGCGTCGCGCCGCCACGCCGATGCCACCGACCTGGCGCGCGCCGCGGCCGAGCTCGGCGTGTCCTACCTCCTGGTCACCGGGCTGCCGCGGCCCAGCGAGCGCATCGGCAACGCGCTGGTGTCGCCGCAGCTCGAGCTGACCGTGCAGGAGTTCGAGCGCATCGAGGCCGACTTCATGGGCGCGGGCGACACCTTGTCGGCGGCGCTGACGGGCTTGCTGGCGCTCGGCTCGGACCTGAGCGAAGCCACCGTCGAAGCCTTGCAATACCTGGACCAGGCGCTGGACCACGGCTTTTGCCCCGGCATGGGGCGGGCCGTGCCCGACCGCCTGTTCTGGGCCGAAACCGACACACCCGACGCACCGCCCGCGGGCGATGCGCCGACCCACGAAGACCCTTCCCGACCAAACCATGACCTCAAGCACTGACCCCAACGACCTATTGATGGAGCGCGCGCGCCGCGTAATTCCGGGCGGCGTCAACTCGCCCGTGCGCGCCTTTCGCGCCGTCGGCGGCACGCCGCGCTTCGTGCAGCGCGCGCAAGGCCCCTACTTCTGGGACGCGGGCGGCACGCGCTACATCGACTACATCGGCTCTTGGGGCCCGATGATCCTGGGCCACGGCCACCCCGCCGTGCTGGAGGCGGTGCAAAAGGCCGTCACCGGAGGCCTCTCGTACGGCGCACCGACCGAGCGCGAGATCGAGCTGGCCGAGGCCATCATCGCGCTGCGCCCGGGCATGGAGATGCTGCGCCTGGTCAGCAGCGGCACCGAGGCCGGCATGAGCGCCATCCGCCTGGCGCGCGGCGCCACGGGGCGCAGCGTGATCATCAAGTTCGAGGGCTGCTACCACGGCCACGCCGACGCGCTGCTGGTCAAGGCCGGCTCGGGCCTGGCCACCTTCGGCCACGCCACCAGCGCCGGCGTGCCGCCCGAGGTGGTGCAGCACACCATGGTGCTCGAGTACAACAATGTCGCGCAGCTGGAGCAGGCCTTTGCCGAGCACGGCGCCAGCATCGCCGGCCTGATCATGGAGCCGATTGCGGGCAACATGAACTTCGTGCGCGCTTCGGTCGAGTTCACCCGCCGCTGCCGCGAGCTGTGCACGCAGCACGGCGCGCTCTTGATCTACGACGAGGTGATGACCGGCTTTCGCGTGGCGCTGGGCGGCGCGCAAAGCGTGTACGCGCGCTCGATTGCGGGCTTCGAGCCCGACATCACGGTGATGGGCAAGGTGATCGGCGGCGGCATGCCGCTGGCGGCCTTTGGCGGCAAGCGCGCGGTGATGGAGCAGCTGGCGCCCCTGGGGCCGGTGTATCAGGCCGGCACGCTGAGCGGCAACCCGGTGGCCACGGCCTGCGGCCTGGCCACCTTGCGCGAGATCGGCAAGCCCGGCTTCTTCGAGGCGCTCACGGCCAAAACCCATCGCCTGGTCGATGGCCTGAAAGCGGCAGCGCAAAAGGCCGGCGTGCCCTTTGCCGCCGACAGCGAAGGCGGCATGTTCGGCTTCTTTTTGCTGCCCGAACTGCCGCGCAACTACGGCCAGGTGATGAAGAGCGACGGCGCGCGCTTCAACACGCTCTTTCACGGCCTGCTCGATCGCGGCGTGTACATCGCGCCGGCGCTGTACGAGGCCGGCTTCGTGAGCAGCGCGCACAGCGAGGCGGACATCGACGCCACCGTCAGCGCCGCGGCCGAGGTGTTTCGATCACTATGATTTTAATAGCTACCAGCGCTTGATGGTCAAGCGCTGGAGGCCGATTTGATCGAAAACGCTCAGTGCCGAAAATGCCGCACGCCGGTGAACACCATGGCCACGCCGCGCTCGTTGGCGGCGTCGATCACCTCGGGGTCGCGCATCGAGCCGCCGGGCTGGATCACGCAGGCGGCGCCGTGGTCGATCACCACGTCCAGGCCGTCGCGGAAGGGGAAGAAGGCGTCGCTGGCCACGGCCGATCCCTGGAGTGACAGGCCCGCCGCCTCGGCCTTGATGGACGCGATGCGCGCTGAGTCGAGCCGGCTCATCTGGCCCGCGCCCACGCCCAGCGTCATGCCGCCGCCGCAAAAAACGATGGCGTTGCTTTTGACGTAGTGCGCCACCTTCCAGGCAAACAGCAGGTCTTGCACCTGTTCGGGGGTAGGTTGCTTGCGGGTCACGACCTTGAGATCGGCAGCCAGCAGGTCGCGAAAGTCGGCGGTCTGCATCAGCAGCCCCGAGCCCACGCGCTTGACTTCCATCAGGTTGTGCCCGCGCGACCAGGCCGTGGCGCCATCACGCTGCACGCCGTCCAGCGCGATTTGCAGCACGCGCACATTGGCCTTGGACTTGAACACCGCCAGCGCCTCGGGCGTGAAGGCGGGCGCCAGCAGCACCTCGACGAACTGCTTGCTCACGGCCTCGGCCACGGCGCCATCGACCGGCACGTTGAAGGCGATGATGCCGCCGAAGGCGCTGGTGGGATCGGTCTGGAAGGCCTTCTGGTAGGCGTCCAGCGCGCTCGCGCCCAAGGCCACGCCGCAGGGGTTGGCGTGCTTGACGATGACGCACGCCGGCTCGATCCATTGCTTGACGCATTCCCAGGCCGCGTCGGCGTCGGCGATGTTGTTGTAGGACAGCTCCTTGCCCTGCAACTGCCGGGCCGTGACCAGAGAGCCGGGCGCGGGGTACAGGTCGCGGTAGAAGGCGGCCTGCTGGTGCGGGTTTTCGCCGTAGCGCAAATCCTGCAGCTTGACGAAGCGGCCGTTGCTTTGTGAAGGGAAAAGGCCCCTGGCGGGCACCCCGTCTGCGCCAGCAGCATCGAAATCGATAGCGGACAGATAGTCGCTGATGGCACCGTCGTAGTCGCTCACGCGGTTGAAGGCGGCCACCGACAGGGCGAATTTTGTCTTCAGGCTGATGGCGCCGGCCTTCAGCTCGGCCAGCACGCCGGCGTATTGCGCGGCGTCGGTCAGCACCGCCACGCCCTGCCAGTTCTTGGCGGCGCTGCGCACCATGGCCGGGCCGCCGATGTCGATGTTCTCGATCGCCTCGGCCAGCGTGCAGCCGGCCTTGGCCACCGTGGCCTCGAAGGGGTAGAGGTTGACCACCAGCAGATCGATGGTGTCAATGCCGTGCGCCGCCAGCGCCTGCATGTGCTCGGGCACGTCGCGGCGCGCCAGCAGGCCGCCGTGGATGGCGGGATGCAGGGTCTTGACGCGGCCGTCCAGCATCTCGGGAAAGCCGGTGTGCTCGGCCACCTCGGTCACCGGCAGTCCGGCGCCTTGCAAGAGCTTGGCGGTGCCCCCGGTGGACAGCAGGCGCACGCCCAGCGCGTGCAGGCCTTGCGCAAATTCAAGGACGCCGGTTTTGTCGGAAACGGAAATGAGCGCAGTGGTCATGGGCAAGAAAATTTCAATTAAAACAAGGCTTATCGCCGATGGGACGTGCGCAACGCGCTATCAAATCAGGATTTTTCAACCCCCACCAGGCGATGCTCGATGAGCTTCTTGCGCAGGGTGTTGCGGTTCAGCCCCAGCCACTCGGCGGCGCGGCTCTGGTTGTGGCCGGCGTGGTGCATCACCACGTCCAGCAGCGGCTTTTCGACCGCGCGGATCAGCATGTCGTACAGGCCGTCGGGCTCGGTGCCGTCCAGGTCGCGAAAGTAGGCCTCCAGGCTGGCGCGCACGCTGTGCTCGATCGGACTGTGGTTCTGGTTCTTGTTGCTCATGCTTGGGTCGGGGCCTCCACCCCCTGGCCAACGGCTGCGGCCGCGTCGGCCTGCGGCAGGCGTTCGTGCGCCTGCGCCAGTTCGTCAAAAAAATCGGCCACAGCCTGCCATTGCGCGGCGGCGGACTCGAGGGTGTTCATGCGGGCGCGAAACGCCTCACCGCCCGGCAGCGTGCGCACATACCAGCCGATGTGCTTGCGCGCCGAGCGCACGCCGGTGTGTTCTCCGTACAGCGCGTAGTGGTCCTGCAAATGCCCCAGCAGGGCGCGCCGCACCTCCAGCACGAGGGGTGGCGCCAAGTCCTGCCCTGTGGCCAGGTGGTGCGCGATGGCGCGAAAAATCCAGGGCCGCCCCTGCGCCGCGCGGCCGATCATCAGCGCGTCGGCGCCGGTGGCGGCCAGCACCGCGCGCGCCTTGGCGGGCGAATCGATGTCGCCGTTGGCCACCACCGGAATGCGCAGCGCGGCCTTGACGGCGGCAATCGTCTGGTACTCGGCCTCGCCCTTGTAGCCCTGCTCGCGCGTGCGCCCGTGCACGGTGACCATCTGCACGCCCGCCTGCTCGGCTGCGCGCGCAATGGCCAGCGCGTTCTTCACCTGCGCGCACCAGCCTGTGCGCATCTTCAGCGTCACGGGCACGCCGTGCGGCGCGCAGGCCGCCACCACGGCCTCGATGATGGACAGCGCCAGCGCTTCGTCGCGCATCAGCGCGCTGCCCGCCCATTGGTCGCACACCTTCTTGGCCGGACAGCCCATGTTGATGTCGATGATCTGCGCGCCGCGGTCGATGTTGTAGCGCGCCGCCTCGGCCATCATGGCGGCGTCGGTGCCGGCGATCTGCACGGCGATCGGCCCGGGCTCGCCTGTGTGGTCGGCGCGGCGCGAGGTCTTGAGCGTGTGCCACAGGTCCTTGCGCGAGGTCACCATCTCGCTGACCGCATAGCCGGCGCCGAAGGCGCGGCACAGCTGGCGAAACGGCCGGTCCGTCACCCCGGCCATGGGGGCGACAAACAGCGGGTTGGGAAGGACGTGGGGACCGATCTGCATCACGCGTGCGCCGCCGCGGCAAACGGTCGGCAGTGGAGAGCGTCGATTCTAGCTGCCCAAAATTTCAGCAATCGAAATGGCGCGCCCGCCTTGGCTCGGCCTACACTTGCCGCCATCATGGAAGCGTGGTTCAACTCCCTGCTGCAGGCGCTGGCGCTGCCCGAATACGGCTTGTCCACCGTGTTCGTGGTGGCCTTCGTCTCGGCCACCCTGCTGCCGTTGGGCTCGGAGCCGGCGGTGTTCGGCCTGGTCAAGCTGAGCCCGTCGCTGTTCTGGCCCGCCATCGGCGTGGCCACGCTGGGCAACATGCTGGGCGGCGTGCTGACCTGGTGGATGGGCTGGGGCGCGCACCAGGTGCTGGATCGCTATCGCCACTCGCCCACCCACCTGCGCGCGCTGGACTGGCTGCGCCGCCTGGGGCCGCGGGCCTGCTTTTTCTCCTTCTTGCCCGTGGTGGGCGACCCCCTGTGCGCCGTCGCCGGCTGGCTGCGCCTGCCCCTGGCCCCCTGCGCCGGCTGGATGCTGGCCGGAAAATTCGCACGCTACCTGGTCATGACCGGCGGCCTGCTCTATCTGTGGCCGCAACCAGTGAGCCTGGCGCCGCCATGAACGCGCCGGGCCGCTCCCAAGCGCGAATCCCGAAGCGCGCAGCGCGGAGGGTTTGTCCGATCTGCGCGCCGGGCCGCTCCCAAGCGCGAATCCCGAAGCGCGCAGCGCAGAGGGTTTGTCCGATCTGCGCGCCGGGCCGCTCCCAAGCGCGAATCCCGCAGCGCGCAGCGCGGAGGGTTTGTCCGATTTGTGCGCCGGGCCGCTCCCAAGCGCGAATCCCGAAGCGCGCAGCGCGGAGGGGACGTCGGGTTTGCGCGCCGGGCCGCTCCCAAGCGCGAATCCCGAAGCGCGCAGCGCGCAGGGTTTGTCCGATCTGCGCGCCGGGCCGCTCCCAAGCGCGAATCCCGCAGCGCGCAGCGCGCAGGGTCGCCCAGTGAACGCCCGAGCATGTCCGACACGAGCGATCTGTTTGCCGACCAGGCGCCGCTGACGGGCACGCGCACCCCGCTGGGGCCGCAGGCCGTGGTGCTGCGCGGCTGGGCCCTGCCGCAGGCGCCGGCGCTGTGGAGCGCGCTGCAAGCCGTGGTGGCACAAGCGCCGTTTCGCCATATGCTCACGCCAGGAGGCCAGAGCATGTCGGTGCCGCTGACCAACTGCGGCGCGCTGGGCTGGACCAGCAGCCGCGCCGGCTATCGCTACCGCCCGGACGACCCGGACAGCGCGCAGCCCTGGCCCGCCATGCCGCCCGCTTTCGGCCGGTTGGCGCGTGACGCCGCCCAAGCCGCCGGCTTCGACGGCTTTGCGCCCGACGCCTGCCTGATCAACCGCTACGCGCCCGCAACGCGCCTGTCCCTGCACCAGGATCGCAACGAGCGCGACTTCGGCTGGCCCATCGTCTCGGTGTCGCTGGGTTTGCCCGCCGTGTTCCTGTGGGGCGGCGCGCGCCGCGCGGACCGCTGCCTGCGCGTGCCGCTGTTTCATGGCGACGTCGTCGTGTGGGGCGGGCGCGATCGCCTGCGTTTTCACGGCGTGGCCCCCATCGGGGCGGGGCGGCACCCCATGACGGGGGATCGGCGCATCAACCTGACCTTCCGCAAGGCGGGTTAGGCCACGCCCATTTGGCGCCTTGCAACAACATCGGGCCACTTTCGCGCTCGGCCAGGGCCGATTTTGTTGACTGCGGCACACAATGCGGGCATTCGATCGTTTACAGATGCTCACGTATGGGCGATGATCGTTAAGATTTCCGTTGTCTACGCATTTCTTCAATGGCCGTATCCGAATCGTCCCTCCGAGAGCCCCTGTCCAGCGCCCTGCCCGGCGTCGGTCGGGCCTTGGTCATTGCCGGCAAGGTCAGCCAGAAGGCGGCCGAGGAGGTGCACCGCAAGGCGCTGGCCACCGGCGAGGCGTACATCCCCGAACTGATCCAGTCGGGCGCGATCTCGGCGTCCGATCTGGCCCACACGCTGGCGCAGGCCTTTTCGGCACCCCTGATCGATGTGGATGCGCTCGATCCGGCGCGCCTGCCCAAGGACTTGCTGGACGTCAAGCTGGCCCTGAAGTATCGGTTGCTGGCACTCAGCAAGCGCGGCGGGCGCCTGGTGGTCGTCACCGCCGACCCGTCCGACCACGAGGCCGCCGAACGCATCAAGTTCATCACCCAGATGGGGGTCGAGTGGGTCATTGGCGAGTTCGACAAGCTCGTTCGCCTGGTCGAAAAGCACGGCAAATCCGTCGCCGACTCGATGGACAGCATCATCGGCACCGGCTTCGATTTCGACGAGGGCTCCCTGGTCTCGGACGCGCCGCCCGACACCACCGAGGACGCCCCCTCGGACGTCGAAGACGCCCCGGTGGTCAAGTTCCTGCACAAGGTGCTCCTGGACGCCATCGGCCTGGGCGCCTCGGACCTGCACTTCGAGCCCTACGAGCACCAGTACCGCGTGCGCTTTCGCATCGACGGCGAACTGCAGGAAATCGTCTCGCCGCCGGTGGCCATCAAGGAAAAGCTGGCCTCGCGCATCAAGGTGATCTCGCGCCTGGACATTGCCGAGAAGCGCATTCCGCAAGACGGCCGCATGAAGCTCAAGGTGGGGCCCGAGCGCGTGATCGACTTTCGCGTCAGCACCCTGCCCACGCTGTTCGGCGAAAAAATCGTCATCCGCATCCTGGACCCCAGCAGCGCCCGCATGGGCATCGAGGCGCTGGGCTACGAGCCCGAGGAAAAGGCGCGCCTGCTGACCGCCATCGAGCGCCCGTACGGCATGATCCTCGTCACCGGCCCCACCGGCTCGGGCAAGACGGTGTCGCTCTACACCTGCCTGAACCTGCTGAACAAGCCGGGCGTGAACATCGCCACCGCCGAAGACCCGTCCGAAATCAACCTGCCCGGGGTCAACCAGGTCAACGTCAACGAGAAGGCCGGACTCACTTTCGCCGTCGCCCTGCGCGCTTTCCTGCGCCAGGACCCGGACATCATCATGGTGGGCGAAATCCGCGACCTGGAAACCGCCGACATCGCCATCAAGGCCGCGCAGACCGGTCACCTGGTGCTCTCCACCTTGCACACCAACGACGCGCCCACCACGCTCACGCGCATGCGCAACATGGGCATCGCGCCCTTCAACATCGCCTCCAGCGTGATCCTGATCACCGCGCAGCGCCTGGCGCGCCGCCTGTGCGCCAAATGCAAGCAGCCCGCCGACATCCCGCACGAAAACCTGCTCGATGCCGGCTTTCCCGAAACCGAGATCGACGGCAGCTGGACGCCCTATCGGCCGGTGGGCTGCGACGCCTGCAACAACGGCTACAAGGGGCGCGTGGGCATCTACGAGGTGATGCCGATCACCGAAGAGCTGCAGCGCATCATCCTGGCCGATGGCAGCGCCCTTGAAATCGCCGAGCAGGCGCGCACCGAGGGGGTGCGCTCGCTGCGCCAATCCGGTCTGCACAAGGTGCGGCTGGGGGTCACCTCGCTCGAAGAAGTCCTGGCCTGCACCAATCAGTAAGCCGCTCCAACCGAAATCCACGTCATGGCAACCCAAACCGCAACCCGATCGACGCCGCGCAGCGGCGTCAAGGAATCCGTCTACGAATGGGAGGGCAAGGATCGCAACGGCAAGGTGGTGCGCGGCGAGACGCGCGCCGGCGGCGAAAATCAGGTCCACGCCACGCTGCGCCGCCAGGGCGTCATCGTCACCAAGCTGAAAAAGCGCCGCATGCGCTCGGGCAAGAAGATCAAGCCCCGGGACATCGCCATCTTCACGCGCCAGCTGGCCACCATGATGAAAGCCGGCGTGCCGCTGCTGCAGGCCTTCGACATCGTTGGGCGCGGCAACCCCAACCCCAGCGTGACCAAGCTGCTCAACGACATCCGCACGGACGTCGAAACCGGCACCTCGCTGTCGGCGGCGTTTCGCAAATACCCGATCTACTTCAACAGCCTGTACTGCAACCTGGTCGAAGCCGGCGAGGCCGCCGGTATCCTGGACAGCCTGCTCGACCGCTTGGCCACCTACATGGAGAAGACCGAGGCGATCAAGTCCAAGATCAAGTCGGCGCTGATGTACCCGATCGCCGTCATGGTGGTGGCCTTCGTGGTGGTCTCGGTCATCATGATCTTCGTGATTCCGGCCTTCAAGGAAGTGTTCACCTCGTTCGGCGCCGACCTGCCCGCCCCCACGCTGCTGGTGATTGCCATCAGCGAGTTCTTCGTGCAGTGGTGGTGGCTGATCTTCGGCGGCATCGGCTTCGGGTTCTACTTTTTCATGCAGGCCTGGAAGCGCAACGAAAAGATGCAGATGTTCATGGACCGCCTGCTGCTCAAGCTGCCGATCTTCGGCGAATTGATCGAAAAGTCCGTCATCGCGCGCTGGACGCGCACGCTGTCCACCATGTTCGCCGCCGGCGTGCCCCTGGTCGAGGCACTCGACTCGGTGGGCGGCGCCTCGGGCAACTCGGTCTACAAGCTGGCCACCGACAAGATCCAGCAGGAGGTGTCCACCGGCACCAGCCTGACCACCGCCATGACCAACGTCAACATCTTTCCCAGCATGGTGTTGCAGATGAGCGCGATCGGCGAGGAATCCGGCTCGCTCGACCACATGCTGGGCAAGGCCGCCGACTTCTACGAGGCCGAGGTGGACGAGATGGTGGCCGGCCTGTCCAGCCTGATGGAGCCCATCATCATCGTGGTGCTCGGCACCATCATCGGCGGCATCGTGGTGTCCATGTATCTGCCGATCTTCAAGCTGGGCCAGGTCGTCTGATGATCGAACCCCTGTGGTTGCAGGCCGCCGCCGGTGGCGTGTTGGGCCTGCTCATCGGCAGCTTCCTGAACGTGGTCATCCACCGGCTGCCCAAGATGATGGAGCGCCAATGGGCCGAGCAATGCGCCGAGCTGACGGGCCAGCCCGTCCCCGAGCAAGCGCCCTTCAACCTGCTCACGCCGCGCTCGCGCTGCCCGCACTGCGGCCACGGCATCCGCTGGTTCGAGAACGTTCCGGTGCTCAGCTGGTTGCTGCTGCGCGGGCGCTGCTCGCAATGCCAGGCCCGCATCAGCGCCCGCTATCCATTGGTCGAGCTGGCCACGGGCCTGCTCTTTGCGTGGTGCGCCTGGCGCTGGGGCTGGTCCCCGGCGGCCGCTGCATGGTGCGGGTTCTCTGCGCTGTTGGTGGCGCTGACCCTGATCGACTGGGACACCACCTTGCTGCCCGACGACCTGACCCTGCCCCTGCTGTGGGCCGGGCTGATCGCCGCCGCGCTGGGCTGGACCGGCGTGCCGCTGGCGCACGCCGTCTGGGGCGCGGTGGCCGGCTACGTCTCGCTGTGGGGGGTGTACTGGGCCTTCAAGCTCGTCACCGGCAAGGAAGGCATGGGCTATGGCGACTTCAAGCTGTTTGCGGCGCTGGGCGCATGGTTTGGCTGGCCGGCGCTGGCGCCCATCATCCTGATGGCGTCGGTGATCGGCGCGCTGATCGGCATCGGCATGAAGCTCTCGCACGCGCTGCGTGAGGGCGGGGTAATGCCCTTCGGGCCGTTCTTGGCCCTGGCCGGGCTCACTGCCATGGTGTTCGGACCGGCCGCCATCCTGCGGGTGATCGGCTTGTAGGCCATGGCCCGCCGCAACCCGCCCCTGCACTTGGGCCTGACCGGCGGCATCGGCAGCGGCAAGAGCACGGTGGCCGGCCTGCTGGCCACGCATGGCGCCGCCATCATCGACGCCGACGCCATCTCGCGCGCCACCACGGCCGCCGGTGGCGCTGCGTTGCCGGCCATCGCCGCCGCCTTCGGCCCCCGATTGATCGGCACCGACGGTGCGCTGGACCGCGCCGCCATGCGCGCGCAGGTGTATGGCAACCCGGGCGCGCGCCAACGACTCGAGGCCATCATCCATCCGCTGGTCGGCCAGGAAATCGAGCGCCAGACCCGCGCAGCGCACCAGGCGGGCCATGCGTGGCTGGTGTACGACATTCCCCTGCTGGTGGAGGGCGGCTCGCGCTGGCGCGCCCGGCTCGATCGCGTGCTGGTGCTCGACTGTCCGCCCGAGGTGCAGATGGCACGCGTGATGGCCCGCAGTGGCCTGGCGCGTGGCGAGATCGAATCCATCCTGGCGGCGCAGGCTTCGCGCAGCCAGCGGCTGGCGGCCGCCGACTGGGTGCTGTTCAACGGCGAAGATGTGTCGGTGCGTGATCTGGGCGTCCAACTCGACATCCTGGCGCGGCGCTTGGGGCTATGATGCGCCCCAGCCTGGAAGCCCGCGCGTGATCCTGTACGAGTACCCTTTCAACGAACGCATTCGCACCTATCTCCGGCTCGAGCACCTGTTCGGCCGACTGGGCCAGTTGCTGCCGCGCGAGGCGGCGCTGGACCACCACTTTGCGCTGGTCACCCTGTTCGAGATCATGGACGTGACGAGCCGCGCCGACCTGAAGTCGGACGTGCTCAAGGACCTGGAAAAGCAAAAAACGCAGATGGCCGCCTACCGCGGCAACCCCGCCATCTCGGAGGTCTCGCTGAACGCCATCCTGGCGCGGCTGGACGACGCCTTCAGCCAGCTCAACCAGCAGCTGGGCAAACCCGGCCACGAACTGACCGACAACGACTGGCTGATGGGCATCCGCAGCCGCGCCGCCATCCCGGGCGGCACCTGCGGGTTCGATCTGCCGGCCTACCATGCCTGGCAGCACGGCCAGGCGGCCAGCCGGCGCGCCGACTTGCAGCGCTGGGTGGCCTCGCTGGGGCCCATGGCGCAAGCCATCGCGCTGCTGCTGCAAATCCTGCGCGACACCGGCAAGCCGCGCATGCTGACCGCCACGGCCGGTCAATACCAGATGGGCCTGCCGCAAGGCCGCACGGTGCAGCTGCTGCGCCTGCGGCTGGATGAGTCGCTGGGCCTGGTGCCCGAAATCAGCGGCAACCGGCTGGCCGTGTCCGTGCGCCTGATGCGCCTGCAGCCCGACGGCAAGTTGCAGTCCGAACGCATCGACGCGCCCTTCGAGTTGGCGCTGTGTGCATGAGCGCGCCGGGCCGCTCCCAAGCGCGAATCCCGCAGCGCACAGCGCGCAGGGTTTGTCCGATTTGCGCGCCGGGCCGCCCCCAAGCGCGAATCCCGCAGCGCGCAGCGCGCAGGGTTGGTGCAATCTGCGCGCCGGGCCGCTCCCAAGCGCGAATCCCGCAGCGCGCAGCGTGCAGGGTCGTCCAGTGAACAGCCGCACGCCCTCCCCGGCTCCCACCGTGCGCTGCCCCGCCTGCGGCGGCCCCAGCCGCTATGCGCCGGACAACCCCTGGCGGCCGTTTTGCAGCCAGCGCTGCAAGCTGCACGATCTGGGCGACTGGGCCAACGAGCGCTTTCGCGTCGCCGTGCAGGACGATCCGGACGAGCCTCCCGCGCACCCGCCGCATTGATCCGGGGACCAACGCCCGATCAGGCAGGCCGGCCCGCGCCGGGCGGGCTCCTCACGCCGGACGAGGGGTCACGTCACCCGCCTCCTCGCGCAACCATTGCAGCACGGGCAGCGTGCCCGCCAGCACCGGCTGCACGCCCACCGGCAGGCGCTCCCACGCGGCATCCTGGCCTTCGCGCATTTGCAGCGCACCGCGCCACGCCGTGACACGACAAAAATGCAGGCGCACCAAGGCGTGCGGATAGTCCACGCACTGCTCACGCCAGCGGGTGATGGCCGCTGGCTCGATCACCACGCCCAGCTCTTCATGCAGCTCGCGCGCCAGCGCCTGCTCCACGCTTTCGCCGGCTTCCAGCTTGCCGCCCGGGAACTCCCAGTAGCCCGCATAGACCTTGCCCGGCGGGCGCGAGGTCAGCAAGAAGCGGCCATCGGGTTGCAGCAAGATGCCGACGGCCACCTCGACGATCGTCCGCTCGCCCGGCACGTCACGCGGCACATGCCCGTCCGCAGTCAGGATGTCGGTCATTTCGGTTCATTCATGGCGTACGCAGCGCAAGGAGTCAGATGGCCGCGGAGCAGGCCATGCAAGGGCGCCGCGGCCGGACCTGCGCCGGCCACTGGCGTCGTCCCCTGGGGGAAGGCGCCGCAGGCGACGCAGAGGGGGGAATCAATGCCTTCCCATGAAGTCGCGCGCGAACTGCCAGGCCACGCGGCCGGAGCGCGAACCGCGCTCGAGCGCCCACACCAGGGCCTCGGGCCGGGCGGCCTCGATCTGCGCCGCGCTGGCGCCCAGGGCGCTGAGCCACTGCGCGGCAATCGCCAGGTATTCAGCCTGCGTGAAAGGATAGAAACTCACCCACAGGCCAAAGCGCTCGGACAGCGAAATCTTTTCCTCGATCACTTCGCCGGGGTGCACCTCGCCGTCCTCGGTGTGGGTGTAGCTGAGGTTTTCCTTCATGTACTCGGGCAGCAGGTGGCGGCGGTTGCTGGTGGCATAGATGAGCACGTTGGGGGTGCTGGCCGCCACGCTGCCGTCCAGAATGCTTTTGAGCGCCTTGTAGCCCGGTTCGCCCTCGTCGAAACTCAGGTCGTCGCAGTAGACGATGAACTTCTCGGGCCGCTGGCTCACCACCTCGACGATGTCGGGCAGGTCCACCAGGTCGGTCTTGTCCACCTCGATCAGGCGCAGGCCCTGCGGTGCGAAAGCGTTCAGGCAAGCCTTGATGAGCGAGGACTTGCCCGTGCCGCGCGCGCCCGTCAGCAGCACGTTGTTGGCCGGCCGGCCTTCGACGAACTGGCGCGTGTTGCGCTCGATCTTGTCTTTTTGCGCGTCGATTTCCTTCAGGTCGGACAAGGCCATCGCGGCCAGATGGCGCACCGGCTCCAGCGCCCCCATGCCCGAGGCGCGCTTGCGGTAGCGCCAGGCCATGGCCTCTGCCCAGTCGGGCGCGCCCAGGGGCTGGGGCAGAACGGCCTCGATGCGGGTGATGAGTTGTTCGGCCCGCTCGATCAGGCGCGTCAGATTTTCATTCATTCAGGCCTCCAGCGCCCAGGCAACAAGCGCTGACAGCTATCAGAAAAGTAGCTATCAAGATCTGTAATCGGCGTTGATGCTCACGTAATCGTGGCTCAGGTCGCAGGTCCAGACCGTGTCATGGGCGGTGCCCCGGCCCAGACCCACGCGCACGGTGATCTCGGCCTGTTTCATCACGCGCTGGCCGTCTTCTTCGCGGTACTGCGGGTGGCGCCCGCCGCCGGTGGCCACGTGCACGTCGTCCAGGTGCAAATCGATCTGGGTCTGGTCGAGGTCGGCGATGCCGGCGTAACCCACCGCCGCCAGAATGCGCCCCAGGTTGGGGTCGCTGGCGAAAAACGCCGTCTTGACCAGGGGCGAATGCGCGATGGCATAGGCCACCTGACGGCATTCGGCAGCGTCGCGCCCGCCCTCGACGCGCACGGTAATGAACTTGGTTGCGCCTTCGCCGTCGCGCACGATGGCCTGGGCCAGCTGGCGCGCAACCTGGAGCAGCGCCGCCTTGAGCGCCTGCGCGTCCGCCGATTCGAGCGTGGTGATGGGCGCGTTGCCGGCGCGCTGGGTGGCGATGAGCAAAAAGCTGTCGTTGGTGGACGTGTCGCCATCGACGGTGACGCGGTTGAACGAGCCCTCGGCCAGCTCGCGCGCCAGCGGCGTGAGCAGCGCCGCGTCGATGCAGGCGTCGGTGGCGACAAAACCCAGCATGGTGGCCATGTTGGGACGGATCATGCCGGCGCCCTTGCCGATGCCGGTGACGGCCACTTCGACCCCGCCCACGCGCGCCTTGGCACTGAAGGCCTTGGGCACCGTGTCGGTGGTCATGATGGCGCTGGCGGCGCGACCCCATTGATCGACGCCCGCCGCGGCCAGGGCGGCCGGCAGGCCGGCGGCAATGCGATCGACCGGCAGCGGCTCCATGATGACGCCGGTGGACAGGGGCAGCACCTGGTTTGCTTCGATGTTGAGCAGACCCGCCAGCGCGGCGCAGGTCTGGCGCGCACGCGCCAAGCCATCCTCGCCCGTGCCGGCATTGGCATTGCCGGTGTTGATGACGATGGCGCGGATCGGCGCGCCGCCCGCCAGATGCTCGCGGCACACCTGTACGGGCGCGGCGCAAAAGCGGTTTTGCGTGAACACGCCGCCCACGCTGGCGCCATCGTCCAGCAGCAACACCGTCAAATCGTCGCGCCCGGCCTTGCGTATGCCCGCTTGCGCGACCCCCGGCCGCACGCCGACGACTGGCAAAAGTTGTGCTGGATCGGTGGCGGTCAGATGGACGGGCATGGCGTTTGAAAACCTCCAAAGGACAGAGAAACCACGTCAGCTCAAGGCACCGTGGCAGTTCTTGTATTTTTTGCCGCTTCCGCAAGGGCAGGGATCGTTGCGGCCGACGCGGGGCACGGCGGCGGCGGCGCCCGCTGCGGCGGCTGCCGCCATGCCGCGCGCGGCGGCCTCCGGCACGCTCTCGGCCTCACCCGTTTCAGTCGGGGCGGTGTAGGTCACGTTGCTGACGCGCTCGCCGCGCGCCTCGAAGTCCTGCGCGGCCTGCTCGATCTGCTCGCTGGACTGGATGCGCACGGTCATCAGCGTGCGCGTGACGTCGTTCTTGACCACGTCGAGCAGTTGGCCGAACAGCTCGAAGGCCTCGCGCTTGTATTCCTGCTTGGGCTGTTTCTGGCCGTAGCTGCGCAGGTGAATGCCCTGGCGCAGGTAGTCCAGCGCGGCCAGGTGCTCGCGCCAGTGCATGTCGATGCTTTGCAGCAGCACGGCGCGCTCGAAGGGGTGGAAGTTCTCGCCGCCGACCTGCTCCAGGCGCTGGGCATAGCTCTGGTTGGCCGCGCTGACGACCTTCTCGGCGATGTCCTCGTCGGTGATGGCGCTGGAGGCCTCGACCTCCTTGGCCAGCGGCAGCTCCAGCTGCCACTGCTCGGCCAGCACCTTCTCCAGTCCGGGGATGTCCCACTGCTCCTCGACCGACTGGGATGGCACGTACTGGCGCGCCAGGTCGGTCATGCTGCCTTCGCGGAAGGCGGCGATCTGCTCGCTCAGGTCGGTGGCGTCCAGAATGTCGTTGCGCTCCTGGTAGATCACCTTGCGCTGATCGTTGGAGACGTCGTCGTACTCGAGCAGCTGCTTGCGGATGTCGAAGTTGCGTGCCTCGACCTTGCGCTGCGCGCTCTCGATGCTGCGCGTGACGATGCCCGCCTCGATGGCCTCGCCCTCGGGCATCTTCAGGCGCTCCATGATGGCGCGCACGCGGTCGCCGGCAAAAATGCGCATCAGCGGATCGTCCAGGCTCAGGTAAAAGCGCGAGGAGCCCGGATCGCCCTGGCGGCCCGAACGCCCGCGCAGCTGGTTGTCGATGCGCCGGCTCTCGTGCCGCTCGGTGGCGATGATGCGCAGGCCACCCAGGGCGACCACCTGGGCGTGGTCCTTTTCCCACTGGGCGCGCAGCTCGGCCGCGCGCGCGGCGCGGGCGGCTTCGTCCAGGGCCGGGTCTTGCGCCAGCGCCTCGACGGCCTTGTCCACGTTGCCGCCCAGCACGATGTCGGTGCCGCGCCCGGCCATGTTGGTGGCGATGGTGATCATCTTGGGCCGGCCGGCCTGCGCCACGATGTCGGCCTCGCGCGCGTGCTGCTTGGCGTTGAGCACCTGGTGCGGCAGCTTGGCCTTTTGCAGCAGCTCGGCGATGATTTCGGAGTTCTCGATGGACGAGGTGCCCACCAGCACCGGCTGGCCCTTGTCGTAGCAGGCACGGATGTCGGCGATGGCCGCGGTGTATTTTTCGGACGTGGTCTTGTAGACCCGGTCGAGCTGGTCGTCGCGTTTGCTGGGCCGGTTGGGCGGGATCACCACCGTCTCCAGGCCGTAGATTTCCTGGAACTCGTAGGCCTCCGTGTCGGCCGTGCCGGTCATGCCGGCCAGCTTGCCGTAGAGGCGAAAGTAGTTCTGGAACGTGATCGAGGCCAAGGTCTGGTTCTCGGCCTGGATGGGCACGCCCTCCTTGGCCTCCACCGCCTGGTGCAGGCCGTCGCTCCAGCGGCGACCGCTCATCAGGCGGCCGGTGAATTCGTCCACGATGACGATCTCGGCGCCCTGCTCCCCGGTTTGCACCACGTAGTGCTGGTCGCGATGAAACAGGTAGTGCGCGCGCAAGGCCGCGTACAGGTGGTGCATCAGCGCGATGTTGGCCGCGTCGTACAGGCTGGCGCCGGGGGCGATCAGGCCGCGCTCGACCAGCACGCGCTCGGCGGTCTCGTGGCCTTGCTCGGTCAGGTAGATCTGGTGCGCTTTTTCATCGACCGTGAAGTCGCCCGGCTTGGTCACGCCCTCGCCGGTGCGCGGGTCGGCCTCGCCCTCCTGCTTGACCAGCAGCGGCGCGACCTGGTTCATGGCCACGTACATGGCCGTGTGGTCCTCGGCCTGGCCGCTGATGATGAGCGGCGTGCGCGCCTCGTCGATCAGGATCGAATCCACCTCGTCCACGATGGCGTAGTTCAGTTTGCGCTGCACGCGGTCGGCCACCTCGTAGACCATGTTGTCGCGCAGGTAGTCGAAGCCGTACTCGTTGTTGGTGCCGTAGGTGATGTCGGCGTTGTAGGCGGCCTGCTTGTCCTCGCGCGGCATCTGCGGCAGGTTCACGCCCACCGTCAGGCCCAGAAAGCCGTACAGGCGCCCCATCCATTGCGCGTCGCGATTGGCCAGGTAGTCGTTGACGGTGACCACGTGCACGCCCTTGCCGCCCAGTGCGTTCAGGTACACCGGCAGCGTGGCGGTGAGCGTCTTGCCCTCGCCGGTGCGCATCTCGGCGATCTTGCCCTCGTGCAGCGCCATGCCACCCACCAGCTGCACGTCGAAGTGGCGCATCTTCATGACGCGCTTGGAGGCCTCGCGCACCACGGCAAACGCCTCGGGCAGCAACTGCTCGATTGTCTCGCCTGCAGCCAGGCGATCGCGAAACTGCTGGGTCTTGCCGCGCAATTCATCGTCGCCGAGCTTTTCGAATTCGGGTTCGAGCGCGTTGATGCGGGCCGCGACTTTGCGGTATTGCTTGAGCAGGCGGTCGTTGCGACTGCCGAAAATCTTGGTGAGGAAGGTCGTGGCCATGCGTGAGCGGTCGCCGCTGCGCAAACGTCGCGCCACAGGGTGCAACCAGCGGTGTAGGTGGGTTCCAGATGATGCGAAGATAGGGTCGGCGCCGCCGTGTTCAACATGGGGCGGCGCCATCCAGCCGTCAGCGCGACAAACTTGCCATTTTACTCACGCCCAAACCCGCGCTCCGGGTCCGCCGCCATGCCCCCTTTCACGAATCCTCGCCAAGCCGTCCCGGTGGCCACGGCCCTGGACGGCGCCGCCGGGCTGGCGCCGCTGCGCGAGCGCCTGGCCGAATCCTCGGCGCGGCTGGAGATCATTCGGCCCCTGCTGCCCCCCGCACTGCGCACCGGCGTGGTGGCCGGACCGATCGACGAATCGCAATGGTGCCTGCTGGTGCCCAATCCGGCCGCGGCGGCCAAGGTGCGGCAGTTGCTGCCGGCCTTTCGCCTGGCGCTGGAGGCCCACGGTCGACCCGTGGCCGACATTCGGATCCGGGTGCATCGGGAACCGGCGCGCTGACGCGCCGGTGAGAGTGACATGGTGCCGCCTGTCGGATTCGAACTGACGACCTACCGCTTACAAGGCGGGTGCTCTACCAACTGAGCTAAGGCGGCGAACCGGCGCCGATTCTAACCAAGGGCCCGGCGACCAAACAGCCGCCACCCATGGCTACTTGATGCGCTTGAGCGCGGGCCGCTTGCGCCCGCCCGCGGACGTGGAATCGGGCGGCCCGGGGGGATCGCCATCATCGACCAACTCGACCAGGCTGGGCGCGGCAGGCGTGTCCAGCGATGCCGGCTCCGGCGCTTCGTCCGCGCCGGGGGCGCGAACCTGCAAGGGAAAGGCCATGCCCTGGCCGTTCTCGCGCGCGTAGATGGCGATCACGCGGTCGATGGGCACGATGATCTCGCGCGGCACGCCGCCAAAGCGCGCCTTGAACTCGATGAATTCGTTGCCGATCCGCAGGCCGCTCGTGGCGTCGGTGCTGACGTTGAGCACGATCTCGCCGTTTTGCACGTATTCGCGCGGCACCTGCACGCTGTCGTCGGCATGCACGGCCACGTAAGGGGTGAGCGCATTGTCCGCGCACCACTCGTACAGGGCGCGGATCAGGTACGGACGGGTGGATGCGGATTCCAGCGCGTTCATGGCAGGCGGGCGGCGCGCTTACTTGCGCATCACTTTTTCGGAAGGCGTCAGCGCCTCGATGTAGGCCGGGCGCGAGAAGATGCGCTCGGCGTACTTGAGCAGGGGCGCGGCGTTCTTGGACAGGTCGATGCCGTAGTAGTCCAGGCGCCACAGCAGCGGCGCCAGCGCCACGTCGAGCATGGAAAAATTGTCGCCCAGGATGAACTTGTTCTTCAGGAACACCGGCGCCATCTGCGTCAGGCGATCGCGGATGTGGCCGCGCGCCTTTTCCAGCGCCTTCTCGTTGCTCTTGGTGGCGCGGTTTTCCAGCACGCTGACGTGGGTGAACAGCTCCTTCTCGAAGTTGAGCAGGAACAGGCGCACCCGCGCGCGATCGACCGGGTCGCCCGGCATGAGCTGCGGGTGCGGAAAGCGCTCGTCGATGTACTCGTTGATGATGTTGGACTCATACAGGATCAGGTCGCGCTCGACCAGGATCGGCACTTGCCCGTAGGGGTTCATCACGCTGATGTCCTCGGGCTTGTTGTAGAGATCCACGTCGCGGATCTCGAAGTCCATGCCTTTTTCGAACAGCACGAAGCGGCAGCGATGCGAAAACGGGCAGGTCGTTCCTGAATACAGCACCATCATGGCGAGTCAACTCCTTGAAAACCAAAGGAGTGGAAGCCAGCCCAGGCCGGGCCCGCCCCACTCCAGCAAAGCCCGAGCGTCAGCGCCCGGGCAACCGATGACTGTTATTGGACGTCTTTCCAGTACGCCGCGTTGAGGCGCCAGGCAATCAAGGTGAACACCAGCAGGAACAACAGGACCCACACGCCGATGGCCACGCGCTTGCTCTGCGCAGGCTCGCCCATCCATTTGAGGTAGTTGACCAGGTCGGCCACCGCCTTGTCGTATTCGAGCGGGCTCATCGTGCCCGGGCTGACTTGCTCCCAACGGCCGCTGAAGACGTGCGTCTCGTGCCCATGGGATTCCACCGTGCTGTAAATCGGCTTGCGCTCGCCCTGCAGCTGCCACAGCGGATGGGGCATGCCGATGTTGGGGAAGGCCAGGTTGTTCCAGCCCGTGGGGGTGGAATCATCGCGATAGTAGGAGCGGAACAGCGTGTAGATGTAGTCGGCCCCCGTGCCGCCGGCGCCCGAGCGCGAGCGCGCGATCAGGGTCAGGTCGGGCGGGTTGGCGCCGAACCAGGCCTTGGCCTGCTTGGGGTCGATGGCCGCCTTCATCATGTCGCCCACCTTGTCGCTGGTGAACAGCAGGTTGTCCTTGATCTGGTCGTCCGTCAGGCCGATGTCCTTCAGGCGGTTGAAGCGCATGTAGGCGGCCGAGTGGCAGTTGAGGCAGTAGTTGACGAAGATCTTGACACCGTCTTGCAGCGAGGCGTTGTCGTTGATCTTGCCCGGTGCCTTGTCCCAGGCGATGCCCCCCGTGCCTGAGGCCTGGGCCCCAAGGGTGGCGCCCAGCGCAAGGGCCAATCCGAAGACGAAATTTTTCCAGCTTGTCATGGTTGTTGTACTCCGGGGCGTCTTCAGTGGGGCTTGAAGGTCACGCGGTCGGGGACCGGTTTGGGCGTGCCCAGCTGGCTCCACCACGGCATCAGCAGGAAGAAGCCGAAGTAGAACAGCGTGCCCACCAGCGCCACGCGCTCGTTGGTCAGCCACTCGAGCGAGCCCTGCGAGAAGATCGGGCCCGGGGCCATGATGCCCAGCACCATCAGCGCGGCAAACCAGATCAGGAACACGGCATACACCGTCTTGTGCCAGCCCGGACGGTAGCGGATCGAGCGCGCCGGGCTTCGGTCCAGCCAGGGCAGGAAGAACAGGATGATGACGGAGCCACCCATGACCACCACGCCCCAGAACTTGGCGTCGAAGACGCTCAGCAGGCCAATGGCGATCAGGCCGATCACGGCGATGGCGCCCTTCTTGGCGGTCGAGCTGCGCGACCTCACGAAGTTCAGGATCACCGCCAGCACGATGATCACCATCAGCACGTGCACCATGGTGTCGGTGGTGGCGCGCAGCATGGAATAAAAGGGCGTGAAATACCACACCGGCGCGATGTGCGGCGGCGTGACCAGCGGATCGGCCGGGATGAAGTTGTTGAACTCCAGGAAGTAGCCGCCCATCTCCGGCGCGAAGAACACGATGCCGAAATACGCCATCAGAAAGACGCTGACGCCGACGATGTCGTGCACGCTGTAGTACGGATGGAAGGGAATGCCGTCGGTCGGCGCGTCGGGCGACCAGCGATTGCCCTTGGGGCCCTTCTTGATCTCGATGCCGTCGGGGTTGTTGGAGCCCACGTCGTGCAGCGCCAGCAGGTGCGCCACCACCAGGCCCAGCAGCACCAGGGGCACGGCAATGACGTGGAACGCGAAGAAGCGGTTGAGCGTGGCATCGGCCACCACGTAGTCGCCGCGGATCAGCAGCGACAGGTCGGGCCCGATGAAGGGGATGGCGGAGAACAGGTTGACGATCACCTGCGCGCCCCAGTAGGACATCTGGCCCCAGGGCAACAGGTAGCCCATGAAGGCCTCGGCCATCAGCGCCAGGAAGATCGCGCAGCCGAAGACCCACACCAGCTCGCGCGGCTTGCGGTAGCTGCCGTAGATCAGGCCGCGGTACATGTGCAGGTACACCACGATGAAGAAGGCCGATGCCCCCGTGGAGTGCATGTAGCGGATGAACCAGCCGCCCGGCACGTCGCGCATGATGTATTCGACCGACTCGAAGGCCTTGGCGGCGTCGGGCTTGTAGTTCATCGTCAGGAAGATGCCCGTGACGATCTGGATCACCAGCACCAAGAGCGCCAGCGAGCCGAAGAAGTACCAGAAGTTGAAGTTCTTGGGCGCGAAGTACTCCGACATGTGTTTGCGGTATTCCGCAAACAGGGTCGGGAACCGGTTGTCGAACCAGTTGTGGAGCTTGGCGCCCGCGGACGCGTTGGGGGAAATTTCCTTGAATTCAGCCATGGCGCGCCTCGTTATGCCTTCTTGTATTCGCCGATCAACAGCCGGGTGTCGGACAGGTACGTGTAGGGCGGCACCACCAGGTTGGCGGGCGCCGGCTTGTCCTTGAACACGCGCGCGGAAAAATCGAAGGTCGAACCGTGGCAGGGGCAGAAAAAGCCGCCGACCCAGTTGTCGGGCAGCGAGGGCTGCGGGCCGGCCTTGAATTTCTCGACCGGCGAGCAGCCCAGGTGCGTGCAGATGCCGACCACGACCAGGATGTCCTTGTGGGCCTCGGGCGCGCGGTCGATGTTCTGCGCCCACTCGGGCGTCGGAAAATCGGTGCGCTTGGACATCGGGTCGGCGACCTCGCTCTCGGTGGTCTTGAGCGTGGCCAGCATCTCGGGCGTGCGCTTGAACACCCACACCGGCTGGCCGCGCCACTCGACGATCATGCGCTCGCCGGACTTGAGGGCGGAGATGTCCACCTCGACCGCGGCGCCGGCGGCCTTGGCGCGCTCGGAGGGGGAAAAGCTTTCGACGAAGGGGGTGGCCAGCGCCACCGTGCCGACCGCACCGGCGGCGGTGGACGCAATCAGCCAGGTCCGTTTGCTGCTGTCCAGGGGCGCGGGGGTGAAATTGCTGGGTGGGGCGTCACTCATGGCATTCCTCGAAATCGGGGCGGGTGTTTTTCTACGCGAATCAGCGAAGGATTGTAGCGGAGCAAGTCAAGCCGTTCGCCACGCCAGGGGCACGCCGGCGCCCCTGGCGCTGCGGCACAATACGCGCCTCTTGTTCCAAGTCAAAGGGGAAGCACATCATGGGCATGATGCAGGAGTTTCGGGAGTTCGCGGTCAAGGGCAATGCCATGGACCTGGCGGTGGGCGTGATCATCGGCGGCGCCTTCGGCAAGATCGTCGATTCGATCGTCGGCGACCTGGTCATGCCGCTGGTCGGCAAGCTGGTCGGCGGGCTGGATTTTTCCAACTACTACATTCCGCTGGCCGGCCAGGCGACGGGGCTGAGTCTGGACGCGGCCAAAAAGGCCGGCGCCGTGTTCGCCTACGGCAATTTCATCACCATCCTGGTCAACTTCATCTTGCTGGCCTTCATCATCTTCATGATGGTCAAGCAGATCAACCGGCTCAAGAAGGCAGAGCCGGCGCCCGCACCCGCCGCGCCGGCCGAGCCGCCGGAAGAAGTGCAACTGCTGCGCGAGATTCGCGACAGCCTCAAGCGCTGAAGCAGCCGGGGATTCACGACATCAAATCGCGCGCCATGCGAATGGCCGCCAGCAGGCTCTGCGCATCGGCGCGCCCGCTGCCGGCCCGATCGAACGCGGTGCCGTGATCGGGGCTGGTGCGCACGAAGGGCAGGCCCAGGGTCACGTTCACGCCGCGCTCCACGCCCAGGTACTTCACCGGGATCAGGCCCTGGTCGTGGTACATGGCGACCACCACATCGAATTCGCCCGACCGTCCGTGGGCGGCGCGCGCGCGCATGAACACGGTGTCGGGCGCAAACGGCCCGCGCGCGTCGATGCCCTCGGCCTGCGCCTGGGCCACGGCGGGCGCGATCTGCTCGATCTCCTCGCGGCCAAACAAGCCGCCCTCGCCCGCGTGCGGGTTGAGCCCCGCCACGCCGATGCGCGGCGCGCGCCCCAGCGCGGCGCCCACCGCGTGGTGGGTGATGCGCAGGGTCTCCAGCACGTTGGCCGCGCGCACCCGCTCGATGGCCTCGCGCAGCGACACGTGGATGCTGACCAGCACGGTGCGCAGCTCGTCGTTGGCCAGCATCATGCGCACCGGCACCTGCGCGGGCGTGCAGCCCAAATGCCGCGCCGCCTCGGCCTGCAGCAGTTCGGTGTGGCCGGGGAATGACGCATACGGTGCGCCGGCGGCCGACAGCGCCTCCTTGTTCAGCGGCGCCGTCACCACCGCCCCCACCTCGCCGCGCAGCGCCGCGCGCGCGGCCCACACCACGCAGTCACCGGCCATGCGCCCCGCCTGAGCGCTGACCCGACCGGGCGTGACCAGCCCCGCCACCGCCACGGCCTGCAACACGGGGATGCAGCGCGGCGGCACCGCCGCCGCCTCGGCAGGCGTCGTGATCTGCGCCACCGGCACGCTCACGCCCTCGCCCTGCACCCAGCCGGCGGCACGGCGCAGCGTGGCCACATCGCCCGCCACAAAGCAGCCCGCAAGCACCTCCGGGGCCTCGAGCCAGGCCTTGACGATGATTTCGGGGCCGATGCCGGCAGCGTCGCCCTGGGTGATGACCATGGGTTTCTTCATGACGGGTGCAGGCGGTTGGATCGGCCAGGCCGCGGCGCTCGGGCAAGGCGGCGTCATGCCGGGTTGTCGATGTCGATGAACTCGTGCGCCACGCCAAGCGACGCCGCCACATGTCCAGCCAGCGCCGGCGCACCGTAGCGCTCGGTGGCGTGGTGGCCGCAGGCGTAAAACAGCACGCCGCACTCGCGCGCCAGATGCGCCTGGGGCTCGGACATCTCGCCCGTGATGAAGGCCTGCGCGCCCGCGGCGATGGCGGCCTCGAAGTAGCTCTGCGCGCCGCCGCTGCACCAAGCTATCTTTTTGATAGCTGCTTGCGCTTGCCCTACCTGCGCCACAGGCCGATTCAATATATTTTCCAGGCGCTGGACCAGGGCCGCCGCGTCGGCCAGCGGCACGCCGTCGGCTGGCCGGCCGATGAAGCCCAGCTCTTGCTCGCCGAAGCGCCCCTCGGCCACCAGGCCCAGCCGCAGCCCGAGCTGGGCGTTGTTGCCCAGCGTGGGGTGCGCGTCCAGCGGCAGGTGGTAGGCGAACAGGTTGATGTCATGCGCCAGCAGGCGCTGCAGGCGCTGCTTCATCCAGCCCGTCACCGTGCCGTCCTGCCCGCGCCAGAACAGGCCGTGGTGCACGAACAGGGCGTCCGCCTTCGCGTCGATGGCCGCGTCGATCAGCGCACGGCTGGCCGTCACGCCGCTGACGATCTTGCCGATGCGCGCCTTGCCCTCCACCTGCAGGCCGTTGGGCCCGTAGTCCTTGAAGCGCTGGGGTTGCAGTTCGGCGTCGAAGGCGGCCAGCAAGGTGGCGCGATCGACATGCGCCGGGGTGGATCGCGTGGAACTGCGGGTGTGCATCGGGCGATTGTGAACCACGCGCCCAGGCGGGTAGCATGCGGGCCATGCCACGGGACAGAATTTCGCCGCCAGCGAATCGATGCCACACTCAAACCCTCAGTCCGAGGACCAGCGCATGAGGAACCGCCACCATCTCCCCACCGGGCTGCTCTTGTTGGGCATGGCCGCAATCGCTCCGGCGCAGGCGCAGTGTCTGTCATGCTCCACGCAGATGCTCCAGTCCACGTTGACTAGCAACGTCCATCGGTCCACCAATCAGGCGCTGAACCGCGACAACCACAGCCGGGATGCGCGAAACGGCATCTGCTACGACGCCAACCGGCATCTGACGGGTTGCAATGGCGAGGCGGCCAGCGCAGGCAACGGCCCCGGGCAGCAAGCCCAGCGCGGTGACCGCATCGTCAACGGCGTGCCGGCTGCGACACGCAAGCGCTCGGAAGAGGCGGCGTTTGCGGTGATTCGCCCCGAAGTGGAACGCCGCACGCGGGCCGACGGGCAGGCCAGCGCTGCCGCCTGGGGGCGCGCCGCAGGCCATGCGGTGGGCGCTGCGGTCAAAAACCTGGCGCCTGAATATGCCCGGCGCGCCAAGATCGATGGCCGGGCCAGTGCCGACCGGTGGTACGTCGATCAAACGCGATCCCTGGCCAAAAACAGTGTGGGCAACATCCGATAGTCGGCGTACGCCGGACTGCGGCCGGGTGCAGCGCGCACGGCTCGGCTGGCTGATTGCCGCGGCCTTGGCGCTGGTACTGGTCGCGGGCGTGCAGGCCAGCCCCGATCCCGCGCGCGTGTTTGCGGATGCGCCGACGGCCGTGCTGGCGCGTGCCATTGCCGCGGGCGATGCGACCGGGGTGCGCCAGCTCGTGCAGGCGGGCGCCCGGCTGTCTGCGCGCGGGCAAGACGATGTCACCCTGCTGCAATGGGCCATGCTGCGCGAGCAGCCGCGCATGCTGGCGCTGCTGCTCGATCTGGGGGCCGACCCCGCGCAACAGGGCTATGCGCAGCAAACCGCCATGCACACGGCGGCCATGGCCAAGAAAAGGCCGTATCTGCAAATCCTGCTGGACCACGGTGCAAGCCCCGACCTGACCGATGGACGCACCCAGGCGTCGGTGCTGTCCGAAGCCTTGATGAACCGCAACGACGACGCCGTGCGCCTGCTGCTGGCCCGCCACGCCAACCCCAACCTGGCCGATCGCCAGGGCGACACGCCGCTGCACGTGGCCGCGCAGATCAACGACTACGCGGCCATGCTTGCGCTGCTGAAGGCCGGCGCCGACCCCCTGCTGCGCAACCGCTCGGGCCAGACGTTCGAGCCCTATTTCGCGATTCACCCCAAGGAGAGTCAGATGAGCTGGCAGGCGCTGGCGGCGCGCCAGGCCGTGCAAGACTGGCTGACGGCCCATGGCGGACCGCCGCCGCCGCAAGCCGCACGCATGCAGACGCAATGGCGGGAGCAAAACACCTTGTGCCGCGGCTTGCACGGCGACGACCCGCGCACGCAACCCGCCTGCGATGAACGCCAGCGCCTGGGCCGTGCGCTCTACCGGCAGGGCTGGTGTTACGGCGAGAAAGGCCAGACAAGCGACCGGATGCAGTGGCACCGGTGCCATGCCGGGTCGACGCCCCACGAATAGAAGCCGCTGGCGCCGGCATTTGCGGGGTGAACGGCCTCGCGCGATCGCGGCCGGCCAAGAGTCGGGCAGCACGGCTGGCGCCCACTTCTTCAAATGCAATTTCACGATGGGTTGACTCCCATCAAACCCCTTGACCTCCCGTTTACACGCGCTTCGCAATACGCAAGATGGCGTCCCTATGATCCCCAGGGATGGAACGACGCGAGGAATCACGATGAAGCGAATGGTCTGGGTGTTCTGGGGCTTTCTGGCCGCGTTGAGCGGCCTGTGGCTGCTGGCCGACACGCTGTGGCCCGCGCAAGCCGGCTACTTCGCGTTTCGCACCGTGTGGGTGCAGTACAGCGGCGTGCTGGTCATGGGCATGATGTCGCTGGCCATGGTGCTGGCCGTGCGACCCGTGTGGCTGGAGCCGCAGCTGCGCGGGCTGGACAAGATGTACCGGCTGCACAAGTGGCTGGGCGTGGGCGCGCTCGTTGCCGGCACCGTGCACTGGCTGTGGGCCCAGGGCACCAAATGGGCGGTCGGCTGGGGTTGGCTGACCCGGCCCGCGCGCCGCGGGCAGCCGCCCGAATCCAGCGGCATCGAAGCCGTGCTGCGCGGCTGGCGCCACACCGCCGAAGACTTGGGCGAATGGGCTTTCTACGCCGCCGTGGTGCTGATCGCGCTGGCGCTGATCAAGCGCTTTCCCTATCGCCTGTTCGTCAAGACGCACCATCTGCTGGCCGTGGCCTATCTGGTGCTGGTCTTCCACACCGTGGTGCTGCTGCAGTTCGACTACTGGTCGCAGCCCATCGGCTGGGCGATGGCGCTGCTGACGGCCGCCGGCACCGTGTCGGCGCTGCTGGTGCTGCTGGGCCGCGTGGGCGCGGGGCGCACGGCGGGCGGCGCCATCGAGGCGCTGCAACACTATCCGGCGCTGGGCGTGCTGGAGACGACGGTGCGCATCGACGCGGGCTGGCGCGGCCACCAGGCGGGGCAGTTCGCCTTCGTCACCAGCAGCCGCGCCGAGGGCGCGCACCCCTACACCATCGCCTCGGCCTGGCACCCCGAAAACCCGCGCGTCACCTTCGTCACCAAGGCGCTGGGCGACCACACGGCGCAATTGCCGCAGACCTTGAGCGTGGGCCAGCGGGTGACGGTGGAGGGCCCTTACGGGTGCTTTACCTTCGGCGGCCCCCAAGCGCGCCAGATCTGGATCGGCGCGGGCATCGGCATCACGCCCTTCATCGCCCGCATGAAGCAACTGGCGCGCGAAGGCGGCGGCCCGCACGAGATCGACCTGATCCACAGCACCGTGGTGGAAGACCCCGTGGCGCTGGGCAAGATGCGCGCCGACGCGCAAGCGGCCGGCATTCGCCTGCACGTGCTGGTGGATGCGCGCGACGGCCTCTTGTCTGGCGAGCGCCTGCGCCGGATGGTTGCCGGCTGGCGCGACGCCAGCGTGTGGTTCTGCGGCCCGGCCGGCTTCGGCCAGGCGCTGCGCGCCGACCTGCTGGCGCAGGGCCTGCCGGCCAGCGCGTTCCACCAGGAGCTGTTCGAGATGCGCTGAGCGCGCGCGGATCGACTGACCTCGATTCGCGCCGGCGAACGCAGGCACCGGCGGCCTGCCGTTTTGCCGCCGATCGGCGCACGTCGTCATCGGGGATCCATCGCGCACCCTACAATTTGCGCGCCGCCCACTGCCCCTGTCACCGAGAACCCGCCATCCATGAAACGCCTCTGGCTCGTCTTCGCCCAAGCCGTCACCGTGCTGCTGGCCGCGTATTTCGTGGTGCTCACGCTCAAGCCGCAGTGGCTGGGGCGCGGCGGGCCCGTCAGCGGCAGCACCGGCACGATCTCCATCCTGGAGGCGCCCGCGACGCCGGCGGGCACGTCCGCGCCGCTGGACAGCCTGCGCGCGGCCGTGCAGAAGGCCGCGCCCGCGGTGGTCAGCATCAACACCAGCACCACCACGCGCAATCCGCAGAGCGGCGATCCGTGGTTTCGCTTTTTCTTCGGCGACCGTGGCGAGCAGCAGCAAAGCGGCCTGGGCTCGGGCGTGATCATGAGCCCCGAGGGCTACATCCTGACCAACAACCACGTGGTCGAAGGCGCCGACGCCATCGAGGTGGTGCTGCCCGACGCGCGCAGCGCGGTGGCCAAGGTGATCGGCACCGACCCCGAGAGCGATCTGGCGGTGCTCAAAATCAACCTGGACAAGCTGCCCGTGATGGTGCTGGGCAACTCCGACCAGATGCAGGTGGGCGACCGCGTGCTGGCCATCGGCAACCCCTTCGGCGTGGGGCAGACGGTGACCAGCGGCATTGTCTCGGCGCTGGGGCGCAACCAGCTGGGCATCAACACCTTCGAGAACTTCATCCAGACCGACGCCGCCATCAACCCCGGCAACTCGGGCGGCGCGCTGACCGACGTGTACGGCAACCTGATGGGCATCAACACGGCGATCTATTCACGCACGGGCGGCAGCCTGGGCATCGGCTTCGCTATTCCGGTGTCCACCGCCAAGCAGGTGATGGAGAGCATCGTCAAGAACGGCCAGGTGGTGCGCGGCTGGATCGGCGTGGAGCCCGGCGAGCTGACGCCCGAGCTGGCGCAGACCTTCGGCGTGCCCAGCGAGCGCGGCGTGATCATCACCGGCGTGCTGGGCGGTGGCCCGGCCGCGCAGGCCGGCATCCGCCCGGGCGACGTGATCACCGCGGTGGGCGGCCAGCCGGTGCGCACGGTGTCGGAGCTGCTCACGCGCATTTCCGCACTGCCGCCCGGGCAAGCCGTCGCGTTTGCCGTGCAGCGGCGCAGCGACTCGGTGCAGGTCAGCGTCACCCCCGCGCAGCGCCCGCGTCCGCAGCGGCTGCCGCAGCGCTGAGGGGATGAGCGGCGAGTTCGGCCAAGTCAGCTATCGTTTGAATAGCTGCCTGCGCTGATCCAGAGCCGGCCAGCGGCCAAAATCGTCGCTAGCAGCAACGCGCAGGACCGAGTCAGGGCTTGGCGACTTCGGAGGAGGCTTCGTTGTCCTCGGGCGCCGTGGTGGTCTTGATGAACACCCGCGCGGCCCAGATGCCCAGCTCGTAGAGCAGGCACATCGGAATGGCCAGCGCCAGCTGCGACACCACGTCGGGCGGCGTCACCACGGCCGCCACCACGAAGGCCAGCACGATGAAGTAGCCGCGAAAGTGCTTGAGCTGCTCGACGCTGACGACGCCCAGGCGCGCCAGCACCACCACCGCGATGGGCACCTCGAAGGCCATGCCGAAGGCCAGGAACATGGTGAGCACGAAGCTGAGGTAGGCCTCGATGTCTGGCGCCGCCGTGATGCTCTTGGGCGCAAAACTCTGGATGAAGGCAAACACGCGCCCGAACACCAGGAAGTAGCAAAACGCCACGCCCGAAAAAAACAGCAGGGTGCTGGACACCACCAGTGGCAGCACCATGCGCTTTTCGTGCGAGTAAAGCCCCGGCGCCACGAAGGCCCAGACCTGGTAGAGCACCACCGGCAGCGCGATCATGAAGGCCGCCATCAGCAGAATTTTCAGCGGCACCATGAAAGGCGAGATGACCGAGGTGGCGATCAGCGTGGCGCCGTGGGGCAGGTGCGCGATCAGCGGCTGCGCCAGCAGGTCGTACAGGTGGCCGGGGCCCGGGTAGATGGCCAGCACGCCAGCCACGACGCCGACGGCCACGATGGACTTGATCAGCCGGTCTCGCAGCTCCATCAGGTGCGCGACGAAGGGCTGCTCGGTGCCGGCCAGTTCGTCGTCGGGGTCGGGTTTGGGACTACTCATGCGAACTCAAAGAGTCTTAAGGCCGCGAAGCAGGTCATGCCAGCGATCGACGTGGCCGGGGTTTCCCCGGCCACGGGCCCGGCTCTTCGCCAGCCAACAAAACGTCCGCTGGACGTTTTGTGCGCAGGCTCAGCCCGCTTGAGGGGAGATGCCGGAACATCGCGCAGCGAGTGGAGCAAGGGGGTGATCACCTTTTCGGCCGAAAGCGCGCCACGCGCGCCGCACCGGACTGCACCTGGCGGCGCACGCCCTGGCGCGCCTTGTACCACTGGGGCGTGGCGCCACGCTTGACGCGCCAGTTCTTGTTGGGGCGGCGGTATTCGGGCGCAGGCGTCCAGCCGCCATCGGGCAGCGGGTCGTCGGGGTGGGGCGCATCCAGGCCGGCGGTGGCCTCGCTCCAGTCCTTCTCGAAGGACGCCGAGGTCTCCCGGATGCCCTGCTCGACCTCGCGGCCGGCCGACTCGACGGTCTCCTTCATCTTCTTGAGCTCGTCGACGTCCATGGCGCGGTTGACTTCGGCCTTGACGTCGGCCACGTAGCGCTGCGCCTTGCCCAGCAGCGTGCCCACGGTGCGGGCCACGCGCGGCAATTTTTCGGGGCCGATGACGATCAGGGCCACGGCCCCGATCAGCGCCATCTTGGAGATGCCGAGATCAAGCACGAATCAGAAACCGGTGGCCATCAGCCTTTTTGCTTGGCCTCGACGTCGATGGTGTCCTTGTGCGCCGGGGTGCTGTTGGTGACCTGCCCGGCCGGCGCGTCGGCCGGCGCATCGGCCGCGCCGTCCTTCATGCCGTCCTTGAAGCCCTTGACGGCGCCGCCCAGGTCGGAGCCGATGTTCTTGAGCTTCTTGGTGCCGAAAATCATGACCACGATCAGCAGCACGATCAACCAGTGCCAAATCGAAAATGAACCCATGGTGCTACTCCTTGCGCCGGCGTTTGGGCGCTTCTGTGCTGATTTTAGACTGCGGGGGTGCCGCGCGGTTCCGGCACGCGCCGGCGACGCGCGCTCAAAGGCCTTTGCGCCAGGGCCGCGGCCCACCGATGACGTGCAGATGCAGGTGATGCACCTCCTGCCCCGCCTCGGTGCCGGTGTTGACAACCAGACGAAACCCGCCCGCCGGATAGGGGTTGCAACCCTGTTCCATGGCCAGCCGGGGCGCCAGCGCCATCATGCGGCCCAGCAGGCGCTCGTGCTCGGGACCCACGCTCATCATGGAGGCGATGTGCGCCTTGGGGATGATCAGAAAGTGCACGGGCGCCCAAGGGGCGATGTCGTGAAAGGCCAGCAGTTCATCGTCCTCGTGGACCTTTCTGGACGGGATCTGGCCGGCGACGATCATGCAGAAGATGCAGTTCGGGTCGTGCGATGGTGTGGCGCTCATGCAAAAGGGCTCCTTGCGGCGGGCAGTGGCGGTTACTCGGCTTCGGTGGCGGTGCTTTGCACGCCGATGTGCTCGACGTGGGTCTTCAGCCAGCGCTGGCCGACGCCACGGCCCAGCTCGAACAGGCGCTGCAAAAACGGAGCGTCGGCGCGCAGCTTGCTGGTGGCGCCAAAACCGGCCAGCGCCGCGCCGCCGTCCACGCGGTGCAGCAGCATCTTCTTGTAGCGAGCGGGGTCCAGCCGCCCCTCGTCGAGCAGGCGGGCCACGAAGTCGATGGCGCGAAACTCGGCCAGCAGCGGCGCATTGAAGGTGATCTCGTTGACGCGATCCATGATGTCCTGCGCGCCGGCGCTGGCGTCGAACTTGACCGCCACCGGGTTGATCTGCACCAGCACCACGTCGCTGCTGCGCGTGTTGTAGATCAGCGGATAGATGGCGGGGTTGCCCGAGTAGCCGCCGTCCCAGTACAGCTCACCCTTGATCTCCACCGGCTTGAACACCGTGGGCAGACAGGCCGAGGCCATGACGGCATCCACCGTCAGGCGCTTGTCGCTGAACACCTCGCCGACGCCGGTGCGCACGTTGGTGGCACAGACGAACACCTTCATCGCCTCCCCGCGCGCCAGCAGCTCGAAATCGACCTGTCGGCCCAGCAGGGTCCGCAAGGGGTTGACGCCCAGCGGGTTGGTTTGCGCCGGCGAAAGCCACTGCGCCCACCACGATGCCACGGCCTGCGCCGCCGGCAAGGGCAGACCGGCGCTGAAGTTGCCCAGCAGGCCCACCTGCCCCCAGAAAGCGGACAAGGCGGCGCGCGCCGCCTCGTGCGCATCCTGGCCTTTCAAGCCGTCCAGGCGCGCGCGGGTGAGGGCGTGGGCCAGCACCACGGCGTTCATGGCGCCGGCGCTGGTGCCGCTGGCGCCCTCGAAGGCCAAGCGGCCGTCCTCCAGCAGGGCATCCAGCACGCCCCAGGTGAAGGCGCCGTGCGAGCCGCCGCCTTGCAGCGCCAGGTTGACCTCGCGCGGGCCGTCCGTCTTGGCGCCGCGCAGGCGGGGGGTGCGGGTGCGCGGCGCGCCCGCTCGCGGCTCAGCCATCGATCGGCTTGCCGGCGTTCATCGCCACCATGCCCCGGACGATGCGATACAGGAACCAGACCGAAATGACCAGCCAGGCAATGGCGCCCGGCAGATAGAACAACAGGAAAAGAGGAAACGTGAGCACGTAGAGCACGCCCGCCCACAGCACGGTGCGGATGCGCCAGCTGAAATGGCTGGCCTGCCAGGTGCCCGCCGCATCGTCGCGCTTCACCAGGTCCATCACCAGCGCGATGATGAGCAGCGCAATACTGACCTGCGCGCCCGGAACGACGGCCGCCACGGCCACGATCAGGTGCAGGATGTAGCTGACCCAGCCCCAGGTCTTGAGGCTGTCCTCGGGCGGCGCGCCCTTGGTGGTCACGTCGATGATGTCGTTGTTGCTCATGCACCGGCTCCTCGGTCGTTGATTTCGGTCGATTCGCGCTCGCGCACCTTGCGCAGCGCCTTTTCCTCGATGCCCGACAGGCCCTCGCGGCGCGCCAGCTCGGCCACCACGTCGGCGGACGACAGGCCGAAGTGCGCCAGCGCCACCATGCCATGAAACCACAGGTCGGCCATCTCGGCCACGATTTTTTCGCGCGCCTGCGCCACGCCGGGCTGGTGCTCGGCGTCCTTGGCGGCCATCACCACCTCGGTGGCTTCCTCGCCGATCTTCTTGAGGAAGGCGTCGGGGCCCTTGTGCAGCAGGCGCGCGACGTAGCTGGTGTCGGGGTTGCCCCCGGCCGCCGGCTTGCGGCTTTCGATGACGGCGGTGAGGTGCGCCAGGACGTCTTGTTGCGACATGGCCCTTATTTATAGATGGATTCGGGGTCTTTCAAGACCGGATCGACGGCTTGCCAGGCGCCGTCCTTCAGCACGCTGAAAAAGCAGCTGTGCCGCCCCGTGTGGCAGGCAATGCCCGGCTGGTGGCCCAGCTGCGTGACTTTGAGCAGCACCACGTCCTGGTCGCAGTCGATGCGGATTTCGTGCACCTGCTGCACGTGGCCCGAGGCTTCGCCCTTGAACCACAGCCGCTTGCGCGAGCGGCTGAAATACACCGCGCGGCCCAGCTCGGCCGTCTTGGCCAGCGCCTCGCGGTTCATCCAGGCCAGCATCAGCACGTCACCCGTGCCTTGCTCCTGCGCGATCGCGGGCACCAGGCCTTGCGCGTCCCACTTGATGTCGTCCAACCAGTTCATGAGGGGATTCTCCGCGATCCGCGTGGCAGCCGCCCTGCCCTGCTCCCTCGCCCCTTTGGGGCTGAAGGCCGCGGCTCCAGTTCTGCCTGCGCGGAACTGCACGGCCGGAAGAGTGGCGGCGTCTGGCCGCCAGCCCCGGGCTGGGGTGCGGGGCAGCGGCGCCCGACGCGCGGCGGCTCGATTCAGCGCCCCGCCCTCACCCCTGCCCTCTCCCAGAGGGAGAGGGAGTCAATACCGGACGGGGGTTGTCAATAAACGCCCTGAGCGAGCATGGCATCGGCAATTTTCACAAAGCCGGCGACGTTGGCGCCCTCGACGTAGTTCACCGTGCCGTCTTCGCGCTCGCCGTGGCGCACGCAGTTGCCGTGGATGTCCTTCATGATCTCGTGCAGGCGCAGGTCCACGTCGCTGTGCGACCAGGACAGGCGCATGGCGTTCTGGCTCATCTCCAGGCCCGAGGTGGCCACGCCGCCGGCGTTGCTGGCCTTGCCCGGCGCGTACAGGGTGCCGGCGGCCAGAAAGGCGTCCACCGCCTCCAGCGTGCTGGGCATGTTGGCGCCCTCGGCCACGCAGACCACGCCGTTGCCGATCAGGTGCTTGGCATCCGCGGCGTCCAATTCGTTTTGCGTGGCGCAGGGCAGCGCGATGTCCACCGGCACGTGCCAGGGGCGCTTGCCGGCGGCAAACTTGAGCTTGTGCTCCTTGCAGAAGTCCTGCAAGCGCCCGCGCTGCACGTTCTTGAACTCCATCAGGTCCTGCAGCATGCCGTGCGTCAGGCCGTGCTCGTGCACCAGGGTGCCGCCCGAGTCGGACAGCGTGACCACCTTGGCGCCCAGCTCCATGGCCTTCTCGGCCGCGTATTGCGCGACGTTGCCCGAGCCCGAGATGCTGACGGTGCGCCCGTCGAAGCCCATCTGCTTGCGGCGCAGCATCTCCTGCGCGAAGTACACCGTGCCGTAGCCCGTGGCCTCGGGGCGCATCAGGCTGCCGCCAAAGGCAATGCCCTTGCCGGTGAACACGCTGCTGGCGTTGTTGGCCAGCTTTTTCATCATGCCGGCCATGAAGCCGACCTCGCGCCCGCCCACGCCGATGTCGCCCGCGGGCACGTCGGTGTCGGCACCCAGGTGGCGATACAGCTCGCACATCAGCGCCTGGCAAAAGCGCATCACCTCGCCGTCGCTCTTGCCCTTGGGGTCGAAGTCGCTGCCGCCCTTGCCGCCGCCCATGGGCAGCGTGGTCAGCGCGTTCTTGAAGGTCTGCTCGAAACCCAGGAACTTCAGGATCGACAGGTTGACGCTGGGGTGAAAGCGCATGCCGCCCTTGTAGGGGCCGATGGCCATGTTGTGCTGCACGCGAAAGGCGCGGTTGACCTGCGTCTGGCCCTGGTCGTCCACCCACGCCACGCGAAACTGAATCGCGCGGTCGGGCTCGCACAGGCGCTCGAGCACGCCGTATTCCCGGTACCTGGGGTTCTTTTCGAGAAAGGGCCACAGCGAGATCACGACCTCGCGCACGGCTTGCAAAAATTCGGGCTGACCGGGGTCGCGGCGCTGGATGGCGCCCATGAAATCTTCAAGGCTTTGGGGGGTCAAAAGAGGCTCCTCGACAAACGGAAATCACACACGGAATTGGAACACGCGCCACCGGTGGCCGGCATGGCGCCGAAATGATGCAGATCAAGCGGGCCTGCGGGCGGCGGCCAGACGGGAAAATGGGAGTGGATGTGCCGGCGCCGTGACATGGGGCTGTGCGAGCGCACCGGCTTACAGGCGCACCGGAATGCCACGCCCGGCCATGTGCTGCTTGGCCTGCGCGACGGTGAAGGTGCCGTAGTGAAAGATGCTGGCGGCCAGCACCGCGTCGGCGCCGCCGGTCTGGATGCCGTCGGCCAGGTGATCGAGCGTGCCCACGCCGCCCGAGGCGATCACGGGCACATCCACCGCATCGCTGACCGCGCGCGTCAGTTCCAGGTCGAACCCGATCTGGGTGCCGTCGCGGTCCATGCTGGTCAGCAGGATCTCGCCGGCGCCGTATTCGGCCATCCGGCGCGCCCAGGCCACGGCGTCGAGGCCCGTGTTTTGCCGCCCGCCGTGGCTGTACACGTCCCAGCCTTCGCCGCGCGCGGCCAGGTCGTCGCCGGTGCGCCGGCGCGCGTCGATGGCCACCACGATGCATTGCGCGCCGTACTTGGCCGAGGCGTCACGGATCACCTGCGGGTTGGCGATGGCGGCCGAATTGAAGCTGGTCTTGTCGGCACCGGCATTGAGCAGCCGGCGCACGTCGGCCACGGTGCGCACGCCGCCGCCCACGGTGAGCGGAATGAAGACCTGGCTGGCCACCGCCTCGATGATGGGCAGGATCAGGTCGCGCCCGTCGCTGGTGGCGGTGATGTCCAGAAAAGTGAGCTCGTCGGCACCCTGCTCGTTGTAGCGCGCGGCGATCTCCACCGGGTCGCCCGCGTCGCGCAGTTCGACGAAGTTGACGCCCTTGACCACGCGACCGCCGGTCACGTCCAGGCAGGGGATGATGCGTTTGGCGAGCATTGCTTGTTTGACAATTTCCATCAATCTGACAGAATCAAATTTCTGACATCAAAAGTGACTTATGACCACACTGAGCATTTCCGACAATGGCCGCGTGCTGGTGCCGGTGGCCCTGCGCGAGCAACTGGGCTTCAAGCCCGGCACGCGGATTTATGCCGAAGTCAGGGATGGTAGCTTGGTGCTGACCTCGGCCAGCCACCGCACGGCGCAACGGCGGGCGTATTTTGCCCAAACGATGAAACGCCTGAAGGTGCCGAAGGACGTGAGCCTGGCCGGTGAGCTGATTGCCGAACGCCGCGCCGAAGCGGCACGCGAGTAATCGCACGCCATGTTGTACGTGCTGGATGCTTCGGCGCTGCTGGCGCTGGTTCAGAACGAGCGGGGCAGCGCCGTGGTGGACGCGCTGCTCGAAGACCATGAGTGCGTGGCCAGCAGCGTCAACGTGGCCGAAGTGGGCAGCAAGCTGGTGGACAAAGGGCTGGCTCCCGACGAATGGCGCCGCCTGTTGCACCAAATGGACGTGCAAGCCATCGACTTCGATGTCGAGCAAGCCAGCACCAGCGCGCTGTTGCGGGCCACGACGCGCGAGCTGGGTTTGTCGCTGGGCGATCGCGCTTGCCTGGCGCTGGCGCGCGGCATGGGGGCGACGGCCGTCACCGCAGACCGAGCGTGGGCCGATTTGGACGAGGCGGCGACGGGTGTGCACGTGCAGGTGATTCGCTGAAGTCCGCAGCACTTGGCGCGAAGACGCGCCTGCCGGAATCTTTTCAACCCTTGAGTGCGTCCGCGCGCTCTTGTGCAGCGGCAAAATCCAGGTCGCCCGAGTAGATGGCGCGCCCGCAGATCACGCCCTCGACGCCCTCGCCCTCGACGGCGCACAGGGCCTCGATGTCGGCCATGCTCGACAAGCCGCCCGACGCAATCACCGGGATCGACAGCGCCTGCGCCAGCGTGACGGTGGCCTCGACGTTGATGCCCGAGAGCATGCCGTCGCGGCCGATGTCGGTGTAGATGATGGA
>JAFEEB010000014.1:5764-21924 GCA_018241325.1 Pseudomonadota bacterium | reverse complement strand
AGCTTGCTCCAGCCGTCGGTGGCGACCTTGCCGTCTTTCGCATCGAGCCCCACGATGATGTGGCCGCCGAAGGCACTGCAGGCGTCCTTCAGAAAGCCCGGGTTCTTGACGGCGGCCGTGCCGATGATGACGTAGCGGATGCCGGCGTCGATGTATTGCTCGATCGTGTCCAGGTCGCGAATGCCACCGCCGAGCTGCACCGGGATGTCCTCGCCCACTTCCTTCAGGATCGCCTTGATGGCGGACAGGTTCTGCGGCTTGCCGGCAAAGGCGCCGTTCAGGTCCACCAGGTGCAGGCGGCGCGCGCCCTGATCGAGCCAGTGCGCGGCCATCTCGGCCGGGGCCTCGCTGAAGGTGGTGGCCTGCTCCATGTCGCCTTGCTTGAGGCGAACGCAATGGCCGTCCTTGAGGTCGATGGCGGGAATCAGGAGCATGATCGATTGAAGAGAAAAAACCCTGGATGCGCTTGCAATGAATGCGCGAGACGCTATGAAAACAAGAGTGAACCCGGTCAAGGATTCCAGTGCAGAAAGTTGCGATACAGCTCCAGCCCTTGGGCCGCGCTCTTTTCGGGGTGGAACTGCGTGGCGAAAATATTATCGCGTGCGATGGCCGAGGCAAAACGGTTGCCGTACTCGGTCTGGGCGGCGCAGTGCGCGGCGTCGCGGGGGTGGGCGTAGAAACTGTGCACGAAGTAGAACCACTGGCCGTCGGCCTGATCGCCCCACACGGGGTGCGCCCGGGTGCGAAACACGCGGTTCCAGCCCATTTGCGGCACCTTGTAGCGGCTGCCGTCGGGGGCATGCTGGCCGGCCAGCTCGAAGCGCAGCACCTCACCGGCGATCAGCCCCAGGCCAGGCGTGCCGGCGGCGGTATGGCCCTCGGCGCTGTGGCTCAGCAGCATCTGCATGCCGACGCACACGCCAAACAGGGGCTTGGTCGCGGCCGCCTCCAGCACCGATTCGAGCAGGCCCGACTCGCTTAAGCTCCGCATGCAGTCGGCCATGGCGCCCTGCCCCGGCAGCACCACGCGGTGCGCGGCGCGCACCTGGGCCGGGTCATGGGTGATGACGGCGTTGACGTGCGTGTCCTGCGTGGCGTGCATGACGGCCTGCGCCACCGAGCGCAGGTTGCCCATGCCGTAGTCGACCACGGCCACGGTTTGATTGACTCTTGAATTCATAGCTGCTCGCGCTTTCTGGACGCGGGCCAGGACCCGATTTGGCTCAAAGAACCCCTTTGGTGGACGGGATTTGCCCCGCCGCGCGCGCGTCGGGCGTGAGCGCCATGCGCAGCGCACGGCCGAAGGCCTTGAAGATGGTCTCGACCTGGTGGTGCGCGTTGACGCCCTTGAGGTTGTCGATGTGCAGCGTGACGTGCGCGTGGTTGACGAAGCCCTGGAAGAACTCGTGCACCAGCTGGGTGTCCAGCCCACCGATCATGCCGCTGGTGAACTGCGCATCGAGCACCAGGCCGGGCCGGCCCGAGAAGTCGACCACCACGCGCGATAGCGCCTCGTCCAGCGGCACGTAGCTGTGGCCGTAGCGCGTGATGCCGGCCTTGTCGCCCACCGCCTGGCGCACGGCCTGGCCGATGGCGATGCCCACGTCCTCCACCGTGTGGTGGCCGTCGATGTGCAAGTCGCCCGTGGCCTTGACCTCCAGGTCGATCAGGCCGTGGCGCGCGATCTGGTCGAGCATGTGGTCGAAAAAGCCGATGCCGGTGGCCAGCTTGGAATGGCCGGCGCCGTCCAGGTTCAGCGTGACGGTGATCTGGGTCTCGGCGGTGTTGCGCGAAACCTGGGCGGTGCGTGGGGTCGTCGTCATAGGGCGGCTTGCAGGGCGGCCAGCATTTGCGCGTTTTCGGCGGCGGTGCCCACCGTCAGGCGCAGGCACTGGGCCAGCAGAGGATGCATTTTAGAAACGTTTTTGACCAGCACGCCGCGTGCCCGCATGCCGGCAAAGGCCTTGGCGGCATCGGGCACGCGCACCAAGATCATGTTGGCCTGGCTGGGAAAGGCGTGCACACCCGGCAGCCGCGCCAGCGCTTCAAAAAGCAGAGCGCGCTGCGCCCGGATGTCCTGCGCTTGCGCGGCGAACACGTCCGAATGCCCCAGCGCGAACAGCGCGCATTCGGCGTTCAGCATGCTCACGTTGTAGGGCGGGCGCACCTTGTCCAGCTCGGCCATCAGCGCGCCCTCGCCCAGCAGGTAGCCGATGCGCACGCCCGCCAGGCCGAACTTGCTGAGCGTGCGCAGGATCAGCACGTGGCGGTGCGCGTCGGGCGCGGCGCGCACGTTCTCGATCCAGCTGCGCGCGGCAAAGGGCTGGTAGGCCTCGTCCATCACCACCAGGCCGCCGGCCGCGCCCTGCGCCGCGATGATGCGGGCGATGGCGCCCTCGTCCCACAGCGTGCCGGTGGGGTTGTTGGGATACGCCAGGTACACGATGGCCGGGCGGTGCTGCGCAATCGCCGCAAGCATGGCCGCCTCATCCAGCTCGAAGTCGGCGGTGAGCGGCACGCCGTGAAAGGCCAGCCCTTGCAGCTGCGCGCTCATCGCGTACATCACGAAGCCGGGCAGCGGCGCCAGAATGGATGCACCCGGAACGTCGCAAGCCATAGCCAACAGGCTGATCAGCTCGTCCGAGCCGTTGCCCAGCATCAGCGACCAGCCGGCCGGCGGCCGCGCGTGGCCCAGCAGCGCCGTGCGCAGCGCGTCGATGCGCTCGCCGGGATAGCGGTTGATGGCCACCTGGCCCAGGCGCTGGCCCAGCTCGGCCTGCAGCGCGGGCGGCAGGCAGTGGGGGTTTTCCATCGCGTCCAGCTTGATCAAGCCGCGCGAATCCTGCACCGCGTAGGCGTGCATGCCCTGCACGTCGTGGCGGATGCGGGCCAGGGGGTTGGGGATTGGGGCTTCAGCGTTCATCGGGGGACAGCACCTCGTCGATCGAGGTCAGGAATGGATTGATCACCTGCACGGCGCCATAGCGCCCTTCGTGCTGCATGTCTTCGCTCAGCACCAGCGCGCAGCCACTGTGTTGCGCGGCGGCCAGCACCAGGCAGTCCCAGTACTGCAGGCCGTGGCGCGCCTCCATGGCCCAGGCGGTTTCCACCGTGGCCTGGTCGATCTGCCAGGGGTTCCAGCCGGCCGCAAAGCGGCGCACCGTGGCGCGCGCATCGCCCTGCGGCATGGGCGGCTTGAGCTTGCGCGTGACGTTGACGTAGAACTCGTTCAACACCTGCGTCGAGATGCGTCCGATGCGCGCACGCCAAAGGCACTCGATCCATTGCAACGCCACCGCCTGCTTGGCGGGCGACGCGCCGTCCTCGGCATCGATGAGGATATTGGAATCGACGAAGACCAGCGTCACTTCAGGCGCCCACGGTCATAGATTTCTTCGCGCTTGGGATAGGGCGCGCCGTCCGAGCGCCAGCGGCGCGTGTCGTTGCGCCATTCCTGATAGGCACGTTCGTAGGCATCTTCCCGGCGCTGCATTTCACCCAGGAATTCGCCCAGCATGCGCGACAGGCTGCTGCCGCGCTTGGCCGCCTCCACGCGCGCCCATTCGAGTACGCCGTCCTCGACGGTGATGGTGACGTTCTTCATGCCACCCAGTTTACACCCATTTCAACACGAATTTCGTGTTGCACGAAATTCGTGTTGCCAACCGGCCCGTCAGGGCTTCTTGCGCGCCAAGCCCTCCAGCGCGCCCAGATCCACCTTGGCCAGCGCGCCGCGCACCTCGTCGATCGACAGGTTGCTGCCCTGGGCACTGACCACCAGCCCGTTCTTGAGGATGCTCTTGGCCTCGGCGCTGCTGCCGTCCTTGTGGTACTCCTCCTGCCGGGTGCGGCCGCCCTCCTGCCAGATTTTCTCGACCCGGCCATCGGTCTCCTTTTCGCCCTGCACCATGCCGGCCATTTGCGCCAGCGCGCTCATGCCGCCCATGTCGATGATCTCCACGCGCAGGTGCTTGTCGTCTTTCTGGTATTCGGCGCTGACCTGCCCCACCGAAACCCCGGCGGCCGTGCTGTGCTGCGCCTCCAGGCCGGTGCGCGGCAGGCCCGCCAGTTGCTCGGGCAACGCCGCCTTCAGCGCCTGCGCATCCACGTTGCCCTGCGCGCCGCCCAGCGCGCCCATGGCCGCGGTGGCCGCCTGCCCGGCCGCGGCCACCACCGCGGCGCTGTTGCCGTCTTTTTGCGCCTGCTCCATCTGGCGCGTGGCCTCCTGCATCTTCTGGCTGGCGGCCTCCAGCGCTGCGGTGTTGATGTCCACCTTGCCCTGCGGCGTGGTGATCGAAACGCCATCGCTGCCGTGCATCAGCGCGCGGTGCGGCGTGAACAGCGCCGTGACCGCGCCCAGGATCAGCCCGATCACCACGCCGGCGATCAGCACCACCACGGTGTAGACCATGGACTTTTCCGGCGGGTTCTTCATCAGCACCGGCAACCCGGTGTAGATCAGGTAGATCGAATACAGCGCGGCCAGCAAGCCCAGCACCGACAGCATCGGCAACAGGCTGAACACCCCGCCCACCAGCGCGGCCGTGCTGGCATACACCACCAGCTTGAGCGCCTGGATGGGGCTTGGCACCCCGCCAAAGCGCGGCGCCAGCGCGTTGACGATGAGCGAGAGCACGTAGATGCCCACCAGGCTGAGCACGTAGGACACCACCAGATTGGCCAGCCCCAGCAGCAGCGGCACCCGCACCGTGATGCCGAAGCCCCCCACGCCGATCAGCGACATGCCGATGAAGCCGCACACCGCCGGAATCGCGGCCAGCCACAGGAGGTAGTCCTTGTAAAGCCCCGCCGGCGTGGCCGGCTCGGCCTCGATGGCGGCCCAAGTGGGCTTGGGGTTGAGCAGGATGCTTTTGACGCGGTCGACGAGTGCCAAGACGATCTCCTTTGTCGCGCCGGGCGGCGCTCGGTTGCCGCGCGAATGGTACCCGCGTCGCTACCAGCGGTCCGAGCGGATGCGCGGCTCCCACTGGCCGCGCTGCACCTGGTACACGCCCACGGCGCCATAGCGCTGCTCACCGCTCTTTTCCCACTTCATGTACTGCGTCACCGGGGCGTAGCTGTCGAGCTTGCGCAATGTCGCCGTGATGTCCTTGGGCGCGACCGATTTGGCGGCCTGCATCGCGCTGGCCACCATGTACATGCTGTCGTAGGTGTAGTGGGCGCCATAGGCCACCGGGATCTTGAAGGCCTGCAGGTACTTTTCCAGAAAGGCCGGGCCGGCGGCGAATTCCTTGGCATCGAGGATCGGCGACGTCGCAAAGATGGCCTGGATCAGGCCGTCGGCCTTGAGGATTTCGTTGGTCTTGAGCGTGTCGCCCCCCAGCACCCGCACGTTGACATGATCCACCGCCTTGAGCGCCTGGATCAGCGCGACAACCTGGAAATCGTTGAGCGTGGTGACGATGACATCGACCTTGTCGGCCTTGAGCTTGGCGGCCAACGGGCCGAAGGCCACGGTCTTGCCGTCGAAGGATTCGTGCAGCACCACCTCGCGCTGCTTGGCCTTGAGTTGCGCGATCGCGCCATCGGTCAGCCCCTTGCCGTACGGCGTGCCATCGTCGAGCCCCGCATAGCGCACCGGGCCGAACTGCTCCGCGGCGAACGCGCCGATGGCGCGCGCCTGCAGATCGTCGTTGGCCACCAGGCGAAAGGTGGTGTCGTAGCCGAGCTGCGTGTATTTCGGGTTGGTGGAGATGGCCAGTTGCGCGAGGCCGGCCGCAGCGTAGATCGGCGCCGCCTCGATGCTGACGCCCGAGTTCAGATGCCCGATCACGGCCACCACGCCGGCATCGACGAGTTGCTGCGCGCCCGCCTTGCCGGCAGCGGCGTCGGATTTGTCGTCCACCGCCACGATTTCCAGCACCACCCGCTTGCCACCGATGGCGTAGCCGGCCGCATTGAGTTCGTCAACCGCCAGCCGCACGCCATTGCGCAAGTCCTGGCCAAGGGCGCCGATCGGCCCGCTCAAGGGTTGTGCGACACCGATCTTGACGGTATCGGGGATTCGGCTGCAAGCACTCAGCAAGCCAGCGCCCAACCAAGGCGCCAGAACCACGCCAGCCGAGAACTTCCGTCGATTCAACACATCGGATTTCATGAAATATCTCCTCACACCAGTTACGTATAGTGTCGGTGTAGCAGAAGTCCGTCTGAAAGCCGATGGGGTAATTCCTTGGTTTGATTTTTATCAACGTGAGGCGGCGGGGTCAGCCGTGAATCGTGGCATTTCGAAAACACTTCTCGGGCGTCGAGTGCCCCCTCCCGGCGGCGCAAGCAACCCATCGACCCTCGGAGCAGGCCAAGCCCGCGATCGCCGTGGCCGGGGTCTCCCCGGTCACCGGCGATGCGCCCTTCAAGGGGGCTGAGGTCTGCGGCTCCAGAGCTGCCTGCGCCGCTCTGGACAGACCGAAGGGCCGCCGCCTCTGGCGGCGATCACCGGGCGCAACATCGCGCAGCGCGTGGAGACGGGGGTGTTTCACTTCGTCCGCAGCTCGGCCGCCCGCGCATGCGCCTGCAAGCCCTCGCCATGGGCCAGCACGCTGGCGATGCGGCCGATCTTCTGGGCGCCGGCTTCGCTCACCTCGATCAGGCTGGTGCGCTTTTGAAAGTCGTACACCGACAGCGGTGACGAAAAGCGCGCCGTGCCGCTGGTGGGCAGCACGTGGTTGGGGCCGGCGCAGTAGTCGCCCAGGCTTTCGCTGGTGAAGGCGCCCAGAAAGATGGCGCCAGCGTGGTGCAGCAGCGGCTCCCATGGGTGCGGCTCGCGGCTGGCGATCTCCAGGTGCTCGGGCGCGATGCGGTTGGCGATGGCGCAGGCCTCTTGCATGCTGCGGGTGTGGATGAGCGCGCCGCGGTCGGCCAGGGACTTGGCAATGATCTCTGCGCGTGGCATCTCGGGCAGCAGGCGATTCATCGCGGCCTGCACCTGGTCGATGTAGGCGGCATCGGGGGTGAGCAAGATGGCCTGCGCCAGCTCGTCGTGCTCGGCCTGGCTGAACAGGTCCATCGCCACCCACTCGGCCGGCGTTGTGCCGTCGGCCAGCACCAGGATTTCGCTGGGGCCGGCGATCATGTCGATGCCGACCTGGCCGAACACGCGCTTCTTGGCGCTGGCGACATAAGCATTGCCGGGGCCGGTGATCTTGTCGACCTTGGGGATGCTGGCCGTGCCATAGGCCAGCGCCGCCACGGCCTGCGCGCCACCGACGGTGAAGGCGCGCGTGACGCCGGCCACGTGGGCGGCGGCCAGCACCAGCGGGTTTTTGTCCCCCTTCGGCGTGGGCACCACCATGATGATCTCGCCCACGCCGGCCACGTGGGCGGGGATGGCGTTCATCAGCACGCTGCTGGGGTAGGCCGCCTTGCCGCCGGGCACGTAGATGCCCACGCGCGCCAACGGCGTGATCTTCTGGCCCAGCAAGGTGCCGTCCTCGTCGCGGTAGGTGGCCGTCTCGCCGCCCTGGGTTTTTTGCCACTCGTGATAGCGGCGGATGCGCCCGGCCGCGGCCTGCAAAGCCTGGCGCTGATCCTTGGGCAGGCCGTCGAAGGCGGCGGCCAGCTCGTCGGCCTTGAGCTGCAATGCGCCCATGCTGGGGGCGTGCACGCCGTCAAAGCGCGCGGTGTATTCGAGCACGGCCGCATCGCCGCGCGCGCGCACGTCGGCCAGGATGGCGGCCACACGCTCTTCGATGGCGGCGTCCTGCTCGGCGCTCCAGTGCAGGCGTGCGCGAAATTTTTGCTCGAAATCAGCGTCGGCCGTTGACAGACGGGCGGGAGCAGCTATCAAAGTCATACCGACTCCGGTTGCACAGCGGCGGCAAAGGCGTCGATGATGGGGCGGATCGCGCCGGTCTTGAGCTTGAGCGCGGCCTGATTGACCACCAGGCGCGCGCTGATGGGCATGATGTGCTCGACCTCGACCAGGTTGTTGGCCTTGAGCGTCTTGCCGGTGCTGACCAGATCGACGATGGCGTCGGCAAGACCCGTGAGCGGCGCCAGCTCCATGCTGCCGTAGAGCTTGACCAGATCGACGTGCACGCCCTTGTCGGCAAAAAAGTTGCGCGCGATGGCCGTGTATTTGGTGGCCACGGTGATGCGGCTGCCCTGGCGCACGGCGCTGCCATAGTCAAAGCCCACGGGGGCGGCCACGGCCATGTGGCAGCGGGCGATGCGCAAGTCCAGCGGCTGGTACAGGCCCGCGCCGCCGTGCTCGATCAGGGTGTCCAGGCCGGTCACGCCCAGGTCGGCACCGCCGTACTCCACATAGGTGGGCACGTCGGTGGCGCGCACCAGCACCACGCGCACCTCGGCCTGGTTGGTGGGCAGGATCAGCTTGCGCGAGGTCTCGGGGTCTTCCAGCACCTCGATGCCGGCGGCCTTGAGCAGGGGCAGCGTCTCGTCGAAGATGCGGCCTTTGGATAGGGCAAGGGTAATCAATCAAAACTCCCGAACTTGGCCGGACGCAGAGGACGCAAAAACTCGCAGAGGACGCAAAAGAACAGCCATGAAAAATGGTTTCCCTTTTGCGTTCTTTGCGAATCCTTTGCGTCCTCTGCGTCCGGTATTTAGGCTACCGAACGCGCTCGATGTCGGCGCCCAGCCCGCGCAGCTTTTCTTCCATCTGGTCGTAGCCGCGATCCAGGTGATAAATGCGATCGACCACGGTCTCGCCCTCAGCCACCAGGCCGGCAATCACCAGGCTGGCCGAGGCGCGCAAGTCGGTGGCCATCACGCGCGCGCCCGACAGCCGGGGCACGCCCTCGATCATGGCGTTGCGCCCGTCCACCTGCACCTGCGCGCCCAGGCGCAAGAGCTCGTTGACGTGCATGAAGCGGTTTTCAAAAATGGTCTCGGTGACCAGGCTGGAGCCCGCCGCCACGCAGTTGAGCGCCATGAACTGCGCCTGCATGTCGGTGGGAAAGCCGGGGTATTCGCTGGTGCGAAAACCCTGGGCCTTGAGCGCCTTGCCGCCCAGGCTGGACACGCGCAGGCCGCCGGGCGTGCACTCCACCGTGGCGCCGGCCTCGCGCAGCTTGTCGATCACGGCGTCCAGATGCTCGGCGCGGGCGTGGCGCACCAGCGCGTCGCCGCCCACCGCGGCCACGGCGCACAAAAAGGTGCCGGCCTCGATGCGGTCGGCCACGACCTCGTGCGCGCAGCCGCGCAGGCGATCCACCCCTTGCACGCGGATGTGGCTGGAGCCGTGGCCTTCGATGCGCGCGCCCATGCGGATCAGCAGCTCGGCCAGGTCCACGACCTCGGGCTCTTGCGCGGCGTTTTCCAGCACCGTCTCGCCCTCGGCCAGGCAGGCGGCCATCAGCAGGTTCTCGGTGCCGGTGACGGTGATCACGTCGGTGGTGATGCGTGCGCCTTGCAAGCGCGTGCGACCCGGTGGCAGCTGCGCCACCATGTAACCGTGCTCCACCGCGATCTCGGCGCCCATGGCCTGCAGGCCCTTGATGTGCTGGTCCACCGGGCGCGAGCCGATGGCGCAGCCGCCCGGCAGCGACACCTTGGCGCGGCCAAAGCGCGCCACGAGCGGCCCCAGCACCAGCACCGAGGCGCGCATGGTCTTGACCAGCTCGTAGGGCGCCTCGGGGTTGAGGCCATCGGGCGCCACAAAGTCCATGCCGCCGCGCGCGCCGTGGGTTTCGACGGCCACGCCCATGTGCTCCAGCAGTCGGCGCATGGTGCGCACGTCGTGCAGGCGCGGCACGTTGGTCAGCTGCACCGGCTCGCTGGTCAGCAGCGCCGCGCACATCTCGGGCAGCGCCGCGTTCTTGGCGCCGGAGATCGGCACCTCGCCCTTCAAGGGCCGTCCGCCGCGGATCAGCAAGTGGTCCATGAGTGTTAGCGTTTCAAATCAAATCGGCCGTTTGCGCGCGTCCCGATTGCGCAAGAAGCTATCAAATCAATAGTCAATTGGCTGGGTTACTTGCCCTGCGCCGCCCATTCGGCCGGGGTGAAGGTGCGCATGGACAGCGCATGCACCGCCTCGGACTGCATCTGGCTGTCCAGCGTGGCATACACCAGCTGGTGGCGCGCGATGGGGCGCTTGCCCTCGAACTGCGCCGAGACGATGACGGCAAACCAGTGGCGGCCGTCGCCCTCGACCTGCACGTGCTCGCAAGGCAGGCCGGCGGCAATCAGCGTTTGAATTTGTTCAGCATCCATGGGATTCAGTTTCTCAATTTGTAGCCGGTCTTGAGCAGGCGCAGCGTCAGCGCCGACACCGCCAGCAGGCTGGCCAGGGCGACGCCAACGCTGAACCAGGGCGAGACGTCGCTGACGCCGAAAAAGCCGTAGCGCAGGCCGTCGATCATGTAGAAGAAGGGATTGAACTGGCTGGCCACCTGCCACACGGGGGGCAGCGAGTGGATGGAGTAAAACACCCCGGCCAAAAACGTCATGGGCATGACGATGAAGTTCTGGAACACCGCCATCTGGTCGAACTTGTCGGCCCACAGGCCCGCCAGCAGACCCAGCACACCCATCAGCGCGGCGCCCAGCACGGCAAACACGAGGATCCAGCCCAGCGCGGCGGCCTGCGGCGGGGCGTACCACAGCGTGACGACGTAAACGCCCAGGCCCACCATCAGCCCGCGCAGAATGGCTGCGCCCACGTAGGCGATGAACCAGTGCCAGGCGCCCAGCGGCGTGAGCAGCAGGAACACCAGGTTGCCCATGATCTTGCTTTGCACCAGGCTGGAGGCGCTGTTGGCAAAGGCGTTTTGCAGCACGCTCATCATCACCAGGCCGGGCACCAGAAAGGCCACGTAGCTGACGCCCGGATAAACCTGCACGCGCCCTTCCATCACGTGGCCGAAGATCAGCAGGTACAGCACGCTGGTGAGCACGGGCGCGGCAATGGTTTGCAGCGCCACGCGCCAAAAGCGCAGCACCTCCTTGGTCAGCAGCATCTTCCAGCCGTCTTCGGGGGCGGGCAGCGCGTGCAGGTGGGGGGCCATCTGCGGCGGGGTCGAGCCGAGGGTCTGCAGGCCGTTCATGGCGCAGCCTCCAGCGCAGCGGCCTGGCTATCGCGCGGGGCGCTCATCAGGGTGATGAAGACATCCTCCAGGTCGGCCTTGCGGATTTCGAGGTCTTCGACCCGCACGCCGGCCTGGCGCAGCGCGGCCAGCTGGCGCTCGATCTCGTCCGTGTCCTGCACCGGCAGCTCGACGATGCGCCCGGTCACGCGCGCCAGCCGCGCCTGATCGGGCGGCAGCGCGTCGTCGGTCTTGAAATACAGCACCTTGGCGGCGGCATTGCTCAGCAGCGTGCTCAGGCGGTCCAGCGCGATGACGCGTCCCAGCTTGAGCATGGCGATGCGCTGGCACAGCGCCTCGGCCTCTTCGAGGTAGTGCGTGGTCAGCAGCACGGTGTGGCCCTTGTGGTTGAGGCCGGCGACGAACTGCCACAGGCTCTGGCGCAGCTCCACGTCCACGCCGGCGGTGGGCTCGTCCAGCACGATGACCGGCGGCTTGTGCACCAGCGCCTGCGCCACCAGCACGCGCCGCTTCATGCCGCCCGACAACTGGCGCATGTTGGCGCCGGCCTTGTCCTGCAGGCCCAGGCCGTGCAGCAGCTCGTCGATCCAGTCGTCGTTGTGGTGCAGGCCGAAGTAGCCCGACTGAAAGCGCAGCGCCTCGCGCACGGTGAAGAACGGGTCGAACACCAGCTCCTGCGGCACGATGCCCAGGTGACGGCGCGCCTGAACAAAATCCTTTTGCACGTCAAAGCCGTGCACCAGCACGCGCCCGGACGTGGGCCGCGCCAGGCCGGCCAGGATGGAAATCAGGGTGGTCTTGCCCGCGCCGTTGGGGCCCAGCAGACCGAAAAACTCGCCCTCGTGGATGTCGAAGCTGACATCGTCGAGAGCCTTGAGGGGGGGTGTGCCGGATTTCCCGGCGCTGGCGTAGACCTTGGAAACCGATTGGAAGCTGATCGCGGGCATGAAGCCCTCGATTGTACGATTTCGGAACTTTTCAGGCTGAATCGGGCGCGTTCGGTGCCTCGTCGGCCAGCAAGCCGCTCACGCCATACAGGCCGGCCAGCGTGCGCAGGCGCGGCGCCAGGCCCCGCATGGCCAGTGTCTTGCCATGGCGCTGGCAGCTGCGGCGCAGCGACAGCAGCACGGCCAGCGCCGACGAGTCAAAGCGCTGCAGCGCCGTGGCATCGACCACCACCTGCGGCTCGCGCTCGGCGGCGGCGGTCTTGCGCAGCAGGTCCAGGCAGGCGCGGGCCTGCACGTGGGTCAGTTCGGCGGGCAAAACCAGCATCTCAGTTATCCATGGCGCGGCGCGCCACCCGCAGGACATGAAACCCATCGAGCCGAACGGCCGCGGAGCAGGCCAGACCAGTGATCGCCGTGGCCGGGGTTCCCCCGGCCACTGGCGATGCCCCATTGAGCGCCGCTCGGCCGCCCGAAGGCGCGAAGGCCCCCATGGGGGGCAGCGCACCACGCGCAGCGGGGGAGCGTGGGGGCCCAATTTTTGGGGAAGGCGAAACATCGCGCAGCGAGTGGAGACTGGGGGTGTTTCATTTCAGCTATCCGTGGGGCTGCGCGCCCCTCGCAGCAAGTGGAGACTGGGGGTGTTTCATTTTCCCGCGGCGTTGGCCTGGTTGCGCTCGGCCAGCGCCTTGATCAGGCCATCGATGCCGTTCTGGTTGATCTGCTCGCCAAACTGCGAGCGGTAGTTGGTGACCAGCCACACACCCAGCACGTTGAGGTCGAAGATCTTCCAACCCGCGCCCTGCCCCGGCGTGCGCTCGAGCCGGTAGTCCAGCTGGATCGGGTCGCCCCGGCCCGTGACTTGCGTGCGCACCAGCACCTCCTTGTCGTCGGGGCCGGCGCGCATGGGCTTGACTTCGACGGTCTGGTCGCTGACCTGCTTGAGTGCGCCGGCATAGGTGCGCACCAGCAGAATCTTGAATTCGTCTTGCAGCTTCTGGCGCTGCTCGGGCGTGGCGCGGCGCCAGGCCGGGCCGGTGGCCGAGGCGGTCATGCGCACGAAGTCGACGTTGGGCATGATCTTGTTGTCCACGATGGCGATCAGCGGCTTGAGCGCGCCGCCCTGAATGGACTTGTCGGCGCGGATCATGTCCAGCACCTCGTCGGACAGGCGCTTGATCAAGACCTCGGGCGCCTCGTCGGCCGCCCGCGCCCAGGGCGCAGCGCCCAGCAGCGCCACGCCCAAGGCGCTGGCGGCAGATTGCAGGAGGCGGCGGCGATGGATCGGATGCAGGGTCATGGTGATGTCTCGCGGTGGGCCCCGCGGGCAGCAGGGCGGGTCAAGGAGGAACCCCCAGGCTGAAACGCGCGAGCTGGCGCACGGTTTACTTGGCGGGCGCGGTGGGCGCGGTGGGCGCGGCGGGCTCGTCGAGGTCGTAGCGCTCCTCGGGCGGGTTGCCGTCATGGATGTCACTGGCGCGCTTTTGCAGGAATGCATCGCGCTGGAAGGTGTAGGGGTCCAGCGCGGCCTGGTTGAGCAGTTGCTCCACGCCCAGCAGGCGCGCGCGGGTGTCGATGACCTCCAGCACGGTCAGCGAGTTGCGCACCGGCACGTCCTGGATTTGCGCCTGCGGGCGGCCCAGGTAGTCCACCGGCAGCGCGATGGTGTCGCGCAAGGTGGAGGGCCCCAGGATCGGCAGCACCAGGTAGGGGCCCGAATCCGCGCCCCAGCGCCCCAGCGTCTGGCCGAAATCCTCGCGGTGGCGCTCCAGGTGCATCTCGCTGGCCGGGTCGAGCACGCCGCCCAGGCCGACGGTGGTGTTGACCACCACGCGCCAGAACGAGTGCAGCGCACCCTCGGGCTTGGCCTGCAGCACGTTGTTGACGAAGGACCAGGCATCGCCCAGGTTGCCGAAGAAGTTGCCCACGCCGGTGCGCACCGGCTGCGGCAGCACGTCCTTGTAGACCGTGGCCACGGGCTTGACGATCGCCTTGTCCACATCGTCGTTGAAGCGCGTCATCGCGCGGTTGTAGCTCTCCCAGGGATCGCGCGGATCGGGGTGGGCCACCGTCGCGCAGCCGGCCATCAGCGCCAGGGCGCCAAGCCCCATCGCCAAGACCATGCGCCGCAGCGCCGCTGCAAAGTTGTTGTTCATGCGTCGTGTCGAAAGCCTGCCGGTGTCGTGACCGGTCGGCTTGATCCCTCTGTTTACTTGATTTTGCCGGCTTGCGGCGCCTTGCCGGTCGAGCCGGAAGAGCCGCCTTCGGCCGCGCTGTTGTAGAGAAACTGGCTGATCAGATTCTCCAGCACGACCGCCGACTGCGTGTTGTCAATTTTATCGCCCGCCTTCAAATTGGTGTCCGATGCGCCCGCCTCGATGCCCACGTACTGCTCGCCCAGCAAACCGCTGGTCAGGATCTTCAGCGAGCTGTCGCTGGGAAACCGGTAGCGCGTGTCCATGTCCAGGGCAATGGCCGCCTGATAGCGCTGGTCGTCGAAACCGATGCTGGCCACGCGCCCGACCACCACGCCGGCACTCTTGACCGCCGCCTTGGGCTTGAGCCCGCCGATGTTGTCGAAGCGTGCCGTCACCCGGTAGGTGGACTGCCAGTTCAGCGCCAGCAGGTTGGCCGTCTGCAAGGCCAGAAACACCAGCGCCGCCAGCCCCAGCATCACGAACAGGCCGACCCAGACGTCATTCTTGCTGCGTCCCATGATGGTTCACCTTCCCCGATTCAACGTCACAAAATGAAAACTTGATCGCCATCCGCGCACAAAACCCGAGGATTCGAGGCGCCGCGGAGCAGGCCATGCCGGCGAACGCCGCAGCCGGAGCCGCGCGGGCCACGGGCGTTGTCTCCCCGCTCGCTGGAGAGGCGGAAAGGTGCGAAGGGAATCAGGCAGGTGCATCTCAATACGAAAACATGAGCGCGGTCAGGACGAAGTCCAGTCCCAGCACCGCCAGCGAGGCCATCACCACCGTGCGCGTGGTGGCGCGCGAGACGCCCTCGGCGGTCGGCTTGGCCTCATACCCTTGCAGCAGCGCGACGAAGGTGACGGCCACGCCGAACACCACGCTCTTGAGCACGCCGTTGCCCACGTCGGCCCACACGTCCACGCCGCCCTGCATCTGGCTCCAGAACGCGCCCGGATCGACCCCGATCATCCACACGCTGACGACCCAGCCGCCCAGCACGCCCACCGCGTTGAACACCGCCGTCAGCAGCGGCATGGTGATGACGCCGGCCCAAAAACGCGGCGCCACGATGCGGCGCATCGGGTCGATGGCCATCATCTCCATCGCCGACAGTTGCTCGCCCGCCTTCATCAGCCCGATCTCGGCCGTGAGCGAGGTGCCGGCGCGCCCGGCGAACAGCAGCGCCGTGACGACCGGCCCCAACTCGCGCAGCAGCGACAGCGCCACCATCATGCCCACCGCCTCGGACGAGCCGTAGCGCTGCAAGATGTTGTAGCCCTGCAGCGCCAGCACGAAGCCCACGAACAGGCCCGACACGGCGATGATGGCCAGCGAATAGTTGCCCAAAAAGTGAATCTGATCGCGCACCAGCGAAAAGCGCCGCAGCGTGGGGCCCAGCAGCGCGATAAGCCGCCAGAAAAAGCGCGCCCCCTGGCCCACGTCGGCCAGCTTGCTGCGCACGGCGAAACCCACGTCGGCAGGACGCCACCAGCTCATCGCAGCGCCTCCGCGCCAAAGTCTTCCTCGACCGAGGGGCCCGGGTAGTGAAACTCCACCGGCCCGTCCGGCGTCAACCCGATGAACTGGCGCACCAGCGGGTGGCTGCTGGCGCGCAGCTCGGCCGGCGTGCCGCTGGCCGCCACCTTGCCTTCGGCCAGGAGCACCACCTGGTCGGCGATGGCAAAGGTCTCGGCCACGTCGTGCGACACCACAACGCTGGTGATGCCCAGCGCGTCGTTGAGCTGGCGGATCAGCCGCGCGGCGGTGTTCATCGAGATCGGGTCCAGCCCGGCGAAGGGCTCGTCATACATCACCAAATCCGGGTCGGACGCAATGGCCCGCGCCAGCGCCACGCGCCGCGCCATGCCGCCCGAGATCTGCGCCGGCATCAGCGCGCGCGCGCCGCGCAGGCCCACGGCGTCGAGCTTCATCAACACGATGTCGCGAATCAGCGCCTCGGGCAGGTCGGTGTGCTCGCGCAGCGGAAA
>JAFEEB010000014.1:0-5750 GCA_018241325.1 Pseudomonadota bacterium | reverse complement strand
TCGGTGAACAGCGCGCCGAACTGAAACAGCATGCCCATGCGCCGGCGCACGGCGTACAGCGCGGCCTCGTCCATGCGGCCCACGTCCTGCCCGTCGAACCGCACGGCGCCGGCCTGCGCGCGCTGCTGCCCGCCGATCAGGCGCAGCACCGTGGTCTTGCCCCCGCCCGAGGCGCCCATCACCGCCGTCACCTTGCCGCGCGGCACGGCAAAGGACACGCCCGCGAGCACCGCGCGCTCGCCGTAACCGAAGTTGACGTCGCGCAGCTCGACCAGGGCAGTTGGGGCGGGTGAAACGGAATCCATGCGAAACAAAAAACCGGCCACACAAGACCGGCGGTGGTGATGATACCGGGTTGACCCGAACGGCAAGCGACCGGCCGCGTCCATCGATTCAGCAGACAATATACTATTATATTAATAGCTGTCTGCGCTTGATATGTAACGGTTTGAGCCCGATTTCATGGCCTATTTTGCTCCCGAAGGCGCCACCGACCCGGGCGCGCGCCGCGCAAGCGCCGGACTCACGGCCCGGACGGCACCGGCGCCGGCTGCGCCGCGCGGTCCAGGTGCGCGCGGTAGAAATCGATGAAGGCCCGCACCTTGCCCGAAACCTGCCGGCCGGGCGGGTACACGGCGTGAATGCCGCCGGTGGGCAGCGACCAGTCGTCCAGCAGGCGCACCAGCCGCCCGGCGCGCAGGTCGTCGGCCGCACCGGGCTCGTCGAGCACGGAGATGCCCGTGCCCTCGCACAGCATGGCGCGCAGCGCGGCCGGCGAATCGACGCGGATGCGCGACTTGAGCCGCACGGTCTGCGTGCGGGCGTCTGGCGCGGTGAAGGTCCAGGTCAGCGGCGCCGGCAGCAGCGTCAGGGCGATCCATTCGAACGCCGCCAAGTCCCCGGGCTGCACGGGCCGCCCCAGCCGCCGCACCAGCTGGGGCGCGGCCACGACGCACTGCCGAAATTCGCCGAGCTTGGCGGCATGCATGGCCGAGTCGCGCAGCCAGCCGACGCGAATGGCGACGTCGATGCCCTCGCCCACCAGGTTCGTCACCTTGTCGCTGGTGCGCAGCTCGATCGCCAGGCGCGGGTGCAGGGCGGCAAAGCGGGCGAGCGCCGGCGCCAGCGACTGCACGGCCTGGTCCACCGTGGTGCTCACGCGCAGCGTGCCGCTCAACTCGGCATGGCTTCGGGTGCGGCCCTGCTCCAGCGCATCGTGCAGCCCTTGCAGCAGAGGCCCGCACTGCGCGTGCAGCGCCTGGCCGGCGTCGGTCAGGCGGACCTGGCGGGTCGTGCGCACGAACAGGGCGGTGCCCAGCGCGGCTTCGAGGCGGCTGATCTGCAGGCTGACCTTGGTCTTGGTGACGCCCAGATGCGCGGCCGCGGCGGTAAAGCCGCCCTGGCGCGCCACCGCATCGAAGAGGACCAAGGCGTTCAGGTCGAGGCTTGAAAGATCGGGCATGTGGCCGTGATTGTCATCGAATTGAAAACGATGATTTATTGATTGTCCTGTTTATCAAATCAATGAAGGGTGCGAGGATTGCCTTGGTCAGACCTCGCAAGCCCCCCGTCGGCTTGCACCCACCCCCTCACTGCAAAGGACCTCACCATGAAAATCGCACTCATTGGCGCCACCGGTTACGTCGGCTCGGGACTGCTCAAGGAAGCGCTGGCGCGCGGCCACGCCGTCACCGCGCTGGTGCAGCATCCGCAAAAACTGGGCGCGCAGCCCGGGCTGACCGCCGTTCAGGCCGACGTGCTCGACACGGCCCGGCTGGCCGGGCAACTGCAAGGGCACGCGGCCGTCATCAGCGCCTTCAGCGGCCATGCGCAAAGCGACATCCTGGGCTATTACGTGCAGGGCATCGGCTCCATCATCGCCGCCACCCGGCAAGCCGCCGTGCCGCGCCTGCTGGTGGTCGGCGGCGCCGGCAGCCTGGAGGTCAGCCCGGGCGTGCAGCTGATGGATACACCCGCCTTTCCGGCCGCATGGCAGGCCACCGCCGAAGGCGCGCGCCAGGCGCTCAAGCGGCTCCAGCAAGAGACGCAATTGGACTGGACCATGCTCAGTCCCGCCGCGCAGCTCGAGCCCGGCGCCCGCACCGGCAGCTTCCGACTGGGCGGCGACCAGTTGCTCGCCGACGCCGAAGGCCACAGCCGCATCTCGGTGCAAGACTACGCCGTGGCCATGATCGACGAGCTGGAGCGGCCGGCCCATTCGCGCCGGCGCTTTTCGGTCGCGTACTGACTCGCCGGCAACCGTTGGCCGCCGCGCGGCCAACCGGGGTCACACGGCCGGGGGCGCGTACTGCATCTCGCCGTTGCCGAAGGACCAGTCTTCGCGCGCCACGTCGATCAGGCTGATCCAGACGTCCTGCACGCGAAGGCCCGCCTTGGCTGCGATGCCCTCGGCGACGGCCTTGTAGAAGGCTTTCTTGACCTCGATCGTGCGCCCGCTGTTCCAGGTGACCTGGATGAAGACGATGGCCGGCGTGTAGGTGATGCCGAGATAGCCCTCGGCCGGATAGACGAGCTCATCGTCGCTGTGGCGCGTGATGATCTGGAACCGGTCGTTGGCCGGCACCTTGGCGACCTGAACCATGGCGTCGTAGACGACGTCGCCGACGGCGCGCACGGTTTCGGTCGAGGCCGATTTGGCGATGTTGATGCGGGCAAGAGGCATGATGGACTCTCCGGGTTGAGGTAAAAAAAAGGGTTGAGCCGGCGCAGGCGGGTGGGCTGTGCCTCACGCCCGCCCGCGCCTTTGGCCGTCAGGACGCAGCCGCGGCGCGCGAAGGCACCACCAGGCTCCAGCTTTGCGTGACCAGGGTGACGCCGGCGGCGTTGGTGGTCGTCACCTTCAGGTCCATGAAGCCGCGCTCGGGACGGCTCCTGGACGGGCGGACGGCCAGCACTTCGGCGCATGCGCGCAAGGTGTCGCCCGGGCGCATCGGCGCATGAAAGCGCATGTCCTTGAACTCGGCGCCGACGATGGGCGTGCCGCCCAGCAGGCGGGCGTCCACCAGCAGGCGCATGGTGAGCGCCAGCGTCTGCCAGCCGCTGCCCACCAGCTCGCCGAACACCGTGCCGCGCGCCGCGGCTTCGTCCAGGTGCATGGGCTGGGGGTCGTACTGCTGCGCAAAGGCGCGGATCATCTCGCGCGTCACGGTGCAAGCGTCCGTCTCGATGCGGTCGCCGACCTTGAAGTCTTCCAGATAGCGCGGCTCGGTGGCGGGCATGTCGATGTCCTTGCTTCGTCAATGTGGTGTGCGCTATAGTAACTTCAATTTTTGAATGGAGTCAACATGGGCTGGTCCGAAGTGGGCGACACGGTGTGCCCCATCGCACGCGCGCTGGCCGTGGTCGGCGACCGCTGGACGGTGCTGATCCTGCGCGAGCTGTTCCTGGGCGTGAAGCGCTTCGAGGAATTCCAGCAGCAGACGGGCATGTCCCCGCACCTGCTGTCCACGCGCCTCAAGCGCCTGGAGGCCGAGGGCATCGTGGCGCGGCGCCCCTACAGCGAACGGCCCGTGCGCCACGAGTACCGGCTGACCGACAAGGGGCTGGACTTCTATCCGCTGCTGCTCGGCCTGAAGGCCTGGGGCGAGAAGTGGGGCGGCTTCGCGCCCAGGGCCAGGCCGGCCCTGACCCTGGTCCACCGCAATTGCGGACACCCGGCGCATCTGCGGCTGGTCTGCCCTTCATGCAACGAGCCTTTCGGGCCACGGGACGTGAACGTCGGTCTCGGCACCGGCTTTGCGGCGGAGCGACAGGCCCGCCGCGCGCGCGCGTAGCGCCGGCGCCTTGCTTCGAGCAAGCTGCGATGACCGCATCTCAGTTATCCATGGCGCTGCGCGCCACCCGCGGCAGATGAAACCCAACGAGCCGAGCGGCCGCGAAGCAGGCCACGCCGGCGATCGCCGTGGCCGGAGTCTCCCCGGCCAGTGGCGATGCCCCCTGCAAGGGGGAAGGCGAAACATCGCGCAGCGAGTGGAGACTGGGGGTGTTTCATTTCAACACGGCGAGTGGCGTGGTGAAACCAATACAGCCGATCGTTGCGCTTGGCCTTGGCTGTTCCGGGGCCGAGCGCAGCGATGGCTCGAACAGTTTTTCCACCCCCTTGAGGCTGCGCCTGCGGCGCAGTGCTTGCGGGGTGCAGCGTGCAGCGCAGCATGCGCGCGCGTCGTGGTCTGGCTCGCCGCGGTTGTTTGAGCGCAGTGAACGCCGCCGGGCGCATATCCCGACCAGCAAGATCACGCAGCGCACGCAGCGATCGAACAGCAACGAAACATCCAACGTCGCTGGCCCCTCACCCCAACCCTCTCCCCAAAGGGGCGAGGGAGCGAAAACCATCGACGCGGCAAGTCGCTCGCGCCCATCAAGAACGCATCGACCGCGTGCGCGGCCTGGCGATCCTCGCGCCACGCGGGCGGCCAGCCCGCGTGTCCATCACTCGCCCGTTCGGGCGGTCCGCGCGGATCGCGGCCCGACGCTTCAACGAGGCAGGTCACTGGTTCCCATCAGGAACCCGTCCACGGCGTGCGCCGCCTGGCGGCCCTCGCGCCACGCGGGCGGCCAGCCCGCGTGTCCATCACTCGCCCGTTCGGGCGGTCCGCGCGGGTCGCGGCCCGACGCTTCAACGAGGCAGGTCGCTGGTTCCCATCAAGAAAGCATCGACCGCGTGTGCGGCCTGGCGACCCTCGCGGATCGCCCACACCACCAGGCTTTGCCCGCGGCGCATGTCGCCGGCGGCAAACACGCGCTTGACGTTGGTGGCGTAGCCGCGCTGCACGTCCGTGGTGGCCTTGGCGTTGCCCCGGGCGTCCTTGTCCACGCCGAAGGCCTCCAGCACGGTGGCCACGGGATTGGTAAAGCCCATGGCCAGCAACACCAGCTCGGCCGGCCACTCGCGTTCGGTGCCGGGCACTTCGACGAACTTGCCGTCGCGCGGCTCCACGTGCACGGTCCTGAGCGCCTTGAGCTTGCCCCCCTTGCCGCCCTTGGCGTCGCCGATGAAGGCCTGGGTGGCAATGGCGAACTCGCGCTGCACGCCTTCCTCATGGCTGGAGCTGGTGCGCAGCTTGATGGGCCAGTAGGGCCACACCAGCGGGCCGTTCTCGTGCTCGGGCGGCATGGGCATGAGCTCGAACTGCGTCACGCTCAGGGCGCCGTGGCGGTTGCTGGTGCCCACGCAGTCGCTGCCGGTGTCGCCGCCGCCGATCACGATGACGTGCTTGCCCTTGGCACTGATCGGCTCCTTGAGCTTGTCGCCGGCGTTGGCGCGGTTTTGCTCGGGCAGCAGCTCCATCGCAAAGTGCACGCCGTCCAGCGTGCGGCCGGGCACAGGCAGATCGCGCGACTGCTCGGCGCCGCCGGCCAGCAGCACGGCATCAAACTCTTGCATCAGTTGCGCCGCCGATACCGTTTCACGCGCCAGGTTGTTGACCTTGGCGCCCGGGCCCTCGCCCGGCAGGCCGCCCACCAGCACGCCGGTGCGAAACACCACGCCCTCAGCCTGCATCTGCGCCACGCGCTGGTCGATGTGGGTCTTCTCGAGCTTGAAGTCGGGGATGCCATAGCGCAGCAAACCTCCGATGCGGTCGTTCTTCTCGAACACCGTCACGGCATGGCCGGCACGCGCCAGCTGCTGCGCCGCGGCCAGACCGGCCGGGCCGGAGCCGACCACGGCCACGCTCTTGCCGGTCTTGACGGCCGCCGGGCGCGGAACCACCCAGCCCTCGGCCCAGGCG
>JAFEEB010000013.1:5751-24706 GCA_018241325.1 Pseudomonadota bacterium | reverse complement strand
GGCGATCTGCCAGGCGGTGACCGCCATGTGGACCAAGGCCGGCGTCAAGACCAAGCTGCAGACCAACCCGATGTCCATCCACTCGGCCAAGATCCAGCGCTTCGAGACCAGCGCCTACATGCTGGGCTGGGGTGTGGCCACGTTCGATGCGCTGTACACGCTGGACTCGCTGATGCACACCGTCGATCCCAAGGGCGGCGCGTCGGGCAACTTCAACAACGGCCGCATGAGCAACCCCAAGGTGGACGCGCTGATCGACGGCATCAAGACCGAGATGGACGCCAAGAAGCGCGACGGCATGATCCATGAGGCGCTGCAGATCGTGAAGGACGACTACAACTACCTGCCGCTGCACGACCAGGTGCGCCCCTGGGCCATGCGCAAGAACGTGACGACCATCCACCGCGCCGATGATCGCCCGATGCCGACGTGGACAACGATCAAGTGACATCCCCCTGAGGCGCTGACGCGCCTTCCCCCTTTCTCTCGCTGCGCTTCGCGGGAAGGGGGACGCCGCCCGTCGCCGGGGAAACCCCGGCTCGGGCGGCCGCTGGAAAGGCCGGCTGGGCAGCCGGTCGATTGGAATGCTACTGAATCGGAAGCTGCCTGCGCTTGTTCAGCAAGGGCTGCGACGCGATTTGATTCAAAACTCCGGCGCTTCGCGGCGTCGGGGTTTTTATTTGGGCAGGGTATTGAAGCGCGTCTGCCCGCCCTGCATCACCAGCGCAATGCGCTCGCCCTGGCCCGTCAGACAGGCGAGGTCTTGCAGCGGGTTGCCATCGACCAGCAGCAGGTCGGCGCGCGCCCCGGGCGTCACCTCGCCGATCTGGCCGCTTTGGCCCAGCAGCTCGGCGCCGATCAGGGTGGCGCTTTGCAGCACCTCCAGATTCGACTGCACCTGCGCGCGGATCAAGAGCTCCTCGCTTTGCAGCGGGTGCGAGGCGCCCAGCAGGTCGGTGCCCAAGGCCATCTTCACGCCGGCGGCCTTGAAGATTTCGAGCGAGCGCAAACCCGCCGCGCGCACGCGCTCGATCTTGGCCACGCTCTCGGGCCCCAGGCCCAGCCGCGCGCCATCGCGTGCCAAGGCTTCATAGGTGATGAGCGTGGGCACGGCATAGGCGCCGCGCTCGGCCATCAGCGCGGCCGTCGGTGCGTCGATCAGGTTGCCGTGCTCGATGCTGCGCACGCCGCATTCCACCGCGCGGCGAATGGCGGCGGGGGTGTAGGCGTGCGCCAGCACCATGGCGTGGCGCGCGCTGGCTTCGTCCACGATGGCGCGGGTTTCATCGACCGAATAGCCCATGGCATCGATCGGGTCGGTGGGCGAGGCCACGCCGCCGGAGGACATGATCTTGATCTGGTCGGCGCCCATCTGCAGCAGCTCGCGCACCGCGCCGCGCACGGCATCCACGCCATCGACCACGCGCGTGCTGGCGAGGCGCTGGCAGCCGCAGCCCACCGGTAGCAGGCGGTCGGAGCGCGGGCGAAAGTCGCCATGCCCGCCGGTGGGGCTGAGCGCCGGGCCGCTGACCGACAGGCGCGGGCCGACGACGGTGCCTTCCATGCCATCCTCGACGGCCTGCTTGAGCGCCCAGTCCGCGCCGCCGCAATCGCGCACGGTGGTAAAGCCGCGGCGCAGCATGCCGCGCAGGATGGGCAGGGCGCGGTAGGCCAGGGTGGTGTTGGGTGTGCCCGCCAGCAGGCCCAGGTTGGTCTGCGAAAAGGTCACGTGCACGTGGCAGTCGATCAGGCCCGGCATCAGCGTGCGGCCGGCGCCGTCGATCACGCGGGCGCTCGCGCTGGTGATGGGCTTGTCGCTGATCTCGCGGATTGCATCGCCTTCCACCAGCACCGCGTGGCCTTCCAACAGCGCGCCGCGCCGCACATCGAGCACGTTGACGTTCTTGAACAGGATCAGGCTCATGGGGGGGTGGGGCAAGCGGCGGTCGCGGACAATCATGCCATGCATCCTGCGCCCGACCCCATCGTCGCCATCGCCACCGCACCCGGGCGCGGGGCGGTGGGCATCGTGCGCGTGTCGGGGCGTGGCCTGCTGCCGCTGGCGCGCGTTTTGACCGGGCGCACGCTGGCGCCGCGCCACGCCACCTACGGCGCGTTTTTGGAGGCCGACGGCAGCCCCATCGACCACGGGCTGGCGCTGTACTTTCCATCCCCGCATTCGTACACCGGCGAAGACGTGCTGGAGCTGCAAGCCCACGGCGGCCCCGTGGTGCTGCAACTGCTGCTGGCGCGCTGCCTGCAGGCGGCGGCCCAGATCGACGCCGCCAGCGGCCAGAGCGTGCTGGCGCGCCTGCGCCTGGCGCGGCCGGGCGAGTTCACCGAGCGCGCTTTTTTGAACGACAAGCTCGACCTGGCCCAGGCCGAGGCGGTGATGGATTTGATCGACGCCAGCACCGAGCAGGCTGCGCGCTCGGCCAGCCGCTCGCTGGCGGGCGCGTTCTCGCGCGAGATCCATCAGCTGACCGACGGCCTGATCCAGCTGCGCATGCTGATCGAGGCCACGCTGGACTTTCCTGAAGAAGAAATCGACGTGCTGTCGGCCCACGACGTGCGTGGGCAGCTATCACAATTGCAGCAAACCCTGGCCGACGTGCAGGCGCGCGCGCACCAGGGCGCGCTGCTGCGCGAGGGCATCCAGGTGGTGATTGCCGGCCAGCCCAACGCCGGCAAGAGCAGCCTGCTGAACGCCCTGGCGGGCGCCGAGCTGGCCATCGTCACTCCCATTGCCGGCACCACGCGCGACGTGGTGCGCCAAACGATTCAGATCGAGGGCGTGCCGCTGCACGTGCTGGACACCGCCGGCCTGCGCGAGGCGGGCGACGAGGTCGAGCGCATCGGCATCGAGCGCGCCTGGCAGCACATCGAAGGCGCCGACGCCGTGCTGTGGCTGCACGACCTGACGCGCCAGCACGAGGCCGACTACGCCGCCGGCGAGGCGCACATCGCCGCGCGCCTACCCGCCGGCGTGCCGGTGCTGCACCTGTGGAACAAGCACGACGCGCGGCCGGCGGCCGACATCCCGGCCGAAGGCATCGCCCTGTCGGCCAAGACCGGCGAAGGCCTGGACGCCGTGCGCCAGCGCCTGCTCGGCCTGGTGGGCTGGCAGGGCGGCGCGGGCGAGGGCGTGTTCATCGCCCGCCAGCGCCACCTGCAGGCCCTGGCGCACGCCGCTGCACATTTGGAAGCAGCCAGCGCCCATCTGGCGGGCGCTGCACCCATGCTCGACTTGTTGGCCGAAGACCTGCGCCTGGCGCAAAACGCGCTGGGCGAAATCACCGGCGCGTTTTCTGCCGACGACTTGCTGGGCGTCATCTTCGCGCGCTTTTGCATCGGCAAGTGAGGCCGATCAGGGCATCGTGTAGTTCAGCTGAAACATCAGCCCCGCGCTGCCCAGCACGTTGATTTGCGCACCCCAGTGGCGTGAGAAGTCGTAGCCCACGGCCGGAATCGCCGTCAGGCCCCAGCCGCTCTTGTCGTTGAACGGGATCTTGCGGTGATAAGGCTCCTTGTAGCCGTGGATGACGCCGCCCGTGAGCTTGACGAACAGGCCCGGCGCGCTGTCCAGCGGCCGCCATTGCCAGCCGTAGTACAGGTACTGGGTCGGCTGGCCAAACGAATTCTTGAACAGCGCCAGGCCCGCGATGTGGCGCTCGTCCAGCGCCTTTTCGGCCTGCACCAGCCAGACGTAGGAGTGCCTTTGCGTGTCCGGCTCGAAGTCGTGCTCCTTGCGCGCTTGCGAGTAGTGCACGGTCCAGGGCGAAACGCCGAACGTCCAGCCCGACAGGGCCCGACTACCCGAGTCGGACGGTGCCGGCTGCGCGCCGGCGCTGCCCTGCGTCAGCGCGAGCGCAAGGCCAAGCGACAGGGTGCGCAGGGCGGCCATGGGGCATGAAGGTGGGCAGCGTCGCCCAAGGCGAGTGCGGGGTGAGGGAAAGCGGTCGATAAAGGCAATCATGGGCCAGCACGCACTCGGTGGTGCAACGGTTTGTCACGCGCGGCCGCAATCCGCGGGTGGCTGCGCCGGTATCCGCGCTTGCAGCGGGCCCTTTCGGCTGGCGCTACGGTACGGGACACGCACACGTTTCCGGAGAGCACCCCATGAGCCCCAACCAACCCAGCGCCTTGCTGGAGCAGCAACACCGCCGCATCGACGACGGCATCGAGGCCGCGCTCCAGGGCGCCGCGCCGCGCGCCGTGCTGGTCGAGGCCTTGCAGCGGCTGCGCGAACACATCCACCTGGAAGAGGCGGTGCTGTTTCCGCCACTGGAGCGCGCGGGCCTGACCATGCCCATCTTCGTGATGCAGCGCGAGCACGGCCAGATGTGGCCGCTGATCGAGACGCTGGCCGCTGCGGGCGGCGAGGGCGAGGTGCAGGACGCCGGACGCGAGTTGTTCCAGATGCTGCAAATCCACAACCCGAAGGAAGAGCAAATTCTCTACAAGGCCGCCGACCAGGTGGACGAGGCGCGCAACGACGGCGCCCTGCTGCGCGCCTTGCAGGCCGCGCGCATGCCCGAAGGTTGGGCCTGCGCGATGGCGCCGCGCTGAGCGTCTGGCGCGCGCGAGCTGGCGCGACCTCGCGCGAAACATGAATGAAAATCCGCTGTAGCGCTTGTCCGTCAAGCGCGTACAGCTATCATAAATGCAGCTTTACACATGACCAACAAATCCTGTCGGCCGACCGCGCCCGAGGTTCATGGCCATCAGTCGAACACGATCACCCCGCGCGCATTGCGCCCGGCCTGCATGTCGGCGAAGGCCTGCGGCGCCTCGCTGATCGGATAGGTGCGGGTGATGAGCTCGTCCAGCTTGAGCTTGCCGGCCTTGTACAGCCCCAGGATGCGCGGCGCGTCCACGCGCGGGCGGGCCGAGCCGAAGTAGCTGCCGCCGATGCTTTTTTCCTCGAAGGTGAGACTGGCGGTGCGCAGCGTGGTGGTTTCCTTCGCGCGCGCCACGCCCACCACCACGGCCTGCCCGCCCTTGCGCAGCACGCCGTAGGCGGTGGCGGCCAGATCGCCCGAGCCGACGCATTCGAAGGCGTAGTCGGCGCCGCCGTCGGTCAGCTTGCGCAGCGTCTTGACGACGGCCTCGTCGCCCTTGGAGTTGACGGTGTGCGTGGCGCCGAAGGTCTTGGCCAGGCCGAGCTTGAAGTCGTCGATATCGACCGCGACGATCATGCGCGCGCCGGCCACCGCCGCGCCCTGGATGGCCGACAGCCCCACGCCGCCGGCGCCCAGCACCACCACCACCGAGCCCGGCGCCACGCGCGCGGTGTTGGTGGCGGCGCAAAAGCCCGTCATCACGCCGCAGCCCACCAGCGCGGCCGAGCGCAGGGGTACGTCGGCGGCGATCTTGATCAGGCTGCGGGTGTCCAGCGTGGCGTATTCGGCCATCACGCCGCAGCCCGAGAACACGCCCAGCGGCCGGCCCTGCGCGTCGCTGGTGCGCAAGCCGCCGCCGGGCAGGGTGGTCAAGGTCCTGGCGCCCAGCTCGCACAGCGCGGGCCGCCCGATGGTGCAGTAGTGGCATACGCCGCACATCGCCACGAAGGACGACAGCACGGGGTCGCCCACGGCGAAGTCGCTCACGCCGGGGCCCACCTCGACCACCACGCCCGCGCCTTCGTGGCCCAGGATCAGCGGCGGCGCAAAGGCGATGGTGCCGTTGGTGGCCGACAGGTCGCTGTGGCACACGCCGCAGGCCGCCAGCTTGATCATCACCTCGCCGGCCTGCGGCGGCGCGACTTCGATGGTTTCGACCACGACGGGTTGGTTCAATTCACGGCAAATGACGGCTTGGGATTTCATGGGGGTGGCCCGTGGTGATGGATGAACGGATCAGAGAAAACCGGACGCAGAGGACGCAAAGGATTCGCAAAGGACGCAAAAGAACCCCATGAAAACCCTTTGAATTTTTTGCGTCTTCTGCGTGATCTTTGCGTCCTCTGCGTCCGGATGTTTGATCATGCGCTCGCAAAGTCCACCAAAGTGAACAAGGCAAGCCCCGCCTCGCGCAGGCGCTGCGAGCCGCCCAGCTCGGGCAGATCGACGATGGCCGCGCCCTCGGTCACGCTGGCGCCCAGCTTTTCCAGCAGCTTCTTGCCGGCCATCATGGTGCCGCCGGTGGCGATCAAATCGTCGATCAGCAGCACGCGCTGGCCGGGGCGCACGGCGTCGGTGTGCAGCTCCACGGTGGCGCTGCCGTATTCGAGCTCGAAGGTTTCCTCCACCGTGGTGAAGGGCAGCTTGCCCTTCTTGCGGATGGGCACGAAGCCGACGCCCAATTCATACGCCACGACCGAGCCGATGATGAAGCCGCGCGCGTCCAGCCCGGCCACCACGTCGGGGTGCAGGGCCGAGTCCATGTAGCGGTGCACGAAGGCGTCGATCAGCACGCGAAACACGCGCGGGTCCTGCAAGAGCGGCGTGATGTCGCGAAATTGCACGCCCGGCGTGGGCCAGTCGGGCACGGTACGGATGTGCTGGCGCAGGTAGTCGGTGACGGCAAGCGGTGGGGTCATGGTGGGGCGGCGGTCGGTGGTGCGGGGCAAGGTGCATTGTGCCGCGCGCCGCCGTCAGCGCGTCAGGGCCTGCTCGGCGCGCGTCAGCGCCTCGGCCTTGCCCGACAGCACCAGCGTCTCGCCGCCTTCCAGCACCAGGTCGGTTTGCGGCGGCAGCGGCGTGCCCTGGCGGCTGCGCAGGCGCACCACGCGCAGCGCGCCGCTCGCGGCCAGCAGCTCGGCCAGGCGCTGCCCGGCGGCGGCCGGCGGCACGGTGAGCGTGGCCAGGCGCTCGGCTTCGAGCTCGTCCTCATGGACGTCGTCGGCGCCGTGGAAGTAGCCGCGCAGCAGCCCGTAGCGCTGCTCGCGGTACTGCTGCACGATGTGGATCACGCGCCGCATCGGCACGCCCACCAGCGCCAGCGCGTGGCCGGCCAGCATCAGCGAGCCTTCCTGCGACTCGGGCACCACCTCGGTGGCGCCGGCGGCGCGCAGGCGCTCCAGGTCGCGGTCGGTCTGGGTGCGCACGATCACCGGCGTGTGCGGCGCCAGCGCGCGAATGGTGGCCAGGGTCTTGAGCACGACGGCCGTGTCCAGATAGGTCAGCACCACGGCGCTGGCGCGCGCCAGGCCGGCGGCCGTCAGGGTGGGCGCCTTGGTGGCGTCGCCATAGGCCACGGCCTGGCCGGCGGCGCGCGCCTGGTGCACGCGGTCGGGGTCCAGGTCCAGCGCCAGGGTGGCAATGCCTTCCTGCTCCAGCATGCGGCCCATGGCCTGCCCGCTGCGGCCGTAGCCGCAAATCAGCACGTGCCCGCTGGTGTTGATGGATTCCACCGCGATGTGCGTCATCTGCAGCGACTGCTGCAGCCACTCGCTGGCAACCAGGCGCAACACGATGCGGTTGCTGGCCATGATGATGAAGGGCGTGGCCAGCATCGACAGCACCATCGCCGCCAGGATGGGGTGAAACAGCTCGGCCGCCACCAGCCCCTCGCGGCGGCTGAGCGTCAGCATCACAAAGCCGAACTCGCCCGCCTGCGCCAGGTACAAGCCCGTGCGCAGCGCCACGCCGGTGCTGGCGCCCAGCAGTCGCGCCAGCGCGCTCACCAGCACCAGCTTGAATAGCACCGGCACCACCAGCAGCAGCAGCACCAGCGGCCACTGCAAGGCCACCTGGCGCAAATCCAGCAGCATGCCGATGGTGACGAAGAACAGGCCCAGCAGCACGTCGTGGAAGGGCCGGATTTCGGCGGCCACCTGCACGCGAAACTCGGTCTCGGAGATCAGCACGCCGCAGATGAACGCCCCCAGCGCCAGCGACAGTCCGGCCTGCTGCGTCAGCCACGCCAGGCCCAGCGTCAGCAGCAGCAGGTTGAGCATGAACAGCTCTTGGCTGCGCCGGCGCGCGACGATGGTCAGCCAGCTGCGCATCAGGTGCTGCCCGCCCCACAGCAGCAGCGCGATCAGCACGGCCGCCTTCACGCCGGCGGCGGCCAGGCTGCCCAGCATCTGCTCGGGCGGCGAGCCCAGCGCCGGGATCAGCACCAGCAGCGGCACCACCGCCAGGTCTTGCAGCAGCAGCACGCCCATCACGCGCTGACCGTGCTCGGACTCCAGCTCCAGCCGGTCGGCCATCATCTTGACCACGATGGCGGTGCTGCTCATGGCCATGGCGCCCGCCAGCACCAGCGCGGTCTGCCAGCCCATGTGCCACAGCGTGGGCACCAGCCAGGCCAGCGCCATCGAGCCGCAGGTGACCAGCGCCAGCGTGCACAGCACCTGCGCCAGCCCCAGCCCGAACACGTGCCGGCGCATGGCGCGCAGCTTGGGCAGGTTGAACTCCAGCCCGATCACGAACATCAAAAACACCACGCCGTATTCGCCCAGCTGGCGAATGCCCTCGGCGTCCTGCCCCAGGGCCAGGCCCAGCGTGTGCGGCTCCATCGCCACGCCGGCCAGCAAATAACCCAGGATGGGCGGCAGCTTGGCCCAGCGGCACGCCGCCACCCCCAGCACGGCGACCAGCAGGTACAGCAGCGTCAATTCCAGCGAACTCAGGCCCATGCGCGATGGTAGTGCAGCCGCTCGCGCCGCCGATGGGCCGGCCGATAGAATCGATCGGATGAGCCTGGACCCCGATCACGCCCTGCGGCTGGCCCGCGAGGCGCTGGACATCGAAGCCGATGCGGTGCGCGGCCTCAAGCAGCGCCTGGGCGCCGGGTTCACGCAGGCGCTGGCGCTGATGCTGGACGTGCGCGGGCGCGTGGTGGTGATGGGCATGGGCAAGAGCGGCCACGTGGGCCGCAAGATCGCTGCCACGCTGGCCTCCACCGGCACGCCCGCCATGTTCGTGCACCCGGCCGAGGCCAGCCACGGCGATCTGGGCATGATCAAGCCGGTGGATGTGGTGCTGGCCATCTCCAACAGCGGCGAGAGCGAGGAGCTCAACGTCGTCGTGCCCCTGGTGCGGCGCCTGGGCGCGCCCCTCATCGCCATGACCGGCCACGCCGATTCCACCCTGGCGCGCCACGCCGACGTGGTGCTGGACAGCGGGGTCGAGAAAGAAGCCTGCCCCCTCAACCTGGCGCCCACCGCCAGCACCACCGCGCAGCTGGCGCTGGGCGATGCGCTGGCCGTGGCGCTGCTGGATGCGCGCGGCTTCAAGGCCGAGGACTTCGCCCGCTCGCACCCCGGCGGTGCGCTGGGACGGCGCCTGCTCACGCGCGTGCAAGACCTCATGCGCAGCGGCGCCGACGCGCCGCGCGTGGGCCCCGACGCGAGCTTTGCCGAGCTGATGCGCGAGATGACGCACAAGGGCCTGGGCGCCTCGGCCGTCACCGACGCGCAGGGCCGGCTGCTGGGCATCTTCACCGACGGCGACCTGCGCCGCCTGGTCGAGACCGGGCGCGATTTGCGCGCGCTCACCGCCGGCCAGGTCATGCACGCCCAGCCGCGCACCATCGGCGCCGGCGCGCTGGCCGCCATGGCCGCCGAGCAGATGGAGCTGCACCGCATCACCGTGCTGCTGGTGACCGATGAGGCCGGGCAGTTGGTCGGCGCGCTCAACACCAATGACCTGATGCGGGCGAAAGTCATTTGATGAGCCCCGCGCCCGCCCAGACCTGGCCCCCCGAGCTGCTGCTGCGGGCGCAGGGCATGCGCGTGCTGCTGCTGGACGTGGACGGCGTGCTGACCGACGGCGGGCTGTACTACGGCGCCGAGGGCGAGGTGCTCAAGCGCTTTCACACCCTGGACGGCCACGGCCTGAAGCTGCTGATGCGCGCCGGCATCGTGCCCGCCGTCATCTCGGGGCGCGACTCGCCCGCGCTGCGCCAGCGCCTGGCGGCCCTGGGCATCACCCAACTGCGCCTGGGCACCGAAGACAAACTGCCCGCCGCGCAAGCCGTGCTGCGCGAGCTGGGCGCCGACTGGACGCAGGCCGCCGCCATGGGCGACGACTGGCCCGATTTGCCCTTGTTGCGCCACGCCGCCTTCGCCTGCGCCCCGCCCAATGCCCACCCCGAGCTGCGCGCCATCGCCCACCACGTGACGGACCTGCCCGGCGGCTCGGGTGCGGTGCGCGAGCTGTGCGACGTGCTGCTGGCCGCCGGCGGCCACTACCGCCGGCTGCTGGAGCAGCATCAGGGGCCCCATCCGTGAACAGCGCCCGCCTGTGGCGCCACGGCAAGGAGCAGTTTTTTGCCTGGCTGCCCGCGCTGATGATGGGCCTGTTTGCCCTGGCCACGGCCTGGCTGGTGCGCCAGACACCCGGCTTCAACGCCAGCGCGCCCGAGCGCCCGGTGCTGCACGAGCCGGACTACCAGATGCGCCAGTTCTCGGTGCGCAGCTTCGACGCCGAAGGGCGGCTCAAGTCCGAGCTGATGGGCATCGAAGGCCACCATTTTCCCGATACCGACACGCTGGAGGTCGCCCAGCCGCGCGTGCGCTCGTTCGACGCGCAGGGGCAGCTCACGGTGGGCCGCGCCGAGCGCGGCCTGTCCAACGGCGAGGGCACCGACATCCAGCTCTACGGCCAGGCGCGCGTGGTGCGCGAGGCCGCTGCCGCCGCCAACGGCCGCGGTGCGGCGCCCCGGCTGGAGTTTCGCGGCGAGTACCTGCACGCCTGGACCGAGGACAAGCGCGTCAGCTCCGACCAGCCGGTCGAGCTGCTGCGCGGGGTCGATCGCTTCACCGGGGATCGCTTCGACTACGACGAGAAAAGCGGCATCGCCAACCTGCGCGGCAACGTGCGCGGGGTCATCCAGCCGCGGCGCCCGTGATGCCGGCGGCGCCGCTGGCGTTCATCACCGGCGCCTCCAGTGGCATCGGCCAGGCCCTGGCCCAACGCTACGCACAGGCCGGCTGGCGCGTGGCCCTGGTGGCGCGGCGCGCGGCGGACTTGATTGACTGGGCGCAGGCCCAGGGCTGGACGGCCGAGCGCTGCCAGGTCTATGGCGCCGACGTCCGCGTGATGGACGAGATCATCGGTGCCGCGCAGGCCTGCCTGGCCCGCCAGGGCGTGCCCGACGTCGTCATCGCCAACGCCGGCATCAGCATCGGCATGGACAGCGCCGAGCGCGCCGACCTGGATGTCATGGCGCGCACCTTCGCCACCAACAACCTGGGCCTGGCCGCCACCTTTCACCCCTTCATCGAGCCCATGCGCCAGCGCGGCAGCGGCGCCCTGGTGGGCATCGCCAGCGTGGCCGCCATCCGCGGTTTGCCCGGACACGGGGCGTACTGCGCCAGCAAGGCCGGCGTGGTGAGCTACTGCGAAAGCCTGCGCGGCGAGTTGCGCGGCAGCGGCGTGCGCGTGGTGACTCTGCTGCCGGGCTATGTCGATACGCCACTGACCCGCGGCAACCGCTACCCGATGCCCTTCATGCTCAGCCCGGACGCGTTTGCCACACGCGCCGTGCGCGCCATTGCCGCGGGCGCCAGCTACCGCGTCATTCCATGGCCCATGGGCGTGGCCGCCAAGCTGCTGCGCCTGTTGCCCAATGCGCTGTTCGACCGGCTGCTGGCGGGTCGGCCGCGCAAGGCGCGGCAAGCGGCGCCATAGGCCTGGCCGGCCAAAAAAAAGCCAACAAAAAAGGGCTCCCGAGGGAGCCCTTTGCTTTGGAGCGACGCTGCCGAATCAATATTCGTCGTGACCGCCGCCGCCTTCACGGCGACCACCGCCACCGCGCGGACCATTGCCGTAGGGGCTGCGGAAACCGCCATCGCGACCACCGCCACCACCGGCGCCGCCGCCGTAGCCACCACCGCCGCCTTCGCGGCGACCGCCGCCGTAGCCACCGCCGCCGCCACCACCGTAGCCGCCGCCGCCTTCACGGCGACCGCCGCCGTAGCCACCGCCGCCACCACCACCGTAGCCACCGCCGCCGCCGCCAAAGCCACCCGAACGCGGGGGGCGGGCTTCCATGGGACGCGCCTCGTTGACGACCACGTTGCGGCCGCCCAGCGGCTGGCCGTTCATGCCGTTGATGGCGGCCTGGGCTTCGTCATCGCTGCCCATCTCGACAAAGCCGAAGCCCTTGGAGCGGCCGGTGTCGCGCTCCATCATGACCTTGGCGCTGGTGACCGCACCGAACTGGCCGAAGGCCTGCTCGAGATCTTGGTCGCGCACGGAATACGGCAGGTTGCCGACGTAAAGTTTGTTGCCCATCGAACTGGGACTCCTCAATGACAATGGAAAAGCGATGGAGCCCGCAAAACGCCTTCGACGACGCTGCGCAGCGCTGGCAACGAAGGGAAACTGACTGTTTTCACCGCAGGGTCAAAAAAGTGTGCGGATGCACACCCTCGCGATTATGCGTCAGAAACGCCGGCGTCAAGCACGAAAATATTGACCTTTCACAATACTCGGCTATCGCGCGATTCGGTCGGCCGCCCCAGGGTCGCGCTTGGGCCGGCCCGGCATTTGGCGTGGTTTCGGGGCGTCACCAAGATGTATTTTTGTCACAACATCGACCCGTTCGCGGGGGCCGGCCGGTTCGTTTTCGAGCCGTGGGCACATCGGCTTCGCGGGGCGCTGCGGCGTTATACTGCCTCGCACCAGCGCCGATTTGCTTCCTGCTTGCGGGCGCTTTTACAAATGCAGCTAAAGACGGACAAGCGCATCCACCCGGCTTTCCGCCTTTTTGGCCAGCCGGGTTTTTTTTGCCGCAGGGCCGCCCCCAAGGCAGAAAGCGGCCCCCTCGGGGGGCAGCGAACTTCGCGCAGCGAGGAAGCGTGGGGGCATTCAATGGGTTTTTATGTCGCTCATCGCCACACCGCAAAGCATGCACTTCGAGCCCGCACTGCCCTTGCAAAGCGGCGCCTCGATCCGTGAGTACGCACTCACATTTGAAACCTACGGCCAACTCAACGCGGCGCGCGACAACGCGGTGCTGGTCTGCCACGCGCTCAACGCCTCGCACCACGTGGCCGGCCGCTACGCCGGGCAAGACAAGAGCGAGGGCTGGTGGGACAACATGATCGGCCCCGGCAAGCCGGTGGACACCGACCGCTTTTTCGTCATCGGCATCAACAACCTGGGCTCGTGCTTTGGCTCGACCGGGCCGATGCACGTCAACCCCGACACCGGGCGCGTGTATGGCGCGGACTTTCCGGTCGTCACCGTCGAGGACTGGGTCGATGCGCAGGCGCGGCTGCTCGACCAATTGGGCATCACGCAACTGGCCGCCGTGATGGGCGGCAGCCTGGGCGGCATGCAGGCGCTCTCCTGGACGCTGCAATATCCCGAGCGCGTGCGCCATGCCGTGGTGGTGGCCAGCGCACCCAACCTGAGCGCCGAGAACATCGCCTTCAACGAGGTGGCGCGCCGCGCCATCGTGACCGATCCCGACTTTCATGGCGGGCATTTTTACGAGCACGGCGTGCTGCCGCGGCGCGGGCTGCGCATCGCCCGCATGATCGGCCACATCACCTACCTGAGCGATGACGTGATGAACGAGAAATTCGGCCGTGAATTAAGGCCTCCCACGCTTCCTGCTTCACAGGGTGCGCTGCCCCCACAGGGGGCTCTCGGGCCCATAGGCGGCCCGTCGGCGCTCGCCGCGCCGCTTGCGCCGGCGTATCGGTATTCGACGCAGGACGTGGAGTTTCAGATCGAAAGCTATCTGCGCCATCAGGGCGACAAGTTCAGCGAATACTTCGACGCCAACACCTACCTGCTCATCACCCGCGCGCTGGACTACTTCGACCCGGCGCGGGCCTTCGACGGCGACCTGACGCGGGCGCTGGCGCGCGCGGCAGCCAAGTTCCTGCTGGTCAGCTTCTCCACCGACTGGCGCTTCGCCCCCGCGCGCTCGCGCGAGATCGTCAAGGCCCTGCTGGAAAACCGCCGCGCCGTCAGCTACGCCGAGATCGACGCGCCGCACGGGCACGATGCCTTTTTGCTCGATGACGCCCGCTACATGGGCGTCGTACGCTCTTATTTTGAAAGCATCGGGAGGGCGCAGGCATGAGCGATCCGCAACTGCTGAAAGCCATTGCCGAGCGCGTGCCCCTGGGCAGCCACGTGCTGGACCTGGGCTGCGGCGACGGCGAGCTGCTGCAGCAACTGGCGCGCGAGCGGGCCTGCACCGGCTACGGCATCGAGATCGACGACGCCAACGTGCTGGCCTGCGTGCGCCGCGGCGTCAACGTCTTGCAGCTCAACCTGCACCAGGGCCTGAAGTCCTTTGCCGACCAGAGCTTCGACGTGGTGCTGCAGATCAACACCTTGCAGCACCTGCGCAACGCCGAGGTCATGCTGCGCGAAACCGCGCGCGTGGGCCGCCTGGGCATCGTCGCCTTTCCCAACTTCGCGCACTGGGCCAACCGGCTGTCGGTGCTGCGCGGGCGCATGCCCGTCACCGCGCGCCTGCCCTACGAGTGGTATGACACGCCCAACATCCGCGTGGGCACCTTCAAGGACTTCGAGGTGCTGGCCGGCAAGAACGGGTTGAAGCTGCTGGATGCCTTCGGCTTCGAGGACGGCCGCGCGGTGCGCCGCTGGCCCAACCTGATGGCGGGCACGGCGGTGTTTGTCCTGCAGCGGTAGCCATCAAGCCGGATCGGCCCGCAGCGCTTGTTCCACCAGCGCCAACAGCTATCAAAAAATGACTGATCGCCAAACCCTCGAATCGCTCGCCACCGATTTGGCCGCCGGCCGCACCACCGCGCTGACCCTGGCCGAAGCCGCCTTGGCCCGCGCGCAGGATGCGGCGGGCGAGGGCGCGCGCGTGTTCACGCACATCAGCCGGGAGCGCGCCCTGGCGGCTGCGCGCGCCAGCGACACCCTGCGCGCCGCCGGCATCGTGCGCTCGCCGCTGGAGGGCATTCCGGTCTCCGTGAAGGATTTGTTCGACGTGGCCGGCGAAGTCACCACGGCCGGCTCCGCCGTGTTGCGCGATGCGCCACCGGCCGTGCGCAACGCCCCGGTCATCGACCGCCTGATCGCCGCCGGCGCGGTGATCGTCGGGCGCACCAACATGAGCGAGTTCGCGTTTTCGGGCCTGGGCCTCAACCCGCACTGGGGCACGCCGGCCAACCCCTGGGATCGCGCCGGCCGGCGCATCCCCGGCGGCTCCAGCAGCGGCGCGGCGGTGTCGGTCACCGACGGCATGGCGGCGGTGGCGATTGGCAGCGACACCGGCGGCTCGGTGCGCATTCCATCGGCGCTGTGTGGGCTCACGGGCTTCAAGCCCACGCAGCGGCGCGTGCCCATCGACGGCGCGCTGCCGCTGTCCAGCTCGCTCGATTCGATCGGGCCGCTGGGCGCCAGCGTGCGCTGCTGCGCCATCACCGACGCCGTGCTGGCCGGTCAGCCCGTGCCCGAGTCCGGCACGCGCGATTGGCCCGGCGCACGCCTGGCCGTGCCCGAGACGCTGGTGCTGGACGGCATGGACGCCCCGGTGGCGTCGGCGTTCGAGCGCGCGCTCGCGCGCCTCGCGGCCGCCGGCGCGCGCATCACCCGCCTGGCCGTGCCCGAGTTCGCCCAGTTCGCGGCGCTGAACGCGCGCGGCACCCTGGCCGCCGCCGAAGCCTGGGCCTGGCACCGCGCGCTGCTGGCGCGGCACGAAGCGGCATACGACCCGCGCGTGTCCAGCCGCATCCGCGGCGGCGAGAAGATGGGCGCCGCCGACTACATCGACCTGCTGGCCGCGCGCCGGCGCTGGATCGCGCAGGTGGAGCGGCGCATCGCCGGCTACGACGCGCTGGTGCTGCCCACGGTGCCCATCGTGGCGCCCCGCATCGCCGACTTGCAGGCCAGCGACGCGGCCTACTTTGCCGCCAACGGGCTGATCCTGCGCAACCCGACGCTGATCAACTTCCTGGACGGCTGCGCGCTGTCGCTGCCTTGCCATGCCGATGGCGAAGCGCCGGTGGGGCTGATGCTGGCCGGGGCGGGCGGCGCCGACGCCAAGGTGCTGGCGCTGGGCCAGGCGGTGGAACGGGCGCTGGCAGCGGTTTGAACGCCTGTTTCAGTGCATTTTTAGCCGCTGGCGGGCGTGCGGATTGCGCGGACAGCTGTTAAATCATTAGTGTTCCGGGTTCGGCATCAGCGCCCGCCGGGGGCTTCGCGTGCCACGTCGGCCAGAAAGTCCCCCTGCGCGCCGGCGCCTTGCATCCACGCGCCGTAGACCCGGTGGAAGTCGGCGCTGATGCGCTCCAGCGGCAAATCGTCGAAGGCGCCACGCTGGTTGACGTATTCCATGTGCCGGTGGCCAGCGGCGTCGAAGGGGTGGTAGATCGAGTCGTGCACGCCATCGAAGTCGAGCGGCAGCAGGCCGAACTTCTCGCACAGCTCGATGTTGAAGGCCGGCGTGGCCTTGCGCCAGGCACCATGAAGCCACAGCTCGGTGTAGCCGTGCCAGATGAACAGGTCGGTCTGCATCGTCTGGCGCATGCGCTCGGTGGACAGGTGGTTGCGCACGTCGGCAAAACCCAGCCGCGCCGGAATGCCGGCCGCGCGCGCCACCGCCGTCAGCAGCACGGCCTTGGGCACGCACCAGCCGTAGCCGTTGGCAATGACGGTGCTGGCGCGCATGCCGTGGGGCGACAGGTCGATGCGGTAGGGGTCGTAGCGAAAGCCGTCGCGCACCGCATGCGCCAGCGCCACGGCGCGCGCGCGTTCATCGGCGCCTTGGGCGTGCGCGCGGGCGAAGGCCTGCACGGCGGGGTGGTCGCGGTCGATGGCCGGCGTGGCGGCCAGGTGGGCGGGGGTCGGTTGGTCGGGCATCGGGTCATTTTCGGTGAACTGGCGCTCGTGTGGGCTCGCCCTCGATGAATGGCCGCTTGCGTCACCCGCGGGGCATCAAACCCAAAGAATCGGATGGCCGCGGAGCAGGCCGCGCCAGCGATCGCCGTGGAAGGGCTTGGCCCGCCCGCTGGCGATGCCCCCTTTAAGGGGGATGCGAAACATCGCGCAGCGAGTGCAGCAACGGGGGTGGACTCATCTGCGCCAGAATGCGGGCGTGAACAGCACCAGCATCGACAAAAGCTCCAGCCGCCCCAGCACCATGGCCAGCGCGCACAGCGCCAGTTGAAAGTCGGTGAACGAGGCGTAGTTGCCGGTCGGCCCGATGCGGCCCATGCCGGGGCCGATGTTGTTGACGTTGGCGATCACCGCGCTGAAGGCGGTGACCACGTCCAGGCCCGAGGCCAGCAGCGCCATGGTCAGGCCCACCATGACGCCGCCGTAGATCAGCATGAAGGCCATGACGGTGGCCACCACGTCGTTGGAGATGCGCGCGCCGCCCAGGGTCACGGGGTGCACCACGCGCGGGTGCAGGATGCGCAGCAGCTCGCGCTGGGCCAGGCGCACCAGCACCAGCATGCGCACCATCTTGATGCCCCCGCCCGTGGAGCCGGCGCAGGACACGAAGCAGCCCAGAAACAGCAGCAGCGTCGGCACGAAGGTCGGCCAGGTGAGGTAGTCGGTGGTCGAGTAGCCGGTGGTGCTGGCCACCGACACCACCTGGAACGCCGCATGCCGCAGGGCGCCGGGAAGGTCGTCGTACACGCCGTGGGCGATCAGCATCCCGGTCACCAGCGCGGTGACCAGCAGCAGCACGGTGACGTAGGCGCGCACCTCGGCGTCGCGTGTGAGCGGCGCCAGCGAGCGCAGCTGCCACAGCAAAAAATAGCGCGCAAAACTGATGCCGGCCAGGGCCATGAACAGCACCGCCGTCCACTCCAGCTGCGGCGAGGCCCAGAAGGCGAAGCTCTGGTCGTGCGAGGACAGCCCGCCCAGGCCCACCGTGGTGCACATGTGCATGAAGGCGTCGGCCCAGCTCATGCCGCCCCAGCGATACGCCAGAAAGCAGGCCAGCGACAGCACGAAGTACACGCCCCACATGCCGCGCGCCGTCTCGGCGATGCGCGGGGTCAGGCGCGAATCCTTCATGGGCCCGGGCATCTCGGCCTTGAAGATCTGCAAGCCCCCCAGGCCCAAAAACGGCAGCACCGCCAGCGCCAGCAGCATGATGCCCAGCCCGCCGATCAGCTGCAAAAAGCAGCGCCAGATGTTGATCGAGGGCGCCAGCACGTCCAGCCCCGCCAGCGACGTGGCCCCGGTGGCCGTCAAGCCGCTCATGGCCTCGAAGTAGGCCTGCACCACGCCGATGCCGTGCACGGTGAACAGCAGCGGCAGCGCCGCATACACGGGCAGCACCAGCCACACCAGGTTGACCAGCAGGAAGCCGTCGCGCACCGTCAGCTCGCCGCGACTGCTGCGCGTGCGCCACCACAGCCAAAGCCCCGTCAGCAGCGTGAAGCCGAAACACCCGGCCCAGATGCGCAGATTGCGCCCGTCCTCGCCCCACCAGTCCCAGGCCATGGGCACCCAGAAGGCAAACGAAAAGCCCATGATGACCCAGGCCAGGATCTGGAAGGCGGGGGCGAAGCGGGTCATGAAGCCCCCACGCTGGGCTGCTGCGCATGCTGCGCTGCCCCAAGCAGGCGAAGGGGCCCCGGCTGCGCCGGTGCGAAGGGCGCTCGCCGCCTTGGGGCGGCACGGCGGCGGCTCGGGGCTGTCGCGCGCGGCAGCGTTGCTCCCTCCCCCTCTGGGGGAGGGTTGGGGTGGGGGCCGGCGGCGGTGGGCGCGTTGACGTCGCGCGCCCCCATCCCTGCCTTCCCCCAAAGGGGAAAGGAGTTGAAAACCATCCTGGACAAGCCCGTGCGCATCTCAGTTATCGATGGCGCCGAGCACCACCCGCAGAGCATGAAACCCAAAGAGCCAAGCGGCCGCGGAGCAGGCCAGGCCAGCGATCGCCGTGGCCGGGGTCTCCCCGGCCAGGGGCGATGCCCCCTTGAAGGGAAAAGGCGCAACATCGCGCAGCGAGTGGAGACTGGGGGTGTTTCATTTCAGCTATCCATGGCGCTGTGCGCCTCCCGCAGGGCACGAAACCCAAAGAGCCCAATGGCCGCGGAGCAGGCCAGGCC
>JAFEEB010000013.1:0-5709 GCA_018241325.1 Pseudomonadota bacterium | reverse complement strand
GGCGATGCCCCCTTGAAGGGGGAAGGCGCAACATCGCGCAGCGAGTGGAGACTGGGGGTGAGCGTTTCATCTCAAAAAAACGTGGCCCGCACCTGAAAGAGCTTTTCCACCTCGCGCACCATGCTCTTGTCCGGCAGGAAGATGATCACGTGGTCGTCCGTCTCGATCACCGTGTCGTGGCGCGGCACCAGGGTGTGGGCCGCCTCGCCCTCGCCGCGCACGATGGCGCCCACGCGCGCGCCGGCGGGCAGCTTGATCTGCTCCACGCGCCGGCCCACCAGGTGCGAGGTCTTGGCGTCGCCGCGCGCAATGCCCTCCAGCGCCTCGGCCATGCCGCGGCGCAGGCTGTGCACCGCCGCCACCGCGCCGCGGCGCACGTGCAGCAGCAGCTCGCCGATCACCGCTTGCGCGGGCGAGATGGCGATGTCGATGGTGCTGCCTTGCAGCATCTCGGCATAGGCACGGCGGTTGACCAGCGCGATCACGCGGCGCGCGCCCATGCGCTTGGCCAGCATCGAGGCCAGGATGTTGTCCTCGTCGTCGCTGGTCAGCGCGATGAACAGGTCGGTCTCGCCCACGCCCTCGGCGCGCAGCAGCTCCTCGTCGGCGCCGTCGCCCTGCAGCACCAGCATCTCGCGCGGCAACTCGCCGGCCAGGTAGTCGCAGCGCTTGCGATCGGCCTCGAACAGCTTGACGTCGCACTTGCCCACCAGCTCGCGCGCCAGGCGCAGGCCCACGCGGCCGCCGCCGGCCATCATCACGCGGCGCACCCGGCGGTCGGGGTTGCCGATGGCGCGCAGCGCGGGGCGCAGGCTTTCGAGGCCCGTGAGCACGAAAATCTCGTCGCCGTCCTGTACGCGCGTATCGGCCTCGCAGGGCTGCTCGGCGTCGTTGCGGTAGACGGCGACGATGCGCATCGGCAAGTCCGGGTGCTGCTGGCGAAACTCGGCAATGCTGTGGCCGGCCAGCGCGCTGTCGGCCGCCACGCGCACCACCGCCATGTGCGCCTGCCCCTGCGAGAAGCGCACCACCTGCAGCGCGCTGGGGTAGTCGATCAAGAGCTGGATGTAGCGCGTGACCGACTCCTCGGGGCAGATCATGCGGTCCACCGCGAAGCCGCCCTTGCCCAGCAGCTCGCCATCGCGATACTCGGACGAGCGCAGCCGCGCGATGGTGCTGGGCACGCCGAACACGTCGTGCGCCACCTTGCAGGCCACCAGGTTGGTGGCGTCTTGGCCGGTGGCGGCGATGAACAGGTCGCAGTCGTCGGCGCCGGCGCCGCGCAGCACCGAGGGCAGCGTGCCGTTGCCGGCCACGCCGCGCAGCTCCAGGCGCTCTTCCAGCTTGCGCAGCAGGGCCGGGTCGGTGTCGATCAGGGTGATGTCGTTGGCCTCCGACACCAGGGTCTCGGCCACGCTCTCGCCGACGCGGCCGGCGCCGAGGATCAGGATGCGCATGGCCGCGGCTCCACGTCAGAGAGAACTATCATTGTTGTAGCTGTTTGCGCTGGATGGATGCGGGCGACAGGCCGAAATCATTCTAGAACAGAGTGCCATCGACGTAAAACCAGCGTTCCACACCACCCTCGCGCTCGCGCACGAAACGGCTGCGCTCGTGCAGGCGCCGGGCCGGGCCGCCGCCCAGGCGGGAGCGGGCGACGAACTCCACCTCGGCGTGCGTGTCATCCAGCACGCGGTGCGCGCGCACATCCAGGCCCAGCCATTGAATGCCGGGCTCCAGCTCCAGCCGGGCCGGGCGCGTGCTGGCGTGCCAGGTGGCTTGCAGATAGGCGGCATCGCCGCGCACGAAGGCGGTGTAGCGCGATCGCATCAGCGCCTGGGCATCGGGCGCGGGCGTGTCGGCAAGGTGTTCGATATAGCGGCCGCAGCACGCGAGGTACGGCGAGCCGGCCGGGCGACCACCGCAGGGGCAGACGGTGCCGTGTGTGGCGCGTGCCATGCCGCTACAGTGCGCGGGTGATGATGATCTTCTGCACGTCGCTGGTGCCCTCGTAAATCTGGCACACGCGCACGTCGCGGTAGATGCGCTCCAGCGGAAAGTCGCTCACGTAGCCGTAGCCGCCCAGGGTCTGGATGGCGGCGCTGCACACGGCCTCGGCGGTTTCGGTGGCGAACAGCTTGGCCATGGCCGCCTCCTTCAGGCAGGGCCGGCCGGCATCGCGCAAGCTGGCGGCGTGCCAGATCAATTGGCGCGCTGCTTCCAGTTTGGTCGCACATTCGGCCAGCCGGAAGGCCACCGCCTGGTGGTTGATGATGGCGGTGCCGAAGCTCTCGCGCTCCTTGGCGTAGGCCACGGCCACTTCCAGCGCACTGCGCGCCATGCCCACGCTTTGCGCGCCGATGCCGATGCGCCCGCCTTCCAGCGCGCTCAGCGCAATCTTGTAGCCCTCGCCTTCTTCGCCGATCAAATTGTCAAACGGCACGCGGCAGTCCACCAGGTTGATCTGCGCGGTGTCGCTGCTGTGCTGGCCCAGCTTGTCTTCCAGCCGCGCCACCTGCCAGCCGGTGTTGCCCAGCTTGTGCGTGGGCACGACAAACGCGCTCATGCCGCGCTTGCCGGCGGCCTTGTCGGTGACGGCGATGACGATGGCGGCGTGGCCGTTGGCACCGCTGGTGATGAACTGCTTGACGCCGTTGATCACGTAGTCGCCGCCCTGCCTGACCGCCGTGGTGCGCAGGCTGGAGGCGTCGGAGCCCACGTGCGGCTCGGTCAGCGCAAACGCGCCCAGCATCTCGCCGCGCGCCGCGGGTGCCAGCCATTGCTGCTTTTGCGCCTCGCTGCCGTAGCGCATCAGGATGGCGTTGTAGGGGCAGTTGGTCACACTGATCGGCGTGCTGGTGCCGCCATCGCCGGCGGCGATTTCTTCCAGCACCAGCGCCAGCGTGAGGTAGTCCAGGCCCGCGCCGCCGTATTCCTCGGGCACGCAGATGCCGTAGGCGCCCAGATCGGCCAGGCCCTGGTGCGCGGCCTCGGGAAAGGTGTGCGCCTTGTCCCATGCGGCGGCGTGCGGCCACAGCTCCTGCTGCGCAAACGCGCGCACGGCGTCGCGGATCATTTCCTGGTCGGGGGTCAGCAGCATGGTTCAGCTTCCGGACGACAGCGCCTTGATCAGCCGCGCGGCCAGATACAGGCGGCGCGGGATGGCGTCGATCTCGACGTACTCGGCCTTGTCGCTGTGATAGCCGAAGCCCGGCAGGCCCAGGCTTTCGATCACCGGCTTGCCCGACAGCGCCGCATAGGCCGCGTCGGTGCCACCGCCCACGCGCGGCACCACGGCGATCTTGTGGCCGGCCTCCTGGTAAATCGCCACGGCCTGCTCCACCATCTTGCGGCCGCCGGCGTTGGCGTTGAAGGCGGGACGCCCGAAGTCGGGCGTGATGGAGATCTGCGCCTTCTCCAGCTTCTTCTTGCCCTGGATGCGCTGCTCCAGCGTGGCCAGCAGCCGGTCCAGGTCCTCGCGGCGGGCGTAGCGGATGTTGGCCTCCAGGCTGGCCGCGTCGGGAATGATGTTGGGCACCTTGCCCGCCTGGCCCACCGTCCAGTTGAAGCGCAGATCGCGCGCCTTGTCGTCCAGGTCCATGGTGCGCAGCACGATGTCGGAGGCCTCCACCAGCGCGTTCACGCCCAGCTCGGGGTTGGCGCCGGCGTGCGCCGCCAGGCCCTTGACCGCCACCTTGTAATACACGATGCCGGCGGTGCCCAGGATCAGCGATTCCTGCCCGGCCATGGTGGGCTCGAAGGACAGCACGTTGTCGGCCTGCGCGGCCAGTTGCTGGATGAGGGCGCGCGAGCCGAAGGAGCCGCGCTCCTCGTCGGTGTTGAACAGCACCACCACCTCGCCCCAGCCGTCGTAGCCCTGCGCCTTCAGCAGCCCCAGCGTGTGCAGGATCACGGCGATGCCGCCCTTGTCGTCGGCAATGCCGGGGCCGTAGGCCAGGTTGCCCTCGACGCGAAACGGCGTCTTGGCCAGCGTGCCCTTGACGTACACCGTGTCCATGTGCGCCATCAGCAGCAGCTTGCGCGTGCCCTTGCCCGGGATGCGGCCGACGATGTTCTCACCCGCCACGCCGGCGTCGGGCTTGTGGCGCGACACGGTGGCGCCCAGCGCCTGCAGCTGCCGCGTCAGCAAGTCGGCCATGGCGGCCATGCCGGCGGCGTCGCCCGTACCGGTCTCGATGTTGACCAGTTGCTCCAGTGTCTTGAGCGTGGCGCCCTGGTCGGCCGTGGCGGCAGCCATCAGGGCGCTGTCCACGCCACGGGCGGGCGCGGGTACAGCTGCAGGTGCGGCGGTGGTGCTGGCGGCTGGTGCGCTGCTGGCGCTGCCCGAGCCGGGTTGGGCACAACCGGCCAGCATGGCCAGAGCGACGGCGGTGGCGCCCCATGGGGCGCGGGCTTTGCAATGCATGGGTGGTCTCCTCGTGTGTCGGTGGTCTCCCTGTCCCTGACACTTTAGCCCAGCGCATGGGCGGGGCGACCAAGCGACCCGGACCTACCAGCCGTCCAGGCGCGAGCCGTCGTAGCGGATGAAACTGCCGCGGTCGGCCGCACCCAGCGCCGCCACCACGCGCCGCAGGCCGGCCACGCTGTCGGCGGGCGCGACCGGCGCGCCGCTGCCGCCCATGTCGGTGCGCACCCAGCCGGGGTGCAGGCACACCAGGATCGCCCGCGGGTAGCTGTGCTGCGCGGCGGCCACCACCATGTTGAGCGCCGCCTTGCTGACGCGGTAGAGCCAGTCGTTGCTGCCCGCCACCGTGGTGATCTGGCCCATGGTGCTGGACACGAAGGCCATGCGGCCGCCGGCGGCCTCGACCAGCGGCGCCACCTGGGGGATGAGTTGCATCGCCCCCAGCACATTGGCGTGCATGACATGGTCGAAATCGGCCTGGGTCGGCGGCTGGTGCGCGTCGGCGCGCGAGCCCATCACGCCGGCCACCTGCCAGGCAGTGTCGATCTTCTCGCCATCGAGTTGCCAGGCCAGGCCGCTCACGCTGGCGGGGTCGGCCACGTCCAGCCGCAGCGCCTCGGCGCCCAGCGCACGCAGGCGTTCGAGCGCGGCGTCGTCGCGCGCGCTGGCGATCACGCGCTCGCCGGCGGCCAGGGCCTGGCGCGCCAGTTCGAGCCCGATGCCGCGCGAGGCGCCGAGGATCAGGGTGGTGGGCATGGTGGTATTTATGAATGAAAAATGGCTCTGGCGCTTATCCAGCAAGCGCAAGCAGCCATCAAATCAATAGCAAATAGAACGCAGAAAGCGCAAGGGGTTCGCAGAAAACGCAAAAAATCGAGTTGGATTTTTCTGCGCCCTTTGCGTATTTTTTGCGTCCTCTGCGTTCGGCCGTTGGCATGGCGGCCTACACCAACTCCAGCGCCACCGCCGTCGCCTCGCCGCCGCCGATGCACAGCGTGGCCAGGCCCTTCTTGAGGCCGCGCGCCTTCAGCGCGTAAATCAGGGTCACCATGATGCGCGCGCCGCTGCAGCCGATGGGGTGGCCCAGGGCGCAGGCGCCGCCGTTGACGTTGACCTTGTCGTGCGGCACCTTCAGGTCGTGCATCAGCGCCATTGGCACCACGGCAAAAGCCTCGTTCACTTCCCACAGGTCCACGTCGCCCACCTGCCAGCCGGCCTTTTGCAGCGCTTTTTCAGTCGCGCCGATGGGGGCGGTGGAAAACCACTCGGGCTCCTGCGCGTGC
>JAFEEB010000012.1 GCA_018241325.1 Pseudomonadota bacterium | reverse complement strand
CAGCACCGGCGTGATGGTGTCGAACGACATCAGGATCTGCTTGCCCAGCAGGTCGGTGGCCATCGGGCCGCTGCCCTTGTAGGCCACGTGCGTGAGCGTGGTGCCGGTTTGCTGCTGGAACTGCGCGCCGATCAGGTGCTGGGCCGTGCCGTTGCCGTTGGAGCCGAAGTTGGCCTGGTCCGGGTGCGCCTTGATGTAGCTGACCAGCTCGGCCACGTTCTTGACCGGCGTGGCGGCGTTGACCACCAGCACGTTGGGCACCATGGCGATCATGGTCACGGGCGTGAGGTCGCGCTGGAAGTCGTAGGGCAGCTTGCTGTAGACGCTGGTGGCGATGGTGTGGTGCACGGCGCCGATCAGCAGGGTGTAGCCGTCGGGCTTGGCCTTGGCGACGTAGTCGGCGCCGATGGTGGCGCCGGCGCCGGGCTTGCTCTCGACGATCACCGGCTGGCCCAGCGCGGCGGTCAGGCGCTCACCCAGCGCGCGCGCCAGCACGTCGGTGGTGCCGCCGGCGGCAAAGGGCACGATCAGGCTGATCGGCTTGCTTGGCCAGGACTGGGCCCAGGCGCCGCCGGCGGCGGCAAGTGCCAGCGTGGCGGCGGCGGCGCGCGCGAGGGTGCGGCGCGACAGGTGAATCGGGTCGATGGGCATGGCTGGGTCTCCGGGGGTTGGAATGGTTGGGGCGGCGCGTCAGGCGCGCTGGCGCTGCGGCACGTGGGCGACCAATTGGCACACGGCAGCCGTCACCTGCGCCGTGGTGGCCGTGCCGCCCAGGTCGCGCGTGTGCAGGCGGGTGTCGGCGGTGACTTGTTCGATGGCGTGCATCAGCGCGCGCGCGGCGGCGGCCTCGCCCAGGTGCTCCAGCAGCATCACGCAGCTCCAGAAGGTGCCCACCGGGTTGGCCACGCCCTGGCCCATGATGTCGAAGGCCGAGCCGTGGATCGGCTCGAACATGCTGGGGTAGCGCCGTTCGGGGTCGATGTTGCCGGTGGGCGCGATGCCCAGGCTGCCGGCCAGCGCGGCGGCCAGGTCGCTCAGGATGTCGGCGTGCAGGTTGGTGGCGACGATGGTGTCCAGCGTGGCGGGGCGGTTGACCATGCGCGCGGTCATGGCGTCCACCAGCTCCTTGTCCCAGCGCACGTCGGGGAATTCGCGCGCCACCTCGCCCGCGATCTCGTCCCACATCACCATCGCGTGGCGCTGGGCGTTGCTCTTGGTCACCACGGTGAGTTGCTTGCGCGGCCGCGATTGGGCGAGGCGGAAAGCAAAACGCAGGATGCGCTCGACCCCCACGCGGGTCATGATCGAGACGTCGGTGGCGGCCTCGATCGGGTGGCCCTGGTGCACGCGCCCGCCCACGCCCGAATACTCGCCCTCGGAGTTCTCGCGCACGATCACCCAGTCCAGGTCAGTGGGGCCGCAGCGCTTGAGCGGCGCGTCGATGCCCGGCAGGATGCGCGTGGGCCGCACGTTGGCGTATTGGTCGAAGCCCTGGCAAATCTTCAGGCGCAGGCCCCACAGCGTGACGTGGTCGGGGATGTGCGGATCGCCCGCCGAGCCGAACAAGATGGCGTCCTTGCCGCGCAGGGCGTCCAGCCCGTCCGCCGGCATCATCACGCCGTGCCGGCGAAAGTAGTCGCCGCCCCAGTCGAAGGCCTCGAAGTCGAGGCGAAAGCCGGCGCCGGCGTCGGCCAGCGCTTGCAGCACCTGCTGGCCGGCGGGAACCACTTCCTTGCCGATGCCGTCGCCGGCAATGGTGGCGATCCTGTAGGTCTTCATGGGGTCTCCGGGTGGGGTTGGGCTGGCGGTGCAGCGATGGACCCAGTCTAGGCAGTGCAAGCCCCGCTGGCGCGCGCCTGTGGTGAAATCATTGTTAACTTCAACTCAACAGTCGTCGCCATGAGCAACGCCATCCAACCGGCCGACCTGGGCTTCTTTTCGGCGCTGGCCGGCGCCGGCAGCCTGAGCGCGGCCGCGCGCGAGCTGGGCGTCAGCACGCCGGCCGTCAGCAAGCACCTGGCCGCCATGGAGGCGCGGCTGGGCGTGCCCCTGGTGCGCCGCACCACGCGCCGCATGAGCCTGACGCCCGAAGGCGAGCTGTACCTGGTGCAGGCGCGCCGCATCCTGGGCGACATCGACGTGCTGCACGAGAGCCTGGGCGCGGCCCGCGAGACGCCCACGGGCCTGTTGCGCGTCAACGCCACGCTGGGCTTTGGCCGCAGCCACGTGGCGCCGCTGGTGTCGCGCTTCGCGCGCAAGCACCCGCAGGTGCAGGTGCAGTTGCAGCTGTCGGTCAACCCGCCGCCGCTGTCGGACAACGCGTTCGATGTCTGCGTGCGCTTTGGCAGCCCACCCGACGCGCGCGTGCTGGCGCGCCGGCTGGCGTCCAACCGGCGCCTGCTGTGCGCGGCGCCCAGCTATTTGGCGCGCCGCGGCACGCCGACCAGCGTGGAGGAACTGGCGCGGCACGACTGCATCGGCATCCGCCAGGGCGACGAGGCCTATGGCCTGTGGCGCCTGGCCACGGCGCGCGGAAGGCCGGTGGCGGTGAAAACGCGCGGCCCGCTTAGCACCAACGATGGCGGCGTGGCCGTGAACTGGGCGCTGGAAGGCCACGGCATCCTGCTGCGCGCTGAGTGGGACATAAAGTCCCACCTGCGCAGCGGCCGCCTGGTGGCCGTGCTGCCGCAGCACGCTTCACCCGACGCCGACATCTACGCCGTGTATCCGCCCGGTCAGCAGCTGGCGGCGCGGGTGCGCGCCTTCGTGGATTTTCTGGCGGCCGCGTTCGCCCGCCAGGGGGCGCCGACGCGCGCGGCGTGACGGCTCGCGTGCCGATGAGGGCCTGGCGCAGCGCCCGCTCAGGGCCGGGGCTCGCCCACCAGCCGCGCCCGGTGGCGCGAAATCTGCTGGCGCACCTGGCCCGGTGCCGTGCCGCCCAGCGTGCCCCGCGCATTCAGGCTGCCGCGCAGCGAAAGCACGTCGAACACGTCCTTCTCGATGGCGGGGTGAAAGCCCTGCAGCGTGGCCAGCGGCAGCTCGGACAAATCGCAGCCGTGCGACTGCGCGGCCTTGACGGCGTGGGCCACGGTTTCGTGCGCGTCGCGAAAGGGCAGGCCCTTCTTGACCAGGTAGTCGGCCAGGTCGGTGGCGGTGGCATAGCCCTTTTGCGCGGCGGCCTGCATGGCGGCGGCATTCACCGTGATGCCGCCCTCCTTGGCGCCGGTCTGGGCGTTGCGCTGGCCGCCGATCATCTCCGCGAAGATGCGCAGCGTGTCGCGCAGCGTGTCCACGGTGTCGAACAGCGGCTCCTTGTCTTCCTGGTTGTCCTTGTTGTAGGCCAGGGGCTGGCCCTTCATCAGCGTGATCAGGCCCATCAGGTGGCCGACCACGCGGCCGGTCTTGCCGCGCGCCAGCTCGGGCACGTCGGGGTTCTTCTTCTGCGGCATGATCGACGAGCCGGTGGTGAAGCGGTCGGCGATGCGGATGAAGGCGTAGTTCTGGCTCATCCACAAGATGAGTTCCTCGCTCATGCGGCTGATGTGCACCATGACCAGGCTGGCGGCGGCCGTGAACTCGATGGCGAAGTCGCGGTCGCTCACGGCGTCCAGGCTGTTCTGGCACACGCCTTCCATGCCCAGGGTGCGCGCCACGCGGGCGCGGTCCAGCGGGTAGGTGGTGCCGGCCAGGGCGGCGGCGCCCAGCGGCAGCTGGTTGACGCGCTTGCGCACGTCGCGCAGGCGCTCCTCGTCGCGGCTGAACATCTCCACGTAGGCCAGCAGGTGGTGCGCAAAGCTGACGGGCTGCGCCACCTGCAGATGGGTGAAGCCGGGCAGGATGACCTCGACGTTGGGTTCGGCGACTTCCAGCAGCGCGCCTTGCAGCTCGCGCAGCAGCCCGATCAGCCCGTCGATCTCGCCGCGCAGCCACAGGCGGATGTCGGTGGCCACCTGGTCGTTGCGGCTGCGGCCGGTGTGCAGGCGCTTGCCGGCGTCGCCCACCAGCGTGGTCAGGCGCGCCTCGATGTTCAGGTGCACGTCCTCCAGCGCCAGCTTCCACTCGAATTCGCCGCGCTCGATCTCGCCGCGGATTTGCGTCAGGCCCCGCTCGATGTCGGCCCGGTCCTGCGCGCTGATGATGCCCTGCGCGGCCAGCATCTCGGCGTGCGCCAGGCTGCCGGCGATGTCGGCCGCGGCCAGGCGCTGGTCGAAGAACACGCTGGCGGTGTAGCGCTGCACCAGCTCGCTCATGGGTTCGGAAAACAGCGCGGACCAGGCTTGGGATTTGGTGTCGAGTTGGTTGGCGGACATGGTGGGTGGAAAAGGGTTGCGGGCACGCATCGGCGCCGCATGAACGGCAGCTTGCGCCCGATCAATGGCGCTGGCGGGGCCCTACACTGGGCGGACTCATGAAGGACTCGCAAATTCTATCGACCCTGACCGACCGCTGGGTTCCGCCGCCGGCGCCGGCGCCCGCGCCGGTGCTGGTGTTCGACGCCTGCGAAGTCGGCGTCATCCTGCGCGCCGTGCTGTATGTGGAAGCGGTGCTGGCCGTGGCCCTGATGTATGGCGCCGGCGGGCCCGTCGAGTGGATCTCCGGCGTGGCGCTGGCCACCGGCGCGGCCTTGCCGGCCACGCTGCTGTGGCTGGTGGTGGGCTGCGCGCTCAAGCGCCCGCTGGCGCGGCTGGGCGCTGCGGCGCAGATGAGCGCCGGCGTGGTGCTGGGCGCGCTGGCGGGGCTGTACGCCGCCGGCATGCTGGCGCTGACGGGCCTGCTGGCCTCTCCTGCGTGGCTGGCCAGTGCCTGCACCGGCGCGCTGCTGGCGGCGGGCCTGGTGGCGGGCCTGATGTGGCGCGCGCGTGGGCGATTGCCGGCGGCCACCACGGCGCGCCTGGCCGAGCTGCAGGCGCGCATTCGGCCGCACTTTCTGTTCAACACCCTCAACAGCGCCATTGCCCTGGTGCGCGAAGAACCAGCCAAGGCCGAGGAGGTGCTGGCCGATTTGTCCGACCTGTTTCGTCACGCGCTGGCCGACCAGCAGGGCGCCTCCACCGTGGGGCAGGAGATCGAGCTGGCGCGCCGCTACTTGGCGATCGAGCAGGTGCGCTTTGGCGAGCGCCTGCGCGTGGAATGGGCGCTGGACCCGCGCGTGCGCGCCGCCCGGCTGCCGCCGCTGATCCTGCAGCCGCTGGTCGAAAACGCCGTCATTCACGGCGTGGAGCCCAGCACGCGCGGCGCGCAGCTGCGCGTCTCCACCCAGCTGCGCAGCGGCCGCGCGCTGATCAAGGTGACCAACAGCGTGCCGGCCGGGCAGGGTCGCGCCGGCCACGGCATTGCGCTCGCCAACGTGCGCGATCGCCTGCGCCTGCTGCACGACCTGCAGGGCAGCTTTCGCACCGCGCTGGTGGACGACGTCTATCAGGCGCGCATCGAGGTGCCGATGCCCACCGAGGAGCGGCCATGACGCTGCGCGTGCTGCTGGTCGATGACGAAGCCCTGGCGCGCGCGCGCCTGCGCACCCTGCTGGCCGAGTGCCGCGAGCCGCCGGCCCTGGTGACGGGCGAGGCGGCCAATGCGGCCGACGCCATGAGCCTGCTGGCGCGCCAGCGCTTTGACGTGGCGCTTTTGGACATCCACCTGCCCGGCGCCGACGGCATGCAACTGGCCGCGGCCCTGCGCGACGTGCCCGCGCCGCCGGCCGTGGTGTTCGTCACCGCGTACACGGACTACGCGGTGCAGGCCTTCGACATCGCCGCCGCGGACTACCTGACCAAGCCGGTGCGCCTGGAGCGCCTGCAAACCGCACTACAAAAAGTGCAGCGCCTTGCGCCCCAGGGACAAGCGCCGGAGCCCGATTTCGATCAGCAATGGCTGCTCATCAGCGAGCGCGGGCGCACCCTGCGCGTGCCCGTGACGGACGTGCTGTACCTGCGCGCCGAGCTCAAGTACGTCACGGTGCGAACGGCCGCGGCCAGCCACGTGCTGGACGGCAGCCTGAGCCAGCTGGAGGAACGCTTTGCCGAGCGCTTCGTGCGCATCCACCGCAATGCCCTGGTGGCGCGCCACGCCATGCGCGCCCTGGTGCGCCACGTCGATGTGGAAGAGGGCGAGGGCTGGGCCGTGCAACTGGCCGGCGCCGACGAGGTGCTGGCGGTCTCGCGCCGGCAGCTGGCGGCGGTGCGGGCGGCGCTGGGGCCGTAGGGCGATCCGCGCCCCTTCGGCGTGGCTGCCGTGCCGCTCCTGTAGCATCGGCGCCATGTCGATTCCGATCACCATCGCCACCCGTGAAAGCCGCCTGGCCCTGTGGCAGGCCGAGCACGTCAAGGCCTTGCTCGTGGCGCGCGGCCACGCGGTTACCCTGCTGGGCATGACCACCCGCGGCGACCAGATCCTGGACCGCAGCCTGTCCAAGGTGGGCGGCAAGGGCCTGTTCGTCAAGGAGCTCGAAACCGCGCTCGAAGAGGGCCGCGCCGACATCGCCGTGCATTCGCTCAAGGACGTGCCCATGGAGCTGCCCGAAGGCTTTGCGCTGGCCTGCGTGATGGCGCGCGAGGACCCGCGCGACGCCTGGGTGTCGCCCCAATACGCGCGCCTGGAGGACTTGCCGCAGGGCGCCGTCGTCGGCACCTCCAGCCTGCGCCGCACCGTGCTGCTGCGCGCGCTGCGACCCGACCTGCGCATCGAGCCCCTGCGCGGCAACCTCGACACCCGCCTGCGCAAGCTCGACGAAGGGCAGTACGCCGCCATCGTGCTGGCGGCAGCCGGCCTGAAGCGCCTGGGCCTGGCCGAGCGCATCCGCCACGTGTTCGACACCGCGCAGATGCTGCCGGCGGCCGGGCAGGGCGCCCTGGGCATCGAAATCCGCGCCGGCCGCGCCGATCTGCTCGAAGCGCTGGCGCCGCTGGCCGACGCCGGCACCCAGCTGGCCTGCGCGGCCGAGCGCGCCGTCAGCCGCGCCATGGGCGGCAGCTGCTCCATGCCCCTGGCGGCGCACGCCACGCTGGAGGACGGCCAGATGCACCTGCGCGCCGCCTGGGGCGAGCCCGAGGGCGCGCCGCAGCTGGTGCGCGCCGAAGAGCGCGTATTGGTCCGCCGCGAGTCCGACGCCCAGGCCGTGGGCGAGCGCGTCGCCGCCGCCTTGCGCGCCGGCGGCGCGCACTGATGCGCGTGGATGCGCGTTGACCGCGAGCCCGGCATGCGCGTGCTCGTCACCCGCCCCGCGCACGACGCCGTCGAATGGGTGCGTCGCCTGAGCGAGCTGGGCATCGCCGCCGAGGCGCTGCCCCTGATCGACATCGCGCCCGAGCCCCCCAACCCGGCCCTGCTCGCCGCCCACCAGCACCTGGGCGACTACGACGCCGCCATGTTCGTCAGCGGCAACGCCGTCACCCACTTCAAAATGGGGTCAGATCATCTTTTTTTTGAAGAAAAACGCGCGGTTGCGCAAGCGGATCAAGCGCCGATAGCTATCAAAACAAGAGCGTGGTCGCCCGGCCCCGGCACCACGGCGGCCTTGCTGGCGGCCGGTTGGCCGGCGGCCGGCATCGACGCACCGGCGCCCGATGCCGGCCAGTTCGACTCGGAGGCGCTGTGGGCGCGCGTGGCCCCGCAGGCGCATGCCGGCGTGCGCGTGCTGCTGGTGCGCGGCGGCGATGCGCAGGGGCGCGCCGCGGGGCGCGACTGGCTGCGCGAGCGCCTGGCCGAGGCGGGCGCCCGGGTGGACACCGTGGTGGTCTATCGCCGGCGTGCGCCCACGCTCGATGGGGCGCACCGGCAGCGCGCGCGCGCCGCGGCGACCGACGGCACGCTGTGGTTGTTCAGCAGCGCCGAGGCGATCGCCAACCTGCGGCAATGCCTGGCGGATACCGACTGGCGCGCGGCGCGCGCGCTGGTCACGCACCCGCGCATCGGCGCGGCGGCGCGCGCGGCCGGTTTTGGTCAGGTGGTGGATACGCACCCGAGCCTCGACGCGGTGAGGGCGTCGATAGAATCGCTGGCATGAATCTGGAGTCCGCGCCCGCCGCCCCAGCCGCCGATGCCGAGCGGCCCGAGGCGCCCGGGCCTGTGCCTGCGCCGCCCGAGCGGCCGCATCCGCCGCGGCTGGCGCCCGGCGTGTTGCTGGCCTGGGGTTTGGCGGCGCTGGCGCTGGTGGTCGTGGCGCTGCTGTGGCAGAAGGTCTCGTCCATGCAGGAGCAGCTGGCGCGCCAGAGCGCCGAGGCCAGCAGCCGCTCGGTGGAGGCGCGCACCCTGGCGCGCCAGGCCGACACCGACGTGCGCGACGCGCTCGGCAAGCTGGCGGCGCTGGACGGCCGCGTGGGCGACCTGGCCGCCTACCGCGCGCAGATGGAAGACCTGGTGCAAAGCGTGGCGCGCACGCGTGACGAGAACCTGGCGGTCGATCTGGAGTCGGCCGTGCGCGTGGCGCAGGACCAGGCCCAGCTCACCGGCAGCGTGCAGCCTTTGCTGGCGGCCTTGCGCACCGCCGAGCGCCGCCTGGCGCGCAGCAGCGACCCGCGCCTGGCGCCGGTGGCGCGTGCCGTGGCACGCGACCTGGAGCGCGTCAAGAACGCCAATCTGGCCGACACCGCCGGCCTGCTGGCGCGCATCGACCAGTTGCTGCGCGAGGTCGATGAGCTGCCCGTGGCCAACGCCGTCGGCCCGCAGCGCAGCGGCGGCGCCGGGCGCGAGCGCGCGGCACCGCCCGCGCCCGCGCCCAGCTGGTGGGAGCGCCTGGGCCGCAGCATCCTGGACGAAAGCCGCGACCTGCTGCGTGTCAGCCGCATCGAGCGCCCCGATGCGACCTTGCTCAGTCCCGACCAGGCCTTCTTCGTGCGCGAGAACCTCAAGCTGCGCCTGCAGGGCGCACGCCTGGCCATTCTGGCGCGCCAGTACGAGGCCGCGCGCGCCGACCTGGCCGCCGCCGCCACGTCGCTGGGCACCTGGTTTGACCCGAGCGCGCGCCGCACGCAGGGTGCCGCCACGCTGCTGCAGCGCATCCGCGCCGAAACGCGCGACGCCGCCCTGCCGCGCGTGGACGACACCCTCGTGGCGCTGGGCCAGGCCGCCGCCGTGGCATCGCCGCGCTGAGCCATGCGTGCCACCCTCTGGTTGATGGGCCTGTTTGCCGCCGCGGTGGCGCTGGCGCTGTTTGCCGGTGGCAACCAGGGCACCGTCACGGTGTTCTGGCCGCCGCATCGGGTCGATCTGTCGGTCAACCTGGTGCTGCTGCTGGCGCTGTTGCTGTTTGCGCTGCTGTACGGCGCGCTGCGCACCGTGGCGGCGCTGCTGGAGCTGCCCCGCCAGGCACGGCGCTGGCGCATGCAGCAGCGCGAGCGCGCCACCAACGCCCTGCTGCTGGACGCCCGCGTGCAGCTCACCGCGGGGCGCTACCTGCGCGCGCGCAAGGCCGCCGAATCGGTGCTGGCGCGCGCCCAGGCGCCTGGGGCGCAGCAGCCCGACACCCGCCCCGCGCTGATCGGGCTGCGCACGCTGGCCAACCTGACCGCCGCCGAAAGCGCGCACGCGCTGCAAGACGAGCCGAACCGCAACCGTTTTCTGGATGAAGCGCTGGCCGCCGCAGCGACCCCTGGCGCCAACGCCGAGCTGCGCGAAGCCGTGCTGCTGCGCGCGGCGCACTGGGCCGTCAACACCCAGGACCCCGCCGGCGCGCTGGCGCGCCTGGCCGAGCTGCCCACCGGCGCCCAGCGTCGCACGGCCGCGCTGCGCATCAAGCTCAAGGCCGCGCGCCAGGCGGGACACATCGCCGACGCGATGGAGACCGCGCGCCTGCTGGCCAAGCACCGCGCCTTTTCGCCGCAAGCGGCCGCCAGCCTGATGCGCGGCCTGGCCGCCGAGCAGATCGCCCGCGCCTATGACGCCGCCGAGCTGCAGGCCATCTGGGCCGCGCTCGGCGCCACCGAGCGCGCCATGCCCGAGCTGGCCCTGCGCGCCGCCCAGCGCCTGCTCGATCTGGGCGGCGCCGCCGCGCTGGCCCGCAGCTGGCTGGCGCCCGTGTGGGAGCAAGGCCTGGCCGACCCCGGCGCGCTGACCGATGCCCAGCAGGTGCGCCTGGCCCATGCGCTGGAAGAAGCCCTGGCCGCTGATGACGACGGCGCCGACACCGAATGGCTGGCCCGCATCGAGGCGGCCCAGCAGGCCCACCCGCACGACGCCACACTGCAATACCTGGCCGGCGTGGCCTGCCTGCACCGCGGCCTGTGGGGCAAGGCGCAGGCCTTGCTGGCCCAGTGCGCGCGCACCCTGCCCGACGTGGGTCTGCGCCGCAACGCCTGGCGCGCCCAGGCCCTGCTGGCCGAGCGGCGTGGGGACGAAGCCGCCGCCGCCGCTGCCTGGCGCGCAGCGGCGCAGGCGTGATGACGGCGCCCTCGCGTCGGCCGCCGCGCCGGCATTGGCAACCACGGCCTGGCGTGTAGGGGAAACCGTCAGTGGTGTGCCGCGCGCGGGCTTGTACGATCGCCGAGTGACATGATGTCGCCGGTCTCTCGCTTGATTTTTTGAGGAAACCCACGCATGAAAAAAGCCCTTTTGAGCATCACCCTGGGCCTGGCCGCCGCGACGGCCATGGCCGCCTGGCCGAGCAAGACGGTCACCCTCGTGGTGCCCTTCCCGCCCGGGGGCTCCACCGACATGATTGCCCGCATCATCTCGTCCCAGCTGGGCGCCAAGATCGGCGGCACGGTGGTGGTGGACAACAAGCCCGGCGCCACCGGCACCATCGGCACCGCGGCCGTGGCGCGCAGCGCGCCGGACGGCCACACGCTGCTGGTGTCGTCGCTGGGCCCGTTCGTGATCGCCCCGCACCTGATGAAGGTGCAGTACGACGCGCTGAAAGACCTGGACCCCATCACCGTGGCGGTGCAGGCGCCCAACGTGCTGGTGGTGCCGGCCGCCTCCAAGCTCAAGTCGCTCGCGGAGGTGCTGGCCTACCTCAAGGCCAATCCGGGCAAGATGTCCTTTGCCTCCTCGGGCGCGGGCAGCAGCGACCACCTGACGGCCGAGCTGTTCTGGCAGCAAACGGGCACCAGTGGCCTGCACGTGCCCTACAAGGGCGGCGGGCCGGTGATGACCGACCTGCTGGGCAACCAGGTCGATTCGTCGTTCATGAACATCAACACCGCCATGCCGCAGATCAAGTCGGGCAAGCTGCGCGCGCTGGTCATCACCGGCGACAAGCGTTCGCCGCTGCTGCCCAGCGTGCCCACGTTGCAGGAAAGCGGCGTCAAGGGCGCCGACGTGTACTCGTGGCAGGCCGTGGCCGGCCCGCACGGCCTGCCGGCGGACGTCAAGGCCAAGCTGCACAAGGCCATTGTCGAGATCCTGAGCGAGCCCGCCACCAAGGCCAAGCTGCTGGACCTGGGCTTCGAGATGGTGCTGGACTCGCCCGAGGCGTTCGCCAAGTACCAGGCGGCCGAGTACAGCCGCTGGCAAAAGCTGATCACCGAACGCAAGATCACGGCGGATTGACGCCTGATCCCCGAGCGGGATGCGGCGGCCCCGGTGCCGCGGTGCGTCACCCCGGATCAGGGCTTCGAAGGCGGCAGAGTGCGGGGGTCGAGTCCGCGCCCGCCGCGCAGCCGCCCGGCCATCCTCAGGCCATCGCGCACGTTCAAGCCCATCAGCCACAGGTTGAGCGCGCCGGCCACCAGCTCCACCGCCTGCAGCGCGTAGAACGGTGCATCGAAGGCCCCTGCCGAGGCCCAGCGGTCGAGCACGATGGCGCACGGCACCAGCACCAGCAGTCCGTTGGCGGCGATGAAGGGCATGCGTTTCTTCTTGGCGTCCACGAGTCGGCCGCGGCGCGAGCGGGCCATGAAGAGCCCGCTGCCGCCAGCAAGGGCGATGGCAGGGACCAGAACCCACAGTCCTGGCGCGACGATCAGGGACTTCAGCTGCGCCACGGCGGCCGGCGAGCCGAGCAGCTCGATCAGCACGGTCGATGAAAAGAAGGTGGCAACGCACAGCAGGGCCAGGATGGCGGCGATGCGGTGAACGCGCAAGGGCATGTTGACTCCTGTGATCGAACCGGTTGAACCTGCCCCCGACTCTAGAGACCGAAGCCGCGCGCGCCCAGCCTGCGGGCCGTGACGCACTGTTGGGCGTTCGTTGACAATGGTGCCGATTCGCCGAGGGACCCAAGATGGATCGATTCGAGGCCATGCGCGCCTACGTGCATGTGGTGGACAGCGGCAGCTATACCCGGGCGGCCCGGCAGCTGAACGTGCACAAAGCCACCGTGAGCCAGCAGATCCAGCAGCTGGAGCAGCAGTTGGGCGTCCGGCTGCTGACACGCACCACGCGGTCCGTGGCGCCAACGCCGGAGGGACTGGATTATTACCGCCATGCGTGCGCCATCGTGCAGCAGGTGGAGCAGGCCGAGTCGCATCTGCGCAAGGGCGTCAGCGCGCCGGCGGGACACTTGCGCGTCAACGTGCCGGTGGCGTTGGCGCGCCAGGTGTTCGTGCCCGAGGTGCGCGGCTTTCTCCAGCGCTACCCGAAGCTCACGCTGGAGCTCGGTTGCAGCGATCGGACAATCGATCTCGTGCAGGAAGGGGTGGACTGCACGGTGCGCGGCGGGGACCTGCCCGATTCGGGGCTGGTAGCCCGGCGCTTGGGCGAGCTGCGCTTTGTGTTGTGCGCCGCGCCGCGCTACATCGACGAGCATGGTTTGCCCGACACGCCGGACGATTTGGCACGGCACCAGCAAGTGGCCTACGTGCTGGCCTCGACCGGCCGGCTGCGACCGGTGCGGCTGCTGCAGGGTGACTTGGCGGTCGAAGTCGGCGTGCCGGCGCGCTTCATCACCACCGACAGTGCGGCCGTGCTGAGCGCCGGCCTTGACGGATTGGGCCTGATCGTCGTGGCCGAGTTCGTGGCCCACCACCACCTGGCCAGCGGCGCGCTGGTGCGCGTGCTGCCGCGCTGGCGCAGTCCGTCGTTGCCGCTGCACCTCGTGACGACCACCCGGAACAAGCGCACCGCGCGAGTGCAGGTGTTCATGGACTGGGCGCACGCGCTGATCGTGCAGCGACTGGGGCCGCATATCGAACGGACTTGAGCGCCACGCGCGTCCGGGTGAAGCCGATGCCGTTGGCGGGCGAGGGCAAGCGGGCGCCGGACGGCTCGCAGGCACCGCGGCGGTCACGGCGGGTCAGCGCGGCGGCGCGGACCGCAGTTCGTCGTGCGACTTTGCGCGGCGGCGCGGCACCAGCATGCCGACCTGTTCGCGATACCGCCGATAGCGCTCGCCGAACTGCGCCACCAGGTCGCGCTCCTCGAACGCGATGCCGATCAGGATGTAGAGGCTGGCACCCGCCGAAAAGAGCAGATGGCCCGCGCTCATCACCGGCGTCGACCAGAAGGCCAGCAGCAGCCCCAGATACAGCGGATGGCGCACATGGCGGTACAGCAGCGGCGTCTTGAACTGCTGCGCGGGCATCGCGCGTCCGGTCAGCCGGGCGAACACCTGCTGCAGGCCGAACAGCTCGAAGTGGTTGATCAGGAAGGTGCTGATCAGCGCCAGCGCCCAGCCCAGCCAGAACAGCACCACCAACCCGCCGGCGGCCACCGGCTGCTCGACGCGCCAGACCGTCGGCGCGGCAATCGGCCGCCACTGCCAATACAGCAGGGCCAGCACCAGGCTGGTGGCCAGGATGAAGGTGCTGCGCTCCACCGTCGGCCCGACCCACTGCGTCCACCAGCGCTTGAACGAGCGGCGCGCCATCACGCTGTGCTGCAGGCCGAACAGCGCCAGCAGCAGCAAGTCGATGACGACCGCCTGGCCCCACGGGGCGGCGGTGCCGACGTCGACCGATGTCGGCACCCGCCAGTTGGCCGTGAAGCCCATCAGGTAGAGCAGCGCCGCCAGGCTGGCGGCGTAGGCGGCCAGGCCGTAGAGGAAAGAAAAAAACGCACGCATGATCAGCTCCCTCGCAAAAGATGGGACAAGGCTTGCCCGCTCTGCGCCACGGGCGCGGCGTGCATGGCGAAGGTTTGCCGGGCGATCTTGCCGCTGCGAACGACGAAGGTGTCGGTGCCCAGCGGCAGGTCCTGGCCAACGCTCCAGACGATGAGCGCCACATCGCCCTCGACGCTCAGATGGCGCAGCGCGAAGTTCTCGATCGCCTGCGCGGGCAGCGATGCCATGAAGCGCTCGAAGAAGCCGCTGATTTCGCACCGGCCGCGGTAGGTGCCCGACTCGGCAAGAAAACAGGCGTCGTCGGCGTAGTCGGCAACGATGGCGTCGATGCCGCGTTGCTCCAGAAACGCTTGCAAATGCTTGTGGACCACGGTGTGCGTGATCGATGCAGTGGTTTCCATGTGTGACAGCTCCAATCAGGGAAGGGAATGCGTGGTCGAACCCCGGCCTCGCACCGCGCCTGCGAACGATGCAGACGACGGATGGACATGGTTGCGCGCGCGGCGATCGCTTGCCCTGCCGTGCGTCGTCCGCGCTTGACCGATCGTCCCCGTTTGGGGGATAAGCCGTTCACGGCGACAAAAATTGCTGCTGCAACCGATCTGCGCTTGCACCATGCCCATCGATCTGCTCTCCGACGTCCTGCGCGTGCTGCGGCTGCGCGGGGTGCTGTACTTCCACGTCGGTGGCACGCGCGCGTGGGCGGCCGAGGCGCCGCCGTCGCGCGCGATCGCGGCGGCGGTGCTGCCGGGGTCGCAGCACGTGATCGAATTTCACGCCGTGACGGCGGGTGCGTGCTGGGCCGCCGTCGTGGGGGGCGAGCCGGTGCGGTTGCAGGCCGGCGACGTCGTGCTGTTTCCGCATGGCGACGCACACGTGGTTTCGAGTGAACCGGGCATGCGCGCGGCGCCGCATACCGAGGGCTACTTCAAACGCCAGGGCCAGCCACTGCCGTTTGCGCTGCACCTCGATGCGCATGAAGTGTGTTTCGCTCCAAGCTCGCCCAGACCTGCCGAGACAACGCTGGTCTGCGGCTTTCTTGGCTGCGACCTGCGGCCGTTCAATCCGGTGATCGCCTCATTGCCGCGGCTCATGCACCTGCGCGCCGGTGCCGACCAGGGTTGGGTGGTGCAATGCATGCGCCAGGCTGCGGCCGAGGCGCTGAGTCCACGGCCGGGCGGCAGCGCGATGCTCGAGCGGCTGAGCGAAATGCTGTTCATCGACGCCGTGCGGTGCTATTTGCAGACCCTGCCCGAGGACAGCACCGGCTGGCTGGCGGGCCTGCGCGATCGCCACGTCGGCCGCGCGCTGGCGCTGATGCACGCCGAGCCCGCGCAGCCCTGGAGCGTGGACGAACTCGGGCGCCGGGTCGGGCTGTCGCGCTCGGCCCTGCACGAGCGCTTCGCGCAGCTGATCGGCGAGACGCCGATGCACTACCTGGCCCGCTGGCGCATGCAGCTCGGCGCGGCGCTGTTGCGCGACAGCAATGCAACGGTGCTGGCGATCGCGCAGGAGGTGGGCTATGAATCCGAAGCCTCGTTTTCGCGCGCCTTCAAGCGGCAGCTGGGTCTGCCGCCCACGCTCTGGCGGCGGCAGGGCGAGCATCCGCCCGCGTGAGCGTCGTTAAAAAACGGCGTCCGGCGCGGGTTCGATCGTCGGGCCAACGACGGGCGAGCGCTTCATGCAGTCGCCGTCTCGGCCGCTTCGATCGTCTGCGGTGCCGGCGTGCGGATCAGGTAGTCGAACGCTGACAGGGCAGCGGTGGAGCCCGCGCCCGCCGCCACCACGATTTGCTTGTAGGGCACGGTGGTGCAGTCGCCGGCGGCAAACACGCCGGGCAGGCTGGTTTCGCCGCGCGCGTTGATTTCGATCTCGCCGAACTTCGTGCGCTTGACGGTCTCGCCCAGCCACTCGGTGTTGGGCACCAGGCCGATCTGCACGAACACGCCTTCCAGCTCGACCTTGGCGTCGGTACCGTCGCCGCGGTGCTTGAAGGCCAGGCCGCTGACCTTGCCGCCGTCGCCCGTGATCTCGGTGGTCTGCGCGTTGGTGTGCACCGTCACGTTGGGCAGGCTCTTGAGTTTTTTGATGAGCACGGCGTCGGCCTTCATCTCGGGCATGAACTCGAGCACGGTGACGTGCCCCACCACGCCGGCCAGGTCGATCGCGGCCTCGACGCCCGAGTTGCCGCCGCCGATCACGGCCACGTCCTTGCCCTTGAAGAGCGGCCCGTCGCAGCTGGGGCAATAGGCCACGCCCTTGGTCTTGTATTGCTCTTCGCCCGGCACGCCCACGTTGCGCCAGCGCGCGCCGGTGGCCAGGATGACGCTGCGGCTTTGCAGCGTGCCGCCGTTGGCGAGCTTGACGGTGACGAGGCTGCCCGGCTGCTCGGCCGGCACCAGCGCGGCCACGCTTTGCGCGGTGATGATGTCCACCTCGTAGTCGCGCACATGGCGTTCGAGTGCGCTGGCGTATTCGGGCCCCGTGGTGTGCGACAGGCCCGGGTAGTTGGCGATGTCCAGCGTGTCGTTGACCTGGCCGCCGAAGCGCTCGGTGACGATGCCCGTGCGGATGCCCTTGCGCGCGGTGTAGATGGCCGCGGCCGCGCCGGCCGGGCCGCCGCCGATGATGAGCACCTCGAACGGCGCCTTGGCCGACAGTTTGGCGGCATCGCGCGTGGCGGCGCCGCTGTCCACCTTTTGCAGGATTTCTTCGAGCGACGTGCGGCCGCTGTGAAACATCTTGCCGCCTTCGAACACGGTGGGCACGCCCATGATCTCGCGCGCCTCGATTTCCTTCTGGAACATGCCGCCGTCGATGACGGTGGTCTTGATGCGCGGGTTGCAGATGGCCATGAGCGAGAGCGCCTGCACCACGTCCGGGCAGTTGTGGCAGGACAGGCTCATGTAGATCTCGAAATCGAGGTCCTGGTCCAGCGCCTTGATCTGCTCGATCACCTCCGGCTCGACCTTGGGCGGGTGCCCGCCCGTCCACAGCAGCGCCAGGATCAGCGAGGTGAATTCGTGCCCCATGGGAATGGCGGCAAAACGCAGTTGCGTGCCGCTGCCGGGGCGCGCCAGGGTGAAGGAGGGCACGCGCGCATCCTGGCCATCGGTGCGCAGCGTGATCTTGTCGGCGCGCAGGTTGGCGATTTCTTCAAGCAGCTCGCGCATCTCGGCGGACTTGGCGTCGGTGCCCAGGGTTGCCACCATCTCGAACGGCTCTTGCACGCGCTCCAGATAGGCGGCGAGTTGTTGCTTGATGTCTTGGTCCAACATGGTGGTTACTCCTTGTTTGATAGCCGCTTGCGCTTGATGGACGGGCGCCAGCGGCTCATTTGATCAATAAAAAGCCGAACGGCAGGGCGCATGCGCCCCGTCGCCGTTCGGCGGGTTCAAAAGGCGCGGCGCTTCGACTTTGGGTCGTGGCACCGGCGGAGCGGGCTTGGCCCGGCCGCTCGGTGGCCCTGCGGGCCGCGCGGCACCTCAAGGTGTCGCTCTTCGCCAAGCACACGCAGCCCGCAGGGACTGCGTGTGTCCGGGCTCAGCCCCTTGAGGGGAGGCGAGCGCAGCTCGCTTCGGGGTGGTCTTAAATTTTGCCCACCAGATCAATGGAGGGCTTCAGCGTCTTCTCGCCTTCCTTCCACTTGGCCGGGCACACCTCGTCGGGATGCGCGGCGGTGTACCGGGCGGCCTTGAGCTTGCGCAGCGTTTCGCTCACGTCGCGGGCGATCTCGTTGGAATGCACTTCCATCGTCTTGATGGTGCCGCTGGGGTCGATCACGAAGGTGCCGCGCAGCGCCAGGCCTTCTTCCTCGATGTGCACGCCGAAGTTGTGGGTCAGCTGGTGAGTGGGGTCGCCCACCAGGAAGAACTTGGCCTTGCCCACGGCGTCCGACGTCTCGTGCCACACCTTGTGGCTGAAGTGCGTGTCGGTGGTCACGACGAACACCTCGGCGCCCAGCTTCTGGAACTCGGCGTAGTGCTCGGCCGCGTCTTCGATCTCGGTGGGGCAGTTGAAGGTGAAGGCCGCCGGCATGAAGATCACGACGGACCACGTCTTGCCGTTGCTGAAGTTCTTCTCGGTCACTTCCTCGAACTTGCCGTTGTGGAAGGCCTGGGTCTTGAAGGGCAGGACCTTGGTGTTGATCAGGGACATGGGGTGGTTCTCCTTGGGTTGATGAAACGGGATGGCTGAATTTTAGATCAAAACTATCGAAAAACTCATTCGTTTTAACTAAACTATTTTTAGAGTTGTTCTATCGGCCGAAAGAAATGGGCCGGACGGTTGCCCGTCCGGCCCATTCTTTCACGTGAGGCCTTCAGTCTTTCAGGCGCTCAGTGTGGGGCCTGTTCGAAGGGCAAGGTCACGGTACCCAGGTCCTTGCGGGTTTCCACCAGGACCAGCGGGCCGTCGTCGAGCTCGACCACGGGCGGGCGCTCGCGCGGCACGCGAATCGGGCGCGGCTCGGCGGCAATGGCCGCCTGCACGGCCGCAACCTTGTCGGCGTCGGAGTTGACCCAGCTCAGGCCAGCCTGGTCGGCCACCCGGGCCAGCGTGTCCACGGGCAGTGCAAACGCCCCGACCTTGGGCATGCCGACAACGGCATCTGGCGCGGGGGCGGGCGCCGCAGGGGCCGGTGCGGGCACGGGGGCAGCGGCGACGGGTGCTGGCGCAGGGCTCGACACGGGGGCCGCCAGCGGGGCGATGGGCGCCGGCGCATCGCTGTCCGCCGTCCGGGCGAAGTACGAGCGCACGGCAGGTGCCGCGGGCTCGACGTCGGCGCCGGTGGCGTGTCGCACTTCGGGCTCGGCGCCGTGGTGCTCGGGCGCACGGTCCTCGATGCGCTCGCGCTGCTCGCGGCCTTCACGGCCCTCGCGGTGTTGGCGCTCGCGCGGGCGGCGTTCACGGCGCTCGTCCTGCGCCGCGGCGTCCGCGGCGCCAAGGCCGGTCGCATCGACCGAGGGTGGCGTGGTGTCGACCGGCGCGGCGCTGTCGGCGCGCGCCTCAAGGGGCTCGCGCCGGCCTTCGCCCCGGCTGCGGCGACCGTCGCCCCGCGGTGGGCGTGCCGCGCGGTTGCCGTCGTTGTCGCCGGCGCCCTGGATCTCGTCCGTCACGCCTTCGCGGCGCTCGCGCGGCGCACGCTCGCTGCGTTCACCCCGCTCCGGACGTTCGCCACGCTCGCCACGTTCGCCACGTTCGCCACGTTCGCCGTTGCGGCGGCTGCCGTCACGGGGGCGGCGGGATTCGCCGTTGGCGTCGCCGGCGCCGGCTTGGGCTTCACGCCCCTCGGGGCGGCCGTCGTCGTTGCGCCCTTCGCGCCCACGGCCTTCGCCCGAGCGGCCTTCACCGTTGCGGCTGCCTCGGCCGCGTCCACCGCGGCGTTGGCCGTTGCGGTCACTGCGGTCGCCACGGTCACCGCGGCTTTCGCGCTTTTCTTCGGTCGCGGCCACTTGCGGTGCTGCCGCGGGCGCCCCTTCAGCGGGGGGCGTGGGCGCGGATCCGAACAGGCCCTTGAGCCAACCCATGAGGCCGCCCGTGCTGGCCTCGGCCACGGGGGCGGCTGGCGCGGGAGCCCGCACCGGCGCCGGCGTTGCGGCAGGCGCAGGTGCGGCCGGCGGGGTGGGCAAGGGGCTGTCGCGCAGCACGCCCTTGATGACGGGCTGCTGGCGGTTGGTCGGCTCCTGGCTGCGGCGCGTGACGGTGGTGGGGTCCTCGAACTCCTCGGCCATCTTGTAGCTGGAGTCGATGTCGTCCAAGCGCGGGTCGTCGTGCTTCAAGCGGTCGAGCCGGTAGTGCGGCGTCTCCAGCGTCTTGTTGGGCACCAGGGTGACGTTGACGCGCTGCTTGAGTTCGATCTTGGCGATCTCGGGGCGTTTTTCGTTCAGCAGGAAGCTGGCCACTTCCACCGGCACCTGCACGTTGACGGCGGCGGTGTTGTCCTTGAGCGATTCCTCTTGAATGATGCGCAGGATTTGCAGCGCGCTCGATTCGGTGTCGCGCACGTGGCCCGAGCCGCCGCAGCGCGGGCAGGGGATGGAGGCGCCTTCGGAGAGCGCGGGCTTCAGGCGCTGGCGGCTCATCTCCATCAGGCCGAACTTGCTGATGGAGCCGAACTGCACGCGCGCGCGGTCCTGGCGCAGCGCGTCGCGCAGGCGGTTCTCGACCTCGCGGCGGTTCTTGGACTCCTCCATGTCGATGAAGTCGATCACGATCAGGCCGCCCAGGTCGCGCAGGCGCATCTGGCGCGCCACCTCGTCGGCGGCCTCCAGGTTGGTGCGCGTGGCGGTTTCCTCGATGTCGCCGCCCTTGATGGCGCGCGCCGAGTTGACGTCCACCGCCACCAGCGCCTCGGCGTGGTCGATCACGATGGCGCCGCCCGAGGGCAGGGTGACGGTGCGGCTGTAGGCCGATTCGATCTGGTGCTCGATCTGGAAGCGCGAGAACAGCGGTGCGTTGTCGCGGTAGCGCTTGACGCGATGGGCCTGCTCGGGCATCACGTGCGCCATGAACTGGTGCGCCTGCTCGAACACGTCGTCGGTGTCGATCAGGATGTCGCCGATGTCGCTGTTGAAGTAGTCGCGGATGGCGCGAATCACCAGGTTGCTTTCCTGGTAGATCAGAAAGGCCCCCTTGCCCTCCTTGGCGGCGCCGTCGATGGCGTCCCACAGCTTGAGCAGATAGTTCAGGTCCCACTGCAGCTCGGGCGCGCTGCGGCCGATGCCGGCGGTGCGCGCGATGATGCTGGCGCCCTTGGGGTACTCCAGCTGGTCCATCGCCTCCTTCAGCTCGGCGCGGTCCTCACCCTCGATGCGCCGGCTGACACCGCCGCCGCGCGGGTTGTTGGGCATCAGCACCACGTAGCGGCCGGCCAGGCTGACGAAGGTGGTCAGCGCCGCGCCCTTGTTGCCGCGCTCTTCCTTCTCGACCTGCACCAGCAGTTCCTGGCCGTTCGCGATCACGTCCTGGATCTTCGCGTCGCGGACGCTGGCGCCCTGCTTGAAATACTCCTTGGCGATTTCCTTGAAGGGCAGGAAGCCGTGGCGGTCTTCGCCGTAGTCGACGAAGCAGGCTTCCAGCGAAGGCTCGACGCGCGTCACGACGGCCTTGTAGATGTTGCCCTTGCGCTGCTCGCGCCCTTCGATCTCGGTCTCGAAGTCGAGCAGCTTCTGGCCGTCGACGATCGCGAGGCGACGCTCTTCCTGCTGCGTCGCATTGATCAGCATGCGTTTCATGTGC
>JAFEEB010000011.1 GCA_018241325.1 Pseudomonadota bacterium | reverse complement strand
TTCAACCGCCCCGCCGGCTGGCTGGTGCTGCTGTGGCCCACGCTCAGCGCGCTGTGGCTGGCGGCGGGCGGCTTTCCGGGCTGGCACCTGCTCATCGTGTTCGTCGCCGGCACCATCCTCATGCGCTCGGCCGGCTGCTGCGTCAACGACGTGGCCGACCGCGAGTTCGACCGCCACGTCAAGCGCACGGCGCGGCGCCCCGTGACGACGGGCGAGGTCAGCGTGCGCGAGGCGCTGGCGCTGGGCGCCGTGCTGGCCCTCATCGCCTTCGCCCTGGTGCTCACCACCAACGCCACCGCCATCGCCTTGTCCTTTCCGGCCCTGGCCATCGCCATCGCCTACCCCTATGCCAAGCGCGTGGTGTCCATGCCCCAGGCCGTGCTGGGCGTGGCGTTCAGCTTCGGCATCCCGATGGCTTACGCGGCGGTGCAGGGCGCCGTGCCGATCGAAGCCTGGGTGCTGCTGCTGGGCAACGGCTTCTGGGTGCTGGCCTACGACACCGAATACGCCATGGTCGACCGCGACGACGACCTCAAGATCGGCATGAAGACCTCGGCCATCACCCTGGGCCGCTGGGACGTGCCGGCGGTGATGGGCTTTTACGCGGTGTATCTGGTCGTCTGGCTGTGGGTGGCGGCCGCCCGCGCGCCCTCGCCGATTTTGTACGTGGCCTTTGCCGCAGCCGCCGCCCAAGCCGCGTGGCACTACACGCTGATCCGCGATCGCACGCGCGAGGGCTGCTTCGTCGCCTTCAGCCAGAACCACTGGCTGGGCGCGACGGTGTTTGCCGGCATCGCGCTGACGTTTGGAATCATTTCGACATAGTGGTCATTTTTCGTAAGTTGACACTATATTGTTCCGCTTATACAACGGCGTCGTCATCGAGCGGCGGCGTGCGCCCGTTAGAATTTTTACATCAGTAAAGACAGGTTTACCTGCTTGGAGGTCGGAGTTTCATGGTCAATCCACCAATTCAGGGTGCGGGCGCACCCGCCTTGCGCGACAGCGCGGGTTCGGTCACACGTTTCACGTCGTTTTCAACCCGCTTGCGGCGCGCATCGCTGCGCGGCGCCATGGCCCTGGGCGCGCTGGTGTTCGCCACCGGCGCCTGGGCGCAGTCGGCCGACATGGTGCTGTCCAATCACGTGGTCAACCCCGACCCGGTGCCCGCCGGCGGCATTGCCACCATCACCATCACGGTGGACAACAACGGTCCCAACGCGTCCAGCAACGTCAAGGTGACCGACACCATCCCGGCGGGGGCCACCTTTGTCAGCATGGTTGCCAGCGACGGTGGCAGTTGCACTGGCGCCGCACCCTACGCCTGCACCTGGGGCAGCGTGCCATACCCTGGGGGTCTGCGCACCATCACCCTGAACATCAAGATGCCCGGCGCCGGCGTGTATCCGAACAAGGTCGACCTGACCTCAGCCACCACGGATCCCAACGCGAGCAACAACAGCCTCACGCGCAACATCACCGTTACCGACGCGGCCGACTTGCGCATCAGCGCCACCAGCACGGCCGGCGCCGGCGCTGCGGCGGGTACGCCCTACAACTACACCCTGCACGTGGACAACGCGGGCCCCAACGCCCTGCCCGCAGGTCAGGCGCCCACCGTGACCTTCAACGTGCCGGCCGGCGCCACCATCACCGGTGTGCCCACAGGCACCGGCTGGAGCTGCACGCCCGCTGGCGGCTACCCGCGCTCCAACCCGCCCGCGCCCGGCGCCACCATCACCTGCACCCGCACGCCGGGCAACGACACCCTGGCCAACGGCGCCGCCTTCCCCAACATCAGCGTGCCCGCCGTGGGCAACCTCAACGGCACGGTCACGGCCAGCTTTGGCGTGGGCTCCAGCTACCCCGATGGCGACCTGACCAACAACACCGCGCTGGTCAATGTGCCGTTCACCAGCGGCACCGACATGACCATCGGCAAGTCGGCCAGCCCGTCCGGAACCGTCGCCACCGGCGCCGCCGTGGCCTATACCCTGCGGGCCCGCCAACAGGGCGGCACGCCCCCGTCCAACATCGTGGTGACCGACACCCTGCCCGCCGGCCTGACCTACGTCAGCCACAGCGCGCCGGCGCCATGGAGCTGCACCTGGACCGCGCCCCAGCTCAGCTGCACCTACGGCGGCACCTACAACGGCGGCCCCTACACCGATCTGCCGGACATCACCCTGAACACCACGGTGAACGGCACGGGCAGCATTCCGAACACCGCCAACGTGGCGCTGCCCGCCGGGCAGACCGACCCGGTGCCGGGCAACAACAGCAGCAGCGTCACGGTCACCGGCAGCAACACCGCTGACCTGCAACTGACCAAGGCCGCCAGCATCTCGCCCGTGGTGCCAGGCCAGAACTACAACTGGAACATCACCGTGCGCAACACGGGCCCGCTGGCCGTGGCGCCGGGCCAGTTCATCGACGTGACCGAGAACATTCCCGCCGGGCTGACCGTGCGCGCCGCCCCGTCCAGCGCCGGCTGGAGCTGCACGCCCCCGCCCGGCGGCTACCCCGCCAACGGTCCGCTCAACCTGTCGTGCAGGTACACCGTCCCGGCCGGCGGCTTGGCCGCCAACGCCAACGCGCCCAACCTGGCCATTCCCGTGGTCCAGCCCGCAGCCGGCTCGATCAGCAACCGTGCCTGCGTGGCGCTGTCCGGCCCCGGCCGCGTCGACAGCAACGCCGGCAACGACTGCCAGACCGTGGGCAACGCCAGCACGGCGACCAGCGCTGATTTGTCCATCACGAAAACCGCCAGCCCCAACCCGGTGGTCGTGGGCCAGAACCTGACCTATGTGCTCACGGTCCGCAACGCGGGCCCCGACGCCGCCACCAACGTGCATGTGCGCGACGCGCTGACCAACCTGCTCAACCCGAACGGCCTGGTGAGCGCGGCCGTCACCACGGGCACCGGCACCTGCAGCCCGGCGGGCCCCGCCAACGGTGACGTCACCGTGGACTGCACGATCCCGACCCTGGCCAACGGCGCCACGGCGGTGGTGACCATCGTGGTCAAGCCCGGCAACACCGGCGCGACCGACCTGACGCGCACCAACTCAGCCACGGTGCAATCCAACGACGTCGGTGATCCGAACCGGGGCAACAACACCAGCAACACCACCAGCACCACTGTCCAGCCGCGCGTGGACATGACCGTGACCAAATCCGTCACGCCCACCCCGGTGCACGTGGGCGAGCCGCTGGTCTATGTGGTCACCGCGCGCAACAACGGGCCGTCCACGGCGACCAACGTCAAGATCACCGACGCGCTGCCGGCCAATACCGCCATGCTGGGCACCGCCACGGCGACCAACGGCGGCACCTGCACCGCGCCGGCCGATGGCGCCACCAGCGGCACGGTGGAGTGCACCTGGGCCTCGGTGCCACCCGGCACCCAGTACACCGCCACCTTCCGCCTGCGGCCGCTGGTGGCCGCACTGAACACCACCATCCACAACGTGGTGAACGTGACGACCGACAGCACCGAAACCGACACCACCAACAACTCGGGCAGCGCGGACGCCGGCGTGATCGCGGCCGATCTCGATGTTTTGGTGCACAAGACCGACAGCGTGGACCCGGTGGTCCTGGGTGGCGACACGATGTACACCCTCACCGTCACCAACGTCGGGCCGTCCTACGGCACCAACCTGGTGGTGACCGACACCTTCCCGCAAGGCAGCCCGACCGCCCGCTTCAGCTGGCAGGGCAGCCTGACGGCGTCCGTCGCGGGCACTCCCGTGGCGAACGTTGCCACGGTTTGCACGACGGTGCCGGCGATCGGGGACATCAGTGGCACGCTCAAATGCACCTTCCCCACCGTGGCGCCGGGTGCCGCCAACAAGATCGTCATCACCTACATGATGCGTGCCGAGAGCATCGTCACCGCGGGCGCCTACAGTGGCACGCAGAGCAACCACGTCGAGGTGAAGGTTGACGAGACCGAGCGCGAGTCGAGCAACAACGCCACCAACGAGGACACCACCACGCGCCGCGTCGATATCGCCACCGACCTGGCGCTGGCCAAGGCCATCGACAAGCCGCAGATTCACGCGGGCGACACGGCCACGTACACCCTGACGGTGACCAACAACGGCCCGCTGGCCAGCAATGGCGCGCAGGTCATGGACCCGCTGCCGGCCGGCATGAGCTTCGTGTCCTCGCCGGACGGCTGCGTGGCCGCCGGCAGCAACGTGAGCTGTGCGGTCGGGGCACTGGCGGTCAACGCGACCAAGACGTTCCACGTCCTGGTGCAACTGGCCAACCCCTACACCGGCAACAGCCCGATCATCAACACCGCCACGCTGGACGCGCCCGGCGACACCAACCCGGGCAACAACACGGGCACGGCGCGCACCGAAGTGCCCGGAGCGCCGGTGGACCCGGCCGTCGCGGCCTCGATTGCCGGCACGGTCTATCACGACCGCAACGACAACGGCACCATCGATGCGGGTGAAGAGGGCATTGGCGGCGTGACCATCGAGCTGCTGCAGGGCGGCGTGGTGGTGGCCACCACCACCACCGACGCCAACGGCCACTACAGCTTCACCGGCCTGATGCCCGGCACCTATACCGTGCACGAGGTTCAACCGGGCGGCTGGATCGACGGCAAGGACACGCTGGGCACGGGCGCCACCGGCGGCGCGGGCACGGCGGGCAACGACGTCTTTTCCAATGTCGTGCTGCAAGATGGCAACCACGCCATCGACTACAACTTCGGCGAGCACAAGCCGGACGTCAGCGCGATCCCGACCCTGTCGCAGTGGAGCCTGGCCCTGCTGGCCCTGCTGATGGCCGGGTTTGCCGTGCGCCGCCGCGTGCACGGCTGACCCCGGCGGCGGGCGGGGAGGTCCCTCGCCCGGCCTGCCGAGCCCATGCAAAAGCGCCCCTTCGTGGGGCGCTTTTTCGTGGCCGCGGTGGGGGTCGTGCGGCTCAGTGCGGGGGCGTGCGCCCGAACTCGTCGCCCAGCTCCGCCGCCCGCACGCAGGCCGCGTGCATGGCCTTGACGAAGGCGGTCTTCACGCCCGCCTGCTCCAGCGCGGTCAGCGCGGCGTGGGTGGTACCGCCCTTGCTGGTCACGCGCTCGCGCAGGGTGGCCAGCGGCTCGGCGGATGCGCCCGCCAAGTGCGCGCCGCCGGCAAAGGTGCCCACCGCCAGCGTGCGCGCCTGCTCAGGCGTCAGGCCCAGCTCGACGCCCGCCTGCTGCATCGCCTCCAGAAAATAAAACACATAGGCCGGGCCCGAGCCCGACAGCGCGGTGACGGCGTCCAGCTGCTCCTCGCGCTCCACCCACAGCGCGTCGCCCGTGGTGCGGATCACCGCTTCGGCCAGCGCGCGGTCGGCGGCGGTGGCGGCGGGGCCGGCAAACAGGCCGGTCATGCCGCGCCCGACCAGCGCCGGCGTGTTGGGCATGCAGCGCACGATGCGGGCGCTGCCCGTGGCCTTGGCGATGGCGTCCGAGCGGATGCCCGCCATCACCGACAGTTGCAGCGCGCCGCCCGCATGCGCCGCCACGGGCGCGGCAGCGGCCTGAAAGCTTTGCGGCTTGACGGCCCAGACCAGCAGGTCGGCGCCGGCCAGCGCGGCGCCGGCGGTGGGCAGGGCGTCGATGCCATGGTGCTCGCGCAGGGCGGTGCGCGCCGCTTCGAAGGGCTCGACCACGGCGATCTGCGCCGCCGGCAGCCCACGCTGGATCAGCCCGCCGATGACGGCACTGGCCATGTTGCCGCCGCCGATGAAGGCGATGCGGGTGCTTGGGGCAAAGGTGGGTGCGCTCATGGTCGATGGGGTCGGTCGTTTGCAATGGGCAGCGCGACCGCGGGGACGGCTGCGGGAGCATGCAGTGTAGGTCCGCTGGTGTCGGCGCGGGCCATCCGCTACGCTTGCCGCCATGCGAATCATCCTTGCACTCGACCAGGGCACCACCAGCAGCCGCGCCATGGCCTTTGACGAACGCGGCCAGGTGGTGGCGCTGGCGCAGCGCGAGTTTGCCCAGCACTTTCCACGCCCCGGCTGGGTGGAGCACGATGCGGACGATATCTGGGACACGCAGCTCGCGGTGGCGCGCGAATGCGTGCAAAAACTGTCGCTGGCGCGCTCGGGACAAGCGCAAGGTGCTCATCAAATCGTAGCAATCGGGATCGCCAACCAGCGCGAGACCACGGTGCTGTGGGAGCGCGCCACGGGCCGCCCGGTGGCGCGCGCCATCGTCTGGCAGGACCGGCGCACCACCGCGCGCTGCGAGCAATTGCGAAGCGCGGGCAAGGCGGCGCTGATCCAGCGCAAGACCGGGCTGATGCTGGACGCCTATTTCTCGGCCACCAAGCTGGAGTGGCTGCTCGACCAGGTGCCCGGCGCCCGCGCCCGCGCCGAGGCCGGCGAGCTGGCCTTCGGCACCATCGACAGCTGGCTGATCTTCAAGCTCACGCAGGGCCGCGTGCACGCCACCGACCCCGGCAACGCCGCGCGCACCCTGCTGATGAACATCCACACGCTGGACTGGGACGACGAGCTGCTGGCGCTGTTTCACATCCCGCGCGCGGTGCTGCCGCGCATCGTGCCCTCCAGCGGCATGCTGGGCGAAGCGGCGCCCCAGTGGCTGGGCGCGGCCATCCCGATCGCCGGCGTGGCGGGCGACCAGCAGGCCGCCACCTTCGGCCAGGCCTGCTTTGCGCCCGGCATGGCCAAGAACACCTATGGCACGGGCTGCTTCATGCTGATGAACACGGGCACGCAAGCCGTGGCCAGCCGCAACCGGCTGCTGACCACCGTGGGCTGGCAGGGGCCAGCGCCCGGCGATGCGCGGCGTACGGCCTACTGCCTGGAAGGTTCGGTGTTCATGGCCGGCGCCACCGTGCAGTGGCTGCGCGACGGCCTGCAGATGATCCGGACCGCACCCGACATCGAAGCCCTGGCCGCCAGCGTGCCCGACACCGGCGACGTCTATCTGGTGCCGGCCTTTGCCGGCCTGGGCGCGCCCGACTGGGACGGCCGCGCGCGCGGCGCCCTGGTGGGCCTGACGCGCGGCACCACCCGCGCGCACATCGCCCGCGCCGCGCTGGAGGCGATTGCGCTGCAATCGGCCGACCTGTTTGGCGCCATGGTGCGCGACGCGGGCATGCAACTGACCGAGTTGCGCGTGGACGGCGGCGCCAGCAGCAACGACCTGCTGATGCAGATGCAGGCCGACCTGTTGGGCGTGCCGGTGGTGCGCCCGCAGGTCACCGAAACCACCGCGCTGGGCGTCGCCTACCTGGCCGGGCTGGCGACAGGCGTCTGGTGCGGCGGCGCCGAGATCGCCGCGCAATGGGCCGTGGACCGGCGCTTCGAGCCCCGCCTGGCCGAGCCGGCGCGGCGCGCGCGCGTGGCCCGCTGGCGCGAGGCGGTGGAGCGCTCGCGCGGCTGGGCGAAAAAATGACACAGCCCCAGTCTTCACTCGCTGCGCGATGCTGCGCCCGGTGCGCGCGCGTCGGCGCGGCCTGCAAGGCTCGCCAGTGACCGGGGAGACCCCGGCCACGGCGATCGCTGGCCCGGCCTGCTCCGCGGCCATTGGGCTCTTTGGGTTGGTGCGTTGCGGGGGGCGCCCTGCGCGATCCATGACGGACATGCCTCAATGGGTCTGCAAGCATAAAATCCGCCTCTAGCGCATTGCCAACAAGCGCAAGCAGCTATCAGAATCAGAGCTACACAGTCATGACCGACACCCCCCTGCCCACCGACCGCGCCGCCTTGCTGCAGCGCCTGGCCGAGCCGGTGCGCTACGACCTGGCTGTGGTGGGCGGCGGCGCCACCGGCCTGGGCGTGGCGCTGGACGCGGCCCAGCGCGGCCACCGCGTGCTGCTGGTGGAGGCGCACGACTTCGCCAAGGGCACCTCCTCGCGCGCCACCAAGCTGGTGCACGGCGGCGTGCGCTACCTGGCGCAGGGCGACATCCACCTGGTGCGCGAGGCGCTGCACGAGCGCGTGCACATCCTGCACAGCGCGCCGCACCTGGCGCAGCCGCTGGCCTTCGTCATGCCCTCCTACAAGCTGTGGGAGACGCCGTTCTACGGTGTTGGCCTGAAGCTGTACGACCTGCTGGCCGGCAGTGCCGGGCTGGGGCGCACCGAATGGCTGGGCGCGGGCCAGACCCAGCGCCTGCTGCCCGGCGTGCAGCCACAGGGCCTGAAGGGCGGCGTCAAGTACTGGGACGGCCAGTTCGACGACGCGCGCCTGGCCCTGGCCCTGGCGCGCACGGCGGCGCAGTATGGCGCGCTGCTGCTGAACTACTGCGAGGCCCTCGAGGTGCTGCACGAGGGCGGCAGCGCCGTCGGCCTGCGCCTGCGCGATGCCGAGAGCGGGCGCGAGTTTTGCGTGCAGGCCGGCTGCATCGTCAACGCCACCGGCGTGTGGGTGGACGCGCTGCGCCAGCAAGACGCGCGCGCCGCCGGCCAAACCGTGCAGCCCATGGTCGAGCCCAGCCAAGGCGTGCACCTGGTCGTTGACCAGTCCTTTCTGCCCGGCGAGCACGCCCTGCTGGTGCCCAGCACGCACGACGGCCGCGTGCTGTTTGCCGTGCCCTGGTTGGGCAAGCTGATCCTGGGCACCACCGACACCCCGCGCACCGACGTGCCGCTGGAGCCGCGCCCGCTGGCCGCCGAGGTGGACTTCATCCTGACCGAGGCCGCGCGCTACCTGCGGCGCGCGCCCGCGCGCACCGACATCCTGAGCAGCTGGGCCGGCATGCGCCCGCTGGTCAAGCCCTCCGACGAGCCGGGCGCCACCAAGGCCATCAGCCGCGAGCACACGGTGCGCGTGGCGCGCTCGGGCCTGGTCACGGTGACGGGCGGCAAGTGGACCACCTACCGCGCCATGGCTGAGGACGTGCTTCAGCACTGCGTGGACAGCGGCCGTCTGCCGCCGCGTGGGCCCTCGCGCACCGCCCGGCTCACGCTGGTGGGCGCGGCGGGGGCGCAGACGGCCCCCATCAGCGGGCCGCAGGGCCTGCACACCTATGGAGGCGAAGCCGCCGCCGTGGCCGCCTTGCCGGGGGCCGGGCATTGGCTGGCCGGTGGCTTGTCCGAGGCCATGGTGCGCTTTGCCGCGCGCTTCGAGTACGCCCGCACGGTCGAGGACGTGCTGGCGCGCCGCTGCCGCCTGCTCTTTCTGGACGCCGCGCAGGCGGCCGGCGCCGCACCCGCCGTGGCCGACATCCTGCGCCAGGAGCTGGGGCGCGACCCCGACGCGGGCGGCTTCGAACAGCTGGCAGCCGCGTACGCCAAAGCCCCGGCCTGACGGGGTGCTTGACTCACCTTTTGCAATCTGCCATAATCAAGGGCTTCGCTCATTATTGGGCGCAAGAATTTCAGCCCCGCAAGGCGCTTTTTGCCAAGGCCGGCACTCCGCTTGAGTGCTTGCCGACAGGAAGCGCCGGGCCCAAGACTGATCCGGCGCGTTTGGCGCGCCGGGTGCAAGTTGGGAAACATTGAACAATGATCCAGACTGAATCCAGGCTCGAGGTTGCCGACAATACCGGCGCCAAGTCCGTCATGTGCATCAAGGTGCTGGGCGGCTCCAAGCGGCGTTACGCCAGCGTGGGCGACATCATCAAGGTGAGCGTCAAGGAGGCTGCGCCGCGCGGTCGCGTCAAGAAGGGCGAGATCTACAGCGCCGTCGTGGTGCGCACCGCCAAGGGCATCCGCCGTGGCGACGGCTCGCTCATCAAGTTCGACGGCAACGCCGCCGTGCTGCTCAACAACAAGCTGGAGCCCATCGGCACCCGCATCTTCGGCCCGGTCACGCGCGAGCTGCGCACCGAGCGCTTCATGAAGATCGTGTCGCTCGCTCCCGAAGTCCTGTAAGGAAAGGCGAAGTCATGAACAAGATTCGCAAGGGCGATGAGGTCATCGTGATCGCCGGCCGCGACAAGGGCAAGCGCGGCACGGTGTCGCTGCGCGTGGACGAAGACCGCGTGGTGGTGGACGGCATCAACATCGTCAAGAAACACGCCAAGCCCAACCCCATGAAGGGCGTGCAGGGCGGCATCATCGAGAAGGCGATGCCGATCCAGCAGTCCAACGTGGCGATCTACAACAAGACGAGCGGCAAGGCCGACCGCGTCGGCATCAAGACCCTGCAGGACGGCACCCGCGTGCGCGTGTTCAAGTCCAGCGGCGACGAGATCAAGGTCTGAGGTTCACCATGGCACGATTGCAACAACACTACCGCGAAAAAGTGGCGCCCGAGCTGATCAAGAAGTTCGGCTACAAGTCGCCCATGCAGGTTCCGCGCCTGACCAAGATCACGCTCAACATGGGCGTGAGCGAGGCCGTCGCCGACAAGAAGATCATGGACAACGCCGTGGGCGACCTGACCAAGATCGCCGGCCAGAAGCCCGTGGTCACCAAGGCCAAGAAGGCCATCGCCGGCTTCAAGATCCGCGAGCAGCAGGCGATCGGCACCATGGTCACCCTGCGCGGTGCGCGCATGTATGAATTTCTCGACCGCTTCGTCACCGTGGCGCTGCCGCGCGTGCGTGACTTCCGCGGCATTTCGGGGCGCTCGTTCGACGGCCGCGGCAACTACAACGTGGGCGTCAAAGAGCAGATCATCTTCCCCGAGATCGAATACGACAAGGTCGACGCCCTGCGTGGCCTGAACATCAGCATCACGACCACGGCCAAGACCGACGAAGAGTGCAAGGCACTGCTCGCGGCTTTCCGTTTTCCGTTCAAGAACTGAGGGTGACGTTGTGGCAAAAACCGCATTGATCGAACGCGAACTCAAGCGCGAGAAACTCGTCGCCAAGTACGCCAAGAAGCACGCCGAGCTCAAGGCCATCGCCAATGATGCCAAGCGCAGCGACGAAGAGCGCGCGCAGGCTCGCCTGGCGCTGCAAAAGCTCCCGCGCAACGCCAATCCCACGCGCCAGCGCAACCGCTGCGAAATCACCGGTCGTCCGCGCGGCACCTTCCGCCAGTTCGGCCTGGCCCGTGCCAAGGTGCGCGAGCTGGCCTTCGAAGGCCAGATCCCCGGCGTGACCAAGGCCAGCTGGTAATCGGCAGGAGAAACACAACATGAGCATGAGTGATCCGATTGCCGACCTGCTGACGCGCATCCGCAACGCGCAGATGGTGGCCAAGCAAACCGTGTCGGTACCGTCGTCCAAGGTCAAGGTGGCCATTGCCCAGGTCCTGAAGGACGAGGGCTACATCGACGGTTTCGAAATCAAGTCCGAAGGCGGCAAGTCCGAGCTGGAAATCGCCCTCAAGTACTACGCCGGTCGCCCGGTCATCGAGCGCATCGAGCGCGTCAGCCGTCCCGGCCTGCGCGTGTACAAGGGCGCGGGCGCCATTCCCCAGGTCATGAACGGCCTGGGCGTGGCCATCGTCACCACCCCCCAGGGCGTGATGACCGATCGCAAGGCGCGCGCCACCGGTGTCGGCGGCGAAGTGCTGTGCTACGTGGCCTAAGGAGAAATTCAGATGTCGCGTATCGCAAAAATGGGTGTGTCCGTGCCGGCTGGCGTGGACGTCAAGCTCGGTGACGGGCTGATCACCGTCAAGGGCTCGGGTGGCGAGCTCAAGCTGGCCACCAACCCGCTGGTCAAGATCGCTGCCGATGGCGCCAACCTGAGCTTTGCTCCGGTGGGCGAGTCGCGCGAAGCCAACGCCATGAGCGGCACCATGCGCCAGCTGGTCAACAACATGGTGGTGGGCGTGAGCAAGGGCTTCGAGAAGAAGCTGACCCTGGTGGGCGTGGGTTTCCGCGCGCAGGCCCAGGGCAACAAGCTCAACCTGTCGATCGGTTTTTCGCACCCCGTCAACTTCGACATGCCCGCGGGCCTGAAGGTCGAAACCCCGGCGCCGACCGAGATCGTCGTCAAGGGCGCCGATCGCCAGGCCGTCGGCCAGATGGCCGCCGTGATCCGTGCCGCTCGTCCGCCCGAGCCCTACAAGGGCAAGGGCATCCGCTACGCGGACGAGAAGGTGACGATCAAGGAAACCAAGAAGAAATAAGGACCTGCATCATGATCACCAAGAAAGAGCAGCGTCTTCGCCGTGCCCGCCAGACGCGCATCCGTATCGCCACGCAAGGTGTGGCGCGTCTGACGGTCAACCGCACCAACCTGCACATCTATGCCGCCGTCATCTCCGGCGACGGCACCAAGGTGCTGGCCAGCGCCTCCACCGCCGAAGCCGAAATGCGCAAGCAGCTGGGCGCCGCGGGCAAGGGGGCCAACGTGTCCGCCGCCCAGGTGATCGGCAAGCGCATTGCCGAGCGCGCCAAGGCCGCCGGTGTCGAGCAGGTCGCGTTCGATCGCGCCGGTTTTGCCTACCACGGCCGCGTCAAGGCGCTGGCCGAAGCAGCCCGCGAAGCGGGCCTGCAATTCTGATCGCAAGGACGGACAAGATGGCTAAGTTTCAAGCGAGAACGCAAGGCGACGGTCCCGAGGACGGCCTGCGCGAGAAGATGATTTCCGTCAACCGCGTGACCAAGGTGGTCAAGGGCGGCCGGATTCTGGGTTTTGCCGCGCTCACCGTGGTGGGCGACGGCGACGGCCGCGTCGGCATGGGCAAGGGCAAGTCCAAGGAAGTGCCCGCTGCCGTGCAAAAGGCCATGGACGAGGCGCGCCGCAACCTGCGCAAGGTCTCGCTCAAGGACGGCACGATCCATCACAACGTGACCGGTCGCCACGGCGCCGCCACCGTGATGATGGCGCCGGCGCCCCGCGGGACCGGCATCATCGCCGGCGGCCCGATGCGCGCGGTGTTCGAGGTGCTCGGCATCACCGACATCGTGGCCAAGAGCCACGGCACGTCCAACCCCTACAACATGGTGCGCGCCACGCTGGACGCCCTGAACAAGGGCACCACCCCCGCCGAAGTGGCGGCCAAGCGCGGCAAGTCGGTCGAAGACATCTTCACCGCCTGAACCGGAGAGATGGCATGACAACCCAACAAAAGACCGTCACGGTCCAACTCGTGCGCAGCCCCATCGGTTGCAAAGCGGACCATCGCGCCACGGTGCGCGGGCTGGGCCTGCGCAAGGTCAACAGCACGCGCGAGCTGCAGGACACGCCGGCGGTGCGCGGCATGATCAACAAGATCGACTATCTGGTCCGCATCGTCTGAGGAATTTGCGACATGGAACTCAACAGCATCAAACCCGCAGACGGCGCCAAGCGCGCGCGTCGACGCGTCGGGCGCGGCATTGGTTCGGGCCTGGGCAAGACCGCCGGGCGCGGCCACAAGGGCCAGAAGTCCCGTGCGGGCGGCTACCACAAGGTCGGCTTCGAGGGCGGTCAGATGCCGCTGCAGCGCCGTCTGCCCAAGCGCGGCTTCAAGTCGGTGTCGCTTCAGTTCAACGCCGAGATCACCCTGGGTGACCTGGAGCGCCTGGGCCAGCCCGAGGTGGACCTGCTTTCGCTCAAGCAGGCCGGCCTGGTGCGCGGCCTGACCAAGGTGGTCAAGGTCATCAAGAACGGCGAGCTCACCCGCGCTGTCAAGCTGACGGGCATCGGGGCCACGGCCGGCGCGAAAGCGGCGATCGAGGCCGCGGGCGGTTCGCTGGCTTGATGCCGGCATTCTTGAAGGTGGATTGACCAAGTGGCTACGGGCGCAAACCAAGTCGCGAAGACAGGCAAATACGGCGATCTGCGCCGCCGCCTGTTCTTTCTGCTGGGCGCGCTGGTCGTGTACCGGATCGGTGCGCACATTCCCGTGCCCGGCATCAATCCCGACCAGCTGCGCCAGCTGTTCCAGAACCAGCAAGGCGGCATCCTGAACCTGTTCAACATGTTCTCGGGTGGCGCGCTGTCACGCTTTACCGTGTTCGCGCTGGGCATCATGCCCTACATCTCCGCGTCGATCATCATGCAATTGATGACCTACGTGTTGCCGACCTTCGAGGCCCTCAAGAAAGAGGGCCAGGCCGGCCAGCGCAAGATCACGCAGTACACGCGCTACGGCACGCTGGGTCTGTGCCTGTTCCAGTCCTTCGGCATCGCCGTGGCGCTGGAGGCCTCCCAAGGCCTGGTCATCAATCCGGGCTGGGGCTTTCGCCTGACCGCGGTGGTCAGCCTGGCTGCGGGCAGCATGTTCCTGATGTGGCTGGGCGAGCAGATCACCGAGCGCGGTTTGGGCAACGGCATCTCCATCCTGATCTTCGCGGGCATCGCAGCCGGTTTGCCGGGTGCCGTGGGTGGTCTGGCGGAGCTGGTGCGCACCGGCGCGATGAGCATCATCGTCGCGCTGTTCATCGTGGCCGTGGTGTGCCTGGTGACGTACTTCGTGGTGTATGTCGAGCGCGGCATGCGCAAGATCCTGGTCAACTACGCGCGCCGTCAGGTGGGCAACAAGGTGTATGGCGGTCAGTCCTCGCACCTGCCGCTCAAGCTGAACATGGCCGGCGTGATTCCGCCGATCTTCGCTTCGTCGATCATCCTGCTGCCGGCCACCGTGGTGGGCTGGTTCAGCACGGGCGACTCGATGCTGTGGCTCAAGGACATCGCCTCCACGCTGTCGCCGGGCCAGCCGATCTACGTGATGCTGTACGCGGCGGCGATCATTTTCTTCTGCTTCTTCTACACGGCGCTGGTGTTCAACAGCCGCGAAACCGCCGACAACCTGAAGAAGAGCGGTGCGTTCGTCCCCGGCATTCGCCCCGGCGAGCAAACCGCCAAGTACATCGACAAGATTCTGATGCGGCTGACGCTGGTGGGCGCGATCTACGTGACGCTGGTGTGCCTGCTGCCGGAGTTTCTGATCTTGCGCTACAACGTGCCGTTCTACTTCGGCGGCACCTCGTTGCTGATTCTGGTGGTGGTCACCATGGACTTCATGGCCCAGGTGCAGAACTACATGATGAGCCAGCAATACGAGTCGTTGCTCAAGAAGGCCAATTTCAAGACGACGCTCAACGGTTGAGCGCGTCGCAATCGAGACAAGAGAGAAGGCGGTCCGGCCGGGCTGTCGGCATCGGACACACAAGGGTTTTAGGAGAGTGAAATGAGAGTTTCAGCTTCGGTCAAGAAAATTTGCCGCAACTGCAAAATCATCCGTCGCAAGGGTGTGGTGCGCGTGATCTGCACCGATCCGCGTCACAAGCAGCGTCAAGGCTGATTCGGCAAGGCGACTTCAGGTTTACAGGACGACACAAGCATGGCACGTATTGCTGGCATCAACATTCCGCCGCACAAGCACACCGAAATCGGTCTGACGGCGATCTTCGGCATCGGCCGTCAGACCGCGCGCAACATTTGCGACGCCTGCGGCATCGCCTACTCCAAGAAGGTCAAGGACCTGACGGACGGCGACCAGGAAAAAATTCGCGACCAGATCGCCAAGTTCACCATCGAGGGTGACCTGCGCCGCGAAACCACGATGAACATCAAGCGCTTGATGGACATCGGCTGCTATCGGGGCTTTCGCCACCGTCGCGGCCTGCCGATGCGCGGCCAGCGCACCCGCACCAACGCCCGCACGCGCAAGGGCCCGCGCAAGGCCGCGCAGTCGCTGAAGAAATAATCAAGGAACCATCCCAACATGGCCAAAGCACCCGCCAGCAACGCCGCGCAACGCGTTCGCAAGAAAGTCCGCAAGAACATCGCGGACGGCATTGCGCACGTGCACGCGTCGTTCAACAACACCATCATCACCATCACCGACCGCCAGGGCAATGCGCTGTCGTGGGCGTCCTCGGGCGGCCAGGGCTTCAAGGGCTCGCGCAAGTCCACGCCGTTTGCCGCGCAGGTGGCCTCCGAGGTGGCGGGCCGCGCCGCGATCGACCAGGGCATCAAGAACGTGGACGTCGAGATCAAGGGCCCCGGCCCGGGTCGCGAGTCCTCGGTGCGTGCACTGGCGGCTCTCGGCATTCGCATCAACTCGATCTCGGACGTGACGCCGGTGCCGCACAACGGCTGCCGCCCGCAAAAGCGCCGCAGAATTTGATAACGACGGGTCAACACGGCGTTGCCGCGCACGCCGTGTCCTTTTGTTTTTCTTGGTTGTTTGTTGTCAAGCCCACCGCCGCCTGCGTGCTTGCACCGGGCGGCTCCCCCGGCGAGTGGCCGGGGCAGACGATGTAAAAGGATAGAGAAGTGGCACGTTACCTCGGCCCCAAGGCCAAACTCTCCCGCCGCGAAGGCACCGACCTGTTCCTGAAGAGCGCGCGCCGCTCGATCACCGACAAGGTCAAGTTCGAAACCAAGCCCGGCCAGCACGGCCGCACTTCGGGCCAGCGCACCTCCGACTACGGCCTGCAGCTGCGCGAGAAGCAGAAGGTCAAGCGCATGTACGGCGTGCTGGAAAAGCAGTTCCGCCGCTACTTCGCCGAGGCCGAGCGCCGCCGCGGCAACACCGGCTCCAACCTGCTGTCGCTGCTGGAGTCGCGCCTGGACAACGTGGTTTATCGCATGGGCTTTGGCTCCACCCGCGCCGAAGCGCGCCAGCTGGTGTCGCACAAGGCCGTCACGGTCAACGGCCAGCCGGTCAACATCCCGTCATACCTGGTCAAGACCGGTGACGTGATCGCCGTGCGCGAGCAGTCCAAGAAGCAGACCCGCGTGCAAGAAGCGCTGCAACTGGCCGGCCAGGTGGGCTTTCCGGGCTGGGTCGAGGTCAACACCGACAAGGTCGAGGGCACGTTCAAGAAGGTGCCCGACCGCGACGAATACGGCGCCGACATCAACGAATCGCTGATCGTCGAACTCTACTCGCGCTGATTCTCCGTTGCGCGCAAGCGTCTCCCATGTTCCGGCCCGCCAACCTTGGCGGGTTTGGTGCTTCACCAGCCTTACCGGTGTAACGAGCCGGGGGTATTGAGAGGAAGTCTGAAGAATGCAAACCCAATTGCTGAAACCCAAAGCCATCAACGTCGAGCCCCTGGGCGAGAACAAGGCCAAGGTCACGCTCGAGCCCTTCGAGCGCGGCTACGGACACACCTTGGGCAACGCGCTGCGCCGCGTGCTGCTGTCCTCCATGGTCGGCTATGCGCCCACCGAGGTGACGATCGCCGGCGTGGTGCACGAATACTCCAGCATCGACGGCGTGCAGGAAGACGTGGTCAACCTGCTGCTCAACCTCAAGGGCGTGGTGTTCAAGCTGCACAACCGCGACGAGGTCACGCTGAGCCTGCGCAAGGACGGCGAGGGCATGGTCACCGCCGCCGACATCCAGACGCCGCATGACGTCGAGATCGTCAACCCCGGCCACCTGATCGCCAACCTGTCGCACGGCGGCAAGCTGGACATGCAGATCAAGGTTGAAAAGGGCCGTGGCTACGTGCCCGGCACCGTGCGCCGCTATGGTGACGAGCCCACCAAGTCCATTGGCCGCATCGTGCTGGACGCCTCGTTCTCGCCGGTCAAGCGCGTGAGCTACGCGGTGGAAAACGCCCGCGTCGAGCAGCGCACCGACCTGGACAAGCTGGTGATGGAGATCGAGACCAACGGCGCCATCAACGCCGAGGACGCGGTGCGCGCATCGGCCAAGATCCTGGTGGAGCAGCTGGCGGTGTTCGCCCAGCTCGAAGGCTCGGCCATCGAAGGCATCTTCGAGACGAACCAGCCGCGCGGCGGCGCCGCGACGACGTTCGATCCGATCCTGCTGCGCCCGGTGGACGAGCTGGAGCTGACCGTGCGCTCGGCCAACTGCCTGAAGGCCGAGAACATCTACTACATCGGCGATCTGATCCAGCGCACCGAAAACGAGCTGCTCAAGACCCCCAACCTGGGTCGCAAGTCGCTCAACGAGATCAAGGAAGTGCTGGCATCGCGTGGCCTTACCCTGGGCATGAAGCTCGAAAACTGGCCGCCGTCGGGACTGGATAAACGCTGATTGCTCTCGTTTTTATAGTGGTCGCATCTTCGGATGCGGCATTTCGTGCACCAGGCCGTACCTGATCCGGCGGCCTGCACAACAAGGAAAGAAAGGAAAAGCACCATGCGACACGGTAACGGCCTGCGCAAACTCAACCGCACCAGCGCGCATCGCCAGGCGATGCTGCGCAACATGATGAACTCGCTGATCGCCCACGAGGCGATCAAGACCACGCTGCCCAAGGCCAAGGAATTGCGCCGCGTGATCGAGCCCATGATCACCCTGTCCAAGAACGACAGCGTGGCCAATCGCCGCCTGGCGTTTGCCCGCCTGCGCGACGACGCCAGCGTGGCCAAGCTGTTTGCCGACCTGGGCCCGCGCTTCAAGGCGCGTCCGGGCGGCTACACGCGCATTCTGAAGATGGGTTTTCGCGTGGGCGACAACGCGCCCATGGCCTTTGTCGAGCTGGTGGACCGCCCCGAAGCCACGGATGGCGAGCAGGCCGAATAAAAATACAGTATAATTTATGGCTTACCGCGCGATGGAGCAGTCTGGTAGCTCGTTGGGCTCATAACCCAAAGGTCGGAGGTTCAAATCCTTCTCGCGCAACCAAATGCCCAGCAAAAAGCCCGCCTCTTGGCGGGCTTTTTGCTGGGCGCTCGATTTGGCGCGCAGTCAAGTGTTTCGTGCAAACCCATGCTGACAGCCCCGACTTGCCGCAGGTCAAGGTGACAAGTGGACGCAACAGGAGCATAAACGACCCCCGCGCGGCACGAGTGCCATGTTGCCGCGCGTGCGTGGGCGCCACGCGCCAAGGGGCAGGCTTGGACAGGGCTTGCAGTTTTGTCACCATCCAAAGGATCCCACCATGGACAGCGCGGTCGTGAGCCTGTTGTCGGCCTTTGTGCTTTCCCTCATCGGGCTGTTTGCCTTCATGTGGTCGATGCGCAAGGGCCTGTTCGTTGAAAACCCCAAGACCGCCGGCAGCATCTTTGCCGCGGGTGAGATCGGCAAGGCGGACGACCCCTCGCTCACGGACCGCGACCAAGCGCGCTTGCAGCAGGCCATCACCGAGACCAACGACAGGGGGCGCGACCTGCAGCAGGCCGAGGACCCCGAGGGGCTGGACGACCGCTATGGCGCAGACCGATCCACGGCGTTTCCGGTGTTCATGTTCATCGGGTTCGCCGTCATGTGGCTGGTCTTCGGCTCCATGGCCGGGCTGACTGCATCGCTCAAGCTGCACTGGCCCGACTTTCTGGTGTCCGAGGGGTGGGAGACCTTCGGGCGCATGCGCACCTACCACCTCACGGCCGTGCTCTACGGGTGGATCACCAACGCCGAGCTGGGCATCATCATCTGGCTGCTGCCGCGCCTGATGCGCACCCCGCTGCGAGGCCCGCTGTGGGTGATGATGGGCGGTGCGCTCATCAACGTCGGCATCGCCAGCGCCATCGGCGGCTTCGGCATGGGCTGGACGGCCGGCATGGAGTACCTGGAGATCCCGTGGCAGATCGGCATCTTCATCGTCGCCGGTTTCCTCTGCATCATCCCGCCGGTGCTGGCCACGGTGGCCTATCGCAAGTCGCATGAAATCTACGTGAGCGCCTGGTATCACGTGGCCTCCATCCTGTGGATCGCCATGCTGTTCACCGTGGCCAAGCTGCCCGGCGCGCACTTTGGCGTGGAGCAGGCCACGATGAACTGGTGGTACGGCCACAACGTGCTGGGCCTGTGGTTCACGCCCGCGGCGCTGGGCGCCATCTACTACTTCCTGCCCAAGGTGATCGGCCGGCGCGTGAGCTCCTACAACCTGTCCATCCTGGGCTTCTGGACGCTGGCCTTCTTCTACGCCCAGGTCGGTGGCCACCACCTGATCGGCGGACCGGTGCCGGAGTGGCTGATCACGCTGTCCATCGTGCAAAGCATGATGATGATCGTGCCCGTGGCGGCCTTCTCCATCAACATGGCCGGCACCATGTGGGGTCGCATGCGGCTGGCGCGGTATTCGCCCACGCTGCGCTTCATGATGTTCGGCGGCTTCATGTACATGCTGTCGTCGGTGCAGGGCTCGATCGAGGCGCTGCGCTCGGTCAATCAGGTGGCGCATTTCACGCACTTCACCGTGGCGCACGCCCACCTGGGGGCCTACGGCTTCGTCACCATGGTGCTGTTCGGCGCCATCTACTTCATGCTGCCGCGCGTGCTCAACTGGGAGTGGCCCTTCCCGCGGCTGATCTCGGCGCACTTCTGGCTGGCCGCCATCGGCATCCTGATCTATTTCGGGCCGCTGACCTACGGTGGCTGGCTGCAGGGCCTGGCCATGCTGGACGCCAGTAAGCCCTTCATCGAGTCGGTCACGCTGACCATTCCCTACCTGGAGTGGCGCAGCGTGGGCGGCTCGCTCATGCTGGCCAGCCACCTAATCTTTGCCTTCCACGTGCTGGTGATGGTGTTGCGCTTCGGTCCCAACCGGGTCGGCGCCGCCTTGTTCCATCCCCAATCCAGCCCCCTGGAGCCCGCTGATGGAAAATGAACCGAAACTCGTCACCGGCGCCATGGTGACCTTCAGCATCGCCGTCGTGGCGCTGGTGCTGATCCCCTACTTCCAGATCCGCGACGTGCCGGCGCCCGAGGGTCTCAAGCCCTACACCAGCGCCGAGCTGCGCGGCCGCGAGGTCTACATTGCCAACGGCTGCGTGTACTGCCACACGCAGCAGCCGCGCGACTCCAGCTTCGGCCCCGACGCCAAGCGCGGCTGGGGGCGCGCGGCCGTGGCGGGCGACTACGTCTACGACCGGCCGCACCTGCTGGGCAGCATGCGCACCGGCCCCGACCTGTTCAACATCGGCGTGCGCCAGCCCAGCGCCGACTGGCAGCTGGGCCACCTGTTCCAGCCGCGCGGCTACGTCAAGGAATCCACCATGCCCTCGTTCCCCTTCCTGTTCGACGTCAAGGACAAGGCCGACAAGGACGAGGTCGTGGTGCACCTGCCGCCCGACGTGCAGCCCCAGGGCAAGGTGGTGGTGGCCAAGCCCGAGGTGCTGGACCTGGTGAAGTACCTGCAGTCGCTCAAGCGCAACTACCCGGTCCTGCCACCCGAGCCCAAGTGAGCCCCGCCGCTCGCGCGACCGTGCAACCCAATCCAGTGAGGTTTTCCCATGTCTGAACCCGACCAGCAAGCCGTGCACGCCCAGGACCGCGAGCGCGTCGATCCGGAGGAGCGCATTCGCCCCATGCCGATCCTGCCCGCCGTGATCGCCGTGGGCATGGTGTTGTTCGGCATCATCTACATCATCAACTCCGGGCCCTACACCAGCCCCGCCCTGGGCGATCACCGCACGCTGGCCGACCTGCGGCCTCAGGCGGCGGGCGCCGGCAGCGGCGGTGCGGTGGACGGTGGCGCCATCTTTGCCGCCAACTGCGCGGCCTGCCACCAGGCCACCGGCAAGGGCCTGCCGGGCGTCTTTCCGCCGCTGGACGGCTCCGACTGGGTGCATGGCGAGCCGCGCGTGCTGGCCAACATCCTGCTGCACGGCATCACCGGCGAGATCGAGGTCGAAGGCCAGAAATTCAACGGCCAGATGCCCGCGTTCGCGCAGCTGAGCGACGCCGAGCTGGCCGGCGTGGCCAGCTACATCCGCAGCAGCTGGAGCAACAAGTCCGAGCCCATCGATGCCAGCGTGTTCGCCACCGAGCGCAAGGCCGGTGCGGCGCGCACCACGCCCTTCGAGGGCGGGGCCGCGCTCAAGGCCCTGGCCGCCACGGGCAATTGAGTCGCACCGGGAGCCGGTGATGTGGCGCACCGCGATCGTCAGCGTGCTGTTGCTGCTGTGCGGCTACAGCGCCGCGGCCTGGATCACGCGCGACTTCCAGGTGTGGACCGACGAGGGCGCGCGCCGCCACGACGTGGCCCTGCACCCGGTGCCCGCGCCCGCCGTGGCCGTCCAGGGCCCGGGCGTCACCGCGGCCGAGCTGCCCATTTTGCTGGCCGCGGGCGGCGGCGTGCACATCGTCGATTTTTTCTACACGCGCTGCCTGACGGTGTGCCGCAGCCTAGGCGGCAGCTTTCAGCAATTGCAGGCCGCGCTGCAAGCCGACGCCGCCGCCGGCCAGGGCAGCGACGTGCGCCTCGTGTCCATCAGCTTCGACGGCGCCCACGACGACCCGAGCGCCCTGCAAGCCTACGCTGCCGGCCTGCACGCGCAGCCCGCGCTGTGGCAGTTCGTGCGCGTGCCCGACGCGGCCCAGCAGCAGGCCTTGTTGCGCCGCCTGGGCGTGGTGGTGGTGCCCGACGGCCGCGGCGATTTCGAGCACAACGCCGCCCTGCTGGTGTTCGACCGCCACGGCCGCATGGTGCGCGTGTTCGATCTGGCCGAGCAGCAACTGGCATTGAACTATGCCCGCCATTTGGCGCGCCAGCCGGCACCCGAGGGGTTGTCATGACCGTCACCCCGCGCCACCAGGCGCTGGCCGGTCTGATCGGGCTTGCCCTGCTGTGCCTGCCCTGGGCGCGCCACACGCTGGAAGCGAGCATGTGGCGCCACATGGTCTGGCAGTTTCCGCTGCTGATGGGCGCCGGCGCCCTGCTGGCGGCGGGCTTGCCGGCGCGCGCGCGCGCCGCCGTTGCGCGCTGGAACGCGCAGGGCATCTGCGGCCTGCTGCTGGTGGCGCTGGTGCTGGCCGTCGGCATGGTGCCGCGCGTGCTGGACCTGGCGCTGCTGCGCCCCGGCGTGGAATGGACCAAGCTGGCCGCGCTGGTGGCGGCCGGGGCGGCGCTGCGCCTGTCCTGGCGGCCGGCCGGGCTGGTGCTGCAATTTTTCTTTTTGGGCAACGTGCTGCCCATGATGGCGGTGGTCGGCTCGCTGTACATCGAGTCGCCGCTGCGCCTGTGCAACGCCTACCTGCTGGACGACCAGGTGCGCCTGGGCCAGTGGCTGATCGGCGCTGCCGCCGGCGTGGCCGCGCTGTGGCTGGCCTGGGTGGCGTGGGTGATGGTGCGGCGCGAGGCCCGTGCGCAGTTGGGGGCGCCGTCACGCGCGCCGCGTTGATCCGGCGCGTGCCGCCAGCAGGCAGCGCGCCAGCTCGGCAAAGCCGGCGCCGCGCGCGCTGGGGGTGATGTAGCGCGGCAGGTGGTCGAGTTGGGGCACGAAGCGCGCGATGTTGGCCACGCCGACGCTGTGGGTGAAGTGCTCGAACATCCGCTGGTCGTTGGTCGAGTCGCCCACGTAAGCCCATTGGTCGATCTCGGCCGCCAGTTCGCGCCCGAGCAACTCGCGCACGATCCACTGCGCGCCCTGCCACTTGTCGTGCGCGCCGTACCAGCCGTTGACGTGGATGCTGCTGACCGTGGCGTTCATGCCGGCCGCGCGCATCAGGGCCACGCACTGGTCGATGGCGCCTTGGGGCAGGTGGGTGAACTCGCTGTGGTCGATGGCGATGTCGCACTCGCGCCCGGCCGAGTCCTGCGCGCGGCGCGCGCCGGGCACCGCGGCCTCGATCTGCGCCAGCACGCACTGCATCCGGCTGAAGTTGGCGGCGCGCGTGGCGGCCGCTTGTTGATATATTTTTGATAGCTGCTTGCGCTCATGGGGCGGGCGCTGCAGGCCGTTTTTATTCAAATCGTCCGGAATCAGCGCCACCGCCCCGTTCTCGGCCACGATGGCATCCACCGGCCACACGCGGGCAAAGGGCTCGCTCCAGCCCACCGGCCGGCCGGTGATGGGGATGACGTGCAGGCCCGCGGCCTTGAGCTGCGCCAACGCCTCCAGCGCGTCAGGGGTGATGGCGCCGTCGGTGGTGAGGGTGTCGTCGATGTCGGTGAGCACGCCGGCGATGCGTGCGCGCGCCGCGGCGGGCCATCGCTCCAGCGGGCTCATCGCTTGGCGAACTCGATGATGGCCTGGTAGAACTGGTCCGAGCCGTCCTTGGCGTTCTTCGGGCCCAGCTCCATGCGGTTCACGCCGTGCTCGGCGCTGCCTTTGAAGCGCTCGGGGATGACGGAAAAGTAGTAGGGGCTGATGAAGCGCGCGCCGCCGTCGTAGTGCGACTGCAGCGCGGCCAGCGCGGCGCCGGGGCGCTTCCATTGCTGGGGGTTGAACTCGGGCGCGCCGTAGTCGCTGATGCGGCGGCCGGCCATGAAGGCGCGTAGCCAGGCGCTGTCGGTGGCGCCACCGTACATGTTCAGGCCCTGCTTCCAGGGGGTGTCGCCCTGCAAGGTGGCGCCCACGGCAAACAGCTGCGCGTTCCAGGACGCGTTGACCTCGGGCACGATCTGGTGCGAGTACAGCTTGTCGGCCGGCAGGCCCGCTTGGGCGGCGCGGGCGTGGAAGGCCTTGAGAAAGCCGACCACCTGCGCCTCGCGGTAGGCGTTCCAGTCGCGCGCCAGCGGGTTGTAGTACACGTCTTGCAGCGCGCGGGGCATGTCCAGCCAGGAGCGCACGCCGGCCAGTTGCTTGGCGTCCTTCAGGCCGGCCACTTCGCGCGCCCGGGTGGTCTTGGCCCGGCTCTGGTCGCGCGGCACGACCACGAATTCGACCTGCGCCAGCTTGTATTGCGCGCTGCCCGACTGGGCCACCACCTGCGCCAGGTGATGCCCGGGCGCCAGCGCGCTGAAGTCCAGGTTGTACCGAAAGCCGGTGTTGGGCGTGGTGACCTCGGCCACGGCGCGGTACACGTCCAGCCGGTTCAGGCCGCGCTGCACGGGGCCGATGCGGCGGCCGTCCAGGTACAGGTCGAGCTGGTCGATGCTCTGCTTGGGGTCCCACAACCAGCCGCCGATGGGCAGCGTGCCATCGGCATAGGCGTCGTAGTGCTCGCCAAAGGAATTGAGTTTGTCCTTGCGGATGTCGCGCGCTGGGGCCGGCACGGCATCGAACGACGCGTAGTCGAAGCCGTTTTGGGCGTTGAACTGCGCCACCGTCTGGTACTTGCCTTGCAGCCAGGCGCGAAAGCCGGCGACCGAGGGGGCGCTGTAGTCGGTGACCTGGATGTTCTGCCAGGCCCCCATGCCGTTTTCGAAGTCGGGGAACATCTGATGCAGCTCGCCCGCCAGCGTGTAGGCCACGATGCGATCTTGCACCTTCCGGGGCAAGGCCTTGATGCGCTGGGCGACCTGCTTCAGCGCCTCGAAGCGGTAGTGGTTGACCGGAATGTCCGGGTCGGTCAGCAGGGTGTAGGGGACGATGCGGTAGCCGAAGTAGCCCAGCTCCAGTGGCTTGCCGCCGGCCAGGTGCATCAGGTTGCGCGGGTCCTTGGCCAGCTCGGTGGGCAGCGGGCCCAGCGAGTCGAAGTGGTCGGCTGCGAGGTACACCACCACCGGTCGATCGACCTGGCTAATCACGCGCAGGTAGGCGTCCAGCACATCGGTGTCGATGGCCCAGCCCTTGGGTGTTTTCTGGTACAGGGCCAGCAATTGCAGCGTGAGCGTATAGCCCACCTGCACCGCGCCCTTGGGGCCGCCGGGCTCCAGGGTGTCCAGCAGGCGCGTCAGGGCCGCGGCGCCGCTTTGCTTGCGCTGGCGGCAAAACGCATAGGCCGCGTTGATGTCGCCGATGCCCGTGTCGGCCACCGCTGCGTCGCACAGCAGCAGGCCCTCCACGGTGGGCGCCAGCACCAAGGGCTTGCGCGCAGGCGGTGGTGGGGTCTGCGCCGGGCTTGGGCCCGCAGCGCACAAGAGGCTGGCCAGCAGGGCCGTCCGCAGGGTCGAAAAAATCATGGGTGCAGGGACCAACATCAATCGGCAGGGGGCGCGGTGGTGCGCAGGCCGTCAAGCCCGTGCAATTGGGGCGCCAGGGGCTCCATCGGCACGTTGCTCACGTCGTAGTGCAGGAAGGCGATCAGGCACTGAATGCCGATGAACAGCGGCAGCGCCGCCAGCATCACGGTGCCGCTGGTGGCCGGTTGGTGGCTGAGGTTGCCCGTCACCCAATGCCACAGGCCGAAGGCGCCGCCGCCCACGATCAAGAACAGGCTGCACAGGCTGTAGAGCGAGCCCACGTTGAAGTCGCGCACCAGGTAGTTGTACACATAGCGCCGCGAGAGGCGCGACAGGTGCTTGCGCAGGAACTCGGGCAGCACCCGGCCGATCTTCAGGTTGGACTGCTCGTCGGCGTACACGCTGTCCATCGGCACGTCCTTGACCACGGCGCGCACCGTGTTCAGGCGAAACAGCATGTCGGTCTCGAAGAAGTAGCGCGGCTCGAGCTTGTCCAGCGGCAGCTCGGCCAGCACGCTGGTGCGCACCGCCGTGTAGCCGTTGGTGGGGTCCATCACGTTCCAGTAGCCGCAGCTGAGCTTGGTGAGAAAGGACAGCACGGCGTTGCCGAACAGCCGCACCGGCGGCATGCCCTGCACCGACTCGGGGCGGAAAAAGCGGTTGCCCTTGGTGTAGTCGGCGTGCTCTTGCAGCAGCGGGCGCACGAACAGCGGCAGCAGGGCCGGGTCCATCTGGCCGTCGCCGTCGATCTTGACGACGATGTCCATGCCGTCCAGCAGCGCGGCCTTGTAGGCCGTGACGATGGCGCCGCCCACGCCGCGGTTTTCGGGGTTGCGCAGCACGCGCACCCGCGCATCGGTGTTGTGCTGCTCGATGAAGTGGCCGCTGCCGTCGGGGCAGGCGTCGTCCACGGCGTAGATGCGCTCCACCTCGGGGCCGATGGCGGCAATCACGCCCAGCACGTGCTGCGTGACCTTGTAGCAGGGGATGGCGACGGCGATTTTCATGCGGGCAGCCGGCGGAGCGTCACGAGGTTTGGGCGGTGACGGCGATGCCGGCCAGGATCAGTGCGCCCCCGATCAAGGTGGAGACATGGATCGGCTCGCCCAGGAACAGCCACCCCAAGGTGGGCACGATCAGGAAGGCCAGGCCCATGAAGGGGTAGGCCAGGTGCAGCGGGGCGTGGCGCAGCACCCAAACCCACAGCAGGGTGGTCAGGCCATACAACACCAGGGCGGCAATCAACCAGCCGTTGAAGACCCAGTGCTGCCACGCGCCGGCGTCGGTGATCGAGCCGGCGGCTTTTTTGAAGAGCATCTGGCCGATCGAGATGCCCAGCACGCACAGAACGGTGATGGCAGTGAGGAAAGGGCTCATGGGGTGAAGTATGTCAGCGTGGCTCGCGGCGCCAATAGGGGTCGATGGGCGTGCCATGCTGGATCAGCGCGCGCGCGGCCTCGGGCAGGGTGGAGCGCAGCAGTTCGGCGCCGTCCCAGCGAACGATGGTGCCGGGGGCGCAGGCGAAGGTCAATGTCAGCAGGCCATCGCCGGCCGGGCGCAGGATGTCGTTGCCGTGAAAGGCGTAGGTGTGCAGCTCGCCGTCGTCATGCAGGCGCAGCGTGGATGCGGGCTGATACCACTCGCGCAAGGGGTGGGCATCGGTGTAGCCGAGCGTCGCCTGGGAGCAGGCGCGGGCCGCCGGGGGTGTTTGGATGGCCAGGCGCAGCCGCCAGATGGCGTCCAGGACCTGATCGGGCGAAATGGATGCGGGCGAAGGAACGTGCACGGGGATTTGCAGTGTGGCCGGCGCGACGTCAAGTTGCCACCGGTGCGCGTCCAGGCGTTGCGCGTTGCGGGCCCGCACCGGGCCCATGTTGCCGGCGTTCAGCAGCACGGCCACCGGGCCGGGGCGGTATGGGTCCATGGCCAGCGTTTCGTGGCGTGCGGCGTAGCGGCTGAGGGCGGGAGGCAACCAGGCAAGCAGGGCAACGATGAGGGCCATGCGTGCCGCTTGCAGCAACAAGGCGCGCCATGCGCCCCGCGGGGTGGCGCGCCATTGCAGCAGCACCGCCGCGCCCACGCCGCACAGCAGCATCAGCCAAGGCTCAAGAAAAAACTGGTTGTAGCGCGTGTTGTAGAGCACGGGCGTCAACTGCACGGCCATGGCCAAGGTCAGCGCCAGCAAGCCGGAAAGCAGCGCCAGCTTGTTGCCTGCCGGGCCGGGTGCGCCCGGCAGCGCCGCTGCTTCCATGCGCGCCGCGCCCCGCCAACGCCATGCGAGGCTGAGTGCTGCCAGGGCGATGGTCAGCCATTCGAACAGGCGAAAGCTCCGCAACTTGGGATACATTGACAACTCGGGCGTGCTGTAGAGCAACCAGGCACGCAACTTGCCGGCGAAAAACGCGACGTTGTCGGCTGCGCTGGTGTTGCGCACCAGGCTGAGCGCGACCTGACCGTTGATGGCGTCGGCACGCTGGGACAGCGGATGGCCGCGGGTTCGCGGGTCGGCGGTCAATGGCGTCAGACCGGCGTCGTACTTGAAGCCCGTGTACACCGGCTCCAGGCCCATCTTGAAAGGGCTCACGCCGTAGTACAGGCCGGTGCCGGCGCCCGTTCCCAGGCTCCAGACACCGAAATACGCGCCGTTCTTGACGATCACCGCCGCCGGCAAGACCAGCGCAGCGCACAAGGCCAGGCACACGCGGGTGTTGACCAGATCGCGCGTGCCGGCGGCTGGCCGCGTGCGCCGCAACCGTCGATAGGCCACCCAGGTCAGCGCCAACGCCAGGGCGCCCAGCGTGAACAACTGCAATACCGGACGCACCAGCAAGGTGATCGCCAGCCCCATGGCCGCCAAGGCCAGCATCAGCCGCGGCCGCGGGTGGCCCAGGGCATATTCGATGGCGGCGGTAGTGCCCAGCAACAGGCCAAACAGGTAGGGGGTTTCGGTCAGCACCTGGGGCACATACACCATCATGTGCGGCAGGTACACCAGCAAGGCGGTGGCCACCACCCCGGCCAGCAGGCCGCCCAAGCGGCGGGCGCTGCGCCACATGAGCCCGACGCAGCCCAGGAACAGCAGGGCATTGGCCCATTGGATCGAGATCGGATCGGCGCCCCAGGCCGCGGCCCAAAGGTAGCCGCCGGGCGCCACGTGGTAGCTGGCCGGATCGGTGCTCAAGAACGCCCAGGGCTGCTGCAGCAGCTTGCGCGCGTTGGGCAAATAGGTCCAGGTGGCGTCGCTGTTGAGCGGCGCCGCGGGATCGGGCAGGTGGCGCAAAAGCTTGTTGAGCGCCGCCACCAGAATCCAGCACAGCCACAGCCAGCCCAGCAGGGGGGCACCGCGTTTCAATGCGGCGACTGCGGTGGTGGCGCGGTCTTTGAGCGCGCGGCCCCACGCGGCGTTGGGCTGCCGGCGCGGTTTCAGGCGCAAGGCAAACTTTTCGAGGCCGTGCCACGACAGATAGGCCAGCGCCACCGTGATGGCCAGCGCCAGCGCCAGCGTGCCGCCAAAGCCCAGGGCCGGCCAGAACAACTGGATGACGGCTTGCTGCACGGGAAAGGCGATCAGGTAGATCCCGTAGGAGGGATCTCCCCAGCGTCCGACGCGCCGCACCACCGGCGTGGAGGACGTGCCGAACGCAATCACCGCGAACGGCACGATGGACAGCAGGGCCAGGTAGCGCAGCTGCGCCAGCCACAGCGCGGCGGCCAGAGCGGACAGCACGAGCGTTACCCCGATGCGGCGCGTGTCCCACTGCGCTTGCAGCACGCTGGCGGCCGAGCCCGCCACAAAGTACAGCAGCATCTCGCGCCGCAACTGCCAGTCGGCGTGAAAATCGGGGCCGAAGCGGGCCTGGTACCAAACCGCCATCACCCCAATCAAGCCCAGCCAGATGGCGCGATGCCGAAGAGCGCCCAACAAGCCGGCGGCGGCCAGCGCCACGTAGCACTGCACCTCCAGCGGAATGGTCCACAAGGAGCCGTTGACGGCGCGCGGCAGCGGGTTGTCCATGAACACCCCGGGCAGCGCATTTCTGGAAGCCAGTGCGATGTTGGCGAGATAGCCCGCGGTGTCGGGATCGCGCAGGTAGGCGCCCAGCGGCAGCTCGCTCAGCCAAGCACCCAGCCCATAGACCGACAGGAAGACCACGGCGGTGTAGGCCGGCCAGATGCGCAGGGCCCGCCGCGCGGCAAAGCGCAGCACGCTGGGATCGGCCCGCCAGCTGGTGGTGACCAGATAACCGCTGATGGTGAAGAACACCAGCACCGCAAAGCCGCCCAGCGTGTGCAGGCCCAGCACGCTGGGCTCGAATTGACCCGTGAGCGCGTGCTGGTGGCTATAGAGCACGGCAGTCGCCGCGCAGATTCGAAGCGCGTCGAAATTGTTGGGCGCGCTGCGGCCGTTCATCATGCGCTGGCTTGCAGCGCCAGGCCCGCATGCTCGCGCAGCGGGTGGAAGTGGATCTTCGGAAAGCGCTCCTGCGCCAGCCGCACGTCATACGGGCTGGTGCACAGGTAGGCCAGGGTGTCGGCGGCGTCGCGGGCCATGCGCAGGGGGTAGGCGTTCTCGAAGGCGCTCAGCTCGGCGGGGGTATCGGCCGTGATCCAGCGCGCGCCGGTGTAGGGGCAGCCTTCCAGGCGCACGTCGCAGTCGTACTCGGTCTTCAGGCGGTGCTGCACCACCTCGAACTGCAACTGGCCCACGGCGCCCAGCAGCATGTTGCCGCCGGCGTCGGGCTTGAAGACCTGGATGGCGCCTTCTTCGCCCAGCTGCATCAGGCCTTGCTGCAGCTGCTTGGTGCGCAGGGGGTTCTTCAGTACCACGGTCATGAACATCTCGGGCGCGAAGAAGGGCAGGCCGGTGAATTGCAGGCTGGGGCCGTCGGTGATGCTGTCGCCCAGCTGCACGCCGCCGTGGGTGGTAAAGCCGATGATGTCGCCGGCATAGGCCTCATCGACGGCCTCGCGGCGCTGGCTCATGAAAGTGACGACGCTGGTGGGGCGCAGCTCTTTGCCGGTGCGCTGCACGCGCATCTTCATGCCCGGCGTGTACTTGCCCGAGGCCACGCGCACGAAGGCGATGCGGTCGCGGTGGTTGGCGTCCATGTTGGCCTGAACCTTGAAGACCACGCCGGCAAAGTGCTCGTCGTCGGGCCGGACGGTGACTTCCTCGCGTTGGCGGTTGACTTCGGTCCAGGCCACGCGCGGGCCGGGCGGGGGCGACATGTCCACCACGGCGTTCAGCACCTCCATCACGCCGAAGTTGTTGACGCCCGAGCCGAAGAACACGGGGGTCAGCCTGGCGGCCAGAAACGCGTCGTGATCCCACGCGGTGGAGGCACCCACGGCCAGTTCCATGCTTTCCATCGCGTGGTCGAACGCGGCGCCGAAGCGCTTGCGCAGCTTGTCGGTCTCGGTGAGCGGGATGGTCTCGAAGTCCTGCGGGCGCTTGTCGCTGCCGGGCGCGAACACCGTCATGCTTTGCGTGCGCAAGTCGATGATGCCGCCAAAGCTCTTGCCCTGGCCCACCGGCCAGGTGATGGGGCAGCAGGGCATGCCCAGCTCGCGCTCCACTTCGTCCAGGATGTCCAGCGGGTCGCGCACCTCGCGGTCCATCTTGTTGACGAAGGTGATGATGGGTGTGTCGCGCTGGCGGCAGACCTCGATCAGGCGGCGCGTCTGCGCTTCCACGCCGTTGGCGGCGTCGATGACCATCAAGGCCGAATCGACGGCGGTGAGCACGCGGTAGGTGTCCTCGCTGAAGTCCTTGTGGCCGGGCGTGTCCAGCAGGTTGATGACGTGATCGCGGTAGCTCATCTGCATCACGCTCGACGCGACGGAGATGCCGCGCTGCTTTTCGATCTCCATCCAGTCGCTGGTGGCGTGGCGGCTGGCCTTGCGGCCCTTGACGGCGCCGGCGATCTGGATCGCGCCGGAGAACAGCAGCAGCTTTTCGGTCAGCGTGGTTTTGCCGGCGTCGGGGTGGGAGATGATGGCGAAGGTGCGGCGGCGGCGGGTTTCGGGGGCGTAGGACACGGGTGATGATGGGCAAAGCGCTGCGCCGTGCGCGGCATGGCAAATTGGCCCCGTCGCGCGGGCGGGCGACCGGATGATAAGGCGCCGATTTTACGATCCACACCCATGCGGGCAGTTGCTGGGCTTGCACAAGCGTGCGCTTGCCTCGTCGCGCTTCAATCCTCCGCGTGGGTCACGTTGCGCTGCCAGCGCCAAGCGTCGGCGCACATGTTCTCCACGCTGCGCCGGGCACGCCAGCCCAGCTGTCGCTCGGCCAAGCTCGGGTCGGCCCAGCAGGCGGCCACGTCGCCCGGGCGGCGCGGCGCCACGCGATAGGGCACCGTCCGGCCGCTGGCGCGCTCGAAGCTGCGAACCATCTCCAGAACCGACACCGGCCGGCCGGTGCCCAAGTTCACCGTCAGCAAGCCTGCGTGCTGTCGCAGGTAGCGCAGCGCAGCCATGTGGCCTTCGGCCAGGTCGCACACGTGGATGTAGTCGCGCAGACCGGTGCCGTCGGGCGTCGGGTAGTCGTCGCCATAGACGTTCAGCCGCTCGCGTTGGCCCGCCGCCACCTGCGCGACGTAAGGCATCAGGTTGTTGGGCTCACCCCGCGGGTCTTCGCCGATCAGGCCACTTTCGTGCGCGCCGACGGGGTTGAAGTAGCGTAGCCGCGCGATGCGCCACTGACCGGGTGCGCTGGCATCCAGGTCAGTCAGCACCTGCTCCATCATCAGCTTGGTCCAACCGTAGGGGTTGGTGGCCGAGCGCGCGAAGTCCTCCCGAATCGGCAGCGCAGCGGGCTCGCCGTACACGGTGGCGGAGGAAGAAAACACCAGCGTGCGCACATTGGCGGCCTGCATGGCCTGCAATAGCGTGACGGTGCCGGCGACGTTGTTGTCGTAATAGGCCAGCGGCTCGCGCACCGACTCGCCCACCGCCTTGAGCGCAGCGAAATGAATCACGGCGCTGATGCGATGTTGCGCGAACAGCGCCTTCAGCAGCGCCGCGTCGCGCACATCGCCCGTCACGCACTCGGGCGCGTGCCCGGTGATGCGCCCCATGCGCTCCAGCACCGAGCGCCGGCTGTTGCTGAAGTTGTCCAACACCAGATACCGTTCGCCTGCCTGGGCCAGCGCCACCCCCATGTGCGAGCCGATGTAGCCCGCGCCGCCTGTTATCAGAATCACTGCCTTGCCTTTCGCCACCGAACCATTCGGCCTGGTTTTCGCGCCAGGCCAACCGCCGAATGCTGGTGATTGTGCGGCAAGCGCGTGGCGTCGATACTTGGCGTCTTTGAAACATAACGTTGCATTCGACAAGAGTATGGCGGATAATCTCCATTTTTGATACTCTCAGAAAAAAAGCGTTTCCAGAGAGGATCCCATCCGCCCATGTGCATCCGAAGAAGCTCTTGGCGCCGTGCGTCAACACTGAGTCTGTGTCTTGTGCTGGCGGCGTGCGGCGGGGGTGGCTACGAGCCGGCCCCCGGAGGCTCGCCAGTCCCGCCGCCACCGGCCGGGCCCCAGGTGCCCTTCACGGCCGGGCCCGATGATCTGCAACACGCGGCCGGCCTCTATCCCTACGCGGCTGCGTCGCTGCTCACCCTGGATTTGAACTACCAACCAACGCCGGCCAAAGGGCCTGGCTGGTTTCTGGTCAACACCTCGACCTGCGCCAAGCTCGACAGCCCGCCGCCCAGCTATCCCGGCGGCATGGTCACTTTGGACACCGTGAACCTGGACGAAAACAAGGCGGATAACTGTACGCCGGAGATCAACGTGCTCGGCTCCACCGGCGATGGTCAGATCAGGAACGCCGCGGCCAAGATGCGTCTGCGCGGCAGCAGCACGCGCTTTGCCGCCCTCAAGTCCTACCGTGTCAAGTTCGGCGACAAGGCAGTGGCTTGGTGGGGTGAAGATACCCTGAACCTCAACAAGCACCCGTACGACCTCACGCGTGTGCGCAACAAGCTGGCCTTCGACCTGATGCGCTCCGTGCCTTACCACGAGAGCTTGCGCACCCAATTCACCGAGATTCGCTACGACGCTGGCACAGGCGCCGGCCTGCGGTCCATGGGCCTGTTCACCCACGTCGAGAGCTTGGGCAAAAAGGACTTTCTGCAGCGACGGGGCTGGATCGCCGGCTCCAACGTGTACAAGGTGGCGGAGTTCAACTTTAACGAGGATCCGCGGCTGCAGGTGCTCGCCAGCGGTAAGGCCGGGCCGGACTTTGAAGAGGCGTTGGAAATCGAGTCGGACTCTGGCAAGCATCAGGCCATCATTGATGCCGTGAATGCCCTAAACAGCGAGGACACGCCGTTCGAGACCACCTTCAAGCGCTACTTCGACCGCAACAACTACCTGACCTGGCTGGCGACCACCACCCTGCTGGGCAACTGGGACACCACCGACCAGAATTTCGGTCTGTACCAGCCCTTGGGCACCGAGAAATTTTACTTTCTGCCCTGGGACTACGACGGCGCCTTGGGCTATCCGCAGCAACCTGGGGCGGCTGTTTACCCCCCATGGGACCGTGGCATCAGCACCTGGTGGGATAGCGCCCTGCATCGGCGGTTCCTGTCTGCGCCCGGCAACTTGGCTCTGCTCAAGGCGGCGGTGGAGGAAATCCGCGCCAAGTACTTGACCGACGCGGCGGTTAAGCAACTGCTGGACAGCTACCGGCCGATCGTCGAACCCATCGTCGGCCGCGAGCCTGACCTCGGCAACCTCGACGCCAAAGGCACCGGCACCCGCATGGAGCAATGGGCCACCGAGTACCAGCGACTGCAGACCGTGATCGGCGACAACTACGGCTTCTTCCTGCAAAGCCTGGAACGCCCGATGCCGTTCTGGTTGTCGGGCACCGACGCGACGGGGCGCCTGCAACTGAGTTGGGGCTGGCCGGCGCCGTTTCACCCCCAGGGCAAGCCAATCGGCTACCGGGTGGAGCTCGCTCGCGCGCAGGCAGGCACCCCGGCGTTCGACCCGACCACGCGGGTAGGCATCCCGGCTCCGGCGTTCGGCGCGACCTCGCTTGACATGGGTGCACTGCCCGCGGGTTCCTATTTGGTCCGCGTGACGGCCAGCGATCCGGATGGCCACTCGACGGTGTCGTTCGACGACACCACTTTCGACGGCCAGCGTCTGTTTGGCACCCTCTGTCTGACCATGCCGGGAGCGACCCCATGCACACGCTAGACGTCTGAGTGGCTGGGCTGATCGCCGCCAACCACAGTGTTTTCTACATCGAGATACAATTGGCGCGGTTTTCTTGAAACAAATCACAAAAGAGAACACTCAGGGATGGTTTTAGGTCTTGTCTCACAACTGCGCAGGCGCTTGGTCTGCCTGCTGGCCGGCTTGCTGCTGGCCAGCGGCGCGCAGGCCGCCATGCCAGCTGTGGCGCTCTATTACGGCAGCGGCATTCCGCTGAGTGACTTCCGCGCGTTCGACCTGGTGGTTGTCGACCCGGACCACGACATCGGCAAGCCCGACGCCCTGCAGCCCACCACGCAAATCTATGCCTACGCGTCGGTGGGCGAGGTGCTGCCGTCGCGCGCCTACGAACCCGACATCCCGCCCGCTTGGAAGTTCGCGCACAACCCCGACTGGAAGTCCGACGTCATCGACCTGAGTACCCCCGGCTGGGCCGATTTTTTTGCCAGCCGCGTGGTGCAGCCGCTGTGGCAGCAGGGCTATCGCGGCTTTTTTCTCGACACGCTGGACTCCTACCGCCTGGCTAAAGGCTTCGACGAACAGGCCCAGCAGCAAGGCCTGGTGCGCGTGATCGAGACGCTGCACCAGCGCTTTCCCGGCATCAAGCTCGTTCTGAATCGGGGTTTCGAGGTTCTCCCTCGGGTGCGTGACAAAGTCCAGATGGTCGCCGCCGAGTCGCTCTACCGGCAATGGAACGCCAAAGCGCGTCGCTACGAGGAAGTCCCGGCCGAACACCGTCAATGGCTGCTGCAGCAACTGCACACCGTGCAGCAGCGCGACGGCCTGCCGGTGCTGGTGATCGACTACGTCGCCCCCCAGGATCGGGAACTCACCCGCGCCACGGCCGACAAGATCCGGCAGGACGGATTCATCCCTTGGGTGACGGATGCCGATCTCTCCACCATCGGCGTCGGCAGCATCGAAGCCGTGCCGCGCCGCGTGCTGGTGCTCTACGACGGCGACGAATCGCCGACCCTCAACGAGAGCGAGCCGCACCGGTTTCTGCAGATGCCGCTCGATCACATGGGCTTCGTGACGGACTACGCGGACGTGCGCGAGAGCCTGCCGGAGCGCATCGGGCGGGACCGCTACGCCGGCGTCGTCACCTGGTTTTCCGGCTTCATCCCGGCGCAACGGCGCCCCGCCCTGAGCCGGTGGCTGCAGGCGCGCATCCGGGACGGCATGCCGCTGGCCATCCTGGGTGACTGGGGCATGGACCCGGACAGGCCGCTCGAACGCAGCCTGGGGCTGGTTGCCGATGGGGCCAAGCCGCAGGGCGCCCTGCGGCAGACCCGGCTGGCGCCCATCATGGGTTTCGAAACCTCGCCGCCGCGGCCGGAACTGCAGACCGGCGCGGTGCGCCTCGCGCCGGACATGGCCCGGCAGTCGCAAGCGCTGATCGAGTTGCGCGACCAGCGCGACCGCACCTTCCTGGGCGGCGCCGTTACGCCCTGGGGCGGCTTCATCCTCGACCCCAACGTGATCGCCGAGATTCCCGGCACGCAGCAGACACGCTGGATCGTCGATCCCTTCGCCCTGTTGCAGCAAACGCTGCGCCTGCCCCCGATTCCCGTCCCCGACACCACGACCGAAAACGGGCGCCGCCTGCTGACCGCCCATGTGGATGGCGACGGCTTTGCCTCGCGCGCCGAATTCGCGGGCAGCCCCCTGGCGGCGCAGGTGCTGCTCAAGGACGTCTTCGAGAAATACCGCATTCCCCTGGCGATGTCGGTCATCGAGGCCGAAGTCGCTCCGCACGGCCTCTATCCCAAGGAAAGCCCGCAGCTCGAAGCGCTGGCGCGCCAGATGTTCCGCCTGCCCTACATCGAAGTGGGCAGCCACACGTATTCGCACCCCTTCGTCTGGGATCCCGCGCTGCGGCGTGCGCAGCCGGCGGACGCCGGCGACACCGCCTATTCCCTGCACATTCCGGGCTACACCATCAACCTGGAGCGCGAAATCGTGGGCTCCACCCGCTACATCGACGAGCATCTGGCGCCCAAGGACAAACCGGTCCGGATCCTGCAATGGTCCGGCGACACCATGCCCAATGCCAAGGCGCTGGAGATCACCTACCGCGCCGGGCTGCTCAACATCAACGGCGGCGACACCTTCATCACCCGCTCCAACCCCTCGCTCACCGCGGTGGCGCCGCTGGGGATCCGCAAGGGGGGCTACCTGCAAATCTACGCGCCGATCACCAACGAAAACATCTACACCAATCTGTGGACGGGGCCGTACTATGGCTACGAGCGCGTCATCGAAACCTTCGAAATGACGGGCGCGCCCCGGCGCCTCAAGTCCGTGGGCATCTACTACCACGTGTATTCGGCCAGCAAGCCCGCCTCGCTGCGCGCCTTGAAGAAGGTGTACGACTGGGCGCTGGCACAGCCCCTGTACCCCGTGGCGACCTCCGAATTCATCACCAAGGCGCAGGACTTCTTCGACTACGCCATCGCCCGCGACGGTTCGGGCTGGCGCCTGCGCAGCAGCAACGGGGCCCTGCGCACCGTGCGCCTGCCCGCCGCGCTGGGGCAGCCGCAACTGGCACGCAGCCAGGGCGTGGCGGGTTCGCGTCCCGGCAGCGAGGGCCTGTACGTCCATCTGAGCGGCCCGGCGGCGTTGCTGCAAACCGGCGAGCAGGCGGCCACCACGCCCTACCTTTATGAAGCCAACGCCCGCCTGGATGACTGGCAGGTCGGGGGAGACGGTTGGCAAGTGCGATTCACTCTGAAGGGCCACGTGCCGCTGGAATTCGCCCTGGCCAATGTCCAGGCCTGCCAGGTGCGCGCCAATCAGCGCCCGCTTTCCGCCCTGCGCCCCGCGGCGCAGACCCCTGCCTCCGTGCAACAGTTCAAGCTGCCCGATGCCGCCGCTGAGATCCAGATCCTCTGCCCACAGCGCTGAGAGCGGCGCCGCGCGCCCCGTCCTCGCGCCCCCGTGGCTGATCGGCGTGCTCTCGGCCGCGGTCTGCGGGGCCTTGTGGCTGCTGTACCCGCGCCAGGACATCGAGCGACGGCTGGTCAGCGCCGGCGAGACCGAGTTGTCCAGCAACTACCTGCTCAACCTGCTGCGCAGCGACCCCGACAACCCCCACCTGCGTCTGTTGCTGGCGCAGCACCAGATCGCCCGCGACGACACCGTCGGTGCCCACGCCACCCTGAAGCCCGCACTCGATTCCCCCGACCCGACGCTGCGCAAGGAGGCCCTGTGGACGCAAGGCGAACTGCTGTACCGCGAGTATCAGGACACGCCCGAAACCAACACCCCCCGGCGCGTGGCGCTGGTCGGTGCGCTGCGCCAGAGCATCCACCGGTTGGCGCAGGAGTCTTGGCCGATCGAGCGGCAAAGCCGCCTCGCCGTGCTGGCCAGCGAGTTCGACGCGCCCGAAATCGTTCTCAAGATCACCCGCGACGAGGCCCCCAAGGACCCGCGCGAAGCCGCCCAGTACTATGAAAACTCCGCCAAGCAGGCGCTGGGTCAGGGCGACTATGAAGGCTGCGCGCAGCTCTACCTGGAGGCGCGCAAGAGCACGCCCGATGCCGGCGAGGCCAAGCGCTACTACGGCGCAGCGGTGGCAGCGCTGCGCTCAGGCAACAAGCCCAAGGCGGCGCTGGAGCTGGCCGAGCGCGAGCTGGGTCCGCTGGCCAACGACCCGCAGACCCTGACCCTGCTGATCGAACTGGCGCGGGCCGCTGGCCGGCCCGACGTGGCCGAACGCTACGTGCGTCGCCTGCTGCACGTGAGCTTGGAGCGGCACTGGAAGGCGATCCAGCAGGCCAGCGCCATTCAGGACTTCATGCTACGACCCGTCGCCTGGCATCCCAAGCCGGTGCCCCGCCCTGAATCGTCCGAGTTCGACGACGGCGCCAGCCTGCTGATGCACCCCGCCCGGCGCCTGATGCTGGCCGTGGCCGACAATGCCCCGCCGGCGCCCGATCTGCCGACGCTGCCGTTTGACGACAAGACCTACACCCTGGGCTATCAGGTGTTTCTGGAAAACCGCAAGCTCGAGGACGCCTGGGCCGTGGCCAGCGCCGCCGTGCGCCAGAACCCCGGCGACATGGTGTGGCGCGAGCGTCTGGCCCAGGTGTCCGAATGGACGCAGCGCCCCGGCGTGGCCCTGGAAAATTGGCTACAGGTGGCCCGCGCAACGCAAAGCAAGACCGCCTGGCAAGGCGTGCAGCGCCTCGCGTCCGCCCCGTTGGACGATGCCGCCGTGATGCAGACCTTGCGCGACTGGCTGCGCGACGAGCCGGGCAACATGCGGGTGCGCCGCTTGCTGATGCAGCGTCAGATCCTGCATGGCGACGTCGCCGGTGCCAGTGCCACCTTGAAGCCGATGCTTGAGTCGCCCGACCCGGCGATGCGCCAGCAGGCGCAGCAGACGCAGGCCGAATTGCTGCAGGACGAATACGCCGCGCTGCTGGGCAAGCGCAAACTTCAGGACGCTTGGAAGCTCGCCAACGACGCCGTGCGCAAGAACCCCTCCGACATGATGTGGCGCGAACGCCTGGCGCAGGTGTCGGAATGGACCGAGCGCCCCGGCATCGCGCTGCAGAACTGGCTGGAAATCGCGCGCGCCACGCAAAAAGAGGCTGCCTGGCAGGCCGTGCTGCGGCTCGCCCCTGGCTTGTTCGATGATGCCGCCCTGGTTCAGGCCCTGCGCCACCAGCTGCAAAGCCGTCCGGACGACCTGAAGCTGATCCGCGAACTGGTCGATGCGCAGGAGCGCCTGGGCGAGCCCCAGCCCGCCCTCGACTACCTGCGCCAGCACGCCCGCAGCCCCGCCGCCATGGTGCTGCAGGCGCAACTGGCCGAGCGCGCCGGGCAATCCGAACTCGCGCTGCAAACCTGGCGCAAGCTGCTGGCCGACCCGAGCCAGCTCACGCCCGAGCACGCGATGCAGGCGGCCGTGCTGGCGCTCACGCAGGGCCAGCCCGAGCAGGGTTTGCAATGGCTGCAGGCCGTGCAGGACAAAACCTCGACATCGCCCGCGGCGGCCAGCGACCTGTGGCGCATGACGGGCGAATTGGCCGAGAACCGGGACCACAACGCGCTGGCCATCGCCGCCTACGGCAAACTGGTCGCCACCCCCGATGCCGAGGTCGGCGACTTCGACGCCCTGATCCGCCTGCTGCGCCCCAAGCAGCCGCTGGAGGCGGCACGGGTGGCGCTGCTGGCATGGCAGCGGCTCGATCATGAGCGGCACCTGATCGAAGCCCTGACCTTGTTTTCCACCCACAAGCAATGGCATGAGTTTGCCCGCGCGCTGGCCCTGGCCGACCCCGCGCCGGACGCCGCCCGGCACTCGCTGGTCGCACTGCGCCGCTCGCCCCTGTTCCTGCGCTTGGTGGGCGCCTACTACCATGAAACGGGGCGCCTCGCGCAAGCGCGGCAATACTACGAGGAGGCGCTGCGGATCGACCCCCAGTCCAGCGACTCGCGCGACGCCTTGCTGTGGCTGTTGATCGACAGCAATGACGCGTCCGCGATCCGCCAGCTCTTGGCGCTGCACGAGCAGGCTTGGAGCGGCAGCGACGAGCTGCACGAGGTGCTGGCCGCGGCCTACCAGGCCTTGTCGCTGCCCCAGGTGGCGCTCGACCGCTATCTCACGCCGCACCGGGCCGAGCACGAGAATGACTTTCTCTGGCTGATGAACTACGCCGACGCGCTGGAAGAAAACCAGGAGGCTGACCGCGCCTGGCGCCTGCGCCGCCAACTGCTGTTGCAACAAGGGCAGCCGGAGCGCCAGGGGTCAGGTGCCAAGCCGCTCACGCGGGCTCAGGCACGCCAGAAATGGCTCACCGAAGAAGGGCTGGATGCCACGCGGCGCGTCGCCCGTGCGCGGCTGTTGATGCAGCAGCAGCCCGGCGATCCGGCGCGCGACGTGCTGCGCGAGCTGATGCGCATGGACCGGGACGCCAAAGGCGACTACTCGGACGCCGCGGCGGAACTGGCGATCAGCTGGTTCCAGGACGCGGGGCAGTACAACGCCGAGCGCGGCTTCCTGTGGCAGCAGTACGCCCGCAGCCGCGCGACCCGCGCGAACGGCCCGCTGTGGGCCGAAATCGGCGCCGCCCTGGGCCAGGAGGACAAGGCCACGGCCGGCCAGTTGCTGGAGAAATACGACGAGCGCCTGCCGCGCTACGACCGCATCAGCGCGGCAAGCGGGGCGGACGACGTTCGGCTGGCGCAGAGCGCGGCGTTCAACGCGCAGCTCGATCAGCCCAATGATGACCCGCTGCACCAGCAACTGACCGAAAACCTGCTGAGCTTCGGCAACCACGCCGGCACCAAGGTCCAGCACACCTATCTGGGTGCCGCGAGCGAGAACCAGACCGACGTCGGCCTGCACTTCGCCCTCAATCCGCGCGTGTCGCTGGACTTTCAGTGGAGCACCATTCGCCGCCACGTGACCGCGCCCGATCTGCTGGCCAGCGCCCCCAACGAAAACATCGCATCCATTCTGCTCAAATGGCGGCACCGCGACGGCCTGACCCAGTTGCGCGCCGCCAGCCGCCGCGGCTACGCCAACACCACGCCCGTGTGGGTCGAGCACGAGCAACGCCTGAACAGCAGTTTCTCGGTGCGCGGCGAACTCGGCTGGCGCTTGCCCAGTGAGGAAAGCCTGGCGCTGCGCTTGGGCGGCATGAAGACGCGCGCGGCCGCCCATCTGCGCTTTCAGCCCACGCGCCAGGACCAGTTTGTGCTGTCGCAATGGGCCGAGCGCTACCGCGTGCAGACCGGCGCAGAGGTGGGCCGCGGCCGTCACACCGCCATCGAATACACGCACGCCTTGCGCCAGGACACACCGACGTGGGAAGTGGGCGCCTTCTGGTCCAGCCACCGCTTCGAGCGCCGCTACCCCTTCTATCTGGGCGGGCAGGGCGCGCGCTTCCAGCAGCGCTTCGTGCCCGCCGACGGCGGCGACATGGGCATCGACTACTTCCTGCCCGGCAATTTCCGTTTCTATGGTGTGCGCTTGTCGACCAATATGGCCTACGAGCAGGACTACACGCGCGCGATCCGGCCCTACGCCAGTGTCAGCCGTACCTGGCACAGCGAACTGGGGGCCGGCTACGACCTGCGTCTGGGCGTGGCCGGCACTGTGCTGGGCGCCGACCATCTGAGCTTCACCTGGGGCATTGCCAAGTCCGGCATCCAGTCCCTGGGCTTCACGCGCAATGTGCAACTGACCTATCAACTTCGTTTCTAGTCCCGAGGAGAAACCCCATGCGCCTTCATCACTCGATCGCACGCCGCTTGTCCATGCTGGTTGCCACCGGCGCTCTCATGGTGCTGGCCGCGTGCTCCACCATCGACCGTGGCACGCCGCCCAGCCTGGAGCGCCATGCCTCCTGGGTGGTGCTGCCCTTCGCCAACCACACCGAAACCCCGATGGCCGGCAACCGTGCCGAGGCCATTGCGCACGCGTTGCTGCAGGCGCAGGGCGTGGGCACGGTGCGCCGCACCCCGGCCAGCACGCAGAAAGAAGCGCTGTTTGGCGCCGCCGATAGCACCCGCATGGACGACGCGCTGACTTGGGCGCGCGAGCAGAAAATCCGCTATGCGCTGGCTGGATCGGTGGACGAGTGGCGCTACAAAGTCGGCGTCGACGGCGAGCCCGCCGCAGGTGTGACGCTCAGTATCCTGGACGTGGCCACCGGCGACACGCTGTGGAGCGGCACTGGCGGCCAGAGCGGCTGGAGTCGCCAAGCACTGTCGGCCGTGGCCCAGAAGTTGATCCGCGAGTTGCTGCAATCCGGCCTCGCCGATGCCCGCTGAGCCAGGCCATGGCCACGTCCGCACAGACCTTCAGCACCCCGCGTCAGATCGGCGGTGACGGCGTCCTCCGCGGGACCGGTGCCGCCTTGCGCCTGCCTCCCCATCTGCTGGGCAAACTGACTACAACGGCTGGCCACCCCGTGGCGATGGTCGCCGAAATCATCGCGCTGCCGCTACTGGCTGTCGCCCTCGGCTACCTCTGGGCGCGGCAGGACCCGCTGCAGGTCACCGGCGAGTTTCCGTGGGCCTGGCTCGCGCCTCTGCTGCTGGCCTTGCGCTATGGCCCGCTGGCCGGACTGGGCGGCTCCGCGGTGCTGTTGGCCGCATGGTGGGCACTCAATCCGGGGCGCCTGGGGTCCTTCCCCCAGATGTACTTCCTGGGTGGGCTGATCCTGGTGTTTGTCGCCGGCGAGTTTTCCAGTTTCTGGCGCACCCGAACGCGCCGCGCCGAGACGGTGCAGATGTACCTTGACCAACGCCTGGATCACGTGGTACGTCAGCACTACCTGTTGCGCCTGTCGCACGACCGCCTCGGGCGCGAATTGATCGGCCGTCCCATGTCCATGCACGACGCCTTGGCGACTCTGCGAGACACCGGGGGCGACGGCGCCAGTGGCGAACAGGGCGCGCAGGCTCTGCTACGGCTGCTGGCGCAATACTGCCAGCTCGATTGCGCCGCCCTGCACTCAGTGGTCGAAGGACAGTTGGTCGCCGAGCCGGCCGCCGTGTTGGGGGTCTACCAGGGTCTGCACGCGGACGACCCGCTGGTACGCCAGGCGCTTGAAACACGCAAGCTGTGCCATATCAGCCAGGCGGTCACAGCGCAGCAGAGCTCCCGCTACCTGGTGGCAGCGCCGCTGCTCGATCTGGCGGACGAGGTGTACGGTCTGCTGCTGGTGCAGGACATGTCGTTCTTCGCACTGCACACCGAAAACCTCCAGACCTTGAAGTTGCTGCTGGGCTACTACACCGACGGCCTGTCGATGAATGCGCTGGCGCAACCCATCGTGCAGCGCTGCCCCGACTGTCCGACCCGGTTTGCCTTCGAAATCCAGCGTTTGGCCCACCTTCAGGCCAGCGCCGATGTGCCCAGCGTCGTCGTGGCACTCGAATTGCAACCTGCCGCGCGGGCACAGGATTTGGCGCAACAGATCTTGCGCCTGCGACGCGAACTGGACGAAACTTGGCTGATTGACACCCCCACGCGCCAGGTGCTGGCGCTGCTGATGCCCATGGGCGACGGTACGTCCGCGGAGGGGTACATCGCCCGGTTGGAGGACTGGCTGCAGCAAAAGAGCCAGCAGTCGCTGGCAGAGGCTGGCGTCTTCCCGCACGTGCTGCCGCTGGACGGCGCCCAGCCCACGCGGACCGTGGAGCGTATCCACGCCCTGGCCCATGCTGCTTGACCTCAAGTTCGGCCTGACGGCGCTGGCGCTGGAGGTCGGCGCTTGGAGTAGCGCGCGCCTGCTGGCCGAGCATTCCGACACGGCGCTGGCTAGCTACCTGGTGGTGCACGCGCTGGCTAGCGTGCTGCTGTCGCTGGCATTGCTGCCGCTCATTTCCCAGCGTGTGGCGCAGCCGCGCTGGGCTACGCTGGCGCTCATGGCCGGGTTTACCTACGCGATTCCGGTGCTGGGCTTTGTGGGCGTGCTGGCGGCGTTTCCGATCCTGGCGCGCTACCACGGTCGTCGCCAGGTGGTCGATTTCGAATCCCTGCAGCTGCCCGAGTTCGATCAGGCGCAACGTCGTGAAAGCCAGTTCCGCCACGCTGGTCTGCGCACGTTCCTGAGCAAGACTGCGGTGCCGGTGTCGGTGCGCATGCGCGCAATGGCGGCGCTCCAGCACGTTACCGGCCGCACGGCTGCGCCCTTGCTGCGCGGGGCGCTCAGCGACCCCAGCGACGAGTTGCGCCTGCTAGCCTACGGCATGCTCGACAACCTCGAAAAGCGCCTCAACCGTGCCATCGGCATCGAGCTCAATGTCCTCGAGGACGCCGCCGAAGGCAGCGAGCAGGCATTGCACACCGCGCATCGCCTGTCCGACCTCTATTGGGAGCAGGTCTACGAGGGCTTGGTGCAGGGCGACCTGCGCACGCACGCCATCCGCGAATCCCTGCGCTATTGCAACCTGGTGCTGCAGCAGCAACCTGGTAACGCCGCGCTGCACCTGCGCCGGGGTCGCCTGCTGGACGAAACCGGACACGCCGACGAGGCCGAGCAGGCCTATGTGCAGGCGCGTGCGCTGGGCCTGCCGGCCACGCGGGTGCTGCCCTACCAGGCGCAACTGTGCTTCGGACGGCGAGACTTCGCGCAGACGCAAGCGCTGATGCAGAGCCTCGACCAGTGGAGCGCCCTGCCGCGCCTGCGTCCGGTGATCGACTTCTGGAACCCGTCATGACCCACCCCAAGGCTCAGTCGGCCGACATCGCGCTGGTGCTGGAGGGCACATATCCCTACGTCCGAGGCGGAGTTTCGGGCTGGATCAACCAGATCATCCACGCCTACCCTGAACACCGCTTCGCCATCGTCTTTCTGGGCAGCAGGCGCGAAGACTACGGAGACTTCAAATACCAGCTGCCCGCCAACGTGGTGCATTTCGAAGAGCACTTTCTGTATGCGAACGGCAGCAGCTACGAGGAGCCGCTGGCCCGAGCTGGCGACCCTGTCGGACATGCGCTGGTGCAACGCCTGCTCGACGCCCTCGCCGAAGACCCGATCAGCGCCCAGGCCATGCGCGCCTTCGAAGCCGTCGTCGAGCAGATGCAGCCGGACGGATCGGTGCAGCTGAAGGACTTTCTGCACAGCCGACGCGCTTGGGAAGTGATCTGCGAACACTACCGTCGCCACTGCTCCGACCCTTCGTTCGTCGATTTCTTTTGGACCGTGCGCATCATGCACCAGCCCCTGTGGTTGCTGGCCCGCGTGGCACAGCAGCTCATCGACGTGCGCGCGGTGCACTGCGCGTCCACCGGCTACGCAGGTCTTTTGGGTGGCATGCTGGCGCAGACGCGCGGCGTGCCGCTCATTCTTTCGGAGCACGGTATCTACACCAAGGAGCGCAAGATCGACCTGTTCAAGAGCGAGTGGATCCGCGACAACCGCAACATCTTTCAGCGCGACCCGACAGAGCTGTCTTACCTGCGCCAGATGTGGATCCAGTTCTTCGAATGGATCGGCCGCTACTGCTACCAGCACGCCGACCCGATCATCGCGCTGTACGAGGCCAATCGCCAGCGTCAGATCGCGGACGGCGCACCGGCCGAACGCACCGCCAGCATCCCCAACGGCATCCGGGTGGAGCGGTTTTCGCCCCTGCGCGCCGAGCGACCCGCCGAGCCGCCGCCGATACTGTGCCTGATTGGCCGGGTGGTGCCCATCAAGGACATCAAGACCTTCATCCGCGCCATGCGCCGCATGGTCAACCAACGCCCTGACGCCCAGGGCTGGATCGCCGGCCCCGAGGACGAGGACCCGACCTACGTCGAGGAGTGCCGCAACCTGGTGCGCAGCTTGGGCCTTCAGCAGCACGTCAGGTTCCTGGGCATGCAGCGCGTGGAAGATCTCATGCCGAAGATCGGCCTGGTGGTGCTGTCCTCGATCAGCGAGGCGCTGCCGCTGGTGCTGCTTGAAGGCTATGCCGCGGGGGTGCCGACGGTGGCCACCGACGTCGGCTCGTGCCGCCAGCTGGTCGAGGGACTGGACGCCGAGGACCGCGCGCTCGGCCCCTCAGGCGTCGTGGTGCCGATCGCGCAGCCGCAGCAGTTAGCCGACGCCGCGCTGGCGCTGCTGGGCGACCCCGTCGCATGGCAGGCGGCCAGCCGGGCTGCCGTGGCGCGCGTCGAACGCTATTACACGGACACCCTGATGTTCGATCGCTACCGCCGGGTGTATGACCGTGCCCTGGCCCACGCTCCGGGAGTTGCCTGATGGCCGGCATCGGATTCGAACTGCGCCACCTGCTGCGCCGCAACACGCTGTTGGGCCTGGTGCAGGCCTACGCTTACGCCGGCGTGATCGGATCGGGCCCCTGGGTACTGTCGATCGTCGGCATCCTGCTGATCGGCATCTTGAGCACCAGCGTGGTCCAGCCGGCCACGCTGGTGACGCAGTTTCAGACCTCGGTGACCTACCTGGTCGCGTGCAGTCTGATCTACACGGGCCTGGCGCAGTTGACTTTCACGCGCTTTGTCTCCGATCGCCTGTTCGAAAAGCAAGGCCGGCAGGTCTTGCCCAACGTGCATGGTCTGCTGGTGCTGGTGCTGCTGGGAGCGGCGGTGCTGGCCACGCTGGCGCTGTTCGTGGTGCTGCCTGGCTTGGGGCTCCTGTACCGCCTGCTGATGTTGGCCGGCTTTGCCTTGCTCAGTGCCGTGTGGATGCTGACCATCCTGCTGTCGGGCATGAAGCGCTACAAGGCCATCGTCGTCCTGTTCGGCGCGGCTTACGCGCTGATCGTGGTGTGCTCGCTGCTGCTGCGCCCCTGGGGGCTGGAAGGCCTGCTGGGCGGCTTCGTGCTGGGTCACTTCGTGCTGCTGGCGGGCATGTGGCTGCTGGTGGTGCGCGAGTTTCCGGCCGCGCCGCGCCTGGTCGCCTTTGATTTCCTGCAGCCGGGCAAGCTGTACCCCTCGCTGGTGGCGATCGGCCTGCTCTACAACTTGGGCATCTGGGCCGACAAGTTCATGTTCTGGTTCTTTCCGCCCACCTCGCAGCCCATCATCGGCCACCTGCGCGCCTCGCTGATCTACGACCTGCCGGTGTTCTTGGCTTACCTGTCCATCATTCCGGGCATGGCGGTGTTCCTGATGCGCATCGAGACCGACTTCGTCGAGTACTACGACAAGTTCTACGACGCTGTGCGCGGCGGAGGGTCGCTGCAGTTCATCGAATCGATGCGTGACGAGATGGTCTACTCCATCCAGCAGGGCCTGGGCCAAATCGCCAAGATCCAGACCCTGGCCGTGCTGGTGACCATGGTGGCCGGGCCCTGGGTGCTTGACGTGCTGGGTATCTCGCGCCTGTACCTGCCGCTGCTGCACGTGCAGGTGATCGGGGCGGGCCTGCAGGTCGGCGTGATGGCGGTGTTGAACGTGTTCTTCTACCTCGACCAGCGCCGCACCGTGCTGCTGTTGTGCGTGCTGTTCGTGGTGCTGAACGTGGCGCTCACCGGCCTCACACTGTGGTGGGGCGCGCCGCTGTATGGCTACGGCTTCGCGGTGGCGCAGTTGGTGACGCTGGCTACCGGGCTGCATCTGCTCACGCGCCGCCTCAACCAGCTCGAGTACCGCACTTTCATGCTGCAATAGCCGGCCCAGGTGGCTTGCAGGCGCGCCTGACGGCGCGCGGCCACGCCGCCCCGCATGGGTGCATAATGCGCCTCCTTGGCCGTGGCCTACGGAGACCCCATGCCCCCTTCTTCGCGCAGCCGCTTCACCTTGGCCTGCCTACTCGCCGTGACCGCCACCCTGGCCGCCTGCGGCGGCGGCTCCGACGGGTCGGACGACGGGGTGACGGTACCGCCTTCGTCGCCAACGCTGGCGCCGCCACCCTCGCTGCCGCCCGGTGGAACGATCGCGCTGGCATTCGTCGGTCCGACGCCGGCCGACAACGTGCGCGAGGTGGGGGCCACGGTGCCGCTGAGCGTGCGCATGACGCTGAACGGAGCGCCGGCTCCCGACAAGATCTATGTGGACCTGAGTGCTACCTCGGCGACCGTTACCCCCGCACGCACAGCCACCGGCATTGACGGGCACGCGCTGGCTGTGCTGGTCGGCACCAGCGCCGGTACCGCCGCAGTCGGTGTGGCCGTGAGCGGGCGGCCGGAGGTCAAGGCCGCGCTCACCCTGTATCTACGCCCGCCGCCCAAGCCGCTCGAGGTGCTGGTGCCGGCCTATTTCTCGGCCGGCAGGGCCAATTCGCCCTGGGTGGCGCTCAGCAATGGCCAACAGAGTTTTCCGGACGTCCGGATTACGGCCATCTTGAACCCAAGCAATGGCCTGTTCGACAAACCCGACGCGGGCCTGGTGAGCGCCGCCGCCGACTTCATCGCCAAGGGCGGCAAGCTCATCGGCTACGTGCTGACCGGCTACGGCAACGGCGGGCGTTCGCAGGCCGACATCCGGGCCAACGTCGATGCCTACCTGAGCCACTATGGCAGCGCCGTCAGCGGCATCTTCCTCGACGAGGTCGACAACTCGCCCAGGAAGATCGCTTTCTACCAGCCCGTCTCGAACGACATTCGCCGCCGATACCCCGACTTCCGCATCATCAGTAACCCCGGCACCTACCCCGACGCGGGCTACGCCGCGCTGGCTGACACGGTGACGACCTTCGAAGGCCAGGCGGTGAGTTACTTCAAGACCGATCCGCAGCCGGGCAACACTTGGGTTTACCAGCGCGGCAATGGCGCGCAGGCCATGCTGGTGCACGACGCGTCCTGCGCCGACATGCAGAAGGCGTTGCGCGCCGCCGCCTCGGCGCGCAACAACACCGGCTTGGTCTACGTCACTGATCTGCACTACAACCCCACTACCGGCAGCGGCAACCCTTGGGCCAACCTGCCCAGCTACTGGATGACTTTTCTCGCCACGGTTGACGCCATCAACAAGAGCCAACCGTTGCCGACCTGCTGAGCCAGCCCCCAGCAGCCCTTGCAACGAGGCGCTGCGTCAAACCTTTTTATAATTCGAACTTCCGAGGAGCGTTGCAGTGCCCCACCCGAAAACCGGGTTCGCGGGGCGCGAGGCTCGGACATTCAAGGCAACGACGCTCACCCACGCTGGCAGTGCGGTGAGTGCCCTCCCTCCAAAGCGTGGTTTTTTCGAAACCTTCGATTGGAGAAGACCATGAGCGCTGTTCTCAAACCCACCGTGGATTCGGCCGTGGCCGACCTGTCCCTGGCCGCCTGGGGCCGCAAAGAGATTGCCATCGCCGAGACCGAGATGCCCGGCCTGATGGCGATCCGCGCCGAATACGCCAAGGCCCAGCCGCTCAAGGGCGCACGCATCGCCGGCAGCCTGCATATGACGATCCAGACGGCCGTGCTGATCGAGACGCTGGAGGCGCTGGGCGCCGAGGTGCGCTGGGCTTCGTGCAACATCTTCAGCACGCAAGACCACGCCGCCGCCGCCATTGCCGCCAGCGGCACGCCGGTGTTCGCCATCAAGGGCGAGTCGCTCTCGGATTACTGGGACTACACGCACCACATCTTCGAGTTCGGCGCCAAGGGCAGCAAACACGAAGGCCCCAACATGATCCTGGACGACGGCGGCGATGCCACGCTGCTGATGCACCTGGGCGCGCGCGCCGAAAAAGACATCAAGGCGCTGGGCAAGGCCGGCAGCGAAGAAGAAAAAATCCTGCACGCCGCCATCAAGGCCAGGCTCAAGACGGACCCCACCTGGTACAGCCGCCGCCTGAAAAACATTCTGGGTGTGACCGAGGAGACGACGACGGGCGTGCACCGCCTGCAGGAGATGTCGGCCAAGGGCACGTTGCAGATGCGCGCCATCAACGTCAACGACTCG
>JAFEEB010000010.1:83267-143178 GCA_018241325.1 Pseudomonadota bacterium | reverse complement strand
CACGCTGACCGCGGCCGAGAACGTGTGGCTCGGCCTGGACAAGGCGATGAAGCTGGCCGAGGTCACCGGGCGCATCGCCCAGGTCAGCCAGGAATACGGCCTGGACGTGGAGCCGCTGCGGCCGGTGCATTCGCTGTCGGTGGGCGAGCGCCAGCGCGTCGAGATCGTGCGCGCGCTGCTCACCAGCCCGAAGCTGCTGATCCTGGACGAGCCGACCTCGGTGCTGACGCCGCAGGCGGTGCGCAAGCTGTTCGTCACGCTGCGCCAGCTCGCCGCCGAGGGCTGCTCCATCCTGTACATCAGCCACAAGCTGCACGAGATTCGCGCCCTGTGCACGGCCTGCACGGTGGTGCGCGCCGGCCGCGTGACGGGCGTGTGCGATCCGCGGCAGGAGACCAACGCCTCGCTGTCGCGCCTGATGATCGGCGCCGAGCCGCCGCCGCTGGCCCACGTGGAGCGCACGCCGGGGGCGGTGGTGCTGGCCGTCAAGCAACTGAGCCTGCCGCGCGAATCGCCCTTCGGGGTGGACCTGGAGGGCATCTCGCTGAACGTGCATGCGGGCGAGGTGGTGGGCATCGCCGGTGTCTCGGGCAACGGCCAGCGCGAGCTGCTGTTTGCGCTCTCGGGCGAGGACCGGCGCGCGTCGGCAGCTTCCATTTCAATAGCAGGCAAACCCGCGGGTGCGCTGCGGCCGATGCGCCGGCGCGCGCTGGGCCTGCACTTCGTGCCCGAGGAGCGCCTGGGCCGCGGCGCGGTGCCCGAGATGAGCCTGGCGCACAACCTGCTGCTGACGCGCCGCGAGGCCGTGGGCCGCATGGGCTGGCTGCGCGTGAACGCGCTGCGCGCCCAGTCGGCGGGCATCATCGAGCGCTTTCGCGTCAAGGCCAGCGGGCCGCAGGCGGCGGCGCGGTCGCTGTCGGGCGGCAACCTGCAAAAGTACATCATGGGCCGCGAGATCGACGCCAAGCCCACGCTGCTGATCGTCTCGCAGCCCACCTGGGGCGTGGACGTGGGCGCGGCGGCGCAAATCCGCGCCGAAATCCTGGCGCTGCGCGACGCCGGCTGCGCGGTGCTGGTGATCAGCGAGGAGCTGGATGAATTGTTTGAACTGAGTGACCGCCTGCACGTGATCGCCAAGGGGCAGCTGTCGCCCAGCCTGTGCCGGCGCGAGGCCACGGTCGAGCAGATCGGGCAGTGGATGAGTGGGCTGTGGCCCGGCGCCGAAGCCCCCACCCAGGAGGATGCCCATGCTGCGGCTTGAACTGCGCCCCGCGCCCTCGCGCGTGTGGGCCTGGGCCTCGCCGCTGCTGGCGCTGGCCATCACGGTGGTGCTGGGTGTCGTGCTCTTTGCCGTGATGGGCAAGGATCCGGTGCGCGGCTTGCAGATCTTCTTCTGGGAGCCCATCAAGTCGGCCTACGCGCTGGGCGAGCTGGGCATCAAGGCCACGCCGCTGCTGCTCATCGCGTTGGGCCTGGCGGTGTGCTTTCGCTCCAACATCTGGAACATCGGCGCCGAGGGCCAATACATCATCGGCGCCATCTTTGCCGGCGGCGTGGCGCTCACGGCCGGCAAGGACACGGGCGGCTGGGTCGTGGTGGCGGTGCTGCTGGCCGGCGTGCTGGGCGGCATGCTGTGGGCCGGCATCACGGCTTTCCTGCGCGACCGCTTCAACGCGGGCGAGATCCTGGTCAGCCTGATGCTGGTGTACGTGGCGGTGCAGGTGCTCAACTTCCTGGTCTTCGGCCCCTGGAAGGACCCGGCGGGCTACAACTTTCCGCAAACGCGCACCTTCGAGGCCGTCACGCGCATCCCGCGCCTGATGGCCGGCTCGCGCGTGACCATCGGCGCGGTCATCGCCCTGGTGGCCGCGGGCCTGCTGTGGCTGTACCTGTTTCGCACCAGGAGCGGCTTTGCGCTGCAAGTGGGCGGGCTGGCGCCGGCGGCGGCGCGCTACGCCGGCTTCTCATCGCGCCGCGCGCTGTGGACGGCGTTCTTGATCTCCGGCGGCGCGGCGGGCCTGGCCGGCGCGCTTGAAGTCGCCGGCCCGGTGGGCCAGCTCACGCCCTACATCCCCGCCGGCTACGGCTTCGCCGCCATCATCGTGGCCTTCGTCGGGCGCCTGCACCCGCTGGGCATGGTGCTGGCCGCCATCCTGATGAGCATGTTCTACATCGGCGGCGAGCTGGCGCAGTCGCGCCTGGGCCTGCCCAAGTCGCTGACCGACGTGTTCCAGGGCCTGCTGCTGTTCTCGCTGATGGCCTGCGACACGCTGGTCAACTACCGGCTGCGCGGCGCGGCCGCTCGCCAAGGAGCGCGCTGATGGACGCCTATCCCCTGCTGTTTGCCTCCACGCTCAGCGCCGGCACGGTGCTGGCGCTGGCCGCCCTGGGCCTGCTCGTCAACGAAAAATCCGGCATCGTCAACCTGGGCGCCGAAGGCATGATGCTGTGCGCGGCCATTGCCGGTTTTGCCACCGTCATCCACACCGGCAGCGACTGGCTGGGCTTTGCCGCGGGCATGGCTGCAGGCGGCGTGATGGCCGCGGTCTTTGGCTGGCTGGTCATCTGGCTCAACGCCAACCAATATGCCTCGGGCCTGGCGCTCACGCTGTTCGGGGCGGGCCTGTCGGCCTTTGCCGGCATCGGCTATGTGCAGGCCAAGATGCCCGATCGCCCGCGCTTCAACTGGCTGGGCCTGGGCGACGTGCCCGTCATCGGCCCGGCTCTGCTGCGCCAGCACCCGCTGGTGTATGCGGCGATGCTGCTGTGCATTGGCCTGATCTGGTTCTTGTATCGCACCCGCGCCGGGTTGGTGCTGCGCTCGGTGGGCGAGTCGCCCGAGTCGGCGCACGCGCTGGGCTATCCGGTGCGGCGCATTCGCCTGGCCGCGGTTGTCACCGGCGGCGCGCTGTGCGGGCTGGCCGGGGCCTTCCTGTCCATCATCTACACGCCGCTGTGGGTCGAAGGCATGGTGGCCGGCAAGGGCTGGATCGCGCTGGCGCTGACCACCTTCGGCACCTGGCGGCCGGCACGCGTGCTGCTGGGTGCCTACCTGTTCGGCGGCGTGACCATGCTGCAGTTCTACCTGCAGGGCCAGGGCGTGCAAATCCCCAGCCAGCTGCTGACGGCCCTGCCCTACCTGGCCACCATCGTGGTGCTGGCGCTGATCTCGCGCAACCCCACCTGGATTCGGGTCAACATGCCGGCATCCTTGGGCAAACCGTTCTACCCCGGCTCCTGAATCCCTAGAATCCCTTTTTTCACCACCCCCCCCATCCATGGAGGCATCTTGATGATCGACCTGAACAAACGCAGCGCCTTGCGCCTGGCCGCCCTGTCCGCGGCCGCGCTGACCCTGGTGGCCTGCGGCAAGAAGGAGGAAGCCGCGCCGGCCGCCGCGCCCGCGCCCACCGCGGCCCCCGCCCCGGCCGCGGCCGAGCCGCTGAAGGCCGCCTGGATCTACGTCGGCCCGGTGGGCGACGGCGGCTGGAGCTTTGCGCACGACAACGCGCGCAAGGCGGTGCAAAAGGAGTTCGGCGACAAGATCGTCACCAGCTTCGTCGAGAACGTGCCCGAGGGCGCCGACACCGAGCGCGTGGCGCGCGACCTGGTGGCGCAGGGCAACAAGCTGATCTTCGGCACCAGCTTCGGCTTCATGGAGCCGATGCTGAAGGTGGCCGCCGACAACCCGGGCGTCAAGTTCGAGCACGCCACGGGCTACAAGTCCAGCGAGAACATGCGCACCTACGACAGCCGCACCTACGAGGGTGCGTACATGGCCGGCGTGATCGCCGGCGCCATGACCAAGTCCAACGTGCTGGGCGTGGTGGCCACCGTGCCGATTCCCGAGGTGGTGCGCAACGTCAACAGCTTCACGCTGGGCGCGCAGCTCACCAACCCCAAGATCAAGACCAAGGTGGTGTGGATCAACGAGTGGCACAACCCGCCCAAGGAGACGGAGGCGGCCACCTCGCTGATCAACGGCGGCGCCGACGTGCTGTTCCAGAACACCGACTCGCCCTCGGTGCTGAAAACCGCCGAGTCGATGGGCAAGCGCGCCTTCGGCTGGGACTCGGACATGACCGCCTACGGCCCCAAGGCCCACCTGGGCTCGGCCGTCATCAACTGGGAGCCCTACTACAAGAAGTCGGTGGGCGAGGTGCTGGACGGCACCTGGAAGACCGGCCCCAACCAGTGGTGGGGCGTGAAGGAAGGCGCGATCGACCTGGTCGCCGTGGCCGACGACGTGCCGGCCGAAACCAAGGCCAAGCTCGACGAGGTCAAGGCCGGCCTGAAGGCAGGCACCTACCACATCTGGAAGGGCCCGCTGATGGATAACGACGGCAAGGAAGTGCTGGCGGCCGACCAGGTGGCCGACGACAAGTTCCTGGGCGGCGTCAACTTCTTCGTCAAGGGCGTGGAAGGCAAGGTGCCGGGCGCCAAGTAATCCGCACCACGGCCAAGCAAAAAAACGGCGGGCGCAAGCCCGCCGTTTTTTGTTGGCAAGTCGATGCGTACACTGTGCTGCGCCGGCTGCCAGTCGGGCCAGCACGCTGCGAGAACGCTCTCATGACGCCATCGATCCCCCCCATCGCCTCCGCCCAGCTGCCCACGCTGCTGGCTTGCATGCCCAAGACCGAGTTGCACCTGCACATCGAAGGCTCGCTGGAGCCCGAGATGGCCTTTGCGCTGGCCGCGCGCAACGGCATCACCCTGCCCTACGCCGACAGCCAGGCGCTGCGCCGCGCCTACGACTTCGGCGACTTGCAGAGCTTTCTCGACCTGTACTACCAGGGCGCGGGCGTGCTGCAAACCGAGCAGGATTTTTACGACCTGGCCCGCGCCTATCTTGCGCAAGCTGCTACAAACAATGTAGTGCATACCGAAATCTTCTTCGACCCGCAGACGCACACCGCGCGCGGCGTGGCCATTGATACCGTGATCCGCGGCTTGGCGCGAGCCTGTGCCGATGCCCGGCGCGAGCGCGGCACCTCCAGCGCCCTGATCCTCTGCTTTTTGCGCCACCTGAGCGAGCGCGAGGCCTTCGAGACCCTCGAAGCCGCCCTGCCGTTTCGCGACCAGTTCATCGGGGTGGGGCTGGACTCCAGCGAGCTGGGCCACCCGCCTGAAAAGTTTGCGCGCGTGTTTGCCCGCTGCCGCGAGCTGGGCCTGCACATCGTCGCCCACGCCGGCGAGGAAGGCCCGCCCGCCTACATCTGGGGCGCGCTCGACATCCTGAAGGCCGAGCGCATCGACCACGGCGTGCAAGCCGTCAATGACGCCGCGCTGATGCAGCGCCTGGCGGCCGAGCGCATCCCGCTCACCGTCTGCCCGCTGTCCAACCAGAAGCTGCAGGTGTTCCCCGACCTGTCGCGCCACAGCCTGCCCGCGCTGCTGGATGCCGGCCTGTGCGCCATGGTCAACAGCGACGATCCGGCCTACTTCGGCGGCTACGTCAACGCCAATTTCGAGGCCGTGTTTGCGGCCACGGGCATGGACGCGTCCGCCGCATATCAACTGGCCGCCAACAGCTTCGAGGCCAGCTTTGCCGACGCGTCGGCCAAGCGCCGGTGGAGCGAGCAGCTTCAGGCCTGCTTCGAACGCGCGCACGACACGCGGGCATAAAATCGCGCCCGCAGCGCTGCCGCCCCGACGGCGCCGCGATCTCTTTCATTCGGGACCATGTCGAGGAACACCATGTACAAAAACCTCGTGGCCGCGCTCGCGGCCGCTTGTTTTTTCGCGCCCCTTCACGCCCAGGAGCCCGCCGCGGCCCAGCCGCCCACGCGCGCCGCCTGGGTCTATGTCACGCCCATCACGCCCACCGGCTGGACCCACCAGCACGAACTGGCGCGCCAGGCGGTGCAAAAGGCGCTGGGCGATGCGGTCAAGACCAGCGACGTCGAGAACGTGGCCGAAGGCCCCGACGCCGAGCGCGTGATCCGCGACCTGGCGCGCCAGGGCAAGGACATCATCTTCACCACCAGCTTCGGCTACATGGAGCCGGTGCTGCGCGTGGCGCGCGAGTTTCCCAACGTGCGCTTCGAGTGCCAGACCTGCGTGCAGCGCGCGCCCAACGTGGCCACGTCCAACGCGCGCTACTACGAGGGACGCTACCTGTCGGGCATAGCGGCCGGGCGCATGACGAAGACCGGCGTGGTCGGCTACGTGGCGGGCTTTCCCATCCCCGAGATCCTGCAAAGCATCAACGCTTTCACGCTGGGCCTGCGCAGCGTCAACCCCACGGCCACCGTCAAGCTGGTGTGGCTGAACGAATGGTTCAACCCGCCGCGCGAGCGCGAAGCCGCCATGACGCTGATGGACCAGGGCGCCGACGTGCTGGCCTTCAACAGCGCGTCCACCGCCGTCATGAGCGCGGCCGAAGAGCGCGGCCAGCTGGCCATCGCCTATCACTCCGACATGCGCAGCGTGGCGCCGCACGCGCAGCTGGCCGCCGTCACCCACCACTGGGGCGACTACGACACGGCCCGCGTGCGCGCGTTGCGCGATGGCACGTGGAAAAGCACGGACACGTGGGGTGGCGTGAAAGAGGGCATGGTGCGCATCGAAGCCTTCGGCCCCAAGGTGCCCGCCGCCGTGCGCGACGAGGTGCTGGCGCGGCAAAAGGACATCGCCGCGGGCCGCTTGAAGCCCTTTGCCGGGCCCATCACCGACAACGCCGGCACGCTGCGGGTGCCCCGGGGTCAAAGCGCCAGTGACGCCGACATTCTGAAGATGAACTACCTGGTTGAGGGCGTGCAGGGAACGCTGCCGCGTTGAGCCCATGATTCAGGGCAAAATGCCGGTTTTGCGCTTGCCCCTCTTGCGCAACCAGCTATCAAACTGTGAGTAATGCCCCATGAGCATCAAGAGCGACAAGTGGATCCGCCGCATGGCGCAGGAGCACGGCATGATCGAGCCCTTCGAGCCCGGCCAGGTGCGCCAGGTCGATGGCCGCAAGATCATCAGCTACGGCACCAGCAGCTACGGCTACGACATCCGCTGCGCGCCCGAATTCAAGGTCTTCACCAACATCCACAGCACCGTGGTGGACCCGAAGAATTTCGACGAAAAGAGCTTCGTCGATTTTCATGGTGACTCGTGCATCATCCCGCCCAACAGCTTTGCGCTGGCGCGCACCATGGAATACTTCCGCATCCCGCGCAACGTGCTGACGATTTGCCTGGGCAAAAGCACCTACGCGCGCTGCGGCATCATCGTCAACGTCACGCCCTTCGAGCCCGAGTGGGAAGGCTATGTGACACTGGAGTTTTCCAACACCACCCCGCTGCCCGCCAAGATCTATGCGGGTGAAGGCTGCGCTCAGGTGCTGTTCTTCGAGAGCGACGAGGTGTGCGACGTCAGCTACAAGGACCGCGGCGGCAAGTATCAGGGACAGGTCGGGGTGACTTTGCCCAAGGCGTGAGTCGTTGGGGGCCACACGTCGGAATCGCTTCGCGGTTCCGACCTACGACGGCGTTTGGTTCTGGGTAGGTCGGAATCGCGAAGCGATTCCGACGATCCCGCCTCACTCCCCCCGCACATCCACCCCATCGCCCGCCGCCCAATTGGCCGGATACGTGCCCCGGCTCATATGGTGCGCAAAACTCGAATGCGGCCACGCCGCCGGCGTCTCGGCCCACCCATGCTTGACGGGGTTGTAGTGGATGCAATCCATGTGCTTGGCCAAGTCGGCGTCGTCTCGAATCTGGTGCTCCCAAAAGCGCCGCTGCCAGATGCCGCGCTCGCCGGTTTGCTGGCGCACAGGTGAGCGGGGTTCCGTCACTGGCAGCGCTTTCGAAAAGTCCGTCTTGATGCGCCGCCAGCGGGTGGAGAAATCGGCATCCTCCAGCGGCAGGCGCCACAGCCAATGCATGTGCTCGGGCAGCACCACCCAGGCCAGGATGGCAAAGGGCCGGCGCGCGCGTTCTTGCGCCACGCACGCACGCAGCACGTTGATGTGCCGCACCAACAGGTCGTTGCCGTGGCGTTGCTGCAAATTGACGGTGAAGAACCACGTGGCGCCCGGTGTTTTGGCGCGGATGAAGCGGGGCATGGGCGACTTGATGTTGAACGCTTGTTCGTCGGAATCGCTTCGCGGTTCCGACCTACCCGCAAAACACTGCCCTCGTAGGTCGGAACCGCGAAGCGATTCCGACGGTTCGAGACGGTTCGAATTCAGACAACGTCATTCACCCGGATCATTCCCGCATCGCCAGCCGCGCTGCCGCCAAATCCCACCCCGCCCAGCCGCAGCTCTTGAACAGCACCGGCCCGCGCCCACCGCGCTGGCCGGCGCGCACCACGTCGCCCAGGCTCGGGCAGGCCCCAACGTCGATGCCCGCCTGCAACAAATCACCCGCCTCGTGCTCGGCCTCGCGCGTGTCCACCACGATGCGGCCGTGATCGGCCACGTGGCGGCACAGCGCGGGCGCCAGCTCCACCATCTGCGGCGTGAAGGCGCCGACGGCGGCGATGAAGGCGTCGGCGCGCGGGCTGGCGCGCAGCACCACGCCGCTGGCCGGCGTGCAGGTGACGACCAGCGGGCAATCGGCCAGGGCCGCGTCGGCATCCGGCGCCACCTCGGCCTGAAGGCCCAGCGCCTGCGCGTGATCGACCAAGGCCTGCGCGCTGGCACGGCTGCGCGACGCGATGGCGAAGCGGCGCACACCCAGCACTTGGGCAAACACCTCCAGGTGCGCGCGGCCCTGCACGCCGGCGCCGACGATCAGCATGGGCCCGGCGGTGTCGGGCGCCAGCCAGCGTGCGCCCAGCGCCGACACGGCGGCGGTGCGCCGGGCGGTGACGGTGGGGCCATCCAGGATGAGGCGGCGCGTGCCGCTGACCACGTCGAACACGGTCACGTCGCCCTGGATGGTGGGCGTGGCGCTGCCCCCATTGGTGGGCGTAAACGTGATCAGCTTGGTCATGGCCACGCGCGCGTCGCAACCGGGCATGACGAACAGCACGGCGCCGTGCGCGGTGGGCATGACGATGCGCTCGGGGATGCGCACTCCGTCATCGCGCAGCAGCGCCTCGATTTCATCGACCAGCGCGGGCCAGGGCAGGCGCGCGACGGTCTGGCCGGCATCCAGCGTGGCGGCCATCAGTCGATCGCTCCCGCGCCGTGGCGCGCGTCGTGCGCCACCGTCAGCGCCGTTCGAATGCCGATGCGCAGGCCCTCCACCATCGGCTCCAAGGGCATGCCGTGCGCGGCTTGTTCGGGCAGCGGCGGCACGTGGATGAAGCCGCCGCGCGTGCGCGCAAACCCGCGCGTGCTGGCCAGATGGTGCATCAGCCCATAGAAGACGTGGTTGCAGACAAAGGTGCCGGCGGTTTGCGACACCTCCGCCGCGATGCCGGCCCGCTGGATGGCCGCATGCATGGCCTTGATGGGCAGGCGACTGAAATAGGCCGCCGGCGCGCCGGCCACCACCGGCACGTCAATGGGCTGAGCCCCCGCGTTGTCGGCGATGCGCGCGTCATCCACGTTGATGGCCACGCGCTCCAGCGACAGCGCCGAGCGGCTGGCGGCCAGCCCCAGGCAGATCACCAGCGCAGGGCGCAACTCGGCCAACAACGCACGCAGCCGCACCAGTGAGGCGCCAAACTGCGTGGGCAATTGCGCCGCCACCACCGCATGGCCGGCCACGCGGCGCCGATGCAGGGCGTGCGCGGCCAGCCAGCTGGGGTTGATCGCATCGCCGCCGAACGGGTCGAACCCGGTCAACAACACCGTTTTGCATTCGGCGGGCTTTTTTGGCGGATGGCGAAAGGACGATGGCGCTACCATCACGCCAATTTAGCGCAAGCCGCGCGGCACCGGGAGCCAGGCATGAGATGGGAAGACCAACGCGAATCCAGCAACGTGGAAGACCGCCGTGACGGCAGCGGGGGCGGCGGCGGCTTTGGCATCGGGGGGCGCAGCATCGGCATTGGCACCATCGTGCTGGCGCTGGTGGGCTGGGGGGTGTTCGGCATCAACCCGCTGACCACCATCGGCGTGCTCTCGGGTGGCAGCCCGGCGCCGGTGCAGCAGGGGCCGGCCCATGCGCCACCCAGCAACGACAAGAACGCCGCCTTCGTGTCGGTGGTGCTGGCCTCCACCGAGGACGTGTGGAGCCAGATCTTCCAGCAGGCCGGCCAGCGCTACCCGGCGCCCAAGCTGGTGCTGTATCGCGGCGCCACGCCCACGGCCTGCGGCACCGGCCAGTCGGCCATGGGACCGTTTTATTGCCCGGGCGACCAAAAGGTGTACCTGGACATGAATTTCTTCGACACCATGACGCGCCAGCTGGGCGCGCCGGGCGAGTTTGCCCGCGCCTACGTGGTGGCGCACGAGGTGGGCCACCACATCCAGAACCTGCAGGGCATCACCGGCAAGGTGGACGGCATGCGCGGGCGCATCAGCGAGGCGCAGCAAAACGCGCTGTCGGTGCGCTTGGAATTGCAGGCCGACTGCTACGCCGGCATCTGGGCCAACAAGTCGCAGCAGGCCAAGCAGTGGCTGGACGCGGGCGACATCGAGTCGGCCATCAACGCCGCCCAGCAAATCGGCGACGACACGCTGCAAAAGAAAAGCCAGGGCTATGCCGTGCCCGACAGCTTCACGCACGGCTCCAGCGCGCAGCGCGTGCGCTGGTTCACCCAGGGCTACAAGACCGGCAGCGTGCAGGCCTGCGACACCTTCAATTCGCAAGGCCTTTGATCGGCGCGCAGCGAGCACCGCGGCCAGGCTGCATGTGCCGCGCCGGCGGCCGAGTCATGGTTTGTTGCACCCCAAATGAGTCAAAGTGCGACAATAGAAGGTTAATGACGACCAAATACTCCGATCTCGCGCTGGCGGAACCCCTCAAGCGCGCCGTGGCCGACATGGGCTACGAGACCATGACCCCCATCCAGGCCCAGGCCATTCCGGTGGTGCTGGCGGGCCAGGACGTGATGGGCGCCGCGCAAACCGGCACCGGCAAGACGGCGGCCTTCTCGCTGCCCCTTTTGCAACGCCTGCTCAAGCACGAAACGGCCTCGCTCTCGCCCGCGCGCCACCCGGTGCGCGCGCTGGTGCTGCTGCCCACGCGCGAGCTGGCGGTGCAGGTGGCCGACCAGGTCAAGCAATACGCCAAATACACCCAGCTGCGCAGCGCCGTGGTGTTTGGCGGCATGGACATGAAGCCGCAAACGGCCGAGCTGCGCCAGGGTGTCGAGGTGCTGGTGGCCACGCCCGGGCGCCTGCTGGACCACATCGAGGCCAAGACCGCGGTGCTGAACCAGGTCGAATACGTGGTGCTGGACGAGGCCGACCGCATGCTGGACATCGGCTTTCTGCCCGATTTGCAGCGCATCCTGAGCCACCTGCCCAAAAGCCGCACCACGCTGCTGTTCTCGGCCACCTTCTCGCCCGAGATCAAGCGCTTGGCCGAAAGCTACCTGAGCAACCCCATCACCATCGAGGTGGCGCGCCCCAACGCCACGGCCTCCACCGTCGAGCAGCACTTTTTCCTGCTGGACGACGACGACAAGCGCCGCGCCATCCGCCAGGTGCTGAAAGACAAGCAGTTGCGCCAGGCCTTCGTGTTTTGCAACAGCAAGCTGGGCACTGCGCGCCTGGCCCGCGCGCTGGAGCGCGACGGCCTGAAGACCACCGCCCTGCACGGCGACAAAAGCCAGGACGAGCGCCTGAAGTCGCTGGAGGCCTTCAAGTCCGGCGAGGTCGATCTGCTGGTGGCCACCGACGTGGCCGCGCGCGGGCTGGACATCAAGGACGTGCCCGCCGTGTTCAACTACGACGTGCCCTTCAACGCCGAAGACTACGTGCACCGCATCGGCCGCACCGGCCGCGCCGGCGCCTCGGGCCTGGCCGTCACCTTGGTGACCAAGCACGACCAGCGCCTAATGGGCGAGCTGGAAAAGCTGCTCAAGACCAAGGTCGAGCTGGAGCACCTGGAGTTTGAAGACGAGCGCCCGCGCGGGCGCGCCAACGACGGGCGCCGACGCTGGCAAGGCGATGAGACGGGTGACAGCCGCGATGACGCCCGGCGCGAGCGCAGCGAGCGGCGCACCCGCACGCCGCCCAGCGCGGCGGCGCGCGGCGAGTCGCAAGACCTGTTCTTCAGCCAGCCCTACAGCGCCGCGCCCGCCGCAGCCGACGAGGCGCCTCCCGCCTGGGATACGCCCCAGCGCCAGCGCCCCGGCCGCTCGGCCAACATCAAGCCCAAGCGCACGGTGGCGGCGCTGCTCAAGGCTGCGGCGCCCGTCACCCAGTGATGGTTTGCGCGCGTCGAGGCGCGCGCTGGCGCCCCCGGGGAACCTCCCGCGTCCGTGATTCATCCGGCGCCCTGCCCCTCACCCCAACCCGGGGGTTGGCGGCGAGACGCCGCCACTCTTCAGGCCGTCCAGTTCCGCGCAGGCGGAACCGGAGCCGCGGCCTTCAGCCCCAGAGGGGCGCGGGAGCAAGACCCCCTCAACGTTGGGGCATATCTTTGTACGAATAGCCCAGGCTGATGCTGGCGTCCTGCGGGATCGGCGGCATGCTGGCGTTCCAGGCCAGCCAGTCGGCGCGCAGGGCATCGAGCCGCGCGGGCTCGGCCTTGGCGCGGTTGGCGCGTTCGCGTTCATCCTGCGGGATGTTGAACAGATATTCGTTGTCGTCCACCTTCAGATACTTCCAGTCGCCCACGCGCAGGGCGCGCTGGTCGCGGTGGTTCATGCGAAAGTACAGCGGCCGCTCGAAGGTGTGCGCGGCGTCGCGCAGCACGGGCAGCAGCGACACGCCGTCCAGCGGATAGTCGGGATGAGCGGCCACGCCGGCGGCGTCGAGCATCGTGGCCGACCAGTCCATCGTCATGCACAGCTGGGCGCTGTCGCCGCCCGCGCGAATCGCGGCCGGCCAGTGCGCGATCCAGGGCACGCGGATGCCGCCTTCGGTCAGGTCCATCTTGCCGCCCACCAGCGGCCAGTTGTCCGAGAAGCGCTCGCCGCCGTTGTCGCTGGTGAACACCACCAGGGTGTTGTCCGCCTGGCCCGTGCGGCGCAGGGCCTGCATGATCTGGCCGATGCCCTCGTCCATGTGGTGGATCATGCGGCGATAAACGTGGATGTTGCCCGCTGCCAGGTCGAACAAATCGTTCTTGATGCTGGGCGCGCGCGCCGCGTCGTCGCGCGTCTCCCACGGCCAATGCGGCGCGGTGTAGTGCAGGCTGACGAAAAACGGCGCGTCCTGCCCCGCCATGCGCTCGACGTATTCCACGGTGCGGCGCGAGAGCAGGTCGGTCAGGTAGCCCTCCTCGTGGTGCTCCACGTCGTTCTGCCACAGGTCGTGCCGCCCGCTCGAATCGCAATGCGTGAAGTAGTCCACCCCGCCGGCCAGCGGACCAAAGCTTTCTTCATAGCCCGACTTGAGCGGCCCGAAGTGGGGCGCAAAGCCCAGGTGCCACTTGCCGACCAGCGCCGTGCGATAGCCCGCGCCGCGCAGCAGGGACGGCAGCGTGGGGTGCTCGGGCGGCAGGCCCAGCGCCTGGCTGCCGCGGCTCTTGCTGTTGATGGGCTCCTCGGCCGCGCCGCGCAGGCGGTACTGGTAGCGCGCCGTCATCAGCGCAAAGCGCGTGGGCGAGCACACGGGCGAATTGCTGTAGCCCTGGGTGAAGCGNNCGTAGCAGCCCAGGTCGGCATAGCCCAGGTCGTCGGCGACGATGTAGATGATGTTGGGGCGATTTTTAGTCATTTCAGCCTCTGTCCCTTGTGCAGAAAGCGCGAGCAGCTATCAAAAATATATCATCACTCGACGTGCATGCCGGTGGCGCGAATCACCCGCTCGTAGCGCGCCGACAGATCGGCCAGCCGCTTGCTGGCCGCGGCGCCCGTCAGGCCTTCGTGCACCAGGTCCAGGTCCAGCAGGCGCTGCTTGACCTGGGGCTGGGCCAGGGCGTCGGCAAAGCCTTTTTGCAGGGTCTGCACCACGGCGTCGGGCGTGGCCGCCGGCACCATGGCGACGTACAGCACCTCCTGCTCCAGGTTCTTGTAGCCGGCCTCGGCCACCGTCGGCACGCTGGGCGCCAAGGGCGAGCGCTGGCGGCTGGTGACGGCCAGCGCGGTGATCTTGCCCGCCTTGACGTGCGGCAGCATGCCCGGCGTGGCCAGCACGCCGGCGTTCACCTCGCCCGACAGCACGGCGGCCACCGCCGGGCTGTTGCCCTTGTAGGGCACCTGGGTGATCTTCATGCCGGTGGCTTCCTTGAACAGCTCCACGGCCAGGTGACCGGGGCTGCCCGAGCCGGCGGAGCTGAAGGTGACGTCGCGGCTCTTGCCCGCGGCGATGAGATCCGCCAGGGTCTTGAAGCCGGTGCCGGGGTTGGTGCCCACCAGCAGGCCGGAGGAGGCCATCACCATCACGGGCTTGAAGTCGGCCGGCTTGAACGGCAGGCCCTTGTAGATGTGCGGGTTGACGGTGAACGCGGTGTCGATGCCGATCAGCACCGTGTAGCCGTCGGGCGCGCTCTTGGCCACCTGGTCGGCACCGATGTTGCCCGAGGCGCCGGGCTTGTTCTCGACGATGAAGGACTGCTTGAGCGACTGCTGCAACTCGTGCGCCAGCGAGCGCGCGATGATGTCCGAGGGGCCGCCGGGCGGGAAGTTGTTGACGAACTTCACGGTGCGCGACGGATAGGCGTCTTGCGCGAACGCCGCGCCGCCGAGGCACGCGGCGCACAAGACGCCTGTCAGGGCGCGGGTGATCAAGCGTTGGGTGAACATCGAAGTCTCCAGGGCGAAGGCCATCAGGGCTGGTAGCCCGACTTTTGCACCACCGGCGCCCACTGCGCGCGATAGGCCTTGAGCATGGCCGCGGTTTGCGCGGGCGTGCTGGCGACGGCCACCATCCTGGCGTCGTGAAACAGGCGGCGCGTGGCCTCCTCGCGCATCACCTGCTCGACGGCCGCGCCCAGGCGCGCGACGCGGTCCTTGGGCATGCTGGCCGGCGCAAACAGCGCGTTCCAGCCGGTGCCCACCAGGTCCAGCCCGGCCTCCTTGAAGGTGGGGATATCGGCCGAAAACAGCGAGCGCCTGCGCCCCGAGGTCGCCAGGATGCGCAGCTTGCCCGCCTCGTGCTGGGGCAGCAAGGTGTCCAGCGTGTCCACCGCCACCGGCACCTGGCCGCCGATCAGGTCGGTGATCAGCGGGCCCGAGCCGCGATAGCCCACCACCTGCGCGTCGATGTGCGCCTTCTCGCCCATCATCAGCGCAAAAAAGTGCGGCAGGCTGCCGGTGGCCGGCACCCCGATGTTGGCCTGCTGGGGGTTGGCGCGCAGCCAGGCCAGAAGGTGGCTCAGCGCCTTGACCGGCACCGAGGTGGAGACCGCCACGCCGAACTCGTAGTCGCTGACCTGCGAGACCGGCTGAAAGTCGCGCTCGGGGTCGTAGCCGTTGTTCTTGAACACCAGCGGCGCCACCACCATGGTGGCCGGGTTGGCCAGCACCAGCACGGTCTGGCTGGCGGCCACGCCCTTGGTCTGCTGCATGGCCACGCGCCCACCGGCGCCGGTCTTGTTCTCGACGATCACCGTCTGGCCCAGCCGGCTGCCCAGCTTGTCGGCGATGATGCGGGCGGCGCGGTCGCTGGAGCCGCCGGGGGCATAGGGCACCACGATGCTCAAGGTGCCGCCGGACTGCGCGCGCGCCAGCGAGGCAAATGGGGCGGCCATGGCGGCCGCGGTGGCTTGGATTGCAAGGCGTCGAAGCATGGTGAAATTCCGGGTGGGTGACACGGGGTGACCAAAATCAGGCACTGTAGTTGCCCAAGATCAATTGACAAAGTCAATCCTTGCCCGGAATTACCCGCATGCCCGACCGCCATCTGCTCACCCCCCGGACGCTGGACGACATGCTGCTGTATGCCATGTGGCATCTGCAAACCAGCGCCGGCCAGGTGGTCACGCGGGTGGTCGAGGGCGAGTTCGGCGTCACGCGGCGCCAGTGGCGGGTGCTGGCGCTGCTGGCCACGCACGAGGGCGTGCTCTCGTCGCAGCTGGCCGAACGCAGCGGCCTGGACCGCGCGCAGACCTCGCGCGCCCTCACCCTCCTGGCGGACAAGGGCCTGGTGGAGCGCACCCCGCGTCCAAGCGATCGCCGCGAGGTGCTGCTGCACCTGAGCGAAGCGGGCCGCGCCCTCTACGCCGCGCTGCTGCCCCGCATCATCGAGATCAATCGGCAACTGCTGTCGACGCTCCGCGCGGACGAGGTGCTTGCGCTGGAGGGCTTCTTGCAGCGGCTGCAGCGGCAGGCCGAGGCCATGAACGCCCCGATGCGGCGCACCCAGCAACCCCCGTAGCCCGAACGCCGGCCATGGCGGGGCGCGGCATATGCACATCCGAAATCAATCGTTGGCGCGGCACGGGTGCACTCATACAATCGAAACCGTCATTTCCGCAGCGCCTCTTGGGCGCTCGATTTTTTGAAAGCCCGCGCGATGAAGCTCCTGAAGAAACTGCTGTTGGCCCTGGGTCTGGCAGGCCTGTCCGCCCTGGCCGGCGCGCCCGCCCTGGCCGCCGACGACGACTTGGCGGCCATCCAGAAGACCGGCGTCATCCGCATCGGCACCGAGGGCACCTACGCCCCCTTCACCTTCCACGAAACCTCGGACAACAAGCTGGTGGGCTTCGACGTGGACATCGGCCGCGCCATCGCCGCCAAGCTGGGCGTCAAGCCCGAGTTCGTCGAGGGCAAGTGGGACGGCCTGATCGCGGGCCTGAACGTCAACCGCTACGACGTGGTCATCAACCAGGTCGGCATCTCCGCCGAGCGCCAGGCCAAGTACGACTTTTCCAGGCCCTACATCGCCTCGGCCGCGGCGCTGATCGTGCGCGCCGACAACGACAGCATCCATGGCTTTGCCGACCTCAAGGGCAAGCGCTCGGCCAACAGCATCAGCAGCAACTTCGCCAAGCTGGCCGAGCGCAACGGCGCCCAGGTGGTCGCCGTGCAGGGCTTCAACGACGCCGTGGCCCTGCTGCTGGCGGGCCGCGTGGACGCCACCGTCAACGACTACCTGTCCTACCTCGACTTCAAGAAGCAGCAGCCGCAAGCCAAGGTCAAGGTGGTGGCGCGCGACGACAGCGCCGAGTTCGGCCGCTCCGGCGTGCTGATGCGCAAGGGCCAGACACCGCTGAAAGCCGCCATCGACAAGGCCATCGACGCCATCATTGCCGACGGCACCTACAAGCAGATCTCCGAACGCTATTTCGGCGAAGACCTCGCGTCCAAGATCCGCTGAAATGAAACACCCCCAGTCTCCACTCGCTGCGCGATGTTCCACCCACCCCCTCGAAGGGGGCATCTCCAGTGACCGGGGAGACCCCGGCTGGCATGGCCCGCTCCGCGGCCTTGCGGCTCTTCGGGGTTCATCGGCTGCGGGTGGCGCGCAGCGCCATGGATAACTGATATGCGCTGCACGCGCATCGATTGAAGGATCGTGCCGGACTGGCTGCTCCTGATGTGGCAATCCCTCGGACCCTTGCTGGTCGGGGGGATCAAGTTCACGGTGCCGCTGGCGCTGCTGTCGTTTGCGGTCGGCCTGCTGCTGGCCTTCGCGGCGGCGCTGGCGCGGCTGTTCGGCCCGCCACCGCTGGTGGCGCTGGTGCGCTTTTACGTCTGGCTGATCCGCGGCACGCCGCTGCTGGTGCAACTCTTCGTCATCTTCTATGGCCTGCCCAGCGTGGGCATCGTGCTCGACCCGCTGGCGGCGGCACTGATCGGTTTTTCGCTCAACATCGGCGCCTACAACGCCGAGGTGATCCGCGGTGCCATCGAGGCCATCCCCAGGGGCCAGTGGGACGCGGCCTACTCCCTCAGCATGACGCGCGCGCAGGCGCTGCGCCGCGCCATCTTGCCGCAGGCCGCGCGCGTGGCCGTGCCGCCACTGGCCAACTCGTTCATCGCGCTGGTCAAGGACACCTCGCTGGCGGCCGTCATCACCGTGCCCGAGATCTTTCAGGCCGCGCAGCGCATTGCCTCCGTCACCTACGAGCCGCTGGTGCTGTATGTCGAGGCCGCGCTGATCTACCTGGTGCTGTGCTCCGTGCTCTCGTCCCTGCAGGTGCGGCTGGAGCGCCACTTCAGTCGCCACGCGATGTTCGCCGAGGGCCAGCGATGATCGCGCTGCAGGGCATCTGCAAGTCCTTTGCCGGGCACCAAGTGCTGCGCTCGGTGGGCGTCGATATCGCGCAGGGACAGGTCACGGCGCTGATCGGCCCCTCGGGCAGCGGCAAGAGCACGCTGCTGCGCTGCGTCAACCTGCTGGAGATGCCCGACGCCGGCAGCCTGACGATTGGATCGGAGACCGTGCGTTTCAGCCCCGGCGTGCGCCTGGGCCGCGCGGCGGTGCAAGGCATTCGCCAGCAAACCGGCATGGTGTTCCAGAACTTCCAGCTGTTTGCCCACCAGACGGCGGTGCAGAACGTGATGGAGGGTCTGCTCACCGTCAAGCGCTGGGACAAGGCACGCGCCCACGACCGCGCCTTGCAACTGCTCGACAAGGTGGGCCTGCGCGCCAAGGCCGACGCCTGGCCCGCCAGCCTCTCGGGCGGCCAGCAGCAGCGCGTGGCGATTGCGCGCGCGCTGGCACCCGAGCCGGCCGTGCTGCTGTGCGACGAGCCCACCTCCGCGCTCGACCCCGGCCTGGCCGCCGAGGTGGTGGCCGTGCTGAGCGAACTGGCCCGCGAAGGCATGACCATGCTGATGGCCACGCACGACCTGCGCCTGGCCGCCCAAGTGGCCAGCCACACGGTGTTTCTGCTGGACGGCGCGGTGGTCGAGGCCGGCGCATCGAAGGCTGTTTTCGAGCAGGCGCAAGACCCGCGCACGCGCGATTTCGTCAAGACTCTGACGAACGCTTGAGGCCCACGGCAAAAAGCCCAAGCGACAAGGTCGCTTGGGCTCTTGTGCGTTTTGTCTGGTCGGGGTGAGAGGATTCGAACCTCCGGCCTCTACGTCCCGAACGTAGCGCTCTACCAGGCTAAGCTACACCCCGATTTCGCGTGCGCAAGCCCGATGGGTCACGAACGCCGCTGAAGCAGCTGAGCCGACAATTCTAGCAAACTCTCGGTGTAGATATTTGCCGCAAAGCCCTGCAGGGCATCGACGGCGCGCCGCGCTTGCGCGGACGCCACGCCGCGGGCCTGTTGCAGCGCGCCGCAGTCGCGCACGATTTGCAGGATCGCAGGCAGATCGTCGGTGCTGCCCGACTCGATGGCGCGGCGCACCAGGGCGGCGTCGTCGGGGCTGCCGCGCTGCATGGCCAGGATCAAAGGCAGCGTGACCTTGCCTTCGCGCAGGTCGTCGCCCAGGTTCTTGCCCAACTCGGTGGCGTCGCCTTCATAGTCCAGCACGTCGTCGATGATCTGAAACGCCGTGCCCAGCGACTGGCCGTATTCGGCGCAGGCCGCTTCCACCGCAGCGGGGCTGCCCGCCAGCACGGCGGCCAGGCGGCAGCTGGCCTCGAACAGCTTGGCGGTCTTGGAGCGGATCACGCGCAAATACGCGGCCTCGTCGAGTGCCGCGTCGCGGATGTTCATCAGCTGCAAGACCTCGCCCTCGGCGATGACATTGGTGGCGTCGGCCAGGATTTGCATCACGCGCATGCTGCCGGTCTCGACCATCATCTGGAAGGCGCGCGAGTACAGAAAGTCGCCCACCAGCACGCTGGCGGGGTTGCCGAACACCTCGTTGGCGGTGGACTTGCCTCGGCGCAGGGTGGACTCGTCCACCACGTCGTCGTGCAGCAAGGTGGCGGTGTGGATGAACTCCACCACCGCCGCCAGGTTGAAGCGCTGCCCGCTGGTGCAGCCCAGCGCCCCGCAGGTCAGCAGCAGCAGCACGGGGCGCAGGCGCTTGCCACCCGAGGCGATGATGTAGCGCGCCACCTCGCCCACCAGCGGCACGCCCGAATCCAAGCGCCGGGCGATGGTGGCGTCGACCTCGCGCATGTCGGCGGCGGCCAACTCCAGCGCGCGTTGGTAGGGGGATGGCGGAACGGACACGGGGCGGGGTTCGGGGCGGTTTGAGGGCCGCGCAGGCGGCAGGTGCCGGCCATCGCGGCCGCGCCCGGATTATAGGGAGGGGCTGGCGCACCCGCGGGGTGGATGCAACGCGATTTGCCCGTCAGCGCAAGTGCCGATATAATGCGCAGTTCACCGGAAATTCGTCCGGTGAAGCTCAACATACAAGGGTTTCATATGTACGCGGTCATAAAAACCGGTGGCAAGCAGTATCGCGTTGCCAGCGGCGAGAAGATCAAAGTAGAACAGATTGCTGCGGACGTTGGCCAGGAAATCACCCTCGATCAGGTGCTCGCCGTCGGTAGCGGCAGCGACTTGAAGGTGGGCGCTCCCCTGGTGTCCGGCGCCACCGTGGTGGCCAAGGTGCTGGCGCATGGCCGGCACGACAAGGTGCGCATCTTCAAGATGCGTCGGCGCAAGCACTATCAAAAGCGCCAGGGCCACCGCCAAGACTACACCGAGCTTGAGATCGGCACGATCAACGGCGGCCAATAAGGAGTAAAGCGACATGGCACAGAAAAAAGGCGGCGGCTCCACACGCAACGGCCGCGACTCGCAGCCCAAGATGCTGGGCGTAAAGGCGTTCGGCGGTCAAACCATCAGCGCCGGCTCGATCATCGTGCGCCAGCGCGGCACCCGGTTTCACCCCGGCACCAACGTCGGCGTGGGCAAGGACCACACCCTGTTCGCGCTGGTCGATGGGCAGGTGTCCTTTGCCATCAAGGGCGCCCTGAACCGGCACCTGGTGAACGTGACCCCGGTGGCCTGAAGCCCTGCACGACTTCGGCCCCGACCAAAGCCCCGCGCCGCGGGGCTTTGGCGTTTCTGGGCGGTCCGCGCGCTGCAAGCCCTACACTTGAAATCATGAAATTCGTTGACGAAGCGTTCATCGACATTGCCGCCGGCGATGGCGGCAGTGGCTGCGTGTCCTTCCGCCACGAGAAATTCAAGGAATTCGGCGGCCCCAACGGCGGCGACGGCGGGCGCGGCGGCCACGTGTTCGCCGTGGCCGACGTCAACCTGAACACGCTGATCGACTTCCGCTACGCGCGCCGGCACGAGGCCGGCCGCGGCGAGCACGGCATGGGCTCGGACATGTTCGGCGCGGCCGGCGGCGACATCACGCTGAAGATGCCGGTGGGCACCATCATCAGCGACGCCGAGACGGGCGACGTGCTGTTCGAACTGCTGACGGCGGGCGAAAAAATCATGATCGCCAAGGGCGGCGACGGCGGCTTTGGCAACCTGCGCTTCAAGAGCGCCATCAACCGCGCGCCACGGCAAAAAACCCCCGGCTGGCCGGGCGAGCGGCGCAGCGTCAAGCTCGAGCTCAAGGTGCTGGCCGACGTGGGCCTGCTGGGCATGCCCAACGCGGGCAAGTCCACCTTCATTGCAGCGGTCAGCAACGCGCGGCCCAAGATCGCCGACTACCCCTTCACCACGCTCTACCCCAATCTGGGCGTGGTGCGCGTCGGGCCGGAGCAGAGCTTTGTGATTGCCGACATTCCGGGGCTGATCGAGGGCGCCTCCGAAGGCGCCGGCCTGGGCCACCAGTTCCTGCGCCACCTGCAGCGCACGCGCCTGCTGCTGCACATCGTGGACATTGCACCGTTTGACGAAGGGGTGGACCCGGTCGCGCAGGCCCGCGCGATCGTCAAGGAGCTGAAAAAGTACGACCCGGCGCTGCACGCCAAGCCGCGCTGGCTGGTGCTCAACAAGCTGGACATGGTGCCGGCCGAGGAGCGGGCCGCACGCGTGAAGGACTTTGTGCGCCGCCTGCGCTGGAAGGGCCCGGTGTTCGAGATTTCGGCCCTCACGCGCGAGGGCTGCGAGCCCTTGGTGCAGTCCATCTTTCAGCACGTGCACGCCGAGCAGCGCGCCGCCGCCGGCGACGAGCCGGTGGATCCGCGTTTTGCCGACCAATGAAACACTATTAGAAATATAGCTGCTTGCGCTTTCTGGGCGCGGGCCACGGCCTTCAATGACTCAAGAATCAAGCGCTCAGGTGCTGCGTCAGGCGCGTCGCATCGTGGTCAAGGTGGGCTCCAGCCTGGTGACCAATGAAGGCCGCGGGCTGGACGAGGCGGCCATTGGCGAGTGGTGCCGCCAGATGGCGTTGCTGGAGCGCGGCGCCGACGGCCAGCCCCCGCGCCAGATGGTGATGGTCTCCAGCGGGGCGATTGCCGAAGGCATGAAGCGCCTGGGCTGGGCCCAGCGCCCTCGCGAGGTGAACGAGTTGCAGGCGGCAGCGGCCGTGGGGCAGATGGGCCTGGCGCAGATGTACGAGACCAAGCTGCGCGAGCAGGGCCTGCGCAGCGCGCAGGTGCTGCTCACGCACGCCGACCTGGCCGACCGCGAGCGCTATCTGAACGCCCGCTCCACCCTGATGACGCTGCTGCAACACCAGGTGTTGCCGGTCATCAACGAGAACGACACCGTGGTCACCGACGAGATCAAGGTGGGCGACAACGACACCCTGGGCGCGCTGGTGGCCAACCTGATCGAGGCCGACCTGCTGGTGATCCTGACCGACCAGCGCGGGCTTTACACGGCCGACCCCAGGCGCGACCCCAGGGCCGAGTTCGTGCACACGGCGCGCGCAGGCGATCCGGCACTCGAGCGCATGGCCGGTGGCGCGGGCTCGGGCATCGGCACCGGCGGCATGCTGACCAAGATCGTGGCGGCGCGGCGCGCGGCGGGCTCGGGCGCCTCCACCGTGATCGCCTGGGGGCGCGAGAGCGACGCCCTGCTGCGCCTGGCCGCGGGCGAGAACATCGGCACCCTGCTGGTGGCGCCCACGCACAAGACGCAGGCGCGCAAGCAGTGGATTGCCGACCACCTGCAGCTGCGCGGCGCGGTCACGGTCGATGCGGGTGCGGCCACCAAGCTGCGCGATGCGGGCAAGAGCCTGCTGCCCATCGGCATGACGCAGGTGGAGGGCGAGTTCTCGCGCGGCGACGTGATCGCCATCCGGGACGTGGCCGGGCTGGAGCTGGCGCGCGGCCTGGCCAACTATTCAAGCGGCGAGGCGCGCCTGCTGTGCCGCCGGCCTTCGGGTGACATCCAGGGCCTGCTGGGCTACAGCGGCGAGCCCGAAATGGTGCACCGCGACAACCTGGTGCTCACGCGGGCCGCTCAGTAGTACAGCGACTGGTTGCCGGTCCTGAGCTCGCGCACGATCTCGGGCACCGACGCGCGCACCGCCGTGCCGATGCACATGCCCCCACGTGCCAGCTGGTAGGGGTGGCGCACCACCACGCCGGACTGATCGCGGACGCTTTTCCATTCGGAGTCGTCCGCATCCGTCCAGGGCCCGCCCTGCACCTGGCGCGCATAGACCCGGTATTCGCCCGTCGCGCAGCGAATGCCCTCGTACGAGGCGTTGACCGCCGAGGTCCCGCGCGCCACCACCACGTAGCGCACGATGCCGGTTTCGACATTGACGCGGATGGTGTCGGGATCGACCCCCATCTTGATGGCGGAAGTCCGCGGCATTTCGATCTCGATCAGCCGATTGACGTTGTAGGCCGGTGGCGGCGGTGGCGTGTCTTCCTTCCAGTCGGCGCGGTCCAGGTCGGCGTATTGGGCACTCACCGGCAGCGCCAGCGCCAGCAGCGCACCGGCCAGAAAAAGGCCCGCCCAGCGCGCGTGCGCGCGGCCAATCACGGCTCGCCCCTGGACGCCAAAGGCGTGCGCAAGCCCCCGACCAAACTGCCGCCGGGCGGCAAGTCAAGCGCCGCGGGCTGGGAGACGGGCGCATCGACGGCCATCGGCGCACTCACGCGCTCATGCCCGCGCAAGCCGCCACGCAGATAGCGGTTGCGCTGCTCGGGGCGCGGCAAAAAGCGCGACAGCTCGGTCAGCGCCAGCTCGTACACGCCGCGCTTGAACTCCACCACCACGTCCAGCGGCACCCAGTAGTCGTTCCAGCGCCAGGCGTCGAACTCGGGGTGGTTGGTGGCGCGCAGGTTCAGCTGCCAATCGTGCGCCACCAGCTGCAGCAGATACCAGATCTGCTTTTGGCCGCGGTAATGACCACGGGCGTCGCGGCGGATGAACCGGTCGGGCACCTCATAGCGCAACCAATCACGGGTTCGGGCCACGATGCGCACATGCTCCGGCTGCAATCCCACTTCTTCGTGCAGCTCGCGGAACATCGCCTGCTCGGGCGATTCGCCCCGGTCAATGCCGCCCTGCGGAAACTGCCAAGAGTGGGTGCGGATGCGTTTGCCCCAAAAAACCTGATTTTTCTGGTTGAGCAAGACGATGCCGACGTTCGGGCGAAAGCCTTCCCGGTCAAGCATAATCAAACCTCTGAATTCAAGAAATTGTGTCCATTATGCATGGCGCGCGCCGCGCGGCAAGTGGGCACCAACCCCATGCCCGGCGCGCCCGCGGCGCCCCCATCCATGAAAGCCTCCCAGTTCCTGATTTCGACCCTGAAGGAAGCCCCGGCCGACGCCGAAGTGGTCAGCCACCAGCTGATGATGCGTGCCGGCATGATCAAGCGCCTGGCCGCCGGCATCTACACCTACATGCCCATGGGCCTGCGCGTGATCCGCAAGGTCGAGGCCATCGTGCGCGAGGAGATGAACCGCGCCGGCGCCATCGAGTGCACCATGCCCGTGATTCAGCCGGCCGAGCTGTGGAACGAAAGCGGGCGTTTCACCAAGATGGGCCCCGAGTTGCTGCGCCTGCAGGACCGCCACGAGCGCGACTACGTGGTGCAACCCACCAGCGAAGAGGCCGTGACCGACATCGCGCGCCAGGAGTTTCGCAGCTACAAACAGTTGCCAAAAAATCTCTATCAGATCCAGACCAAGTTCCGCGACGAGCGGCGCCCGCGCTTCGGCCTGATGCGTGGGCGCGAGTTCATCATGAAGGACGCCTACAGCTTCGACCGCGACGAGGCCGGCGCCAAGCGCAGCTACCAGGTGATGGCCCGGGCGTATCGCGCCATCTTCGACCGCTTCGGCCTGACCTACCGCGCGGTGGCGGCCGACTCGGGCGCCATCGGGGGCGACTTGAGCGAGGAGTTCCAGGTCATCGCCGCCACCGGCGAGGATGCCATCGTCTTTTCCACCGGCAGCGCCTACGCCGCCAACATGGAAAAGGCCGAGGCGGCGGCGCCCCAGGGCCCGCGCCCAGCCGCCCGAGAGGCCATGGCCAAGACACCCACCCCCGGCAAAAGCACCTGCGCCGACGTGGCCGAGCTGCTGGGCCTGCCGCTGCGCAACACCGTCAAGTCGCTGGTGCTGGCCACCGACGAACTGGACGACAAGGGCGAGGTGACCAAGACCCAGGTCTGGTTGCTGCTGTTGCGCGGCGACCATGACATGAACGAGGTCAAGGTGGGCAAGGTGCCGGGGCTGGGCGTGGGCTTTCGCTTTGCCACCGTGCCCGAGATCCTGGAGCACTTCGGCACGCCGCCCGGCTATTTGGGCCCGATCGGGCTGAAAAAGCCGGTCAGGATCGTCGCCGACCGCGAGGTTGCCATGATGGCCGACTGGGTCTGCGGTGCCAACGACAAGGACTTTCACTTTACCGGCGTCAACTGGGGACGCGACTTGCCCGAGCCAGACGCGGTGGCCGACCTGCGCAACGTGGTGGCGGGCGACGCCTCGCCCGACGGCCAGGGCCAATTGGCCATCGAGCGCGGCATCGAGATCGGTCACGTGTTCTACCTGGGCACCAAGTACAGCCGCGCCATGAACGCCAGCTTCCTGGACGAGGACGGCAAGCCCAAGCCCTTCGAGATGGGCTGCTACGGCATCGGCATCACGCGCCTGCCGGCCGCCGCCATCGAGCAGAACCACGACGCGCGCGGCATCATCTGGCCCGACGCCATCGCACCCTTCACGGTGGTGATCTGCCCCGTCGGCATGGACCGCAGCGAGGCCGTCAAGACGGTGGCCGAGCAGCTCTATGCCGAGCTGCTGGCCGCGGGCCTGGACGTGATCCTGGACGACCGCGGCGAGCGCCCCGGCGCCATGTTCGCCGACTGGGAGCTGATCGGCGTGCCGCACCGCGTGACCATCGGCGACAAGGGCCTGAAGGACGGCCAGCTCGAATACCAGCACCGGCGCGACGCCGCGGCCACCCGCGTGCCCGTGGCCGACATTGCGGCCCATGTGAAGGGCCGTCTGGCGGCGTGATGGCGCGCGAGCCGGCGCCGCAGGCCGCGGTGGGGCGTCGCGCCCTGATGGGCGCCGCCTTGGCATTGCCCGGCGCCATGCTATGGCCGCGCGCGGCCCGGGCCGGCGGCCAGCTGGAGGAGCCCTTGGCCGACGCCGTGCGCTCGGCCCTGTCGGCCGCCATCGCCAACGACGCGCCCCCCGTGCCCAGTTTTGCCAGCACCGAGGCGCGGCTGGCCTACCTGCGCTGGCTCTCGCACATGAGCGACCGCCTGTACGGCCGCCAGAAGGACTTCGACACCCGCATCGGCTTTTTGCAGACCCTGTGGTACGAGGCGCGCCGCGCGGGGCTGGACCCCTCGCTGGTGCTGGGCCTGGTGCAGGTGGAGAGCGCGTTCCGCAAATACGCCGTCTCGCGGGTGGGCGCGCGCGGCTACATGCAGGTCATGCCGTTCTGGAGCCGCGTGATCGGCGACGGCGACCCGGGCAAGCTGTTTTACATGCAGACCAACCTGCGCTTCGGCTGCGTCATCCTGCGCCACTACCTCGACCGCGAACAGGGCAACCTGTACATGGCGCTGGGCCGCTACAACGGCTCGCGCGGCCAGCCGCAATATCCCAATGCGGTGTTTGGCGCGCAGAAAAAATGGATATTCGAAGGCCAGCCGGCTTGAGTATTGCGCAAGCAGCTATATAAACAATAGCTGAACAACCGGACGCAGAGGACGCAAAAATTTCGCAGAAGACGCAGAAAAATTCAATTTTGCGTCTTTTTCGAATCCTGTGCGCCCTCTGCGTTCGGCTGTTCAAGGCGGCGTTTCCTGCGCCACCGCCTCCTGCGTGACCAGCACCTGGTCGATGCGGTAGTTGTCCACGTCCATCACCTCGAAGCGGTAGCCGCCCCACACCACGCGGTCGGTGCGGCGCGGCACGCGGCGCAGCATCCACATCAGAAAGCCGGCGATGGTGTCGTACTCGGTGGCGTTGGGCGGCTCCTCCAAATCCAGCGCGCGCAGCACGTCCTGCATGGGCGTCAGGCCATCGATCAGCCAGGAGCCGTCCTCGCGCCGCACGATCATCTCCTCGTCCTCGGGTTCCACCAGCGTGCCCATCACGGTGCTCATCACGTCGTTGAGCGTGACCACGCCGACCACCGTGCTGTACTCGTTGACGATCAGCGCAAAGTCCTCGTGCTGCTGGCGAAAGTGGTGCAGCACCTCCGACAAGCTCAGCCGGTCTGGCACCACCACCAGCTTGTGCAGCAGCGCCTCGTCGGTCAGGCTGATCGGCTGGCCGTTGAGCACGCGCTGGAACAGCTCCTTGGCGTCCACGTAGCCGATGGCCTGATCCAGCTCGCCGCGGCAGACCGGGTAGGTCGAAAAGGGCTCGGCCGCGATGCGCGCGCGCACCACCGCGTCGGGGTCGTCGTGGTGCAGCCACACGATGCGGTCGCGCGGCGTCATGGCGCTGCTGACGGGGCGGGTCTCCAGCTCGAACAGGTTTTCGATCACCTGCTGCTCGGGCCGGTCGATGACGCCGGCCAGCGTGCCCGCCTCGGCCAGGGCCAGGATGTCGTCGGGCGTGATGCGCTCGTCGCGCTGCAGCGGCAGGCCCAGCGCCCGCATGATCAGGTCGGTGCAGCGCGAATACAGCCACACGATGGGCTTGAGCAACACCAGCACGGCATGCATCGGACCGATCAGGCGCAAGGCCATGCGCTCGGGCTGCGTCATGCCCAGGCGCTTGGGCAGCAGGTCGGCAAATACCACGAACAGCGAGGTCACCCCCAGCACCGACACGGCAAAGGCCAGCTGGCCCGCATGCGGCTCGGCCAGCCACCGGCCCAGCACGGCGGCCAGCGGCGGGCCGAACAGGCCTTCGCCCACGATGCCGCCCAAAATGGCCACTGCGTTCACGCCAATCTGCACCGTCGTGAAGTAGTAGCCGGGCTGCTCCTGCACCTGCAGCACCTGCAATGCACGCAGGTCCCCGTCGTCGGCCAGCTGTTGCAGGCGCAGGCGGCGCGAGGCAGCCAGCGCGATCTCCGCCAGCGAAAAAAACGCACTGGCGCCAATCAGCAGCAAAATGAGCAACAGGCTTTGCGTCAGACTCATGGGCAGGGGCGCGTCGATTCAGGCGGCGTCCAGCCAGTGTAGGGGCAAGCGCTGGCGCTGCCGCGGCGGCGCGATGAAGGGGGCTGACTATAATTTTTTCAACACTGCGCCGCCTCCCGTCCGGCGCATCCACGCAAAACACCGAATGAGTGAGGTTCGAGATGTATGAGGTGCTGATCCGCGAAGCGGCTGTGCGCTTTGGCCTGGGTGACAAGGCCTTGCCCGTGTTGCAAATGCTGCTGGCCTACATGACGGCCAAGGACAACGGGGGGCTGCTGGGTTTCCTCGAAAAATTCAAGGCCGCCGGCCTGGGACCGATCGTGCAGTCCTGGCTGGGCGGCGGCCCCAGCGCACAGGCGATCAGCAACAGCCAGCTGGAAACCGTGCTGGGCTCCAGCGGCGGCCTGCTGTCGCTGGTGAGCGGCAAGCTCGAGCTGGGACGCGACAACGTCACCGCCGCGCTGGGCTACCTGCTGCCGGCCGTGGTGGGCAAGCTCACGCCCGGCGGCAGCTTGCCCAACAGCTTGCCGGCCGAGGTGCAGGCCCTGGCCGCCGCAGGCGATCAATTGATCGCCGCACCCACCGCAGCCACCGCATCGGCGGGCGGCAGCGGCGGCCTGCTCAACTGGCTGCCCTGGGTGGTGGTGGTGCTGGCTGCGCTGTTCGGCCTGAGCTACTGTGGCAAGGACAAGGCCCCTGCCCCCTCGCCTGCGGCGGTCGAGGCGCCGGCATCGGCGCCCGCAACGCCGCAGGCGTCCGATGCGGCGCCTGCCACCGCACCCGCCCCGGCCGAGGCGCCGGCCGCATCCGAGGCGCAGCCTGCGGCCTCCGAGCCGGCCGCTGCGGCCTCACCGTCCGGCAGCGCGCCTGCGTCTGCCGAAGACACGCGCGCCTGAAATAAAGCGACAACCCCCTGAGGGCTTCGCGCCTGTCCCCTGCCCTCACGCTGCGCGTGGCAAGGGCGACGCAGTCGGCGCGGCGGCCCTGCCCTTGCGCGAGGGCCTGCGCATGGGCCGCGCCGGTTTCATGCGCGCCGGTGGCGTGCAGCGCGATGGACCGCTGCGGTGCTCCGGCGCAAGCAAAACGGACGCCCGCGGGCGTCCGTTTTGCTGCCAGGGCTGCAAGGCGTCAGGTGGCTTGGCCGCCCAACAGCTGCTGCAGTTCACCCGACTCGTACATCTCCATCATGATGTCCGAGCCGCCGATGAACTCGCCCTTGACATACAACTGGGGAATGGTGGGCCAGCGGCTGTAGTCCTTGATGCCCTGACGGATTCCTTCGTCTTCCAGCACGTTGACCGTGGTCAGCGCGGCCGCCGTGTCCACGCCGACGGCCTTGAGGATCTGGATGGCACGGCCGGAAAAGCCGCACATGGGAAAGTTGGCGTCGCCTTTCATGAACAGCACGAGCTCGTGGCCTTTGACGAGTTGCTCGATGCGTTGCTGGGTATCTTGATCCGTCATGGTGATTCCTGTGCGCGTAAGGGAAATGATGGTGCTGTCGCAATTGTCGCGTATCCCGCAAGGGCCCACGCGTCGCCATGAAAAAGGCGCCCGCAAGGGGCGCCTTTGCCGGGGTGCGAAAACGCTCAGCCGATGGCGAACTGGGCGCGGTCCTTGCCTTCGATCCAGCGCGGGGGCTTGCCGCGGCCGGTCCAGGTGGTGCCCGTGGCCGGGTCGCGGTATTTGGGCGCCACCTTGCCGCCAGCGCCCGCGGCCTTGCGGCCGCGGCGATTGGGAAACACATCTTCGACCGACAAACCGTGCTCGGCCACCAGGGCGCGCACCTGTTGCACGGCGTCGGAGATTTCACGCTTGCGCGCGGCCTCGATTTGGGCTGCGAGTTCTTTTTGCTGGAGCAGCAGTTCCTTCAGACTTGCCATGATGAATGGTTCAAAGTGATTTTGAGGATTTGCAATATACCATCACTTTGGGCCATTCAATGGCCCGATTCGGGCCGCCCGCTTTTCAATTCATCGGCGCCGCCAGGTGGGCACGCACCTTTTCAATGCGCCGTCCCTGCATTTCCTCCACGCTGAATATCCAACCGGCGCATTCGATTTTCTCGCCGGTTTGCGGCAATCGGCCCAGCACCGACATCAGCAAACCGGCCAGGGTGTTGTAGCGGCTTTTGTCCTCCAACGGCAAGCCGTCGATATTCAGCCGCGCCTTCAACTCGCTGATGGGCATCAAACCGTCCAGCAACCAGCCCCCGCCATGCACGGGCGTGGCCCAGGCGTCGATATCGGCATCGGGCTTGAGCTCGCCGGTAATGGCTTCCAGAAAATCGCGCGGCGTCATCATGCCCTGCACCACGCCGTATTCGTCCACCACAAAGGCCAGACGCCCGGACTTGGCGCGCAATTGCTCGAGCATTTCCATGGCGCTGAGGGTTTCGGGCACGAACTGGGCGGCTTGGGCATGCGAATCAATGGCATCCGCGGACGATGGGTTCAATTCCAGCAGGTGCGCCACCGAAATCACGCCCTTGACCTCGTCCAGCCCGCCGCGACACACCGGATACCAGGAATGCGCGCCTTTTTCACCGGCGTGCGCCACGCGCTCGAGTGCCTGCGCCGCGGTCAAATCCGAATCCAGCCATTCAATCTCGGCCCGTGGCACCATGAGGGAGGTCAGGGGCCGGTCGTCCAGATGAAACACATTGCGCACCATTTGATGCTCGTGCGCTTCAATCAGGCCGGCGTCCACGCCCTCCTCCAGGCTGGCCGATATTTCCTCGACCGTGACGCTGCGGCTTTTCGACTCGTCGATGCGCAGCAGTTTGAGCATGCCTTGGGTGCACAAGGACAGCAGCCAGACAAAGGGTTTGGCCAATTGCGCCAACCAGGTCATGGGCCGGGCAATCCAGCGGGCCACGCTTTCCGGAAACATCTGGCCGATGCGCTTGGGCACCAGTTCGCCAAAAATGATGGTGGTAAAGGTGATGGCCGTCACCACCAGCGCGGTGGCCGTGATCGACGCGGCCGACGCGCCCAGACCCAGGCCCGCCAGCCAGTCGGCCACCGGCCCGCTGAAGGCCGCCTCGCCCACGATGCCGTTGAGCATGCCGATGGAGGTGATGCCCACCTGCACCGTGGACAGAAACTGGGTGGGCCGCTCCATCAAGCGCAGCGCGGCACTGGCACCGGTATCTCCGCCTTCTTCCAGCGCGGCCAGCCGGGCCTTGCGACTGGACGCCACGGCAAGCTCGGACATGGCGAACACGCCGTTGAGCAGGGTCAGAAAAACGATCAGGATAAAGTCCATGCAGAACAGCGCCTGGTGGAGAATTCAGCGCCATGGCACTCTACCTGATTGGCGACGTGCAGGGCTGCGACGCGGCCCTGGGGCAATTGCTCGACACCGTGGCGTTCTCACCCAGCCGCGACCGGCTGATCGTGCTGGGCGATCTGGTCAACCGCGGGCCGGCCTCGCTGGCCGCGCTGCGGCGCCTGGTGGCCCTGGGCGACGCCGCACAAACCCTGCTGGGCAACCACGACCTGCACCTGCTGGGCCTGGCCTGCGGCGTGCGCCGCCCGCACCGGCTGGACACCGCCACCGACGTGCTGGCCGCGCCCGAGCGCGAGGCGCTGTTGCGCTGGCTGCGCCAGCGCCCCCTGGCCTGGCGCGAGCACGACGTGCTGATGGTGCACGCGGGCGTGCTGCCGTCCTGGACGAGCGCACAAACCTTGGCCCTGGCCGCCGAAGTGCAGGCCGTGCTGCGCAGCGCCGATTGGGCCGACTTCCTGCAGCAGATGTACGGCAACGAGCCCGACCGGTGGCAGGGCGATCTGCAAGGCGCCGACCGCCTGCGGGTCATCGTCAATGCCCTGACGCGCCTGCGCTTTTGCACGCCCGACGGGCGCATGGAGTTCGCCACCAAGGAGGGCGGCGCGGCTGCGGCCCCGCCGGGCTACCTGCCCTGGTTCGACGTGCCGGGCCGCCGGACCGCGGGCGAGGTGCTGGCCTTCGGCCACTGGTCCACCTTGGGCTGGATCGACAACCGACCGACCCTGCTGTCGCTGGACACCGGCTGCGTGTGGGGCGGCTGCCTGACGGCCGTGCGACTGGAGCCCGGCGCCCACGTGGCCGAGCGCATCCAGGTGCGCTGCCCGCAGGCCCAGCGGCCGGGCCCCGCATGAAGCGCGCCGCCCTCGCCCTGCTGCTGGCCGCCGCAGCCCTGTACGTGCTGGCCACGGCGCTGCAGGCTCGGCACCCGGCCTGGGGCTACGTGGCCGCGTTTGCCGGGGCGGCGCTGGTGGGCGCCATGGCCGACTGGTTTGCCGTGGTGGCCCTGTTTCGCCACCCCATGGGCCTGCCCATTGCGCACACCGCCATCGTGCCGGCCAGCAAGGACCGTATCGGCCGCCAGCTGGCGCAGTTCATCGCCACCCATTTTCTGGCGACCGACTGGGTGCTGGCGCGCCTGCGCGGCGTGGACGCGGCAGCGGGCCTGGCCCACTGGTTGGCGCAGCCCGCCAACGCCGCCCGCGTCGCCGATCACGGCACGGCCCTGGCCCGCTGGGCGGTGGCCGCGCTGGACGAGCCGGCCGTGCACGAGGCCGTGACCGAGCTGGCGCGCGGCGGCCTGCGGCAGATCGACGCGGCGCGCCTGTCGGGCCAGTTGCTGCAGGCGCTGGTGCAAGACGGCCGGCACCAGGCCCTGCTGGACGGCCTGGTGAGCCAGGGCGCGCGGCTGCTGGGCGAAGACGCCGTGCAAGACGGCATCAGCGACGCCATCGCGCGCGAGGTCAAGGCGCTGAAGCTGCTGGGCCTGGACCAGGTCGCGGCACGGCTGGCCACGCGCAAGGTCATCGTCATCCTGGCCCGCACCCTGCTGGAGATGACCGAAGACCCCGCGCACCCGCTGCGCCAGCGTTTCGACGCGCTGGCCGCCGACTGGGCCCAGCGCTTGCAGCAGGACCCGACCTGGCAGCAGCGCGTCGCGCAGGGGCGCGACGAACTGCTGGCCAGCCCGGTGCTGGGGTTGCACGTGCGTCAGGCCTGGGGCGACTTGCTGGCCTGGCTCGATCGCGACCTGCGCGCGCCCGCATCATGGACGCACCAGCGCATCGCGGCCGGCGCGCAGAACCTGGGCGCGCACCTGGCCACCCACGACGCGCTGCGCGCCTGGATCAACGCCGAGCTGCAAGCGGCCGCGCCGCGCCTGCTGGAGCGCCACCGGGGCGACATCGCCGCCTTCATCGAGGCCCGCGTACAAGCCTGGGACGCGCGCCAGATGAGCGACGAACTGGAACGCCACCTGGGGCAGGACTTGCAGTTCATCCGCATCAACGGCACGGTGGTCGGCGGCGCGGTGGGCCTGCTCATCCACGCGCTGACGCAGTGGTGGCGGTAATCGCCGGCGGACCGGATGGCCCATGACCCACGCCCTCGCTGCGCTGCAACGGGCCGTGTCGGTCATCACCGGGCGCAGCGGGCCGGACGCGGGCCCGGTTGTCGTTTTTTCAGCGCATCGGCAGGGGCTCGGTGCCGGGGGCGTACTGCGGCGGGGGCGGCGGGCGGTGCGGGCGCGGCAGCGGGTCGTCCCACGGACGCGGGGGGCGCCAGCGCGGCGGGGGCGGCGGCACGACGATCACTTCGGCCGGCGCGGGCTGCCCGCAGGCCAGCGCGGCGTTGGCGCGTGCGGTGCGCACCTGCTCCTCGGTGGCCGTCACGCTGGCGGCGCGAAAGCTGGCCTCCTCGCGGGCACGGCGGCAGGCGTCGGATTCGGCCGGCGGCACGGGCCGCGGGCGCTGGGCCTCGGCGGTGCGGGCGGCATCCAGTTGCTGCTGCTGGCGCAGCACGGCGTCCTCGCGCTGCTGCACGGCCCGCTCGCGCGCTTGCTGGGTGCGTTCGGCGTCCAGGCGCAGTTGTTCGTCCGTGGGCCTGGGCACCACGGTGGCGCCGCCCTTGCAGGGCTGGTCGGTGTAGAGCGTGCGGCCGCTCGCGGCGTCCTGGCACCGGTAGGCTTGCGCGCCGGCCAGCAGGGGCGCGAACAGCGCCAGCGCCAGGAGCGTGCGCGGGACAAGGGCGGGCGTTGTGGTGGTTATCATCATTCTCCAATGCGGCGAAGCGGCCGCTCCGTGGGCGCCTGCGGGGCGATTCGAATTTAACGCCTGTCGCACCGATGCGCTGACAACCTTCGCCCCCATCCATGCATCTGTCCGCTCGCCTGACCCGCCGCCTGCCGTTTCTGCGCTGGCCGCGTCCCACGGCGGCGCTGCTGCGCAACGAGGCCATGGCCGGCCTCACGGTGGGACTGATGGTGATTCCGCAGGGCGTGGCCTACGCCCAGCTGGCCGGGATGCCGCTGATCACGGGCATCTACGCATCGCTGTTGCCGGCGCTGGCGGCCGTGCTGTTTTCGGCTTCGGCGCGGCTGTCGGTCGGGCCGGTGGCGCTGACCAGCTTGCTGATTGCCGCCGGGCTCGCCCCCCTGGCCACGCCGGGCACGGCCCAGTGGGTGGACCTGGCGGTGTGGCTGGCGCTGATGTCCGGACTGCTGCAGGCCGCGCTGGGGCTGGCGCGCTTCGGCTGGCTGCTCAACCTGGTCAATTCGCCGGTGCTGATGGCATTCACGCAGGCGGCCGCGGTGCTGATCATCACCTCGCAATTGCCGGCGCTGCTGGGCTTTCAAGGCCCCTGGGGACAGATGCTGCACGCGCCGGCGTTCGATGCCGGCGCGGCGGCCTTCGGCCTGGTATCGCTCGCCCTGCTGTGGCTGGCGCGGCGCTGGCGACCCACCTTTCCCAGCATTCTGGTGGTGGTGCTGGCGGCGGCGGCCGTGAGCGGCGCGCTGGGCTTCGAGGCCAGCGGCGGCAAGGTGATCGGCCTGCTGCCGCAAGGCCTGCCCTCGCTGTACATCCCGACCTGGCCGGGCGCCGAGGCGCTGGGGCAACTGGTGCTGCCCACGCTGGTGGTGACCCTGATCAGCTTTCTGGAAACCGCCTCCAGCGCCAAGGTGGACAACCAGCGCAAGGGTGAGCGCTGGGACCAGGACCAGGACCTGATCGGCCAGGGGCTGGCCAAGATCGTCTCGGGCCTGTCGGGCTCGTTCGCCACCAGCTCTTCGTTCTCGCGCTCGGCGCTCAACCTGTATGCCGGCGCGCAGACCGGCTGGGCCACGATTTTTTCGGTGGCGGTGGTGCTGCTGGCGCTGCTGTTTTTCACGCCCTGGCTGCGCCACGTGCCGCAGGCGGTGCTGGCGGCCATCGTGGTGGTGGCGGTGGTGGGCCTGCTCAAGCCGCGCGAGTTTTTGCGCGTGTGGCGCATTTCGCGCGTGGAGGGCGCGATCGCGCTGCTCACCTTCGTCATCACCATCGCTGCGGCGCCGGCGCTGTATTGGGGCGTGCTGGCCGGGGTGCTGATGGCGCTGTCGCACTTTCTATACCAGAACCTGCACCCGCGCATCATCGAGGCCGGCCTGCACCCGGATGGCACTTTGCGCGACCGCCACCTGTGGCAGTTGCCGCCCCTGGCGCCGCACACCCTGGCGCTGCGCATGGACGCGGCGCTGGACTTTGCCAGCGCCGGCGCGTTCGAGCGCCACGTGACCGAGTACCTGACCGAGCACCCCGACACGCGCCAGGTGTGCGTGCTGGCGCAGCCGATCAATCACATCGACGTGACCGGCGCAGAGGTGTTTGCCCGGGTGTGGGCCCAGCTGCTGCAGCGCGACGTGGCCTTGCGGGTGAGTGGCCTGAAGCTGCCCGCCGAGACCGTGCTGCGCGCCGCCGGCCTGCTGGCGCCGGATGAGCGGCTGCATCTGTATCGCAGCGACGCGGAGTTGCTGGCCGCCCTGGACGCGAACCGCCGCGCCGCCGAAGACAATCAAAACGATAGCGCCACGCGCTGATCCAGCAAGCGCAAGCGGCCGCAATGGCCCGCATCGCACCTACATCGCGATGGCGCCGCGCTCGGTCGGGGCTTGCTGGCGCGACGGCGATGCCGGAAAGATGCCGGCCATCACGGAAAACCCCGGAATGCGCTTGACGCGATCGGTCCAGCGCCGCAGGGCCGGAAAGTCGAGCAGGCTGACGCCCCCCTCGGGGGCCAGCATCACATACGGGAAACAGGCCAGGTCGGCGATGGTCGGGTGCGCGCCCGCGCACAGCCATCCACCCTCGGGGGCGCGCTCGGACAGCCACAGATGCTCGTCGAGAATGCGAAACAGCTGGTAGGCCCCGCGGCGCGCCTTGTCGCCATCCAGGTCGAACTCGAACACCTGCTGCAAGCGCGCCGCCGACGCGGTGGCGGTCAGCTCGTTGGCAAAAGCCAACCACATGTTGGTTTCACCCAGACGGCGGGCGTCGGACACCGGATACCAGGCGCTGCCCGGCGCGTAGCGTTGCGCGACATAGCTCAGGATGGCCTGCGCGTCGCGCAGGACAAAGCCGGCGTCATCGAGGATCGGCAACTGGCCCAAGGGGTTGAGCGCGAGCAGGGCATCGCTCTTGTGCTCGAAGCCGGGATAGAACTCGACCGGGCGCTTGACGTAGGGGACCTTCAGGATGTCCAGAAAAAGCCGGACCTTGTAGCAGTTTCCGGACAGCTCGTAGTCGTACAAAGTGATCATGAACGGGGTCCTGCGCTCACAGGTCAAGCACCAGCCACTCGGAGGCGCTGCGCGAGACGCACGCCTGCATGCAGTGCCCGGCGCGCTTCTCGTCCTCGCTCAAATAGACGTCCCGGTGCTGCGGCGTGCCCTCGAGCACGGTCACCATGCAGGTTCCGCAAACGCCTTGCTCGCACGACGTCTCGATCGGTATCCCGTGGTCCGCCAGCACCTGCGAGAGCGATTGGCCGGCCGCAACGTTCAGCTCGATGCCGCTGCGCGCCAGGCGCACCTTGAAGGGCTGGTCGCCCTGGTGCGAAACGGTGTTGGAAAAGAGCTCGAAATGAACGCGGTCCGCCGGCAGACCCGCTTTTTGGGCTGCGCCGACGATGGCATCCAGGAAGGGGCGGGGACCGCACACGTAAACGTCCATTTGCGGATCCATGGCAGCCAGCACCGTCTCGATGGTCGCCAAGGTCTCTTCGGGCGACAGCCCCAGGTGCGAATGCACGTCCTGCAAGGCAGCCAGCCGCTCGCCAAACGCCACATGCGCCGCGGAGCGCGAAAAATAATGCAGCGCGTAGGGCCGGCGCGTGGCCGCCATTTGCCCGGCCATGGACAGCAGGGGCGTGACGCCGATGCCGGCGGCCAAAAAGAGCGCACCGCCGCTGTTGGCCAGCCGAAAATGGTTCTTGGGGCGCGAGATCTCGATGATCGCGCCGTCCCGGACCTGCTCGTGCATGGAGGCCGAGCCCCCGCGCGAATCGGGCTCGCGCTTGACCGCGATGGTGACGCCGCGAAACCCGTGCGCGCTGCCGGCGTTGATCTCGCCCGGTGCGCTGACGATGGAGTATTGGCGCAGCATGCCGGCCGGCGTCAGCACGTCGATGTGTGCGCCCGCAATGAAGTCGGCCAAGGCGCCGATGTCGCCCGGGTCCTCGGGTTCGAGCTCGAAGCTGCGGATGTCCTGCGCCGCTTCGGTGACTCGGGTGACGCGGGCCTTGAGCAGCCGCTCGGAGCCTCGCCGACGCGTCTTCGGTTGGGGCGGCGGCTGCACATGGGCGTCGTCGGATGTGCTGAGCGGAAAGTCCGACACCCGCCCCTCGCCGACGAGGCGGTGGCGCAGCCGCTTCATCGCCGCCTGGTGGCGCGCCGGCCACTGCGCCAGGGCCATCGCATCGGTGCGGGCCTCGAGCACGGCGTGGACGATGGTCTTGTCGGTGCGCGCGGGTTGCAGCAGCAAATGGAGCTGGATGGTCTGCCCGCCCTCGCTCCAGGACAGACGGACGGCGCGCTGGCTGCGCCGCAGCGCAACGGAGGGGTCCGCGGACAACCCCGAATCAAACGCCGGGTAGCGTTGCACGCCCGTCAGCACCGTCTCGGCGTCGGCATGAAGAACAAAGCACTGCAGCGCCCGCTGCGTTCGATCGGCGGTCGGCGCCGCGATCAGCCAGTCGTGCGGCGTGGGGCGCGCGGGGCTGCCTGCCGGCAGGTTCAGGTTGACCCACACCAGATCGTTGCGCTCGACCGCCGCGAACGTGTGTGCGCACACGCTGGTGGGCGGCGGTGTTTGCGATGCCGCCGGAAGGACGATGCACTGGCCGTCGCCGCTGCGGTACTGCCAGCCATGGTATTGGCAGCGCACGCGGTGACCGGTGTTGACGCCCATGGTCAGGCGCGCGCCGCGATGGCAGCAGCGGTTGTCCCAGGCGTTCACGCACCCGTCGTCGTCGCGCCACAGCGCCAGCTCGACGTTGTGGAGTTCGCCCGCAAAGATGTGGCGCTCCACCAGATCGCCCGCGCCGGCGACCGGAAACCACGCAAAATCCAAAGCCTCGCTCATGCGATTTCCCCGGTCGGCAAATGCCCCGCCGGCGCGGGCATGGCCGGTGATTCGAGCTCCCGGTAGGTGCCGTACCTGACGCCCCGTTGATCCAGCCAGCGGCGATAGGCCATGGACATGGCATCGGCCCGGACCGGAATCTCGAAACGCGAATCCAGCGGCATCTTCTTGGGGATCTCGTTGCTCAGCAGCATGAGGTCCTGGCCGAAGATGGTCTGCTGGAACAGGCGCAGGCCGGAGTCGGGGGTGGTTTCGTCCAGGTACAGCAGCAAGGTATGCGCCTTGCACCATTCCTCGGTCAGCGGCTGCACGAACAGGCCGATCACGTCCATGCGCTCCTGGTGTCCGGGCGAGCTCTTGTAAAGCAAGGCCACGAAGGGGCGCGCCACGCGGTAGACGTACTGCGCGTCATGGCCCTCCTCGGCAGCGGTTGGCGCGCCCTTGGGCTGAAAGAAGCGGCAGTTGCGGGCAAAGATCTCGCCCGGTGGCTCAATCGACACGTCATACGGCAGCACATCGGTGTAGGGCTCCGAGCCCAGATAGCCATCGTGCACATACGGAAAGTGCGCCATGTCCAGAAAGTTCTCGATCGCGCGCAGGCCCGACACATGCACCGCCATGGAGCCGGCGCCCAGCGCGCGCCGGTCGGGCTCATCGAACTCGGGCAGTGCAAAGAACCCGTCGGACGGCTCGCCCAGCGAGACCCAGTGCGCGTGATAGCGCGTGAGCGCCCGGCACGGTGTGCGCTCGGCATTGTCGCGCCAGGCCGTCAGCCGGCCGGCAGCATCGCATGCATATTCGATCGAGTGTCCCAGCAGCCGGGTCTTGTAGACCTTGCACGGGGTGACGTCTTCCGCGATGGCGACGGGATACCACTCGTCCCAGACAACCGATTCGACCGTCATTTGCGCTCCTCACTTGGCCGTCGGGATCTGGCCTTCGATGCCCTTGATGAAGAAGTCGATGCCCCCCAACCACGCATCGTCGGCGCGCTTGCCGGCCGCCAGGCGCTCGGTGCCGTCGCGGTCGGCCAGCGGGCCGTTGAACACGTCGAAGCTGCGATCCTTGATGCTGGCCTCGGCCTTTTCAAGCCTGGCCCTGGCTTCGGCGGGCACCTGGTCGGACACCTTGATCAGCAGGTTCTGTCCCTCCGGCATGCCCCAGCGCGTCACTTGCCCGCCCTTCCACGTGCCGTCCAGCGCGGCGCCGACGGCCTTCTTGTAGTAGGGGCCCCAGTCCACGATGACCGACCCCAGATGGGCCTTGCCGCCGATTTCGCTCATGTCCGAATCCCAGCCGAACGCCAGCTTGCCCGCTTGCGCGGCGGCCTGGATCACGGCGGGTGAATCGGTGTTTTGCAGCAGCACGTCCGCGCCGCCGTTGATCAAGGCGTTGGCCGCCTCGGTCTCCTTGGGCGGATCGAACCAGCTGTTGATGAAAACCACGCGCAGCTTGATGTCGGGCTTGACGCTTTGCGCACCCAGGGCAAAGGCATTCATGTTGCGCAGCACCTCGGGAATGGGCACGGAGCCCACGCAGCCGAGCACGCCGGTCTTGCTCATGCTGGCGGCGATGATGCCGGCGAGGTAGACCGGCTGGTAAAAGCGCGAGTCATAGACGTTCAGGTTGGGGCCGGTCTTGTAGCCCGTGCCATGCTCGAACCGGACATGGGGAAATTCGGGCGCCACCTTCACCATGGCCTCCATGAACCCGAAGCTGGTGCCGAAGATCATGTTGTTGCCCTGGCTGACCAGATCGCGCAACACCCGCTCCGTATCCGCCCCCTCCGGCACGCTTTCGACGAAGCTGGTTTGCACGCGGTTGCCGAACGCGGCTTGCACCTCTTTGCGCCCCAGGTCGTGCTCGAAGCTCCAACCGGCGCTGCCCACCGGGCCGACGTAGATCCAGGCGGCTTTCAACGGCTCGGCGCTGGGCGCCGCTGCCGCGGGTCCGGCGGCAGGCGATGGCGCTGCCGTCGCAGCGCCCTCGTCTTTTTTGCCGCAGGCCGCGAGGGCGAGCGGGGCCACGGCGGCGGCAGCAGCCATCTGCAGCAGCGTGCGTTTCTTGAGGTCGGTGTGCATGGTCGGTTCAGTGGATGGGAAGTGGCGCGCCGCCACAAGCCGTGGCGGCGGGGCTTGCATTATTCCCCTATTGAAGATGGGGCGAAAACCTTGGGGAAATGGCCAAGGCACGCGCGGCTGCCCATTCCGTGCCGGTGGGCGCGCTACCCCAGGGCCAGCAACACCACCCCCATCCCGATCAGCAGCGCCCCGGCCACACGCGCCACGCGGTCGCCCTCGCCCAGCAGGCGCCCGCCGATCAGCGCGGCAAACAGCATCGAGACCTCGCGCGCCGGCGCCACGTGCGACAGCGGAGCCTGCTGCACGGCGTAGAGCACCAGCACGTAGGCGATGGGGCTGAACACCGCCACCCCCAGCGCGCCGCGCCACTGCGCGCGCCACAGCCGCGCCGTCTCGGCGCGGTCACGCAGCGCCACCGGCGCCAGCAAGAGCACGCGCGCGGCGTTGCCCATGTAGTCCACCAGGATGGGCGAGATGGCCAACACCTTCACGGCGTAGCCATCGACCACGGTGTAGCCGGCAATCCACACCCCCGTCACCAGACCGTAGTACAGGCCGCGGTGCAGTTGCTGGCGGGCCGCGAGCGAGGCCGCGGGCCGCCACAGGCGCGCGCCGCCGGCAATCAGCACCACGCCCAGCACCACCCCCAGCACGCCCAGCACACCGCGCGGCGTGACCGTCTCGCCCAGCAGCAGCACCGCGCCGATGGATGACAGCAGCGGCCCGGTGCCGCGCGCCAGCGGATAGACCACCGTCAGGTCGGCCGCGCGGTAGCCGCGCAGCAGGGTGACGAAATACACCACGTGCAACAGCGCGCTGGCGCCGATCACGGCCCATTCGGCCGCGCCCCAGGCGGGCACGGCGCGCCAGGCCAGCCACAGGCCCAGCGGGGCCCACACCGCCATCTGCCAGGCCGAGGTGAAAAAGGCAAAACGGGCGTCACCGCCCGTCTTCTTGGCCAGGATGTTCCAGCCAGCATGGATCAGCCCAGCCAGCAGCACCAGGGCCAGCGCTTGCGCTGAAATGGCACACCCCCAGTCTTCACTCGCTGCGCGATGTTTCGCCTACCCCCTTGCAGGGGACATCGCTGGCATGGCCTGCTCCGCGGCCTCTCGGCTCTTGGAGCTTCATGCCCTGCGGGTGGCGCGCAGCTTTGTGGACCACTGACACGAACGAACGCGCGCTCAGGTATGGCTGAGGATGCTGGCGGTGGCGATCAGCTCTTCCAGCAAGGCCATCGACACCTTGCCGGAGACAGCATACGGGTCGAGCACGGCGCGCTCGGAGTATTTGAGCAGCACGCTGGCGTTGACGCGGCTGACGTCGACCAAGCCCATGGTCCAGCTGCCGAAGCGCCGCTCCACGATCTCTTCGTAGTGCAGCAGGGCCACGTCCTTGTGGCGGGGGTCGCGCGAGATGGTGCCGTACAGATCGCTCACGGCCTGGCGCCCGCCCTCGATCGCCTGCATGAACACGCCGCCGCCATACACCAGGACGCCGGTCACGCCGCTGTCCTGGTTGTGGCGCCGGGCCGAGTCGAGAATGGCTTGCACGGCCGGCTGGGTGTTGTCCACCGCGCGGCTGGCGTAGAGCAATCGGACCAGCATTTCAGTTGGCCATGGCGACGCACGCCACCGGCAGCGCATGAAACCCCAAGAGCCGAATGGCCGCGGAGCAGGCCGCTCCAGCGATCGCCGTGGCCGGGGTCTCCCCGGCCACTGGCGAGCCTTGCAGGCCGCGCCGGGCCAGTGGCCCGGCCCCTCGCCAGCCAACAAAAGGTCCACCGGACCTTTTGTGCGCAGGCTCGGCCCCCTGCAAGGGGGTGAGCGAAACATCGCGCAGCGAGTGAAGACTGGGGGTGTGCTTCATTTCAGGGGTTCCGGGGGATGAGGGACAGGAATTCGCGGCGCAGGTTGGCGTCCTTCAGGAACACGCCGCGCATGACGGAGTTCATCATCTTGCTGTCCATGTCCTTGACGCCGCGCCAGGCCATGCAAAAGTGCGAGGCCTGCATGACCAGCGCCAGGCCGTCGGGCTTGGTCTTGTGCTGGATCACGTCGGCCAGTTGCACCACGGCTTCTTCCTGGATTTGGGGGCGGCCCATGATCCACTCGGCCAGGCGCGCGTATTTGGACAGGCCGATGACGTTGGTGTGCTCGTTGGGCATCACGCCGATCCACAGCTTGCCGATGATGGGGCACAGGTGGTGGCTGCACGCGCTGCGCACGGTGATGGGGCCGACGATCATCAGCTCGTTCAAGTGCTCGGCGTTGGGAAACTCGGTGATGGTGGGCGCTGTCGTGTAGCGGCCCTGGAACACCTCGTTGAGGTACATCTTGGCCACGCGCCGCGCGGTCTTGCCCGTGTTGTGGTCGCGCGCGGTGTCGATCACCAGGCTGTCGAGCACGGCCTGCATCTTGCCTTCGACCTCGTCCAGCAGGCCGTCCAGCTCGCCCGGCTGGATGAACTCGGCGATGTTGTCGTTGGCGTTGAAGCGCTGCCCGGCGGCGCGGATGCGCTCGCGAATCTTGACCGAGACGGGTGTGCCCTCGTCCTCGTCCGCGGCGTGCAAAGGGGTGGCGGGGTGAATGCGGCTCATGAAGCGGTGATGGTAGCAGCAGCGGCGTGCGGACGCCATACTATAATTTTTATAGCTGCCCGCGCTTATTGGACGTGCGCCGTGAGCTGAAACTCTGCAATCAGGGGCAGGTGATCGGACATGCGCTGCCACACCCGCCCGCGCGGCGCCTGCAGGCTGAGCGGCAGCATGCCGCGGGCGTAGATGTGGTCGAGCTGCGCCACCGGAAAGCGCGAGGGGTAGGTGCGCGTGCGCTCGCCCTCGAAACCCTTGAGCGCATCGACGTGCAGCAGGCGCTGCACGCGTGTGCCCCAGTCGTTGAAGTCGCCGGCCACCAGCAGGGGCTCGTCCAGTGGCACCTCGCGTGCGATGTAGCGGCGCAGGTGGATGGTCTGGCGCAGGCGGCTGGCCGGGATCAGGCCGAAGTGCACGACCACGACGTGCAGCGGCGCGCCCAGAACGCGCAGCTCGGCGTGCAGCAGGCCGCGCTGCTCGAAGCGGTGGTCCGACATGTCTTCGTGGCGCACGTGGATGATGGGCCAGCGCGAGAGCAGCGCGTTGCCATGCTCGCCATCCTTGGTGACGGCGTTGGTGTGATAAGCCACCTCGTAGCCCAGTGGCGCCAGGAAATCGGCCTGGGGCTGCGCGGGCCAGCGCTCGAAGTACTGGGCTTCCCGGCGGTTTTCGGCGCGCACCTCCTGCAGGCAGATGATGTCCGCGTCCAGGCTGTCCACGGCCAGCGCCAGGTTGTGGATCTCCAGCCGGCGCGTCGGGCCGATGCCCTGCACCCCCTTGTGAATGTTGTAGGTGGCCACGCGCAGGTGCGCTGGCACCAGGATGTCCCCAGGTGGCGCTTCGATCACGATGACTCCGACTCGGCAAAGCGCGGCAGCAGCAGGCAAGCCTCGGCGTTGGTGTATGAATAGCAGCGGTCGGCCGCCGCGCGCCAGGGCAGCCACACCCAATCGGTGTGCTCGCGCGGATTCAGCCGCACCGCTGCGTCGGCGGGCACGCGCAGCCCGAACACGTGCTCGACATTGCGCGTCACGCCCGGCGCGTAGCGATGGCGCCAGCGCGGATAGATGTCGTAGACGTTCTCCAGGTTCCAGTCGGTCAGCGCGAAGCCCGGCGCGCAGGCGTCCAGCCCGGTTTCCTCGCGCACTTCGCGCACGGCGGTATCGAGCAGGGCCTCGCCCTCGCTGTCCTGGCTGCCGGTGACCGATTGCCAGAACTCGGCCTCGATGTCAGCGCGGCGAATCAGCAGCACGTCCAGTGCGGCGGTGTGGATGAGCACCAGCACCGACCGGGGAATCTTGAAGGGTTTGGAAGGAGCTGGCGTGGGCTGCGGCATGGCGCGGGCCCTCTCGTGCGTGCGAGCGGTCAGAGCAGTTGCCGCCACAGTGTGCGCGCAATGGGGCGCACGCGCTGAAACGCCTGCCAGCCCGACCAGACGCGCAGGCCCAGCCCCATCATCAGGCGCGGGCGCACCAGCACGGCGCCCACCAGCGCCGCGCCGCCCAGCAGCACCCAGCTGCGGTTGTCACGCACGGCCTGCGCGCCGCCGCGCACGCGATCGACCGTGCGCAGGGCGGGCCGCAGCACGCGCGCGCGGCTGCCCAATTGCTCGCGCAACTGGGCCGAGCGCAGCAGCAGGCGCTCGCGCCGCGCCGCCAAGTCGCGGGGCCCCGAAGGCAGATCGGCGTTCATCGGATGGGCCTTCGCGCTCATGGACGCAAGCGCTCCCGGTCGGCGCGCAACTCCTGGATGCTGGCGCGAAACAGCCGCAAGCCACGGCGCAGGCGTTGCCAGGCCAGCAGGGCCAGCACTACGCCGCCGCCCAGAAACGCGGTCGAGAAAATGCCCAAGGCCAGCAGGCGCTGGCTGTCCCACAGCATGACAGTGAGAAACAGCGCCAGAAAGATCAGACCAAAACTGAGCAGCACCACGGCCAGCGCCGCCTGCACGCCCAAGGTCAGCAACTGGCCGATGTCCTCGCGCGCTTCCAGGCTGAGCAACTCCAGCCGGACCTGAACCAGCTCGGCTGCGTCGGCCAGCAGCTGCCGCAGCCGTGTGGCCGTGCTTTCGACCCCCGCTGTCACGGTCGCCCCACCCATGCCGCACGCCCGCAGGCGCCAGCCATCAGCGGCGGCCCAGCAGCACGCCCACCAGCATGCCAATGGCCGCGGCCGCGCCAATGGACGACCAGGGGTTGTCGTGCACGTAGTCGTCGGTGGCGTTCATGGCGCGGCGGGCGTGCGCGCGCAGCGCGGCGTCGGCGTCGGCCAGCTTGTCGCGCGCCACGGCCAGATTCTGGCGGGCGCGAGCGCGCAGCTCGGCAATCTTGCTGTCGGCGTCGCCCGCGGTGGCCGCCAGCAGGTCTTCGGCATCGGAAATCACGCGGCGCAGGTTGGCCACGAGCTCTTCTTTGGCTTGATCGGCGGAATCAACCATTTCGGAAACGTTGGACATGAACGAACCTCCTGAACAAAGATTTCATCCTAGCAGAGCACCAACCCCGGCGCCGTGCGGCGCGTCACGCCGCCGCCGAATTGCGCAGCTTGATGTGCAGCTCGCGCAGCTGCTTTTCGTCAACCGCGCTGGGCGCTTGCGTGAGCAAGTCTTGCGCGCGCTGGGTTTTGGGGAAGGCAATCACGTCGCGGATGGATTCGCTGCCGGTCATCAGGGTAATCAGGCGATCCAGACCGAAGGCCAGGCCGCCGTGCGGGGGCGCGCCGTACTGCAGCGCGTCCAGCAGGTAGCCGAACTTGGCGCGCGCGTCTTCGGGGCTGATCTTGAGGGCGGCGAACACCTTGCTTTGCACGTCGGCGCGATGGATACGCACCGAGCCGCCACCCAGCTCCCAGCCGTTGAGCACCATGTCGTAGGCCTTGGCGACGCAGCGGCCCGGGTCGCTGTCCATGTAGTCCTCGTGACCTTCCTTGGGACTGGTGAAGGGGTGGTGCACGGCAGCCCAGCGGGCGTTGTCCTCGTCGTACTCGAACATGGGGAAGTCCACCACCCACAGCGGCGCCCAGCGGTCTTCGAACAGGCCGCTCTTGCGGCCGAACTCGCCCAGGCCCACCTTCAGGCGCAGCGCGCCGATGGCGTCGTTGACGATCTTGGCCTTGTCGGCGCCGAAGAACAGCGCGTCACCGTCCTGCGCACCGGTGCGCTTGAGGATTTCGGCGAGCGCGGCGTCGTGGATGTTCTTGACGATGGGCGACTGCAACCCGTCGCGCCCTTTCGCGACCTCGTTGACCTTGGTCCACGCCAGGCCCTTGGCGCCGTAAATCTTGACGAACTCGGTGTAGCCGTCGATCTCGCCGCGCGAAATCTGCGCCCCCCCCGGCACGCGCAGCGCCACCACGCGCCCGCCCGGGGTGGTGGCGGGGCCGGAGAAGACCTTGAAATCCACGTCCTTCATCACGTCGGTCAGCTCGGTGAACTCGAGCTTGACGCGCAGATCGGGCTTGTCCGAGCCAAAGCGGTGCATCGCCTCCTGATACGCCATGACCGGGAATTCGCCCAGGTCCACGTTCAGCTGGGTCTGGAACACTTCCTTGATCATGCGCTGGAAGATGTCGCGGATTTCCTGCTCGTCCAGAAACGAGGTCTCGCAGTCGATCTGCGTGAACTCGGGCTGGCGGTCGGCGCGCAGGTCTTCGTCGCGGAAGCACTTGGTGATCTGGTAGTAGCGGTCGAAGCCGGACACCATCAGCATCTGCTTGTACAGCTGGGGCGACTGCGGCAGCGCGTAGAACTGGCCGTCGTGCACGCGGGACGGCACCAGGTAGTCGCGCGCGCCCTCGGGCGTGCTCTTGCCCAGCATGGGCGTTTCGATGTCGATGAAGCCCTCTTTGTCGAGGAAGTTGCGCACCTGGATCGCCGTCTTGTAGCGCAGCATCATGTTGCGCTGCATCACCGGCCGGCGCAGATCGAGCACGCGGTGGGTCAGGCGCGTGGTTTCCGACAGGTTGTCGTCGTCGGGCTGAAACGCCGGGGTGACGGAGGGGTTGAGCACCGTGAGCTGCTGGCAAAGCACCTCGATCTTGCCGCTTTTGAGGTTGTCGTTGGTCGTGCCCTCGGGGCGCGCGCGCACCAGGCCGTGGATCTGGATGCAGAACTCGTTGCGCAAGTCCTCGGCCGTCTTGAACATCTCGGCGCGGTCCGGATCGCACACCACCTGCACATAGCCTTCGCGATCGCGCAAATCGACGAAGATCACGCCGCCGTGGTCGCGCCGGCGGTTGACCCAGCCGCACAGGGTCACGCTCTGGCCGATCAAGGCCTCGGTGACGAGGCCGCAGTAGTGGGTACGCATGGACATGGGTGAACTTGCTTTCAGGAAAACATCAGGGATCGGGCGAAGAGGCCGGCTGGGCAGCGGCCGCCGGGACGGGTGGCAGCGCCACCGACTCGCGCACCGGCGGCGGGGCCACCACGCCCATGGAGATGACGTACTTGAGCGCCTCGTCAACGCTCATCGCGAGCTCGATCACGTCGGCGCGCGGCACGACCAGGAAAAAGCCCGAGGTGGGGTTGGGGGTGGTGGGCACGTACACGCTCAGATAGCCCTCGCCCAGGCGCGCCGCCACCTCGCCGCCGGGATGGCCGGTGAGAAACGCAATGGTCCAGGCGCCCTGGCGCGGGTATTGCACCAGCAAGGCCTTTGAAAACGCATGGCCGGAGCCGGAAAACAGCGTGTCGGACACCTGCTTGACGCTGGAATAAATGCTGCGCACCACCGGGATGCGCGTCATCAGGCGGTCCCACTGGCGCAGCGACCATTGGCCGAACATGTTGGCCACGAACAGGCCGGTGCCGACGATGACGATGGCCACCAGGATCACCCCCAGCCCCGGAATGTGACGCAACTGGTTGGCCAGCGGCTGCAGCGGCGGCACCATGGTCTCGAAGGCGATCAGCACGCCCTGGAACACGCTGTCCAAAATGCCCACCAGCCACAGCAGCACCCACACCGTGACGCCCATGGGCAACCACACCAGCAGGCCGGTGATGAAGTATTGCCGCAGGCGGATCATCATGGATGGTGCGTCCGATGCGCGATCAGGCCGTGTGCGATCCGCCGCTCGCTGTCGGCGCGGGAGCAGGCGCCGGCGTCGACGCCGGAGCGGGCGCCGGTGCCGGCGCAGACGCAGACGTAGACGCAGCGACCGGGGCGGGCGCGGGCGCTGCCGCATCGGGTGCCGCGGCCGCTTCGGGCTTCTTGTCGCCCTCGCCCGCGGGCGCGCCTTCGTTGCGAAAGTCCGTCACGTACCAGCCCGAGCCCTTGAGCTGAAAGCTGGCCGCCGTGACCTGCTTGGCAAAGCGCGGCTGGCCGCAGGACGGGCAAACCGTCAGCGGGGCATCGGACATTTTTTGAAGCACGTCCTTGGCAAAGCCGCAGGACGCGCACTTGTAGGCATAGATGGGCATGGGGTGGCCCGGGGCCGGCCGGCGTGAGCGAAAAACCCTCGATTATAGGCGGCGCGCCGATTCCGGCGCACCCGAGCGCGCACTCACCCGGCACTGGCCGCGTAGTGGGGCGCGTGGCCCTTGTGGTCGGGCAGCCACTGGGGCGCCAGCGAGCCGAACACCATGCCCGCCAGCGCCGCCAGCACGCCGGCCAGCTGCTGCGGAAAGGCCTCGCGCAGCATCGGGCTGGCGACGAACAGCAGCCAAACGCCGATGCCCAGCCCCATGGCCAGCAACGCGCCCTGGGTGGTGGCGCGCTTCCAGTAGACGCCGAAGGCCAGCGGCACGAAGGCGCCGACCAGGGGCAGTTGGTAGGCGCCCGAGACCAGCTCGTAGATGGACGAGCCTTCCATGGTGATCGAGTAGATCAGCACGCAGACGGTGAACACCAGCACGCTGATGCGCATGGCCTTGAGCGTCTGGGCGTCGCTCATGCCGGGGCGCAGGTTGCGCAGGATGTTCTCGACGAAGGTGGTCGAGGGGGCCAGCATGGTGGCCGAGGCGGTGGACATGATGGCCGACAGCAGCGCACCGAAGAAGGCCACCTGCAGCGCCACCGGCATGTGCTCCATCACCAGGGTGGGCAGCACCTTCTGCGGGTCGTCTGAGAGCAGACCCGAGGTGCCGGGCATGACGATCAGCGCGGCGACGACCACGAACATCGGCACGAAGGCAAAGCCGATGTACAGCAGGCCGCCGGCCACCGGGCCGCGCCGCGCCGTGGTGGCGTTGTTGGACGACATCACGCGCTGGAACACGTCCTGCTGCGGAATGGAGCCCAGCATCATGGTGATGGCGGCGGCAAAAAAGAAGGTCCACTCCTTGGCGCCGCCGGTGGGAAAGAAGTTGAACTTGCCCTCGCGCGCGGCGTAGTCGATCACCTTGCCGGCACCACCCGCCAGGTCCGCCGCGTACCAGGCGATCAGCAGCAGGCCGACGGTGATGACGATCATCTGCACGAAGTCGGTCAGCGCCACGGACCACATGCCGCCGTACAGCGTATAGACCAGCACGATCGCCGTCCCGATGACCATGCCCCAGGCCAGCGAGATGGCACCGGCGCTCAGCAGGTTGAACACCAGGCCCAGCGCCGTCACCTGCGCGCCCACCCAGCCCAGGTAGCTGAAGATGATGATGGCCGAGCACAGCACCTCGACCGTGCGGCCGAAGCGCCGGCGATAGTAGTCGCCGATGGTGATGATGTTCATCGCGTACAGCTTGCGCGCGAAGAACAGGCCCACCAGCACCAGGCACAGGCCGGCGCCAAACGGGTCTTCCACCGTGCCGTGCAGGCCCTCGGCCACAAACTTGGCCGGCGCGCCCAGCACCGTCTCGGCGCCGAACCAGGTGGCGAAGGTGGTGGCGATGATGACCGGCAAGGGCAGCGTTCGTCCGGCCACCGCGTAGTCGGCCGTGTTGTGCACCCGCCGGGCGGCAAACAGGCCGATGGCGATGGACGCCAGCAGGTACAAGACGATGAAGCTCACCAGCATGGGTTGTCTCCGGGGCAAGAGGCAGGGATCAACGCGACGCGCGATTGTCGCTGTTTTTGGCAACTATATTTTTGATAGCTACCCGCGCTTTCCTACCGGGCGTCGCAGCCAGTTTTCATTCAGAAAATCAGCACCCGCACCAGGATCTGCATGACGATCAGCCCCAGCACGAAGCCGGCGACGGCGTACAGCAGCGCCTGCAGCAGGCGGTTGGTGCGCCGCTGCTCGGCGAGCAACAGGCGCAGCTCGGCATCGGGCGCCTCGCGGGTGTTCTGGCGCAGGTATTCGTGCAGCAGGCGCGGCAGGTCGGGCAGCATGCGGGCGTAGTACGGCGCCTGCTGGCGCAGCTCGCGCCACAGGCGCTTGGGCCCGACCTGCTCGAGCATCCACTTTTCGAGGAAGGGCTTGGCCGTGCTCCACAGGTCCAGCTCGGGATCGAGTTCGCGCCCCAGCCCCTCGATGTTGAGCAGCGTCTTTTGCAGCAGCACCAGCTGCGGCTGGATTTCGACGTGAAAGCGCCGCGAGGTCTGAAACAGCCGCATCAGCACCATGCCCAGCGAGATGTCCTTGAGCGGGCGGTCGAAGTAGGGCTCGCACACGCTGCGGATGGCCGATTCGAGCTCGTCGATGCGCGTGTCCCGGGGCACCCAGCCGCTTTCCACGTGCAGCTCGGCCACGCGCTTGTAGTCGCGCCGGAAGAAGGCGGTGAAGTTCTGCGCCAAGTATTCCTTGTCGTACTCGGTGAGCGTGCCGACGATGCCGAAGTCCAGCGAGATGTAGCGCCCGAAGGTGCCCGGCTCGACACTGACCATGATGTTGCCCGGGTGCATGTCGGCATGGAAAAACCCGTCGCGAAACACCTGGGTGAAGAAGATGGTCACGCCGTCGCGCGCCAGCTTGGGGATGTCCACGTTCGCCTCGCGCAGGCGATCGACCTGGCCGATGGGGATGCCGCTCATGCGCTCCATCACGATCACGTCGGAGCGGCACAAATCCCAGATCATCTCGGGGATCAGAACCAAGTCCAGCCCCGCCATGTTGCGGCGCAGCTGCGCGGCGCTGGCGGCCTCGCGCACCAGGTCCAGCTCGTCGTGCAGATATTTGTCGAACTCGCCCACCACCTCGCGCGGCTTGAGGCGCTTGCCGTCGGCCGACAGCCGCTCGATCCAGCCGGCCATCATGCGGATCAGCTGCAAATCCTGCTCGATGACCTTGAGCATGCCCGGGCGCAGCACCTTCACGGCCACGTCGCGCTCGCGCCCTGCCTTGTCCACCAAGGTCGCAAAGTGCACCTGCGCGATCGAGGCGCTGGCCACCGGCACCCGCTCGAACCGGGTGAACAGTTGGTCCACCGGCTTGCGAAACGCGCGCTCGATGGTGGCCATCGCCACCTCGGCCGGAAACGGCGGCACGCGGTCTTGCAGCAGCGCCAGCTCATCGGCGATGTCCAGCGGCAGCAGGTCGCGCCGGGTGGACAGCACCTGGCCGAACTTGACGAAGATGGGGCCCAGCTGCTCCAGCGCCTCGCGCAGGCGCTGGCCGCGCGGGGCGGACAGGTCGCGCCCCATCCGGACCATGCGCCCCAGCAGCCGCAGGCCGGGGTGCTGGAAACTGGTCAGCACCAACTCGTCCAGGCCGTGGCGCAAGGCCACCCACACGATCGTGACGGCGCGCGTCAGGCGCATCACGAATGGGCCGCTTTGCCGGCGCCGGGCAGCCGGGCCGCCAGCTGGCGCAAGGCCTGCGCCATGGCGCGGCCGATGCCCGCCAGGGTGTGCGCCGGCGCGTCGCCGACCAGGCGCGAGAGGTCTTCTTCGGCGTCCCAGCGCACGTGGTCGATCAGCCAGCTCACCTCGGCGGCCAATTGCACGTCGCCCTCGATGCGCACGCCCGGCTTGTCGCCGCGCAACGCATCCTTGAGCAAACCCAGGGGCGTCGCGTCGGTCACCGTCAGCAGCAAGTCCGGCTCGGCCGCCGGCGCACGCTCGCACAGGCCGGCGGGCGTGACCGCCAGCTGCATCCAGAAGTCGCCCCATTGCAGCTTGACCACCCGCCCCTGCTGGCGCGCCAGCCGCGCCTGCGCCTCGGGCTCTTGCATCAGCACGTGATTGAGAAACAGCACCAGGCGGTGCTGCGTTTCATCGACCAGCCAGTCAGGCGCCTTCAGGCCGGCGCCCAGCTTGGCCAGGCCCTCGGCAACGGCGGAAAAGGGAGACTTCATGTTCATGGCCGTGATTATTGATGACAAATGGCCTGGCCGCGGCCGGGCACCGGCCCGGCGCGCCATGACAAAGGGCCCCGAAATCGGGGCCCTTGGGTGGGGTGTGACCAAGGCCGCGCGACACGCGGCATCGGGTCATTGCAGCGCCTGCACCCCCGCCACCAGCCAGCCGCCGCGGCCGTTCGTGGGCTTGGTCATGTTCCACACTTCGCGGAACGGGCTGGGGCCGGCCGAGGCGTCCTCGCGGATCATGCCGCTGAACTCGACGCTGGCCATGTACACGTCGCCCTGCTCCTCGATGCCCAGCAGCTGCGCCTCGAGCATGTTCACCTCGGTGACGTTGACCTGGCCGGGGGCCGTGCGCTCGCGCTCGGCCAGCTGGCCCTGGATCTCGGCCAGCATCTCGTCGGTCATCATGGCGCGCAGCGTCGGGATGTCCGAGCCGTCCCAGGCGCGCTGCAGCGACATGAAGTTGCGCTTGGCCGCTTCGGTGAAGCCGGCGACATCGAAGTCGGACGGAATGCCCCAGCTTTGCGCGCCCTTCAAGGCCGAGCCGATCATGGAGCCGCCGCCCACCGGCGCGCCGCCGTCGAAGGCTGCCGCCTGGGACTCCCAGGGGCGCGCCGACGCGTCGTTGCCCACCTTGGTGGGGTTGTACTGCGGCGGCGTCACGGGGTGGGCCGCGCCGACGCCCTGGTAGGCCATGGTGGGAGCCGTCGCACCACCCTGGCGTGCGCGCCGCAGCATGCCCACGACCGCAAACGCCGCCAGCACCAGCAGGCCGATCAGCAGGATGTTGGCAAAACCGGCGCCCAGGCCCAGCGAATGGGCCAGCCAGGCCAGGCCCAGGCCGGCGGCCAGCCCGCCCAGCATGCCCGCCCAGGGCTTGCGCGCGGTCGCGGCACCGGCGGCACCGGCCGTATTGGCGGCATTGGTGGCCTGGCTGGGCGTTGCCGGCGTGGCCTGGCGCTGGGTGACGTTGCTGGACTGGCGCCCGAAGGAGCCCCCGCCGCCCATGCGCTTGGCTTCGGCCTCGAAGGTGAAGGCGCCCACCAGGAACACCGCCAGCAGCACCGTCATCAGGCGGGACAGGAATTGATTGAATTTCATCCGAGGTGATCTCCCAAGGTCAGATGGATGGAAAGCAGGGCCATTGTGCCCGAACACGCGAAAAATGAACAGACGTCAAGCGCACTTGATGCCCACGTGAAGCGCCACCACGCCGCCGCTCAGGTTGTGAAAATCGACGTGGCCGAAGCCATTGACCTTCATCAAGGCCTTTAGTTCCGCCTGGCCGGGGTGCATGCGGATCGACTCGGCCAGGTAGCGGTAACTGTCGGCGTCGCCCGCCACCAGCCGGCCCAGCCGCGGCAGCACGCTGAAGGAATACAGGTCGTAGGCCTTGCGCAGCGGCGCGGCCACCTGCGAAAACTCCAGCACCAGCAGCCGGCCGCCCACCTTGAGCACGCGCGCCATCTCGCGCAGCGCGGCGTCCTTGTGCGTCATGTTGCGCAGGCCGAAAGCCACGCTGACCCGATCGAAATGGCCGTCGGCAAAGGGCAAATGCTCGGCGTCGCACACCGTGGTGGGCAGGATCACGCCGGCGTCCAGCAGGCGGTCGCGCCCGGTGCGCAGCATGGCTTCGTTGATGTCGGTGTGCACCACCTGGCCGGTGGGACCCACCTTTTTGGCGAAAGCCAGCGCCAAGTCGCCCGTGCCGCCGGCAATGTCCAGCACGCGCTGGCCGGGCTGCGGGTTGGCCACCATGATTGTGTAGCGCTTCCACAGCCGGTGCAGGCCGCCGGACATCAGGTCGTTCATCAGGTCGTAGCGCGTGGCGACCGAGTCGAACACGCCGCGCACGCGCCGCGCCTTGTCCTGCTCGTCCACCGTCTCGTATCCAAAATGCGTGCTGGTCATGACAACCCGTTCGATATGTCGATCGTCGATCGAAGGCGCTACGATGCGTCTCGCCCCCAGTGCGGTCGGCGCTCTCGCGTTGCCGCGCATCGGCGCCGACCCATATTCAACTGTAGCGCAGCCACCGCGCCGACCCGGCCCGCCTTCGACCCGCCATGACACCCAGCGCCCGCAAAGCCGACAAGGAACTCCCGCTGACCCTGGACATTCGCCTGCTCGGGCGCATCCTGGGTGACGTGATTCGCGAGCAGGAGGGCGCCAGCGCCTACGACACGGTCGAGCAGGTGCGCCAGCTGTCGGTGGCGTATCGCCGCGACGCCGACCCGCGCGCCGACCGGGCGCTCAAGAAACTGCTGACCTCGCTCAGCGGCGACCAGACGGTGAGCGTGATCCGCGCCTTCACCTACTTCAGCCACCTCGCCAACCTGGCCGAGGACCGCCATCACATCCGCCGCCGCGCCGTGCACGAGCGCGCCGGCAGCAGCCAGGAGGGCAGCATCGAGGTGGCCTTCACGCGCCTTCGCCGCGCCGGGCTGAGCGATGCGCGCATCGTGCAGACCCTGGCCGGTGCCTACGTGGCCCCGGTGCTCACCGCCCACCCCACCGAGGTGCAGCGCAAGAGCATCCTGGACGCCGAGCGCGAGATCGCCCAGCTGCTGGCCCAGCGCGACGACATCCAGGCGCGCGCCCAGCGGCCCGGCGCCGCCAAGGACACGCTGACCCCGCGCGAGCTGGCCGCCAACGAGGCGCAGTTGCGCGCCCGCGTGGCGCAGCTGTGGCAGACGCGGCTGCTGCGCTTTTCCAGGCTGACGGTGGCCGACGAGATCGAAAACGCCCTGTCCTACTACGAGTCCACCTTCCTGCGCGAAATCCCCAAGCTGTATGCCGAGCTGGAGCACGCGCTGGGCGGCGCGGCTCACGTGGCGCCCTTTCTGCGCATGGGGCAGTGGATCGGCGGCGACCGCGACGGCAACCCCAACGTCGGCGCCGACACCCTGGCGCTGGCCCTGCGCCGCCAGGCCGAGGTGGCGCTGCGCCACTACCTGACGGAGGTGCACCACCTGGGGCGCGAGCTGTCCCTGTCGGCCAACCTGGTGCAGGTCTCGCCCGCCATGGGGCAACTGGCCGCGCGCTCGCCCGACACCAGCGAACACCGCAGCGACGAGCCCTACCGCCGCGCGCTCACCGGCATCTACGCGCGCCTGGCCGCCACGCTCCGGGACCTGGCCGGCGGCGAGGCCGCGCGCCACGCCGTGGCGCCGCAAAACGCCTATGCCAGCGCGGCCGACTTCCTGGCCGACTTGCAGGTGATCGACGCCTCGCTGCAATCGCACCGCGCCGGCGTGCTGGCCGCCGAGCGCCTGCGCCCGCTGATGCGCGCCGTCGAGGTGTTCGGCTTTCACCTGGCCACGGTGGATTTGCGCCAAAGCTCCGACCAGCACGAGCGCGTGGTGGCCGAGCTGCTGGCCACCGCGCGCATCCACCCCGACTACGCCGCCCTGCCCGAGGACGCGCGCCGCACGCTGCTGCTGGGCCTGCTCAACGACGCGCGGCCGCTGCGCGTGATGGGGGCGGCGTATTCGGCGCACACGCAAGGCGAGATCGCCATCTTCGAAACCGCCCTGCGCCTGCGCCAGCGCTACGGCGCCGAGGCCATCCGCCACTGCATCATCAGCCACACCGAGACGGTGAGCGACTTGCTGGAAGTGCTACTGCTGCAAAAAGAAACAGGCCTGATGCAAGGCACATTGGATGCCGGCGGTCATGCAGACCTGATCGTGGTGCCGCTGTTCGAGACCATCGAAGACTTGCGCAACGCCGCGCCCATCATGCGCGAGTACTACGAGCTGCCCGGCATCACCACGCTGCTGCAACGCGGCGGGGCCGAGCAGGACATCATGCTGGGCTACAGCGACAGCAACAAGGACGGCGGCATCTTCACCAGCAACTGGGAGCTGTACCGCGCCGAAATCGCGCTGGTGCAAATCTTCGACGAGATGAACGCGGGCCGCACCGCCGGGCCGTCCCAAGGTGCGGCAGCCCCCTTGGAGGGCAGCGAACCGCGCGCAGCGGTGAGCGTGGGGGCGCCGATCCGCCTGCGCATGTTCCACGGCCGCGGCGGCACCGTGGGGCGTGGCGGCGGGCCCAGCTACCAGGCCATCCTGGCGCAACCGCCGGGCACCGTGCGCGGGCAGATCCGCCTGACCGAACAGGGCGAGGTCATTGCCTCCAAATACGCCAACCCCGAGATCGGCCGGCGCAACCTGGAGACTCTTGTGGCCGCCACGCTGGAGGCCACGCTATTGCAGCCCACCAAGCCGGCCAGCCCGGCGTTTCTGGAAGCGGCCGAGCAGCTCTCGCGCGCCAGCATGGCGGCCTATCGCGCCCTGGTGTACGAGACGCCGGGCTTTGCCGACTATTTCTTCAACGGCACGCCGATTCGCGAGATCGCCCAGCTCAACCTGGGCTCGCGCCCGGCCTCGCGCAAGGCCAACCAGAAGATCGAGGACTTGCGCGCCATTCCCTGGGGCTTCAGCTGGGGCCAGTGCCGCCTCACCTTGCCGGGCTGGTACGGCTTCGGCTCGGCCGTGCAGGCCTTCATCCACACCGCCGGCAAAGACCCGAAGGCACAGCAGGCGTTGCTGCAAAAAATGCAGCGCCAGTGGCCGTTTTTCAGCACCCTGCTGTCCAACATGGACATGGTGCTGGCCAAGAGCGATTTGGCGCTGGCCGCGCGCTACAGCGCGCTGGTGCCCGACGCGCGCCTGCGCAAGAAGGTGTTTGCCGCCATCCAGGCCGAATGGCATCGCACGGTCGATGCCCTCACGCAGATCACCGGCGAGAAAAGCCGCCTGGCCGGCAACCCGGCGCTGGCGCGCTCCATTCGCCACCGCTTTCCCTACATCGACCCGCTGCACCACCTGCAGGTGGAGCTGCTGCGCCGCTGGCGCGCTGCGCCCGGCGACGAGCGCGTGCAAACGGGCATTCACATCTGCATCAACGGCATTGCGGCGGGCTTGCGCAATACAGGCTAACCCCCAATCTCCACACGCTTCGCGTTGTTGCGCTTCCCCCCTTTCAGGGGGCACCGCCAGCAACCGGGCCAAGCCCGGCTGCGGCGGTCACTGGCCTGGCTTGCTCCGCAGCCGTCCGATCCGTGGGGCTCGAATCGCAGTCGGCCGCAATCGCCTTGTTCGAAGACGACTCAGCGCGGCTTCTTGGCATGAAACACCATCGGCGCGGCCGGCGCCTTGCCCAGCGTGGGCATGGGCGTGTCGCGATCGCGGCCGGCGGCCGCCAAGCGGGCCTCGTAGTCGCGCCACAGCTGCTCCTGGTTGGCGCCCAGGTGGCGCAGGTATTCCCAGGTGAAGATGCCGCTCTCGTGCCCGTCCGAAAAGCGCGGCTGCACGGCGTAGTTGCCCACGGGGTTCATGGCCGTGATCTGCACCTCGCGCTTGCCGGTTTGCAGCACCTCCTGGCCGGGGCCATGGCCAGCGACCTCGGCCGAGGGCGAGTACACGCGCATCAGCTCGAAGGGCACGCGATAGCGGCTGCCGTCGGCCCACACCAGCTCCAGCACGCGCGACCTGGCGTGGATGGTGATGGCCTCGGGCGGCGGTGCGGAGGCGGACTTCTGGGCCACGGGAGAAGGGCTGGGAGTTGTCATCGCTGGGGGTGAGTCATCAAGAGGCGAGGCCCATTGTGCCGCGCGCGGCCATGGCCCGCCGCCGGCGGCGGCTCGGACCCATGGCTCGGCCATGGGCATCTGCTACCCTTTCGGACCCATTGCTGCCCAAGCCCGCCACCGTGAACTCCCCTGCCCTGCAACGCGCCGTCTTCCTGCTTTTGCTGACGGGGGTCACCGTGGCCTTTTGCTGGGTCATCTCGCCGTTTTTCGGCGCGGTGTTCTGGGCCATGGTGCTGGCGCTGATGTTCATGCCGCTGCAGCGGCGCCTGTGCGTGAAGCTGCGCGGGCACGACACGCTGGCGGCCATCGGCACGCTGCTGATCTGCCTGCTCATCGTGGTGGTGCCTTTGACCCTGATCATCGCCGCCATGATCGACGAGGCGGCCGCCTTCAGCCAGCGCGTGCGCAGCGGCGGGCTGGACTTGCGCGCGTATTTTCAGCAGGTGGTGGATGCGCTGCCGGCCTGGGTGCATGGGCTGATGGGGCGCTTTGGGGTGGTCAGCCTGCAGGACGTGATGGACAAGGTGTCGGCGGCCCTGGTGCAAGGCGGCCAGGCGCTGACGGCGCGGGCGCTGGCGATCGGACAGAACACGCTGCTGGTGATGGTCAACCTGGGGATCACGCTGTACTTGCTGTTTTTCTTTTTGCGCGACGGGCGCGATCTGGCGCGCATGATCCGCGGCGCCGTGCCCATGCAGGCGGCGCACACGAATTACCTGCTGCACAAGTTCGCCACCGTGGTGCGCGCCACCGTCAAGGGCACGGTGGTGGTGGCGCTGGTGCAGGGGCTGCTGGGCGGCATGGCGTTCGCCGTGCTGGGCATTGGCGGCGCGGTGCTGTGGGGCGTGACCATGGCGGTGCTGTCGCTGGTGCCGGCCGTGGGCGCGGCGCTGGTGTGGGCGCCAGTCGCCATCTACCTGATGGCCACCGGCTCGCTGCCCTCGGGCGTTGGCCTGGCGGTGTGGGGCGCGGGGGTGATGGGCATGGTGGACAACGTGCTGCGCCCCATCCTGGTGGGCAAGGAGACCAAGCTGCCCGACTTTCTGGTGCTGCTGTCCACCATCGGCGGCATTTCGCTCTTTGGGCTCAACGGCTTCGTCATCGGCCCGGCGATCGCGGCGCTGTTCGTCGCCGCCTGGGCGCTGTTCAGCGTGGCCGAGGACGAGGCGCCGGCGCCGGTGGCGGCGAGCACTCCGGCGCCACCGCCACCGCCCTCGCCCGCGCCACCGCCCTCGCCCGCCCCAGAGCCATGACCGCGGCCGGTCCGGCGGCTTCAAGCAAAATCAGGCTGTAGCGCCCGCCCATCAAGCGTAGGCAGCTACTGTTTTTATAGTCATCAAACCAACACCCGCTCGATGCCGCCGGCGTTGGCGCGGGCCACGTAGTCGGGCAGCCAGCCCTCACCCAGGATGTGGCGGGCCATCTCGATGACGATGTAGTCGGCCTCCAGCAGGCCGTTGGTCAGGTCGTCCTCGTAGCGCTTGAGCCCTTGCAGGCAGCTGGGGCAGCTGGTCAGGATCTTGACGTTGGCCTGCTCGCCCACGGCGCCGCTGGCGCGCAAGGCGGCCTCGCCCTTCTTGATCTCCTGCTCCTTGCGAAAGCGCACCTGCGTGGAGATGTCCGGCCGCGTGACGCCCAGCGTGCCCGACTCGCCGCAGCAGCGCTCGCTCTTGAGGACCTGCTCGCCGATCAGGGCCTTGACGGTCTTGAGCGAATCCTGCTGCTTCATCGGGTCGTGGCAGGGCTGGTGGTACAGATACGC
>JAFEEB010000010.1:67799-83229 GCA_018241325.1 Pseudomonadota bacterium | reverse complement strand
ACGATGCGGCAGCCCGGAAAGATTTGCTCGAACTGGTAGTCGGCCAGCTGGTCGTAGCAGGTGCCGCAGCTGACCACCACGGTCTTGATGTCCAGGTAGTTGAGCGTGGTGGCCACCCGGTGCAGCAGCACGCGGTTGTCGGTGATCATCTTCTCGGCCGCGTCCAACTGGCCCGAGCCGCGCTGCGGGTAGCCGCAGCACACATAACCCGGCGGCAGCACGGTCTGCACGCCGGCGTGCCACAGCATGGCCTGCGTGGCCAGGCCGACCTGGGAAAACAGGCGCTCCGAGCCGCAGCCCGGAAAGTAGAACACCGCCTCGCTGTCGGTCGTCGTGGCCTTGGGGTCGCGGATGACGGGCACGTAGGCGCGGTCTTCGATGTCCAGCAGCGCGCGCGCCGTCTTCTTGGGCAGGCCGCCGGGCATCTTCTTGTTGACGAAGTGGATCACCTGCTCGCGCAGCGGCGCCGGCCCCACGGTGGCGGGCGGGTGCGCGGTCTGCTTGCGGCCGGCCACTTTCAGCAAGTCCACCACCGCGCGCTGCGCCGGAAAGGCCACGCCCGTCATCACGGCGCGCGCGGCGTTGATGACGCGCGGCTCGATGGCGTTCAAAAAGGCCATGGCCGCGGCCTTGCCGGGCCGAAAGCTCTGCTGGCCCATCTTGCGCAGCAGGTTGCGCATGGCCATGGTGACGTCGCCAAAGTCGATCTTGACGGGGCATGGCGCCAGGCAGCGGTGGCACACGGTGCAGTGGTCGGCCACGTCCTCGAACTCGGCCCAGTGCTGCAGGCTGACGCCGCGGCGCGTTTGCTCCTCGTACAAAAAGGCCTCGATCAGCAGCGAGGTGGCCAAAATCTTGTTGCGCGGGCTGTACAGCAGGTTGGCGCGCGGCACGTGGGTTGAGCAATCGGGCTTACACTTGCCGCAGCGCAGGCAGTCCTTGATCGAGTCGGCAATGGCGCCCAGGTCGCTTTGCTGGAGCAGCAGCGACTCGTGCCCCATCAGGCCGAAGCTGGGCGTGTAGGCATTGGTCAGGTCAGCGCGCAAGCTGAATTTTTCAACGGATTCGGCCGCCAGCGCCCGTCCACCGGGCGCGGGCAGCTCTTGATTTCGCAGCAGCTTGCCGCGGTTGAAGCGCCCCTCGGGATCGACCCGGCGCTTGTAGTCGGCAAAGGGCGCCAGCTCGGCGTCGCTCAGGTATTGCAGCTTGGTGATGCCGATGCCGTGCTCGCCCGAGATCACGCCATCCAGGCTGCGGGCCAGCGCCATCACGCGGTCCACCGCCTGGTGCGCGGTTTGCAGCATGGCGTAGTTGTCGCTGTGCACCGGGATGTTGGTGTGCACGTTGCCGTCGCCCGCGTGCATGTGCAGGGCAATCCACACGCGGCCCTTGAGCACGCGCTGCTGGATGTCGCCCAGGGCGGCCAGCAGCGGCTCGAAGTCGCTGCCGGTGAAGATGTCCCGCAGCGGCGCACGAATCTGCGTCTTCCAGCTGGCGCGCAGGCTGTGGTCTTGCAACTGGGGAAAGAGCGGCTCCACGTCGCGCAGCCAGCCCTGCCAAAGCCGGCGCGCCTGGCGCACCACGTCCAGCGCCAGCTCCACTTTTTCTTGCAGCAGCTCGGGCGGTGGCGGCTCGGTGCCGGCCGCACCCAAGGGCAGCTTGCCGCCCTGCAAAAAAGCCTCCAGCGCGTCGGCCAGCTCGATCTTGTTGCGCAGACTCAGCTCGATGTTGATGCGCTCGATGCCGTCGGTGTATTCGGCCATGCGCGGCAGCGGAATCACCACGTCCTCGTTGATCTTGAAGGCGTTGGTGTGGCGGCTGATGGCGGCCGTCTTCTTGCGGTCGGCCCAGAACTTCTTGCGCGCGTCGGCGGCGACGGCGATGAAGCCTTCGCCCGCGCGCGAGTTGGCAATGCGTACCACCTCGCTGGTGGCGCGCGCAACGGCGTCGGCATCGTCGCCGGCAATGTCGCCCACCAGCACCATCTTGGGCAGGCCGCCGCGCTTGGATTTGGTGCTGTAGCCCACGGCGCGCAGGTAGCGGTCGTCCAGATGTTCCAGGCCAGCGAGCAAGACCCCCGATCGCTTGGCTTCGGCAAACATGAAGTCCTTGATCTCGACGATGCTGGGCACGGCGTCCTTGGCGTGGCCAAAGAACTCCAGACAGACGGTGCGCGTGTGCTCGGGCATGCGGTGCAGCACCCAGCGCGCGCTGGTGATCAGGCCGTCGCAGCCCTCTTTTTGCACGCCCGGCAGGCCGGCCAGAAACTTGTCGGTCACGTCCTTGCCCAGGCCCGTCTTGCGGAACTGCGCGCCGGGGATGTCGAGTTGCTCGATGCGCTGCAACTGCTTGCCCGTGGCGTCGAAGTATTTCAGCTCGAAGCGCGCCACCTCGGCGTCGTGGATCTTGCCCAGGTTGTGACCGATGCGCGTCACTTCCAGCCAGCCGCCATCGGGCGTGACCATGCGCCAGCTCGCCAGGTTGTCCAGCGCCGTGCCCCACAGCACCGCTTTCTTGCCGCCGGCGTTCATGGCGATGTTGCCGCCGACGCAGCTGGCCTCGGCGCTGGTCGGATCGACGGCGAACACCAGGCCGGCCGCCTCGGCCGCGTCGGCCACGCGCTGCGTCACCACGCCGGCCTCGGTCCAGATCGTGGCCACCTCCTGCTGAAGCCCCGGCAGGCGCACACGCTCGACCGCGCCCATGCCCAAGAGCTTTTCGGTGTTGATGACGGCGCTTTTCCAGTCCAGCGCAATCGCGCCGCCGGTGTAGCCCGTGCCGCCGCCGCGCGGGATGATGGTCAGCCCCAGCTCGATGCAGCCGGCCACCAGGGCAGCCATTTCGGCCTCGGTGTCGGGCGTGAGGACGACCAGCGGAAACTCGACGCGCCAGTCGGTGGCGTCGGTCACGTGGCTGACGCGCGACAGGCCGTCGAACTTGATGTTGTCCTTGTGCGTGTGCCGGCCCAGCACCCGCGCGGCGCGGCGGCGCAGCTCGGCCACGGTGTCGAACGAACGGTCGAAGGCATCGACCACGCGCCGGGCGGCGGTCAGCAGGTCGCCCACCTGCGCGTCGCGCGCGGCGTCATCCTCGGGGTGGCGGCGCTTGTCGATCTCGGCCAGCCGGTGGCGCAGCGCCTGCACCAAGAGGCGCCGGCGCTTGGGGCTGCCCAGCAAGTCGTCTTGCAGATAGGGGTTGCGCCGCACCACCCAGATGTCGCCCAGCACCTCGTACAGCATGCGCGCCGAGCGGCCGGTGTGGCGCTCGGCGCGCAGCGTTTGCAGCAGATCCCAGGCGCGCGCGCCCAGCAGGCGCAGCACGATCTCGCGATCGGAAAAGCTGGTGTAGTTGTACGGAATCTCGCGCAGGCGCGCGGGCTCGGCGGCAGGCACATCGGGCGCGGCCTGCGCAGGCGTCATCGGGGCATTCATCGGCTCAACCTGGGTCGGAGCCGATCGGCGTCGGCCCGCAAGCTCGGGGGCGCCGATTTTAGGCGACGCTGAATAGGTCCTTGCGATGCAGCGCGCTCTGGTTTGGGGTGGGATGCAAGGCGCAAAACGCAGCCATAGCGGGGCTATGGCGAGTATTTGCAACGCCGCAGACCGCCCAAAGCAGAGATGCGATGCAGGCAGGGGACCTGTTCAGCGTTGCCTTTAGGGCCGCTGGATCAGAACAAGACGCGGCAGCGAATGGTGCCCGGGATTTCGGCCAGGTGCTGCAGCGCCACGTCGGACGAGGCGGCGTCCAGATCGATCACCACGTAGCCGATGCCCTCGTTGGTCTGCAGGTGCTGCGCGGCGATGTTGATGTGGTTGTCGGAAAACACGTGGTTGATGGCCGAGAGCACGCCCGGCACGTTTTTGTGCACGTGCAGGATGCGGTGCTTGCCCGGGTGCGCGGGCAGCGCCACTTCGGGGAAGTTGACCGAGGTGATGGTGCTGCCGTTGTCGCTGTACTTGGCCAGCTTCTCGGCCACCTCCAGCCCGATGTTGGCCTGCGCCTCCATGGTGGAGCCGCCGATGTGCGGGGTCAGGATCACGTTGTCCAGCCCGCGCAGGGGCGAGACGAACTCGTCCTTGTTGCTCTTGGGCTCGGTCGGAAACACGTCGATGGCCGCGCCCGCCAGCTTGCCGGCCTTCAGCGCCGCGGCCAGCGGCTCGATCTCGACCACGGTGCCGCGCGCGGCGTTGATCAGGATGCCGCCGGGCTTGAGCGCGGCGATCTCGGCGGCGCCGATCATCCATTGCGTGGACGGCAACTGCGGCACGTGCAGGCTGACCACGTCGGCCTCGCGCAGCAGCTCTTGCAGGCTGCGCACCTGGCGCGCGTTGCCCAGCGGCAGCTTGTTGACCACGTCGTGAAAAATCACGTGCATGCCCAGGCCCTCGGCCAGCACCGACAACTGCGTGCCGATGGAGCCGTAGCCGACGATGCCCAGCGTCTTGCCGCGCATCTCGTGCGCGTTGTCGGCACTCTTGAGCCAGCCGCCGCGGTGCGCCGCCGCGTTGCGCGCCGGAATGCCGCGCAGCAGCAAGATGGCCTCGGCCAGCACCAGTTCGGCCACCGAGCGGGTGTTGGAGTACGGCGCGTTGAACACGGCGATACCGTGTTCGCTGGCGGCCTTCAGGTCGATCTGGTTGGTGCCGATGCAAAACGCGCCGATGGCCACCAGCTTCGGCGCGTGCGCCAGCACCTCGGCCGTCAGTTGCGTGCGCGAGCGGATGCCCACGAAATGCGCGTCGGCCAGCTTGCGCTTGAGCTCATCGCCCTCCAGCGCCTTGGGCAGCAGCTCGATGTTGGAGTAGCCCGCGCCGCGCAGCACCTCCTCGGCGTGGGGGTGTATGCCCTCCAGCAACAAAAATTTGATCTTGCTCTTGTCCAGCGAAGTCTTGGGCATGGAATTTCAGTCAGAAAAATGCAGAAACGAGGTGCGCGCAAGCCAGGGGCCACGCGGCGGGCCCGGTGATTGTGCACCGCAGCAATATCCTTGGCAGACGCCTTGCTTTGTCCGCCCGCAAGGCGCCTGGGCGACGCGAAACGGGTTATCCCGCTTGCGGGCCGACGCGCGACTGTGCGAAAACGTCACAATCGCGCGGCAAGATGCTGCCCGCGGTCCCGCGGCCTCGCAGCCACGGGCGGCAACGCCGTGATTTCAGATCGATTTTTCTAGAGGAACGTTCATGCGATTCAAACCCCTGGCGCTGGCTGGCGCCGCCCTTCTGTCCCTTGGCCTGGCCGTGCCCGCGCATGCGCAAACCGAGATTCAATGGTGGCATTCCATGGGCGGCGCCCTGGGCGAGTGGGTCAATGACCTGGCCAACCAGTTCAACGCCAGCCAGAAGGACTACAAGGTGGTGCCCACCTTCAAGGGCAGCTACGACGAGTCGATGACGGCCGCCATCGCCGCCTTCCGCGCCGGCAACGCACCGGACATCCTGCAGGTGTTCGAGGTCGGCACCGCCACCATGATGTACAGCAAGGGCGCCATCAAGCCGGTGGCCGAGGTGATGAAGCAAGCCGGCGTCACGTTCGACCCCAACGCCTACATCCCCGCCGTGGCCGGCTACTACACGGCGCCCAACGGCCAGATGCTGAGCTTCCCCTTCAACAGCTCGACCACGGTATTCCACTACAACAAGGACGCCTTCAAGGCCGCCGGCCTGGACCCGGACAAGCCACCCAAGACCTGGCCCGAGGTGGCGCTGGCCGCCGGCAAGCTCAAGGCCGCGGGCCACAAGTGCCCCTTCACCACCAGCTGGATGAGCTGGACGCAGCTGGAGAGCTTCTCGACCTGGCACAACGTGCTGTTCGCCACGCTCAACAACGGCTTTGGCGGCCTGGGTGCGCGGCTGGTGTTCAACAGCCCGCTGCACCAGCGGCACTTCGAGAACCTGGCCAACATGGCCAAGGCCGGCACCTTCGTCTACAAAGGCCGCGGCAACGCCGCCGACGCCACCTACGTGTCGGGCGAGTGCGCCATGATGACCGGCTCCTCGGGCCTGTACGCCAACGTCAAGCGCAACGGCAAGTTCGCCTTCGGCATCAGCACCCTGCCGTACTACCCCGACGTGCCCGGCGCGCCGCAAAACACCGTCATCGGCGGCGCCAGCCTGTGGGTGATGGCCGGCAAGAAGCCCGAGACGTACAAGGGCGTGGGGCAGTTCCTGGCCTATCTGTCCAAGCCCGAGGTGGCGGCCGCCAGCCACCAGCGCACCGGCTACCTGCCCGTCACCAAGGCCGCCTATGAGCTGACCGAAAAAAGCGGCTTCTACAAGGAAAACCCCGGCACCGAGGTCGCCGTCGAGCAGATGATCAAGAAGACCACCGACAAGTCGCGCGGTATCCGGCTGGGCAACTTCGTGCAGGTCCGCACCATCATCGACGAGGAGACCGAGAACCTCTGGTCGGGCAAGAAGACCGTCAAGGAGGCGCTGGACGCCGCGGTCAAGCGCGGCAACGAGCAACTGGTGCGCTTCCAGAAGACCAACGGCGGCTGAGCCCGATCGGCGGGCGCCGGCAGGGGCAGGTTTGGAGTCAAATCCAGCCCCAGCGCCCGCCAACATTGCGCAAGCAGCTATTGTTTAGATAGTCATCCGGCGCGAGCTCAAGGCCGGCCTCCGTCCTGGGGCCCGCCCCCGGTTCACGCTACCATCGCAGCCCATGGAAAAACGCGTTCGCTTCAAGTCCGCCTGGCTGCCCTGGCTGCTGGTGGCGCCGCAAATGGCGGTGGTGGGGGTGTTTTTCTTCTGGCCCGCCGCCCAGACGCTGTATCAGAGCGTGCTGCAGGAAGATGCGTTCGGCACCAGCAGCGAGTTCGTCGGCTGGGCCAACTTCGAGCGCTTGTGGCACGACCCCAGCTACCTGGCCTCGGCGCAGACCACGGCGGTGTTCTCCATCCTGGTGGCTGTCTTCGGCATCAGTATCGCCCTGCTGCTTGCCGTCATGGCCAACCGCGTGGTGCGCGGCGCCATGGTGTATCGCACGCTGCTGATCTGGCCCTACGCCGTGGCGCCCGTGGTGGCCGGCGTGCTGTGGCTGATGATGTTTTCATCGCCCTGGGGCGTGATCTCGTATCTGCTGCAGGCGCTGGGCTACGACTGGAACCACCTGCTCAACGGCCGCGACGCCATGACGCTGATCGTGATCGCCGCGGTGTGGAAGCAGATTTCCTACAACTTCCTGTTTTTCCTGGCGGGCTTGCAGTCGGTGCCCCCCTCGGTGATCGAGGCGGCCACCATCGACGGCGCGACGCCCTGGCGGCGTTTCTGGACCATCGTGTTTCCGCTGCTCTCGCCCACCACGTTCTTCCTCTTGGTGATGAACGTGATCTACGCCTTCTTCGACACCTTCGCCATCGTGGACGCGGCCACCCACGGCGGCCCCGGCAAGGACACGGCCATCCTGGTCTACCGCGTGTACTACGACGGCTTCAAGGCGCTGGACATGGGTGGCTCGGCCGCGCAGTCCACGGTGCTGATGGCGGTGGTCATCCTGCTGACGGTGTTCCAGTTCCGTTTCGTCGAGAAGAAGGTTCAGTATTGAAATGGCTCACCCCCAGTCTCCACTCGCTGCGCGATGTTTCGCCTTCCCCCGTCAAGGGGGCATCGCCAGTGGCCGGGGGAACCCCGTCCACGGCGATCGCTGGCGTGGCCTGCTCCGCGGCCATTGGGCTCTTTGGGTGTCGTGCGCACTTGGCTCAGCGCACCAACATGAGCTGCCAACACAATGATTGAGCGCCGCCCCGTCCTGGACTTCGTCTCGCACGCCGTGCTGATCCTCGGCGTGGCCGTGGTGGCGTTTCCGGTGTTCATCGCCCTCATCATGTCCACGCAGACAGCCGACCAGATCGCCAGCAGCAACCCGCTGTCGCTGGTGCCGGGCGGCAACATCGTGGAGAGCTACCGACTGGCCCTGATGGGCGGCAAGACCGAAAGCGGCTCCACCATCCCGGCCGGCTGGCCCATGCTGTGGGTCAGCTTCGTGGTCGCCATGGTGATCGCGCTGGGCAAGATCGCCATTTCCATCATCTCGGCCTTTGCCATCGTCTACTTTCGCTTTCCGTTTCGCGGGCTGGTGTTCTGGCTGATCTTCATCACGCTGATGCTGCCGGTGGAGGTGCGCATCGGCCCGACCTATCAGGTGGTGGCCGATCTGCACATGATCAACACCTACGCCGGCCTCACGGTGCCGCTGATCGCATCGGCCACCGCCACCTTCCTGTTTCGCCAGTTCTTTCTCACCGTGCCCGACGAACTGGCCGAGGCCGCCCGCATCGACGGCGCGGGGCCGCTGCGCTTTTTCAAGGACATCCTGCTGCCCCTGTCCAAGACCAGCATCGCGGCGCTGTTCGTGATCCAGTTCATCTACGGCTGGAACCAGTACCTGTGGCCGCTGATCGCCACCACCAGCGAGGACATGTACCCCATCGTGCTGGGCATCAAGCGCGCCATCTTCGGCGAGATTTACGTCGAGTGGAACGTGGTCATGGCCACCGCCATCCTGGCCATGCTGCCGCCGGCCATCGTCGTCATCCTGATGCAGAAATGGTTCGTCAAGGGCTTGGTCGATACCGAGAAATGAAACCATGAACAGCCGAACGCAGAGGACGCAAAGAAGCCGCAAAAGGCGCAAAAGAAACCAGGAATTTTTTTGCGTCCTTTGCGTAACTTTTGCGTCTTCTGCGTCCGGTATTTGACTTCGATATGGCCCAGATTCAATTCAACAACGTCATCAAGCGCTACGGTGCCGGCCCCAAGGCCGTGCAGGTCATCCACGGCGTGACGGCCGACGTGAAGGATGGCGAATTCGTCGTCATCGTCGGCCCCTCGGGCTGCGGCAAGTCCACGCTGCTGCGCATGGTGGCGGGGCTGGAGGAGATCACCGACGGCACGATCTCCATCGGTGATCGTGTGGTCAACAACCTGGAGCCCTCCGAGCGCGACATCGCCATGGTGTTTCAGAACTACGCGCTCTACCCGCACATGAGCGTGTTCGACAACATGGCCTACGGCCTGAAGATCAAGAAGGTGCCCACTGACGAGATCAAGGCGCGCGTGGACAAGGCCGCCGCCATCCTGGAGCTGGGCGGCCTGCTGGCGCGCAAGCCGCGCGAGCTCTCGGGCGGCCAGCGCCAGCGCGTGGCCATGGGCCGCGCCATCGTGCGCCAGCCGCAGGTGTTTCTGTTCGACGAACCACTCTCCAACCTCGACGCCAAACTGCGCGCGCAAACCCGGCTCGAGATCGAAAAGCTGCACCGCGAGTTGGGCATCACCAGCCTCTTCGTCACGCACGACCAGGTCGAGGCCATGACGCTGGCGCAGCGCATGATCGTGATGAACGCGGGCCGCATGGAGCAGTTCGGCACGCCCGAGGAGGTCTATCACCGCCCGGCCACCACCTTCGTCGCCAGCTTCATCGGCGCGCCGCCCATGAACCTGCTGTCCGGCGTGGAGGGCGTGCGCGAGGGCGCGCTGCTGGGCATCCGCCCCGAGCACCTGCGCGTGGTCGACGCGGGCGGCTGGCAGCTGGAGGTGCAAACGGTGGAAATGCTGGGCGCCGAGCGCCTGGTCTACGGCCACCTGAACGGCCCGCAAGGCCCCTGGACCATTCTGCGCATGAACGAGACCGACGCGCCGCCCGCACCCGGCCAGACGCTGCGCGTGCTGCCGCTGGACGACCGCATCCACGGCTTCGACGAAGCCACGGGCAAACGCATCGAGGCCTGATCGATGCTCTGTTTTTTATAGCTGCTCGCGCTTGATGCATGCGCGCTGAAGCCCCATTTGGCATGAAGGCAGCCTATCTCGAGGGCCACGGCGGCAACGCGGTCGTGCGCGTGGGCGAGCGCCCCCTGCCCGCGCGCGGGCCCGGCCAGGTGCGCCTGCGCCTGCACGCCGCCACGCTCAACCGCGTGGACCTGTACATGCGCGACTCGGGCGCGGGCATCACGCACCGCCTGCCCCAGATCATGGGCGTCGATGGCGCGGGCGTGATCGACGAAGTGGATGCCGATGAGACGCAGCTTGAAGTGGGCCAGCGCGCGCTGCTGCACCCCGGCGTGGCCTGCGGACGCTGCGAGTTCTGCCTGCGCGGCGACGACGTGCTGTGCGCGCGCATGCAAATCCTGGGCGAGCAGCGCGACGGCAGCTTTGCGCAATACGTCAGCGTGCCGGCGCGCAACGTGCTGCCGCTGCCGCACGGCTGGTCGTTTGCCGAAGGGGCAGCGCTGGGCGTCAACCACCTCACGGCCTGGCGCATGCTGGTCACGCAGGCGCAAATCGAGCCGTGGGAGACGGCGCTGATCTTCGGCATCGGCGGCGGCGTGTCGCTGGCCGGCCTGCAACTGGCCAAGGCACTGGGCGCGCGAGCCATCGTCACCTCGCGCCATGCCGGCAAGCTGGAGCGCGCCCGCGCGCTGGGCGCCGACCACGCGATCGACTCCAGCCGCGAAGACGTCGCCAAGGCCGCGCTGGCCGCCACCGGCGGGCGTGGCGTGGACGTGGTGTTCGAGAACGTGGGCGAAGCCGCGTGGCCCGCCGCCCTGAAGTCGCTGGTGCGCGGCGGGCGCCTGGTCACCTGCGGCGCCACCAGCGGCGACCAGCCGGGCGCCGACCTGCGCCGCCTGTTCATCCGCCAGCTCAAGGTGCTGGGCTCGACCATGGGCACCGTGGCCGAGCTGCACGATCTGCTCGCCTTCTGCCAGCGGCATGACATTCGTCCCGTGATCGAGCAAAGCTTTGCACTCAATGATGTGCATGCGGCGCTGAACCGACTCGAGTCGGGCGAGCAGTTTGGCAAGATCGCGCTGGTGATGGATTGATGCACCCGACAAACGCCCCCGCGCCGCAGATTCGCGCCACCGTGCCGGTGCTGGCCTCGCTCGATCTGGACACCACGCTCGCCTTCTACTGCGACCGGCTGGGTTTCGCCGAGCGCCTGCGCGCACCCGACTATCTGATCGTGGCGCGCGACGACTGCGAGCTGCACTTCTGGCTGTGCGCCGAGCGCCACATTGCCGAAAACACCTCGTGCTACGTGCGCGGCGACACGCAAGCGCTGCACGCCGACTTTCAGGCCCGTGGCCTGCCTCTGGCCGCACCCGTGGTGCGCGAATGGGGCATGCGCGAGCTGTACGTGAGTGACCCGCACGGCAACCTGCTGAAGTTTGGAGAACCCGCATGACCGCCGCCGCCGACTGGCCCTACCCCTTCTGGATTGCCCACCGCGGCGCCGGCAAGCTGGCGCCCGAGAACACCCTGGCCGCCTTTCGCCTGGGCGCGCGGCATGGCTATCGCATGTTCGAGTGCGACGCCAAGCTCTCGGCGGATGGCGTGCTGTTCCTGCTGCACGACGACACGCTGGATCGCACCACCGACGGCCAGGGCGTGGCGGGCCAGCGACCGTGGGGCGAGCTGGCCCAGCTCGACGCCGGCAGCTGGCATTCGCGCGCCCACGCCGGCGAGCCGGTCCCCACGCTCGAGAACCTGGCGCGCTTTTGCCTGCGCAACGGCCACCACCTGGACATCGAGATCAAGCCCACCCCGGGCCTGGAAGAAGAAACCGGCCGCGCCGTCGCCACGCTGGCCGCGCGCCTGTGGGCGGGCGCCGCCGTGCCGCCGCTGCTGACCTCGTTCAAGCCCGCAGCGCTGGCCGGCGCCCAGCAGGCCGCGCCGCAGATGCCGCGCGGCCTGCTGCTGGACACGCTGTGGGACGGCTGGCTCGACACGGCCCGGCAGCTGGGCTGCGTCGCCATCGTCTGCAATCACGCGTTGTGGGACGCCGCCAGCGTCGGCCAAGTCAAGGCCGCCGGCCTGCGGGCCCTGAGCTACACCGTCAACGACGAATGGGCCGCCCAGCGCCTGATCGATCTGGGCACCGACGGCGTGGTGACCGACCGGGTCGATCTGTTCAGCCCGGCTGCACGCTGAAGCGCCGGACCATCGCCACGGCATGTCTTCCCCCACCGCCAACATCGCCCCGCCGCCCTGGTTTGACGAAGCCGTCGAGCGCCTGCTGCACGGCGCGTCGCTGCCCGAGTTCTGCACCTGGATGGCTCAGCAACCGAACGAGCGTGCCGCGCCTGGCGCCGACGCCGCCGAGCAGGACTGGCGCCGCCGCGCGCAGCTGACGATGGCGCGCTGGCTCTGGTCGCACGTGCCCGTGCCGTCCAACCGCTGGCGCCCGCGCCCGCTGCCCCCGCCCGAGCGCAATGCCCCGTGCTATTGCGGCTCGGGCCGCAAGTACAAGCACTGCTGCCAGGAGTTCGCGCACGCGGTGCCCCCGGTGGACGAAAACGAGATGCTCTCCATCGCGCTCACCCACGCCGACGCCGCCCTGCTTGAGCCCGAATCGTTGCGCCAATTGCCCGCCGAGGCCCTGGGCAACGCCGCGTTCGGCTGGAACGAGCGCGGCGAGGCCGCGCGCACCGTGGCCCTGCTGGAGCCGCTCTTCACCCACCAGCTCGACCGCCTGAGCCCGCGCCACGAACTGGCGCTGGACGCCCTGATGGACGCCCTGCTGCGCCTGCACCAGGACCAGCGCCGCATGGCACTGGCCCAGCACGTCAGCGCCAGCGGCGTGCTGGCGCTGGCGACCACGGCGCGCGCGCGCCTGGTCACCATGCTGTGCGACAACGGCGACTACCCCGGCGCCTGGGCCTTGCTGCAAACCGCACGCCGCCATGCCCCGCAAGATCCGCAACTGTGGCCGCTGGAGATGACGGTTCTGCTCAGCCAGGGCCGCCACGACGAAGCCCGCCTGCGCGGCCCGCTGCTGGCCGCCCAGGCCCGCAAGGCCGGCCTGCCCGACTTGGCCCAGGCGCTGATGGGCCTGGCGACCGAGGGCCTGCGCAGCGTGCATGCGCCCGAGCACGACGTGCTGGACGAGCTGCCCGGCGCCACGGCCTGGCTCGCCATCGCGCGCGCCGTGCCCGCCGACGCGACGCCGGCCGACTGGGCCAAGCATGGGTCGGCCGACGACCTGGCGCTGGGTGCCAACCCGGGCAAGATCACCGGCAAGCGCCCGCGGGATGCCGCCACGGTGCCCGTGCGCGAGCTGCGGCCAAGCAAGGCCATGGCCAGCCTGCAGCGCCGCTGGCATCGCCAGTGCCCGCTCTCCAAGCCCGATCTGACGCTGCTGTGGAGCGACGACGCCGACGCGCTGCTGCAAGAGCCCGGCAACCCCGCGCTCGACTTCTTGCGCCAACACCCCGACGCCTGGTTCAGCTTCGACATCCTCGACGACCTGGTGCTGGCCAGCAGCGCCCTGCGCGATCGCGGCCTGCCCGATGAACTGCTGGCCGCCAGCCAGCGCGTGCTCGACCACGCCTTGGCCGGCCTGCGCGCCCTGCTCGGCACGGGGCCCTGCGAGCTGCCGTGGCTGGTCATGCCCAACCGCCCGGCGCTGCGCCTGCTGGCGCAGGCCATTGAACTGGCGGGCGACCGCCACGACGATCGCGCGCGCGAGACGCTCGCCGCCTGGGGCCTGGCGCTCAACCCGCACGACAACCACGGCTGGCGCCAGCTGCTGGTGCCCCTGTGGCTGGAGCAGTCGCGCTTTGACGAAGCGCTGGCGCTGCTGGAGCGCTACCCCGGCGACCTGCCGCCCAGCGAGCACCTGCGCGCCCTGGCGCTGTTTGCCCTGGGCCGCCAGCCCGAGGCCGAAACGGTGCTGCGCGCCGCGCACGCCGCATACCCGCTCTTCATGGCCGCGCTGTGGCCCGACGTGCTCGATCCGCCACCCGAGAGCGACGGCTTCACCATCCCCGTGGGCGGCGTCGAAGCGGCGCACGATCACCGCGTGTCCACCCGCGCCGTCTGGCTGCGCACCGGCGCGCGGGATTGGGCCCGCGCGCTGAACCTGCCCGCGCCCCAGCCGCCAAGCCGCCCGCGCAAAAAGGCCGCCCGGCCCGGGCCCGACCGCGACATCGTCATCGACATGCCCAACGCGCTGGACAGCCTGCCCACGCCCGTCTTTGGCGCCACGCAGGAAAAGCGCCTGCGCCAGAGCTTCGACTACCCGCGCCTGCACGGCCTGATCACCGCCGTGGCCTGGTCGCCCGAAATCGTCATGCCCAGCCGCTGGGTCAACGTGGCCATGACGGCGCCGCGCCTCGCCGGGACAGGCGATGAGATCGACAGCAAGACGCTGCAGCGCGAGCTGGACACCGTGATGCGCCTGTACAACCGCATCAACGTCGATCTGCTGCGCACGCCACCCGACCAACCGCCGCCCTTGGCCAGGCTGCACAAGCTGCTGGCGAGCGAGCCCGACGCCGTCTCGGCCTGGGCCGCCGGCTTCGTCCAGGGCGCCGAACTGGCACGCGGCGCCTGGCGCGGTGCCCACCGCCCCGTCAAGGCCGGCGCGGGCGCCTTTGGGGTTTTGCTGCAACTGGCCGCGCAGGCAGCGCCCAGCCCCGCCGGCTGGCGTGCCGAAAGCGATCAGAACCAACCCCTGCTGGTCGGCCTGGAGCCCGACGCGCCGTCGCCGCAGGCCCGGCTGAGCGGGGCCCTGGCCGACTTGTGGCAGGTCATCGGGCCGCTGCGCCACGCGCGCCTGGCCCGGTAGGCGGCTCGCTTACCGGCCCCAAACGCCCAGCGCCCATTGGGTGCTGGCGCTGGCCAGCACCAGCACCGCATAGGTCGCCATGCGTCCGTCGTGCCCCGTCAGCACCAGGCCGACCGCGAGCACACCCAGGCAAACAATCAAATTGATAGCTGCTTGCGCAGGCCACGTCAGCGCTGGAGCACTTTTTTTGCCAAAAAACCGGCCCATGAGGACCATCGCCGGCGCCAGGACCAGCGCCGGCGCGGCAAAGCCCGCCACGTGCCAAAGCAGGTCAACCCAATCCATGATCTTGATGTTGGTCAAGCAAGGGCGACAAGGCCGCACCTGATTGCGCCTCGAATTTTATAATCGAGTCCATGGCCGTCTGGGCATTGGGACTCAACCACAACACCGCGCCGCTCGATCTGCGCGGTCGTTTTGCGTTTGCGCTCGACACCATCGCGCCGGCGCTCAAGGGCCTGCGCGAGCAGCACACCCGCCACCCCGAGGCCGCCATCCTTTCCACCTGCAACCGCACCGAGGTGTATTGCGCCAGCGAGCAGGTGCAGATCGACCACACCCTGGGCTGGCTGGCGCGCTCCGGCCAGGTGCCGGTCGATGCCCTGCGCCAGCACACCTACACCCTGCAGGGCGACCAGACCGCGCGGCACGCCTTTCGCGTCGCCAGCGGGCTGGACTCCATGGTGCTGGGCGAGCCGCAAATCCTGGGCCAGCTCAAGAGCGCCGTGCGCGCCGCCGAGGACGCCGGCGCCCTGGGCAGCACGCTGGGCCAGCTGTTTCAGCGCAGCTTTGCCGTGGCCAAGCAGGTGCGCAGCTCCACCGAGATCGGCGCGCACTCCATCAGCATGGCCGCCGCCGCCGTGCG
>JAFEEB010000010.1:0-67737 GCA_018241325.1 Pseudomonadota bacterium | reverse complement strand
CGCCAGCCGCAGGCCATCGCCATCGCCAACCGCACGCTGGAGCGCGGCGAAAAGCTGGCCGGCCGCTTCGGCGCCCAGGTCATACGCCTGGCCGACTTGCCCGAGCGCCTGCACGAGTTCGACATCATCGTCAGCTGCACCGCCAGCACCTTGCCCATCCTCGGCCTGGGCGCCGTCGAGCGCACCCTCAAAAAGCGCCGCCACCGCCCCATGTTCATGGTCGACCTGGCCGTGCCGCGCGACATCGAGCCCGAAGTCGCGCAACTGGACGACGTCTACCTCTACACCGTGGACGACCTGGCCCAGGTGGTGCAAACCGGCCAGGCCAGCCGCCAGGCCGCCGTGGCCCAGGCTGAAGTCATCATCGACGCCGGCGTGCAAAGCTTCATGCACTGGCTGGACCAGCGCGACCCCGCCGGTGGCGTGGTGCCCCTCATCCGCCAGCTGAACGCCCAGGCCGACGAATGGCGCGCCATCGAAATCGCCCGCGCGCGCAAGCGCCTGGCCAAGGGCGAGGACGTCGAAGCCGTGCTGGAGGCCCTGTCACGCGGGCTGACGCAGAAGATGCTGCATGGGGCGATGGCGGAGCTGCATGGCGCCGCGCCCGAGGCGCGCGATGGCACGACGCAGGCCATCGAGCGGCTGTTTTTGCGGGGCAAGCCGCCCGCGCCGCCACTGGCCTGAGCGCCCTTGGGCGGCCGCAGCGACCGCTCGTCCCGTCGATTTCACCGCTCATCCGGTTGCCACTGCAACGGCTGGCAACAACTTCTAGGATGCTGCCATGCATCCTCCGCCCATCTCGTCCGGCTCGCCCGTGCGCCACGGAGCTCGGGGCTTTACCGCCATCGAGTTGATGGTCACGGTGGCCATATTGGCCATTCTGGCAACTTTGGCCGCGCCCAGTTTCACGGGAATCATGGAGCGCTGGCGGGTCCGCCAAGCTGCCGAAGGTCTGCAATCCACTCTTTACTACGCCCGATCCGAAGCCATCAAGCGGGGAGGAGGCGTGGCGATCAGCAAGATCGCAAACAACACCAACGGCTGCACAACGGCCAGCAGTACTGACGAATGGGGCTGCGGGTGGATCGTGTGTGAAGACACCAATGGCAACGGCAGCTGCAACGTTGGCGAACCAGTGCTGCAACGCTTCGATGCGCCTACCAGGCTGGAGATCACCCGCAGCAGCAGCGACGCTGACATCGGACTCAACCGCTGGGGCGCGATCACCGGCGCCTGGATCGGCTTCACCCTGGTCCCGCAGGGCAAGAACCTGTCCGACCCCGCCGCCAAAGGCGTCTGCGTCAGCTCTGGCGGGCGCGTTCGCGTCATTTCCGATCCTCCCTGCACAGCCGGCTGACCCCATGCAAGCCACATCCCTGCGCCGCCAACGCGGCATCACCCTGATCGAATCGCTGGTGGCCATCCTGGTTGCCGCACTGGGCGTCCTTGGCATCCTGGGCGTGCAGATGCGCACCCTGTCCGATACGCAAACCAGCGTGCGCCGTGCCCAGGCCATCCGCCTGATCGAAGATTTCGGCGAGCGACTCAAGGTCCATCCCAATTCGCTGATGGTGCTAGACAGCTATCAGAGCGGCTGGACTGCCACGCCGCCCACCCCTCCGGCAGGCACCGACTGCGTCGCATTCGCCTGCAACGCTGCCCAACTCGCCGCTTACGATGTGGCGGAGTGGAAACGCACGGTCCAGCGCAGCCTGCCCTTGGGCGACGCCAACATCTTCATTCCTCCGGGTGAGGGCGCCACGCTCAACAACCGACGTCAGCTCGGCGTGATGATCAGCTGGCGCGAAAATGAACGCACGGAGCTCGACGCTACCGACAGACAGAATACCGACGCCACGCAAGTGCGGGCGAACGACGGCACGTTCAGCGCCGGCGCCGGCAGCGCCGCCAGCTGCCCGGCCAACCGCAGCTGCCAGTTGCAGTACCTCCCGGTAGCCGCGCGCTGCGCGCCAGACTTGCGAGAGGGTACCGCCAATCCAAAATATTTCTGCGCGGGGCCTTGAAATGACGTCGAGACTCATCACCACAGCTGTTGCCCAAATGGGCGCCAGGGCCCCGACAGACTGCGTTGCGACGCTTGCGAAGCCCCCTCTTTCCCAGCGCGGGATGACGCTGGTCGAGCTGTTGATCGGCATTGCCATCGGACTACTGGTCGTCGCCGTTGCCACCGGCGCTCTGATGGTTTCGCGCGGCGTCACAGGCAGCGTGAGCGACGCCAGCAACATTCAGCAGCAAGCCGCCTACGCCATGCGCCTCATCGGCGGACAGTTGCGCCAAGCAGCCTCGCTGTATCTGAACCCGAACCCCAGTAACGCCGTCGGCGGTCTGGATCCTTTGACACCCGTTGCATTCGAAAAAAAAGCGGACCCTTCGTCCGGCACCGACAACAGTTTTGATCTTGGCTCCCCCTTGCAGCTGCTGAGCGGCACCGGCACCAGCCTCACCGTTGGCTATCGCCGCTACAAGGATGCCGTCTTCGTCCGTGACCCCGCCACGCCAGCCGACCCGTCGATGGCACTGGCCCGCAATTGCTTGAACGCACCGGGCAATGGCAGCGGCGACCAGCGCATCGAGAGCATCTTCAGACTGGTCGGCAACGATCTGCGCTGCCAAGGCAATAGTGTCACCGAACAACCCATCATCGGCAACGTGGCCAACTTCCAGCTCACCTACCTGGTGCAAGACGCGACCACAGCCATCGGGAGCCCCACTCTGCGGCGCATGGCCGCCCCGCCCGGCGGCAACTGGGGCCAGGTGCAGGGCGTCGAGGTTTGTCTGGTGCTCTTTGGCAATGAGCCGGTTGACCTCAGTGGCGTGCCCGTCGCCAACCGCTCCTACCTTGACTGCGACGGCACCACGTCCGTCGATATGGCCAACGCGCCTGGATCGCGCCAGAACCGCATGCACCTGGTGTTCCGCAACGTGTTTCAGCTGCGCAGCCAAGGCCTGTTGTGAGAGGTGACGCCGTGATTCATCCGTCTTTCCCGGCCCGCCTTCGGGCGCAAAGCCTGCACCACGGCCAACGAGGAGTGGCGCTGTTCATCGTCATCGTGTTCGTGATGCTGTCCATGCTGCTGGCACTGTGGGCCTCGCGCACCTCAATGTTCAACGAGCTGGTGGTGGGCAACGACGCCGACTACCAGCGGGCATTCGAGGCCACGCAGGCGCTGCTGCAGGATGCCGAACTCGACATTCGGGGCGAGCGCGCCGATGGCTTTGCCTGCGATTCCGACGACGTGAGCGCCCTGCCCGATGAAGTTTGTCGCCGTGGCAGCGTCACCAAGATTCCACTCGAAGCGCAGGAACTCAGCCCGTTGCTGGCCTTCCTCAACCAGCAGTCCGTGCACTGCCGTCATGGCCTGTGCACCCGGCGCACGGGTCGCCAGGATTTCTGGAACAACACCACGGTCACCAACGCCGCGGCCGGTGAATTTACGCTGGCCAGTCTCACCGTCAACACGCCCACCGACCGAGTCGGTGCCCGCTATGGGCAATACACCGGCGCGCTGACGGGCAGCAGCGCCTCACCCGCCAATCCGATTCTGGCCGACACCAGCGCCGACAACCGTGGCGGCTGGTACTGGATTGAAGTATTGCCTTACGACGAGAGCAGCAAGAGCTCCAACCTGATTCAAGGCAGCGGCACCGGACTGCTGCCCCTGAACCTCACACCCAGCGTGGTGTATCGCATCACGGCGCTGGCCTACGGCCGCAAGACCAACGCCGCGGGCAACCCGGTCACCACCGTCGTACTGCAGGAAACCTATGCCCCCACGCGGCGCAAGGATTGAATTTAGCTGCTTTTTTGGAAGCGGCCTTCCTAATCACAGCAAGCCCAGACACTGAAACAAACCCTCAGAAATCGCCATCAGGAGAGGAGCCCGACATGTACAGCGCCCGCCCAACCCCCCCACGAGGCCGCCAAAGGCTGATCGCCCTGGCCGCCGCAGCGGCCCTGACGCCCCAGTTCAGCTGGGCCCTCACGCTGGTTGAGTCGCCACCCGGTTCACAGCAGCCCTATGTCGCGCCCAACGTCATCATTTCGGTCGACGACTCAGGCAGCATGGGCTATCGGCTCGACAGGTCAACTTCGGGTGGCACTCAGAACATCACCGCACCGAATCCGGACGGCAGCTGGAATCTGGCAGCGCCCCGCATGAACATCCTGAAATATGCGCTCAAGCAGGTGTTCAACGACACCACGCTGCTGCCCGACAAGAAGATTCGGCTGGCTTGGCAGGTGATGTGGAACAACGGCGGATCGCCCGGCGTTGGGCCTAAAAAATCGAATGGAAGTGCCGGCGCCACGAGCGTGAACAGCACCACCAGCGGCACCAACTCGATGAAGGTGCTGGATGGAACGCACCGGGCCGACTTTCTCAGTTTCGTCAACTCATTGACACCGGGCAACAACACGCCTGCGCATTGGATGTTCGAGCAGGCCGATGGCTACATGCGGCAGCCGCTCGGTGTCAACAGTCCGTGGGCGAGCGTTCCGGGCACCACGGCTGAGCCGTATCTTGCCTGCCGTCGCAACTACCACATCATGATGACCGACGGGCGCTGGAACCAGGGCGAATCCGACGTACCAGACACCAGTTATCGCGACAATGCCACCAACCGGAGCTTGCCCGACGGCACCGTGTACGGAGGCATCGCCGCAGCCGACGTCGCAAAATCCGCGCTCTATCGCGACACCACGTCGAAAACCCTTGCCGACTGGGCGTTTTTCAGCTGGGCCAAGCCGCTTCAGACCACCGGCCTGACCGGCACCATGAGCGCCACGGCGGCCTACATCAAGGCCCCCGCGACCGAGAGCTTCGGCAACGACAGTGCCGGCAAGCCGGCCATCCTCGAACGGTTCTGGAACCCGCGCTACGACCCGGCCACCTGGGCCCACATGGTCACCTACACGATCGGAGCGAGCTCCGACGCCACCACCTGGCCGGGAGCGCCCAGCATCGTTGCCCCCACCGGCAAGGTGCCATTCGGGTACGACGGCAGCATTCCGGACCTGATCACGGGCGTCAAGACGTGGCCAGCCATGGACAACGAAAACAAGCGTGCGCTCGACCTGTGGCACGCCGCGCTCAACGGCCGCGGTAACTTCTATGCCATCAGCGTCGCGGCGGACTTGGAAAAGGCCTTCCGCGACATCTTCGACCAGATCGGCAACCTGGTGGAGCCGGGCACCGGCTCCACCGCCGCCAGCGGCGCCAGCATCACGCGCAACGAGGTGGGCCTGTTCACGGCCGCCTACAACCCCAAGGACGCCTGGAAGGGCTATGTCGCGGCGCAGCAGGTGCTTAAGAACGGCGACATCGTCTCGCTCCCCGGCTGGGGCGGCCAGAGTACCGCCGTCAAGCTGGATGCGAGCGGCTTCGATGTGAACGCCCGGCTGGTCATGACCTGGAACGACACCTGGGTCAACAGCCCAACGCCCGGCAGGCCCAAGGGCGGCACGCCCTTCAAGTGGACCAGCGACAACAGCAACCTCAGCGCAGCGCAAAAACTCTGGCTGCAGATCAACCCTGCCGACAATACCGACCAGGGTGCGACCAAGGGACAACAACGGCTCGATTTCATCCGCGGCGACCGCGGCCTGGAAGGCTCCGACTCCACCGGCTACACCGCTGCCAAGCCGTTTCGCGAGCGCGTCAGCCGCCAAGGGGACATTGTCAACTCCGACGTCTGGTACGTCGGTGCGCCCGCCAGCAATTACGCCCTCAAGGGCTACCTGGACTTCACCAACACCCGCAAGTCGCGCACACCCATGATCTACGTGGGCGGCAACGACGGCATGCTCCACGGCTTCTCAGCTGCCGACGGCAGTGAAAAGCTGGCCTACGTGCCACGCGGCGTGATCCCGACGCTGAACCAGCTGACCAACCCGGCCTACAACAGCGGGCACCGCTACTTTGTCGATGGCTCCCCAATGACCGGCGACATCGACCTCGGCTTGACCCCGGGTGGCAACGACAATGAAAGCTCCTACACCCCTGATTGGCACACCGTGCTGGTTGGCACCTTGGGTGCCGGAGGCAAGGGCTATTTCGTGCTGGACGTCACTGATCCAAGCACGTTCTCCGAAATCAACGCCCCGTCTCTGGTCAAGATCGACCGCACGCGCGGCAGCGCCGAGCCTGCGCCCATCTGCGCGACCATCATCGACACCGCCGAGAAGGCCGCGTGCAATCTCGCGGTTCAGCAGGATGGCGACATCGGCCACATCACCGTCAAACCGGTAAAGGACGAGGCCAACTCCATGCGTGCCACGCAAATCGTGCGCATGAACAACAACCGCTGGGCCGTGGTGCTGGGCAACGGCATCAACAGCGCCAATCAACGCCCCGTTTTGATCGTGCAATACCTTGACGGCGCACGTGAACTGAAACTGATCCCGGCCACCAATGACGCCGCCGGGACCGGCTACGCAGCAGACAACGGCCTGGCATCGCCCCGGCTGGTCGATCTGAATGGGGATAGCCGCCCGGACGTGGTCTATGCGGGCGACAACCTGGGCAATATGTGGAAGTTCGATCTGACCAGCTCGGACGACAGCCAATGGACGGTAGCGTTCGGGGGCCCTGCCAGCACCAAGCCACTGTTCACGGCGCGTGGCCCGGCATCGCTGTCGTCCACGACTCGCCCGAAAGTGCAACCCGTCACCGCGGCACCGACCGTGCGCGCCAATGACCGCATGAAGAACATCGGTACCCCGGCCAGCCCAAATCTGCGCGCCGTGGGCGGTTTGATGGTGGCCTTCGGAACGGGCCGCAACCTGGCTCTGAACGACGCCGAAAACCAGGATGTGCAAACTCTGTATTCGGTACTCGACAACACGCACTACCGCTACCGCACGCCCGAGCCCACCATGGGCCGGCGCCTCGAGGTACACCCTGGTGGCGGTACCTGCCCGAACGGTGCGGACTGCGTCCCCGCGCCTTCAGTGCTCGGCATCATGGGAAACACTGGCAACCTGACGGGCGGCGGTCAACTCGCCAAACAAAAAATCACGGACGTGGACTCCGTGTTTGGCACCGTCGACGCGGTCCAGGCGCTGAACCAGGACACGTGGACCACCTTCCAAGGCTGGTATCTCGACCTGCCTGCCGTGGGCGAACGTGTGTTGAAGCCGATCGAATTTTTCGACGGCAGCAACATTCTCTCGGTGTACTCGCAGGTGCCGGGGCGAGGTTCGGACGTTGATCCCAACATCGAGAGTTGCAGCGTCACGAACGTGCTCAACGAACGCCAGTTCCGAACCCTTGTCAACATCATGGACGGCAAGCGCCCGACGGTTCAACTGGTGGACATGAACGGCGACAACCTCTACAACGCGGCCGACTCTGGTGTCTCGCGTCGGGAGGTGGCGGCCGGCTCGCATACCGTGGTCACCCAAGGCAAGAACGTACTCGACATCGACGTGAAGAACCAGAAGGAGCGTCTGGCTCGCATGCCCGAGCAGTCGCTTCGCCCAAGCTGGCGCCAGGTGAAGTGAGGGAGCCCCCCATGACTCCCAACACGCCCCTGCTCCAGCGCGGCTTCACCCTCATCGAGGTGATGATCGTGGTGGCGATCATCGCCATCCTCGCCGCGATCGCGCTGCCCAGCTACAACGAATACATCCAACGTGGCCATCGTGCCGACGCCCGGGCGGGTCTGTTGCAGGCCCAGCAGTGGCTGGAGCGTGCGGCGACGGCGACAGGAACGTACCCAACCACGCTACCGGCGGCGTTGACCTGGTCGGGTGACACGTCAAAGCGATATGTGATCAGCTTTCAGGCTGGAAACTCCAATGCCGCGTTTACCTTGCAGGCGGTGCCAAACAACCCAGGCCCGCAAGCCACCGACAAGTGCGGGACTTTGACCATCAGCAACACGGGTTTGCGTGGAGCCAACGGCGTGACCACTGGCACCATCGTTACCGATTGCTGGGGCAAATAGGCGCAGCACCCTGTTACTGCGGTCGGGCTCCCTCCGGAAACGGCGAAAATCCCTGATTTCGCCGTTTGCATGAAGCCCTTCGTCCGCGACCAACTCCAGCGCCACGCCGACCGCCTGGGCGAGTTGGACTTCCTCCTCTCCCGCCCGGACATCATGGCCGACATGGCCCAATTCCTGGCCCTCTCGCGCGAGCACACCGAGGTCGCCGCCGTCGCCGGCCGCTGGGCGCGCTATCAGCAGCGCGAGGCCGACTTGAGCGCGGCGCAGGACCTGCTGGCCGACCCCGACATGGCCGAGCTGGCGCGCGACGAAGTCGCCGCCGCCCAGGCCGAGCTGGCCGCGCTGGACGCCGAGCTGCAGCGCATGCTGCTGCCCAAGGACCCGGACGACGCGCGCAATGCGTTTGTGGAGATCCGCGCCGGCACGGGCGGTGACGAGTCGGCGCTGTTCGCGGGCGACCTGGCGCGCATGTACACGCGCTACGCGCAGGGGCGCGGCTGGCGGGTGGAGGTGATGAGCGAGTCGCCGGCCGAGTTGGGCGGCTACAAGGAGGTGGTGCTGCGCATCGCGGGCCAGGCCGCAGAAGGCCCCTCCGGGTCCGGCGTGTACGGCGCCCTGCGCTTTGAGTCCGGCGGCCACCGCGTGCAGCGCGTGCCGGTGACCGAGACGCAGGGGCGCATTCACACCAGCGCGGCCACGGTGGCGGTGATGCCCGAGCCGGACGAGGCGCAGGCCATCACGCTCAACCCGGCGGACTTGCGCATCGACACCTTTCGCGCCAGCGGCGCGGGCGGGCAGCACATCAACAAGACCGACTCGGCCGTGCGCGTGGTGCACCTGCCCACCGGCCTGGTGGCCGAGTGCCAGGACGGGCGCAGCCAGCACGCCAACAAGGCGCAGGCGCTGCGCGTGCTGCAGGCGCGCCTGCAAGACAAGGAGCGCAGCGAGCGCACGGCCAGGGAGGCCGCCACGCGCAAGGGCCTGATCGGCAGCGGCGACCGCAGCGACCGCATCCGCACCTACAACTTTCCGCAGGGGCGCATCACCGACCACCGCATCAACCTGACGCTGTACAAGCTGGCTCTGGTGATGGAGGGCGATTTGCAGGACGTGATCGACGCCCTGCAGGCCGCGCACCAGGCCGAGCAGATGGCGGAGCTGGAGGGGCAGGCGTGATGGCAGTTTTCGGGTCAAACTGGCTTGCAGCGACCGCCCATAAAGCGCTGACAGCTGCGTTATTGATAGTTTCCAAGCCATGCCCCCCTGCGCTCTCGCCCCCTCTCCCGCCCGCGGGAGAGGGTTGGGGTGAGGGCCTTTCCCCATCCCCCGCTGGGGGAGGGTTGGGGTGGGGGCGCGACCCATGAGCCCCAACAGGCGCCGCCGGCCCCTCACCCCAACCCTCTCCCCAGAGGGGCGAGGGAGCCAGGCCGCGCACGATCGTGTTCAGTCGATTCCGGCAGGTGCACTCGACGGCGCTGCTTTGCCCCCTCTCTCGCCCGCGCGAGAGGGTTGGGGTGCGGGCCTTTCCCACTCCCCCGCTGGGGGAGGGTTGGGGTGGCGGCACGACCGGTGAGCCCCGACAGACGCCGCTCGCCCCTCACCCCCGCCCTCTCCGCAGAGGGACGAGGGAGCAACGCAGCGTGCGATCTCGCCCACACCACCGTGGCCCATGCACTGGCCGCCGCACAACAGCGCGGCCTGCCCCGCATCGACGCCCAGATGCTGCTGCTGCATGTGCTCGGCCGCGCCATGCACGACCGCGCCTGGCTGATCGCGCACGACGGCGATGCGCTGGCGCCCGAGGCCGCGGCGCGCTTCGATGCCTTGTGCGCACGCCGGCTGCGTGGCGAGCCGGTGGCCTATCTGACCGGCACCAAGGCCTTTCACGGCCTGACGCTGCACGTGGACGCCCGCGTGCTCGACCCGCGCGACGACACCGAGACGCTGGTGGACTGGGCGCTGGACTTGCTGCCGGCCGACCGGCCCGCGCGCGTCCTGGACCTGGGCACCGGCAGTGGCGCCATCGCCCTGGCGCTGGCCGCCGCGCGCCCGCGCGCCGACGTGTGGGCGGTCGACGCCAGCGCCGACGCGCTGGCCGTGGCCCGTGCCAATGGTCAGCGGCTGGGCCTGGTCGTGACTTGGCACCACGGCCACTGGCTGGCCCCGGTGGCGGGGCAGCGCTTTGACGTGATCGTGAGCAACCCGCCCTATATTGCCGAGGGCGACCCGCACCTGGCCGCGCTGGCGCACGAGCCGCGCGTTGCACTGGCCAGCGGCCACGACGGGCTGCGCGACCTGCGCGCCATCTGCGCGGCCGCCCCGGCGCATTTGACGCCCGGCGGCTGGCTGCTGCTGGAGCATGGCCACGACCAAGCCGCCGCGGTGCGCACCCTGCTGCGCGCGGCCGGCTTGGACCACGTGCAGTCGCGGCGCGACCTGGCCGGCATCGAGCGCTGCTCGGGCGGCCAGATGACGACCGGAACCGCCCCACGCCCAAGCGCTCAATAATTCGCACCATGCCACGCCACCTTCATCCCACGCCCGCGCGCCACGCGCGCATCGCCACCGCCGCCCTGGCCCTCGCCGCCTGCACCCTGCTGGCCGCGTGCAGCGGCGGCACACCCTGGGGCGCCACGCCGCAGAACCTGCCGGTGGCCCTGCCCGACCTGAGCCGCGCCGGCCAGGAGCTGGACGGCGCCTCGGGCTCCACCGCCGGCGCGCTGCGCGTGGCCGAGCGCGTGCGCCAGGCACTGGCAGCCGACCCGCAACTGGCCGGCCAGGGCCTCACCGTCGAGGGCCTGGAGGGCGGCCTGATCGTGCTGGGTGGCCCGGTGCGCAGCACGGGCGAGCGTCAGCGCGCCATCGACACGGCCCGCCGCGTGCCCGGCGTCAGCCAGGTGGTGGACCGCATGCGCTCGCCCTGAAGCGTTGCGGCAAATTCTGGGATGATGGGCATCGCCACTCAGCCCCGTTCATCCAAGGAGGTCTTCATGATTCACCCCACCCCATGGCCGCGCGGCCTGGCCACAGCCAGCGCCCTGGCCACCCTTGCCGTCGTCGCCGGCTGCGCCGCCGGCCCCTACCAAGCCTCGGGAGGTTCCTTGTACAACCGCGACGCCCAACGCCAGATGCAGAACCAGGACTTGGCCGACCGCGTGCGCGCCGCGCTGCGCTCCGACCCGCGCGTGGGCGCCGATGGCTTGCAGGTACAGGCCCTGGGCGATGGCAAGATCGAGCTCAGCGGCTCGCCCGCCAACGGCCTGCTGGGGCGCGAGCTGGCCATGCGCCTGGCGCGCAGCGTGCCCGGCGTGAGCGCCGTGTTCAACAACATGACGATGAACTGATCCACAACCCGTCGGCGTCGGGTTTTCGTGCCTCAGCCCGACCGACATCAGGCTCGGTGCTCCCCCGTCGGTCGGGTCCGCGCAGCGAACCCGGCGTGTCGGCGCACGACGAGCGATCAAGACACCACGGACGGCGACAAGGCGCGCGCATAGCGCGTGGCGGCCAGCGATTGCAGGCCGAACTGCGCCAGCAGCGCATGCAGCCGCTCGGCGGCGCTGCGCTTCTTGTGGCCGGTGTGGCGCGCGATGATCAGCTCGTTCTTCAAGCTGTGCTCCCAGCCCACCAGCTCGGTTACGGTCACGCTGTAGCCCTGCGACTCCAGGTACAGGCAGCGCAGCACGTTGGTCAGCTGGCTGCCCAGCTCGCGCGTGTGCAGCGGGTGGCGCCACAGCTCGGCCAGCGGCGTGCGCGACAGCTGCAAGGCCTTGTTCTGGCGCAGGCAGGCGGCCAGCTCGGCCTGGCAGCAGGGCACCAGCACCATGGCCTGCGCCTGCTTGGCCAGACCGAAGGCGATGGCGTCGTCGGTGGCGGTGTCGCAGGCGTGCAGCGCGGTCACCACGTCGATGCGCTCGGGCAGGGCCGCATCGTGCGCCGCATCGGCCGCCGCGATGTTCAAAAAATGCATGCGCGCAAAACCCAGCCGCGTCGCCAGCGCGCGCGAGCGCTCGACCAGCTCGGCGCGCGTCTCGATGCCGTAGACCGTGCCACGGCCCGCGTCCTTGAGCAGCAAGTCGTACAGGATGAAGCCCAGGTAAGACTTGCCGGCGCCGTGGTCGGCCAGCGTCAGCTCGTCGCCGTGCGGGCTCAGCTCGCCCAGCACCTTCTCGATGAACTGCACCAGATGCTCGACCTGCTTGAGCTTGCGCCGCGAGTCCTGGTTGAGCCGGCCCTCGCGGGTGAGGATGTGCAGCGCTTTCAGCAGCTCGATCGACTGGCCGGGGCGCAGCTCGGCCTGCACCGTTTGATGGGACGGTTGGGGTTTGTTGGACGACATGCCTCAGCCCGCCTGTCCGGCTCCCTCCCCCGCTGGGGAAGGGTTGGGGTGGGGGCCCGCCGCGTGACCATCCAGGCCCGTGCGCGCGCGCAGGCCAGGCCCCCATCCCAACCTTCCCCCAAAGGGGCAAGGAGTTCGCGGGGCCTCATGAATATGACGATTTGCGCCTCTAGCGCCCGCAGGCAAAGCGCAAGCAGCTCTCTTTTTTGAAGCAAGCGGGCTCATGGCTTCGACGGCCCCACCCCCAGCGCCGCCCAGCCCTCGGGCCCCAGCTTCTCCAGCGTGGCCATGTTGGCCTCGAAGATCGCTTCGGCTTCGGGAAAGGACTCGACGGCGCGGTCCACGCTGGCCTCGCGCAGCAGGTGCAGCGTGGGCCAGGGCGAGCGGTTGCTGGCGTTGGTGATGTCGTCCTCGTCGGTGCCGCCAAACTGAAAGCGCGGGTGAAAGGGCGCGATCTGCAGCACGCCGTGCAGCGCCATGTCGTCCAGCAGCGCTTCAGCGTCGTCCAGAAAGTCGTTGAAGTCCAGAAAGTCGGCGAACTGGTCGGGCACGACGAGCAGCGTGGTCTCGCGCTCTTGCGGGTCGGCATCGACCAGAGCCTGCAGCTCGGCGCGCAGGGCGGCCAGCAACTCGGCGCGCCCGCCGCCGCTGCACACGGCGTAGTGGATCTGGCCCTTGACGTGGGGCGCCTTGGCGAAGGGGCACAGGTTCAGGCCGATGACGGCGCGCTCGAGCCAGCGGCGCGTGTCGGCGATGGCGATGGCGGGGGCAATGGTGGGCATGACCGGATTACACCACCGCCGCCACTCACCGCCGCAGGCCGCGCCGCTGCAGGCACCACGCCAGCACCAGCCCCACGGCGCCGTACGCACCGGTCACGGCCCAGGTCCAGTCCCAGCCACCCACGCGGCTGGCCACCCACGCGACCGCCGGCGGGCCGCTCATCTGGCCGATGGCCGACCACTGCTGGATCCAGCCCACGGTGGTGGCGATGTGGCCCTCGCCCGGCGCCACGCGCGGCGCCAGCGCGAACAGCGCGCCGGGGATCAGGCCGCCCACGGTGGAAAACAGCAGCGCCCCGCCATAGCGCAGCACCGGCGCATCGAGCGTGGCACTGCCGAAGGCCAGCCAGGCACCCAGGGCCATGGCGGCAAAGCCGGACCACAGCACGCTGCGCGCGTTCACCCCGCGGTGCAGCAGGCGCCCGGCCATGATGTTGCCCACCATGTTGACGGCGGCCACCGTGGCCGTCAGCACCGCGCCCAGCGCGCCGCCCCAGCCCGACTGCTGGTAGAGCGTGGGCAAGAAGCCGATGACGGCCAGCCACTGCGCGGCGTACACGGCAAACGTCAGCGCCGCCAGCCAGGGGCCGGGCGCGCGCAGCGTGATGGCCAGGCGCCGATGCCAGGGCTCGGCCGCGGGGGCGGCGCCGTGCGCGCCCGGGGCGGGCCGCACGTCGCGCGGCACGGCCAGCGGCAGCCACGCCAGCATGACGGCGGTGCACAGCGCCGTCAGCACCCACCAGCCGCGCCAGCCGACCGCGTCCATCAGCAGCGGCCCGGCCAGCAAGGCCAGCGCCGTACCAAAGGGCATGTAGGCACTCCACACGCCCAGCATGCGCGTGAGCTGCCCCGGCGCCACGGCGCGGCGCAGCAGGCTGGGCGCGGGCACGGTGGTCAGCAAAAAGCCCACGCCCTCGAGCGCGCGCAGCAGCAGCAGATCGTGGGCGTTGCGCGCCGCGGCCCCGGCCAGGCCAGCCACGGTGAGCAGGGTCAGGCCGGCGAGCATGCAGCGGCGCAGGCCCACGCCGTCGGCCAGCAGCCCGGCCACCAGACCCAGCAGCACGGCGCCCAGCTGCACCAGCGACAGCAAGAACCCCGCCTGCACCAGGCTGATGCCCATGGCCTGCTGCAACGCAGGCACGGCCGGCGGCAGCTTGCCCACGTGCAGGGCCGCGGCCACGCCGGCCAGCACGATGACCCAGGACGCGTTGCGGCTGAAGGCGGGGGTGCTCATGCAAACAGCCTTTGCCCGGTCAGGCGCTCGTGCTCGCGCAGGGCAAAGCGGTCGGTCATCCCGGCGATGTAGTCGGCCACGGCGCGCGGGCGATCGGCGCTGCCGGCAAATTCGGGCGGCAGCCCGTCCGCCGCATCAAGGTAGATGGCAAACAGCTCGCGCACCACCTGCTGGCCGCGCGCCGTGGTCTCCATCACCTGCGGGTGGCGGTAGAGCCGGGCAAACAAAAAGCGCTTGAGCGCGGTGGACTGGGCGCGCATGTCGGCGCCAAAGCGCACCAGCGGACCCATGTGGCGCGCGGCGTCGGCATCCTGAGGCGCGGCGGCGTCGATGGCGGCGCGGGTGGTGGCGATCACGTCATAGACCTGGGCCGAGAGCATGCGGCGGATCGACTCGTACAACAAGCGCCGGCCCTGCGCCGGCTTGGCCAGATGCGGGTGATCGTGCAGCGCGGCGGCCTGGTGGCCGGCAAACAGCGGCACCTCGGCCAGTTGGGCCAGCGTGAGCAGGCCCGAGCGCACGCCGTCGTCGATGTCGTGCGCGTTGTAGGCGATCTCGTCGGCCAGGTTGGCCAGTTGCGCCTCCAGGCTGGGCTGAGTCCCTTCGATGAAGCGTCGCGCCACGCCGCCGGGCTCGCGCGCCTCGATGCGGCGCGCGTTGGCGGGCGAGCAGTGCTTCAAGATGCCCTCGCGCGTCTCGAAGGTCAGGTTGATGCCGTCGTGCTCGGGGTAGCGGCGCTCCAGCACGTCCACCACGCGCAGGCTTTGCAGGTTGTGCTCGAAACCGCCGTGCGCGCGCATGCAGTCGTTGAGCGCGTCCTGGCCGGCGTGGCCGAAGGGCGTGTGCCCCAGGTCGTGCGCCAGGGCGACGGCCTCGACCAGGTCCTCGTGCAAGCCCAGCGCGCGGGCGATGTCGCGCGCCAGCTGCGCCACCTCCAGCGAATGCGTCAGGCGCGTGCGAAACAGATCCCCTTCGTGGTTGAGGAACACCTGCGTCTTGTAGACCAGCCGGCGAAACGCGCTGGAGTGCACGATGCGGTCGCGGTCGCGCTGAAAGGCGTTGCGCGTGGGCGCGGGCGTGACCGGGTGCAGGCGGCCGCGCGTGCGGGCGGGGTCGCTGGCGCAGGCGGCCAGCGCACCGTGAATCGGAGTCAAATTGGCCTCCAGCGCCCGTCAATCAAGCGCGAACAGCTATCTAATTTATAGTATTCAAGCACAGCACCGGTCGATCACGGCCCGCACCAGCGCGTCCGGCGCGGCGCGCACCACGGCGCGGCCGGGCCCGTCGATGAGCACAAAGCGGATCTCGCCGGCCTCGGCCTTCTTGTCCACGCGCATCAGCTCCAGGTAGCGCCCGGCGTTGTCGTGCGCGTCGATCACGGCGCCACGCACGGGCAGCCCGGCGCGCTCGATCAGTGTGGCGAGGCGCTGCACGAAAGCGGCATCGACCCCGCCCAGCTCGCATGACAGATGCGCCGCCATCACCATGCCGGCGGCCACGCCCTCGCCATGCAACCAGGCGCCGTAGCCCAGGCCGGCCTCGATGGCATGGCCGAAGGTGTGGCCAAAGTTGAGGATGGCGCGCAGGCCGGCTTCGCGCTCGTCCTGGCCCACCACGGCGGCCTTGATCTCGCAACTGCGCCGCACGGCATGCGCCAGCGCGTCGGCGTCCAGCGCCCGCAAGGCGTCGATGTGCGACTCGATCCAGTCGAAGAAGGCCATGTCGGCGATCGGCCCGTACTTGATGACCTCGGCCAGGCCGGCCGAGAGCTCGCGCGCGGGCAAGGTTTTGAGGACATCCAGGTCGCACACCACGGCCAGCGGCTGATAAAACGCGCCGATCATGTTCTTGCCGAGCGGGTGGTTGATGGCGGTCTTGCCGCCCACCGACGAATCGACCTGCGCCAGCAGCGTGGTGGGCACCTGCACGAAGGGCACGCCGCGCATGTAGCAGGCGGCGGCAAAGCCGGTCATGTCGCCCACCACGCCGCCACCCAGCGCGTACAGCACCGTCTTGCGGTCCGCGCCGTGCGTGAGCAGCGCATCGAAGATCAGGTTGAGCGTGGCCCAGTCCTTGTGCTGCTCGCCGTCGGGCAGGGCGAGTTGGTGTACGCGGCGGTGGCGCGGCGCCAGCGCTGCGGCCAGCCGCTCGCCATACAGGGGCGCCACGGTCGTGTTGGTGACGACCAACGCATCGGTGCCGGCGGGAGCGGCATCGAATGCGGACGGGTCGGCCAGCAGGCCGCTGCCGATGAGGATGGGGTAGCTGCGTTCGCCCAGGTCGATGGGGACGCACGGTGTGCCTGCCTGGCGGGGCGTGTGTTGCATAGAAGGCGAGTGTAGTGGGCCGGCCCGCACGCCGGCGCGCCCGCCGAGGTGCATCAAGGCGCGCCGGGCGACATCAGCTCCAGCTGCATCATGATGCGCCCCACCAGCATCGACAGCGAGGAGCCGTGCGTGTCCAGAACGAAATGCGCGCACTCGCGATACAGCGGGTCGCGCTGCGCATACAGCTCCCGCAGGCGCTGGAGCGGGTCGCGCACCTGCAGCAGCGGCCGCTTGGTGTCGTGCCTGAGGCGCCGGTACAGCGCCTCGGCCGACGACCGCAAATAAATCACCGTGCCGCGCCCGCGCAGGCGCTGGCGATTGGCGCTGCGCAGCACCACGCCGCCCCCGGTGGCCAGCACGCGCGGCTCGCCCTGGGTGAGCTCGTCGATCACCGCCTGCTCGACGTCGCGAAACGCAGCCTCGCCCTCGCGCTCGAAATAGTCCCGGATGGCGCAGCCCAGGCGCTGCTCGATCACCGCGTCGGAATCCGAAAACGGCAACTGCATGCGGTGCGCCAGCGAGCGGCCCACCGTGGATTTGCCGCTGCCGGGCATGCCAATCAGACTGATCATCGAAAAAAATCCCCGGACATGCCGGGGATGGTATCAAGACGCCGAAAGGCGATCCGTCACCGGTCCGACGCCGCCTTCGAGGGCGGCGAGCCGGCCGTGACGGGCCGCCACGCCCCCTCAGGGGGTGGCAGGAGCAGTCACCGTGATCGTGACGTTGCCGTTGACGGAGGTGCCTTCGCTGTCCGTCACGCTGACGGCCACGGTAAACGTGCCGGCGGCGGTGGGCGTGCCGCTGATCACACCCGCAGGACTGAGCGTCAGGCCAGCCGGCATGGCGCCCAGCGCCGCCCAGGTGTAGCCCGGCCGCCCCCCTGAAGCCGACAGGGCGAACGAAAAGGCCTGATTCGGCACGGCCGTGACCGTCGGCGCGGTGAACACCAGCGGCGGCGACATGGGACCCGTGATGTTCAGCGTGATGGCCGCATCGACCGTCGCACCCAGCGCATCGGTGACGCGCACGGTCACCACGTACGTTCCCGGCGGCGCCTTGGGCGTGCCACCGATCACCCCTGTGCTGCTCAGCGTCAGGCCGTTGGGCAGGGCGCCGAGCGCCTGCCAGGAATACGGCAATGTGCCACCCGTGGCCGTCAGCGCCTGGCCATACGGCGTGCCGTTGGGGACCGTCAGCGACGTGGCCGCAAAAACCAGCGGCGTGGTCGAAATGCCGTCGATCACCTGCACCACCGCCCACTGCACGATCGGGTCCTGCAGGCCGTTGGCGACATTGTTGTCGGCACGGTCCGTCGTCAGCTCCAGCAGGATGAGCCCGCTGCTCGGGCCGCTGGACAGCGAGAAGCTGGCCACGCCGCCTTGCGTCTGTGCCTGCACCACGCTGCCGCTTTGCTTGCCCAGCAGCAGGCGCGCACCGGCCGAAGCCGAGGTCGGCAGGATCCGGACCTGCACGTTGGCTGCGGCTGGGGCAGGCACGGGCTGACTCATGTCATCCATCACCAGGACCTGGACGCCCACGTTGTTGCGCAGGTTGTTGACGTTGAATTGCGAGCCGACGTACGGCGCGTTGACCGTGCCCCGGATACTGGCCGGCATGCCGCTGCCCGAGCCGCCGCCCACGGTGATGTTGACACTGGCGCTGTAGACCTGCTTGTCGCGCGGATCGGTCACCGTGCAGGTGATCGTGCCCGAACCGGCCTGATCGCCCGCGTGGAAGTGGAACGAATTGCCGCCCGAGTTGGCGTCCAGCGTGATGGAACGATAGGCCGTTGGGTTGCCGTCAGCGTCCTGATGCTCACTCTTGCCGTCGAGGTAATACAACGCGCCTGATGGCAAGCCAGCGGAAATGTTGCAGCCGAAGATCCCCGCGCCTCCAGGGATCGGGTTGTCACCCGCTTTGGCATTGACATACAAAGTCGTGGTGAAGGGCGCGCTAACGCCGATGCCCGCCGGGTAATGGCCGAGATTGACCGGCAAGCTGGTCTGGTCTGCGCGCAGGGTGATGCTGTACTGCTCGTGCGTCGTGCCCGGGCTGCCGCCCCCGCCACCGCACCCGGCCAGCAGCGCAGCGGCGGCCAGGCCCACGATTCCAATCAACTTTCGCATAGTGTCAATCCGGTTAACAAATCAATTCGTCAGTACGCAGGCAGCGGCGCTCAGCGCACCCCACCACGATCGGAAATCATCTTGGGGGTGATGAACACCAGCATCTCCTGCTTCTGGGCCTGACGCGTGCGCTGCTTGAACAGGTTGCCGAGCACCGGCACGTCGCCCAGGAACGGCACCTTGTTCTCGTTTTCGCTCTCGGTCAGCTCGAAGATGCCGCCGATCACCACCGTGCCACCGTTCTCGACCAGCACCTGCGTCTTGACGCGCTTGGTGTTGATGGACATGGCGCCTTCGACCACACCGCCGGGACTGTCCTTGTTGACGTCCAGATCGAGAATGATGTTGCCCTCGGGCGTGATCTGGGGCGTGACCTCCAGCTTGAGCACCGCCTTGCGGAAGGCCACGGCCGTGGCGCCGCTGCTGGTCGCCTGCTGATAGGCGAACTCGGTGCCCTGCTCGATCAAGGCCTTGGTCTGGTCGGCCGTCACCACGCGCGGGCTGGAGACGATTTTGCCCTTGCCGTCGGCCTCGAGCGCAGACAACTCGAGGTTGAGGAAGCGGTTGGCGGCGGAGCTGAACAGCGAGATGGCAAAGCTGGCCGGCGTGGCGCCCGCCAGACCCAGCGCGGGCAGGTTGACGAATTGCGATGTCGCCGAGGTCAGGCCCCCCGCATCGGTCTGCCCGGTGGTGGAGGTGATGGCGTTGTAGTTGCCGCCGAATGCGACGCGGTTGCTACCCACTCCATAGCCCGCATCACCACCCCGAATGCCGCGCAAGTCGGCGCCGCCCAGCTTGATACCCAGCGACTTGCCAAAGGTGTCCGTCGCTTCGACGATGCGCGCCTCGATCAGCACCTGGCGCACGGGCACGTCGAGCTTGGTGATCATGTCCTGGATCTGCTCCAGGCGCGAGGGAATGTCGGACACGAACAACTGGTTGGTGCGCGGCTCGGCAATCACGCTGCCGCGGGAGCTGAGCAGGCGCCCGTCGTTGCTGCCACCGGCGCCGCCGCCTGAACCCGACGTGGCGGTCAGCTGGGTCTTGATGTCTGCCGCCTTGGTGTAGTTGAGTTGAAACGACTGGGTACGCAGCGGCTCCAGATTGCGGATGGTGGACTGGGCCTCCAGGTCGGCCTTTTCCTTGGCGGCCATTTCATCCTTGGGCGCGATCTGCAGCACGTTGCCCACGCGCTTCATGCCCAGGTTCTTGGCCTGCAGGATGATGTCCAGCGCCTGGTCCCAGGGCACGTCCTTCAGGCGCAGCGTCAGGCTGCCCTGCACCGAGTCGGAGGTGACGATGTTGAAGTTGGTGAAGTCGGCGATCACCTGCAAAAGCGAGCGCACGTCGATGTCCTGAAAATTCAGCGAGAGCTTTTCGCCGCGATAGCCTTGGCCCTGGGTCAGCTTGTCGGGATTGGTCTTTTGCAGGCGCACCTCGACGACCAACTGGTTGTCACTCTGGTAGGCGCTGTGCTCCCACGCACCCTTGGGCTCGATCACCATGCGCACGCGATCGCCCGATTGCACGGTGGTGATGGTCTGCACGGGCGTGCCGAAATCGGACACATCGAGCTTGCGGCGCAGGCCTTCGGGCAAGCTGCTCTTGAGGAACTCGACGACCAGGTTCTGCCCCTGGCGCTTGATGTCCACGCCCACCTGGTTGCTGGGCAAGTCCACCACCACGCGCCCGGCGTTGTCGGTGCTGCGGCGGAAGTCGACGTCGCGCAGGGCCTGGGTATGGTCGGCCTGGTTCTCGGCGAACACGCTGGCCGCCGGCGCCACCGCCGCGCTGGTGGCCACCGCCCCCAGGCTCACCAGGACCGAGCGGCCCTGCAACTCGGCCGTGTAGGTTGTCGGCCGGTTCAGGTTGAGCACCACGCGCGTGCGATCACGGCCCTGCGCCACGTTGGCGGCCCGCACGTTGCCCTGGTTGATCTCGACGTTGCTGCGCGCAAGGCCACTGACCACCCCCGGAAAATCCAGCGCGATGCGCGCGGGCGACTGCACGACGAAACCCGCCGGCACCGCCGCCAGAGGCTGATCGAAGTCGATGCGCACCACGTCGGCGCCGCCCTGAATCGAGCTGCTGATGGACTCGATGCGCGCCTGGGCCAGTGCCGCGGTGGCCGCCCCAAACGCCATCAGTCCCAGTGCGGCCATCCGCAACGGTTGCCAGCCTGGCACCCACTTGTTCATCGTTTCTTCTCCTGGAGCTGCAACTCCGAGTTGCGCTCGATCCATTCCCCAGCGGCGTCCTGGACGATTTCCCGGAGCACCACATCGCCTTCGGTAATCTTGGTGACGCGCCCGTAGTTTTGCCCCAGGTGCTCACCCACCCTCACCTGGTACAAGAGCTTGTCCACCCGCAGCAACGCCACCCGCTTGCCGCCGCGATCCAGGCTGCCCACCATCGTCATCGCGTCCAGCGGGAAGGCCTCCAGCGGCTCCTTGCGGCGGTTGAGCTCGGGCGTGATGAGCGAGGCGTCCGATCCCTTGACCCCCGATTCGCGCCGCAAGGCCTGCGTGAGCCGCTCGTTGCCGAACGGATCGGCCGCGGCGCTTTCGACGTAGTCCTGCGGGACGTACTTCTTGGGCTCGGACAGCGGCGTCACGTTGGGCCGCATCTGGCTGCGCTGCTCGGTCATCCACTGACGCAGGTCCTCGTGCCCCGGAGCACAACCTCCGAGCAGCCCCAGCAACAACGCGGCCGGCAAAAAAACGTTCACGCGGCGGATCATTTCTTGGCCCCCGGCTTGGCCTTGGCGGCTGCATTGCGCTGGGCGGCAATTTCCTCGGGGTCGAGGTAGCGGAAGGTCTTGGCGGTTGCCTCCAGCACCAGCGCGCCCGACTTGTCCTTGTCGGTGCTGGGGGCCACGCTCAGGTTGTTGAGCGTGACGATGCGCGAGAGATGCGCGATGTCGGAGCTGAAGGCGCCGATGTCGTGATAGCGGCCCGTCACCTTCAGCGCGATGGGCAATTCGGCGTAATAGTCCTTGACGACCAGTTGCCCCGGACGGAACAGATCGAACTGCAAGCTGCGGCCCAAGCCAGCCTGGTTGATGTCGGACAGCAGCGCATCCATTTCGGCTTTGCTGGGCAGCTGCTTTTCAAGCAGGTTCACGTACTGCTGCACCTGCGCGCGCTGCTTCTTGAGCTCCTCCAGGCTGACCGCCTTTTGCAGCTTGCCCCGGTAGTCGTTGCGCAGCGTCACCTCTTTGGCGCGCTCGCCTTCCAGCTCCTCGTCCACACCCTTGAGCCAGACGAACCAGAGGATCGTGACCACCACCGCGGCCGCGAAAAGCAGCAGGAGATACCGCGGCAGGGCCGGCCAGGACGACGGATCGCGCGAGTCGAGGCCGCGAAACTGCCGGGTGACACCCTCAAGCGCGGGCTTGAGGTCGATGGAAGAAGAGGACTTGCGAGCCATGACGCCAATTGCCCTTGTCACGCCGGAACGTTGGCCGCGCGCCGCGCCGCAGGCGCGCCGGATGCGGTTGCCGCTGCGGCTTTCGCATCGCTGGCGCGCTGCAATTGCACGCGCACGGTGAAGTTGTAGACGCGGCGCTGCTCGCGTGGCGAGAGCGCCAGGCTCTTGGCCACGATTTCAATCAACTCCGGCTTGGTGACCCAGTCGCTGCCGCGCGCCAGGTTGCGCAGCAACTCGGACACCCGCTCATTCGACTGCGCCACCCCCTCGATCAGGACGTTCTGGTTGTCCTGCTTGATTTTGGTGAGATACATCCCGTCGGGCAGTTGCCGCACCGCCTCGTTGAGCAGATGCACCGGCATGTTTCGATCGGCCTGGAGATTTTCGACCGCCTCCTGGCGCGCCTTCAGCGCCGCGATTTCGCTCTGGAGCGTGGCCACTTCCTTGATCTGCTCGTCGAGCTTGCCGATTTCACTGGTCAAGAAGGTGTTGCGCGCCTGCTGCTGCTCGATCTGGCTTTGATACCAGAGGTACACCGCGCCGGCGATCACGGCACCGGCCACGAGCGACCCGACCAAAGAGACGTTGAAGGCCTGGCGCGCACGCTTGCGCGCCATCTCGCGGTGCGGCAGCAGGTTGATCAGGATCATGGCAGGAACCTCCGCATGGCCAGTCCGCACGCGGTGAGGTAGGAAGGCGCTTCGCGCAGCATTTTTTGTTCGCGCACTGCGCGACCCAGCGCCATGCCATCGAAGGGATTGAGCACCTGGCACGGACACCCGGTGTGCTCGGTAATCGCCTCGGTCAGCCCGTGCAGGCTGGCACTGCCGCCCGCCAGCAGGATGAGATCGACCCGGTTGTGCGGCGTGCTGGTGAAGAAAAACTTGAGCGCCCGCTCCACCTCTTGCGCCAGGGTCTCGACAAACGGCCCCAGCACCACGTCGGCATAGTCCTCGGGCAACTCGCCCGCGCGCTTCTTGGCCTCGGCCTCCTCGGCCGTGAACCCGTACTGGCGCGTCAGCAGCTGCGTCAACTGGGCACCGCCGAACACCTGATCGCGCTCGTACAGCAGCTCGTCGTCGCGCAACACCTGCATCGTCGATGTCAGGCCGCCGACTTCAAACAAGGCCACCACGGCATTGGCGCCGCCACCCGGCAAGCGCTCGAGCGCCCGGCCGGCAGCCAGACGCGCCGCGTACGACTCGACATCCATGACCATCGGGGTCAGGCCCATGGCCTCGGCCAAACCCTGGCGATCCTCGACCTTTTCCTTGCGCGAGGCAGCGATCATCACCTCGACGTCGCCGGCGGCGCTGGCGCTGGGCCCGATCACGCAAAAATCGAGGCTGACCTCGTCCAGGGAGAACGGAATGTATTGGCTGGCCTCCATCTCGACCTGGGCCTCCATCTCGCGCTCGCTCAGCCCGCCGGGTAAAATGATCTTCTTGCTGATGACCACCGACGCCGGCAGCGCCATGGCCACGTGCTTGGCCTTGGTGCCGCTTTTCTTGATCAGGCGGCGCGCGGCTTCGACCACTTCGTCGAACTTCTCGAAGTTGCCTTCGTTGATCCAGCCGCGCTCCAGCGGCTCGATGGCGCAGCGCTCCAGCGTGAACTCGCCCGCACGGTCCTGCGACAACTCGACCAGCTTGATGCTGGAAGCGCTGACGTCGAGCCCCACCAGGGGAGCCGGTTGACGATCAAATAACAACCCGATGGACAAAACAGTATCCCGTTACTTTTTGGTTACTTTCTATTGCACAAGTAGAACACAATTAACAAGCGGCATGAAAGCCGTCTGCGCGCCAACATGCTGAAAAAATTGCAACTGCGCAGGATTTGGCGCCCAACGTTGTCAAAAACTAACGAACCCGGGCGTCGTAACAGCTCTTGCCAACTGCTTCCGGTCGTTGCAGGGTGCCAGCGCAATAGGCCTTGATGCTGCCGCGACAATGGGCGCCTGCTGCGATTCGCCCGAACTTTCACACCCGCCGGCGAGTCTTCTCAGGTTTTGAACGGCGTCCCACCCTTGTCCCGACCCTATGCCCGCTGACCGTAGTACCCAACGCCCCCGCGCGCCGCGCGCCAGTCCGCCCTCGCGTCGCTCCGGTTGGCTGCTCAAGGCCCTCATGTGGATGGGCGCCACCGCGCTGGCGCTCGTCGTGTGCGCGGGCCTGGCCGGCTTGACAGCCCTGGCCATTGCCTACCCGAACCTGCCCGACGTCTCCGAACTGTCCAACTACCGTCCCAAGCTGCCGCTGCGCGTCTATACGGCCGAAGGGCAGCTGATCGGCGAATTTGGCGAAGAGCGGCGCAACCTGACGCCGATTGGCGACATTCCCAAGGTGATGAAGGAGGCCGTGCTGGCCATCGAGGATTCGCGCTTTTACGAGCACAACGGCATCGATTACCTGGGCGTGCTGCGCGCCGCCGTAGCCAACCTGGGCCGCGAAAAGAGTCAGGGCGCCTCCACCATCACCATGCAGGTGGCGCGCAACGTGTACCTGTCGTCCGAGAAGACCTACACCCGCAAGATCTACGAGATGCTGCTCACGCTCAAGCTGGAACACCAATTGAGCAAGGACCAGATCCTGGAGATCTACATGAACCAGATCTTCCTGGGCAACCGCGCCTACGGCTTTGCCGCGGCGTCCGAAACCTACTTCGGCAAGCCGCTGAAGGACGTGACGATCGCCGAGGCGGCGATGCTGGCGGGCATTCCCAAGTTTCCCTCCACCGCCAACCCGATCGCCAATTTCACGCGGGCGCGCGAGCGTCAGTTGCACATCATCGACCGGATGCAGGAAAACGGCTTCATCACCGCCGACGAGGCCGCGGCCGCCAAGAAGCAGGAGTTGCACGTGCGCTCGGGAGGCGACCCCAGGCGCGTGCACGCCGAGTACGTGGCCGAGATGGTGCGCCGCATGATGTTTGCGCAGTACGGCGAGCAAACCTACAGCCGCGGGCTGAAGGTCTACACCACGCTCGTGGCCGCCGACCAGACGGCCGCCTATGAGGCCCTGCGCCGCGGCATCCTGGACTACGAGCGCCGCCAGGCCTATCGGGGCCCCGAGAAGTTCATCGACCTGCCCAAGGGCGCCAAGGAGCGCGAACAGGCGATCAGCGACGTGCTGGCCGACTACCCGGACATCGGCGACATGACGGCGGCGGTGGTGATCGATGTCAACCCGCGCAAGATCACGGCGGTGACCCAGGGCGGCAACACGGTGGAGATCACCGGCGCCGGCCTGCGCGCCGCGCAGGGGGGCCTGTCGCCCCGGGCCGCGCCGGCGATCCAGATTCGCCCCGGCGCCGTCATCCGCGTGGTGAGCAAGGGCGACAGCTGGGAGGCCACCCAATTGCCCGAGGTGGAAGGCGCCCTGGTGGCGCTCGACCCGCGCGACGGCGCCGTCAAGGCCCTGGTGGGCGGCTTCGACTTCGAGCAGAACAAGTTCAACCACGTCACCCAGGCCTGGCGCCAGCCGGGCTCGGGCTTCAAGCCCTTCATTTATTCGGCGGCGCTCGAAAAGGGCTTTTCGCCCACCACCATCGTCAACGACACGCCGCTGTTCTTCGACGCCAGCGTGACCGGCGGCCAGCCCTGGGAGCCCAAGAACTACGAAGGCGGCTTCGAGGGCCCCATGACGCTCAAGCGCGGCCTGGCGCGCTCGCGCAACATGATCTCGATCCGCGTGCTGCAAGCCATCACGCCGCGCTACGCGCAGGACTGGATCGCGCACTTCGGCTTCGACCCCGACAAGCACCCGCCCTACCTCACCATGGCGCTGGGCGCCGGCTCGGTCACGCCCATGCAGATGGCCACGGGTTTTGCCGTGTTCGCCAACGGCGGCTGGCGCGTCAACCCATTCCTGATCACGCGCGTCACCGACCACACCGGCAAGGTGCTGGTGGAGAGCCAGCCCACGCCACCCACCGAGGAGAACCGCGCCATCAACGCGCGCAACGCCTTCGTCATGAACAACATGCTGAACGAGGTGGCGCGCACCGGCACGGCGGCCAAGGCGCAGGCCACGCTCAAGCGCCCCGACCTGGGCGGCAAGACGGGCACCACCAACGACTCGATGGACGCCTGGTTCACCGGCTACCAGCCCACGCTGGTGGCCTCGGTGTGGATCGGCTACGACACGCCGCGCAACCTGGGCAGCCGCGAAACGGGCGGCGGCCTGTCGCTGCCGATCTGGATCAACTTCATGCAGACGGCGCTCAAGGGCGTTCCGGTGGCTGAGTTCAAGCCCCCGGCCGGCCTGGTCAAGGTGGGCGATGACTGGGTGTACGAGGAGAACGCGCGCGGCGGCGGCATCAGCAACCTGGAAGGCGCCGGGCTGGAGCCGGCCGCGCCCGCCGAAGCCGACCCCAACGCAGCCGCTGCCGGAGCACCGGGCGGCGAGCGCAATCGCATTCTGGATTTGTTCAAGAACTGAGCGCACACCCCAACAGCCGAACACAAGGGACTTGCAAAGAACGCAGAAAAAATGTCGATTGGATTGCTATCGTTTGAATAGCTGTTTGCGCTTTCTGCGCGGGCGCTCTGAGCCCATTCAATTGAATTTCTGAATCTGCTGCACCCTCTGCGAGTCCTTTGCGTCCTTTGCGTTCGGCGGTTTTGATGGGCCGCATGAACACCCATAAAATGCCCGCCATGCCGCGCCCGACCGCCCTGATTCCTGGCCTTTTGCTGGCGTCGCTGCTTGCGACCGGCCTGACGGGCTGCGGCCAGAAGGGGCCGCTGTTCATCCCCGCCACCCCCGCGGCGGCGCAGCGCGCCACGTTGCCGCAAACGCTGTTCGACCGCCAGGCCCGGGGGCCAACGCCGCCCGCCAGCGGAGCGGTGGTGGCCACGCCCCCGCCCGCCCTGCCCAACCTGCCCGATCCTCAATGAAATCCGCCGCCCCCGTGTCGGCAGCCGCCGTGCTGCCTGGAGCCCCCTTTGTGGCATATCGCGATGGCCGCCTGACGCTGGAAGACGTGCCCTTGCACGAACTGGCCCAGGCGCACGGCACGCCGCTGTTCGTTTACTCCAGGGCCGCCATGCTGGCCGCGCTGGCGGCGTATCAGCGCGGGCTGGCGGGGCGCGATGCGCTGATCTGCTATGCGCTGAAGGCCAACTCGACGCTGGCGGTGCTGAGGGTCTTTGCGGACGCGGGCTGCGGCTTCGACATCGTCTCGGGCGGCGAGCTCGAGCGCGTGCTGGTGGCCGGCGGCGCGCCGGGCAAGATCGTGTTCTCCGGCATCGGCAAGACGCGCGACGAGATTCGCCGCGCGCTGGACGTGGGCATCCGCTGCTTCAACGTCGAAAGCCTGGCCGAGCTGGATGTGCTGAGCGAGGTGGCGCAAGCCTGCGGCCAGACGGCGCGCATCAGCATCCGCGTCAACCCCAACGTGGACGCGCGCACGCACCCTTACATCTCCACCGGCCTGAAGGGCAACAAGTTCGGCATCGCGCACGAGCAGGCCCTGGCCGCCTACCGCCACGCCGCCCGCCTGCCGGGTTTGCAGGTGGTGGGCATCGACTGTCACATCGGCTCGCAGATCACCGAGGTGGCGCCCTACCTGGAGGCGATGGAGCGCGTGCTCGACCTGGTGGCCGCCATCGAGGCGACGGGCATCGCCATCCACCACATCGACCTGGGCGGTGGCCTTGGCATCGATTACGCGGGCGAGACGCCGCCGGCGGCCGACGCGCTGTGGCCGGCCCTGCTGGCGCGCCTGGACGCGCGCGGCTACGGCGATCGGGCGCTGATGATCGAGCCCGGCCGCTCGCTGGTGGGCAACGCCGGCGTGTGCCTGACCGAGGTGCTGTACTTGAAGCCCGGCGAGCAAAAGAATTTTTGCATCGTCGATGCCGCCATGAACGACCTGCCACGCCCTGCGCTGTACGAGGCCTTTCACCGCATCGTGCCGCTGCGCTTGGCCGCGCCCGACGCGGCGGCCGTCACGTATGACGTGGTGGGTCCCGTGTGCGAAAGCGGCGACTGGATCGGGCGCGATCGCGCGCTGGCCGTGCAGCCGGGCGAGCATCTGGCGGTGCTGTCGGCCGGCGCCTACTGCATGAGCATGGCCAGCAACTACAACACCCGCCCGCGCGCGGCCGAGGTGCTGGTCGATGGCCGCGAGGCGCGCGTGGTGCGCCAGCGCGAGGCGGTGCAGGATTTGTGGCGCGGCGAGACGGCCTGATCACCATGCCCCTGTGACTCCCTCCCCCTCTGGGGGAGGGCTGGGGTGGGGGCCGGCGGCGCACAAATCCAGGCGCTTGGGCATGCACGGCGCGTGCGCCCATCCCAAGCTTCCCCCAGCGGGGGAAGGAGTTCAAATCGGGCCGAGACACGCTTGCAGAAAGCGCAACAAGCTATCTGTTTGAGAGCAATCGACGCTTCACCGGGGGAATCGCTCGCGCAGCTTGAGCTTCCAGAACTTGCCCGTTGAAGTGCGCGGCACGGCGTCGATGAACTCGTAGCGCTCGGGCAGTTGCCACTTGGCGAAGGACTTCGTCAGCAGCAGGGTATTGAACTCATCGGCCGTGGCCTGCTCGCCCGGCTTGAGCACCACGCAGGCCAGCGGCCGCTCGCTCCACTTGTCGTCCGGGATGGCGATCACGGCGGCCTCGGACACGGCAGAGTGCGCCATGAGCGCGTTTTCCAGATCGACCGAGCTGATCCACTCGCCGCCGGACTTGATCAGGTCCTTGGTGCGGTCGCTGATCTTGACGAAGCCCAGCGCGTCCACGCTGGCCACGTCGCCGGTGCGCAGCCAGCCGTCGGGGGTGAACTTGTCCTCGGGCGCATCGACCTGAAAATAGCCCCCCGTGATGAACGGCCCGCGCACCTGGATCTCGCCCACGCTGTGGCCGTCCCACGGCTGATCCTGCCCGTCGTCGCCGCGCGCGCGCAGCTCCACCAGCGGCACCGGCACGCCGGCCAGGGCCGCGCGCCGGAATTTCTCGTCGGCCGAGGCGCCCTGCAGTTCGGCGCGCGGGTAGCTGATGGTGGCCACCGGGCTGGTTTCGGTCATGCCCCAGCCCTGCAAAATCCAGACGCCGTGCGCATCGAAGGCGCGAATCAGGCTCTCCGGCACGGCTGCGCCACCCACCAGCGAGCGCATGCCGGTGGGCAGCTTCCAGCGGCCGCGGTTGGGTGAGCCGGCTTTCAGCGCGGCGTCGTAGGCCTGGATCAGCGTCATCCAGATGGTGGGCACGCCCAGCGCCAGCGTGGGCGGCTCGGCGGTCATCAAGTCAAGCAGATCGTCGGGGTGCATGTGCGGGCCCGGAAACACCAGCTTCACGCCCATCATCACCGCGCCGTAGGGCATGCCCCAGCTGTTGGCGTGGAACATGGGCGTGACGGGCAGCACCACGTCAGTGCCGCGCAGGCCCCAGAAGTCGCCCAGGCTGGCCACCAGCGTGTGCAGGATGGTGGAGCGGTGCGAATACACCACGCCCTTGGGCCGGCCGGTGGTGCCGCTGGTGTAGCACATGGCCACCGGGTCGTTCTCGTCGTGCGGGGCATAGACAAAGCCCTCCGGGTCGGCGCGGGCCAGCAGGGCCTCGTAGTCCAGCAGACCGGCGGGCACCGTCTGCGCGCCCGAAAAGGGAAACACGATGACCTTTTCAAACGCATGCAAGTGCTTGAACTGCTCGTACAGCGGCAGCAGCACGTCGTCGATGATCAGAAAGCGGTCCTGCGCGTCGCCGGCGATCCAGCCGATCTCCTCGGGCGACAGGCGCAGGTTCAGCGTATGCATCACGCCGCCGGCCGCCGGAATGCCAAAGTAGCATTCCAGGTGGGCATGGTGGTTCCAGCACAGGGTGGCCACGCGATCGCCCTTGCGCAGCCCCAGGCCCTGCAGCGCCGACGCCAGCGCGCGGGTGCGCCGATAAAAATTGCCGTAGCGGTGGCGCACCAGCGATTTGTCGGGCCGGCGCGAGACGATTTCATTGCCGGCAAACAGCTGGCCCGAGCGCTCCAGCAAATGGTTGAGCGACAGCGGCACGTTCATCATGGTGCTTTGCACAGGGTCTCCTTCGGCGACTGACGTGGGCGCACTTTACGCCCGACAGCGGCGCAAGCAGGCACAATGCGTTGCATGGAAACCCTGAGGCACGAGCTGGCCGCCGCAGCCGCCCGTCTGGTGGTCGAAGAAGGCTTGGATTACGGCCGCGCCAAGCGCCGGGCGCTCAGCCTGCTGGGCGCCCCCCAGAGAACGTCACTACCGGACAATGACTTGATTGAACGAGAAGTGCGCACTTACATCGAGCTGTTTTGCGCCGACACGCAGCCAGGCGAATTGCTGGCGCTGCGACGCTTGGCGCTGCTGTGGATGGAACGCCTGGCCCGGTTTCGCCCGCACCTCAGTGGCGCGGTCTGGAACGGCACGGCCACGCGGCGCAGCGACATTCACTTGCAACTGTTCTGCGACGACCCCAAGTCCGCCGAAATCGCGCTGATCGACCAGGGCCTGCACTTCGAGGCGCACAGCGTGCCCGGCTTCAATGGCGACACCGCCGATGCCCTCAGTTTCACCAGCCCCTGCCCCGAACTGGGCGAGCCCATCGGCATCCACCTGATGATCCACGATCACGACGACTTGCGCGGCGCCCTCAAACCCGGCACGGACGGCAAACCCCGACGCGGCGACGCCAGCGCGTTGGCTGTGCGCCTGGCAGCGACCGAGGCGCACGCATGAGTGTGCCGGGCCGCTCCCAAACGCGAATCCCGGAGGGTAGCCCAATGAGCGACACCGCCCAGAACCCGCCGCCCGACGCCGCCCCCGCACCCGGCAAGGACCGCCGCTGGGCCTTGGCGGCAGCCGTGGGTGTCATCGCCGGCGGCACGGGCGCCGCCCTGGCCTGGCGGCATTTTTCGCTCGAAGAGCCGGACATCCAGGACATCTGGCAGCAACGCTTTGCGAGCCCGGAGGGCGCGCCCATTGCCTTGGCCGATCTGAAGGGCCGCCCTTTGCTGGTCAACTTCTGGGCCACCTGGTGCCCGCCTTGCGTTCAAGAATTGCCGCTATTGAGCCGCTTTTACACCCAAATCAAACACAACGGCTGGCAAATGCTTGGATTGGCCATTGATCAAACCGATTTGGTGCAGCGTTTCCTGGCCCGTGCGCCGGTCAGCTTTCCGGTGGCCATGGCTGGCCCGAGCGGGGTGGAACTCACCAGAAAGCTGGGCAATGCGGCGGGCGGGCTGCCGTTCACGGTGATATTCGACCGAACAGGCCAGGTTCAACACCGAAAACTGGGACAATTGAAGGAAGCCGACCTGATTGCGTGGCTGCGTTGAGGCCGGCTCCGATTCGGGCCTGATTTTGTCCAATTTTGCGGATACCCGCGAATTTCCGTCAAAATTCTGTAAAATTTCGACAATTCACAGGAAAGCGCATCAAAATGGATCTTCGTAAACTCAAAACCTTGATCGATCTGGTGTCCGAGTCCAACGTTTCGGAACTGGAGATCACCGAAGCCGAAGGCAAGGTCCGCATCGTCAAGGCGGGCATCGCGCCGCCCGCAGTCGCCCTGCCGGCCATGGCCATGCCCGCTGCGGCCGTTGCCGCAGCCCCGGCGGCCGTGGCAGCCCCGGCCGCGACCGCTGCGCCGGCGGAGCCCGTGACGGGCTTCATCGTGAAGTCGCCCATGGTCGGCACCTTCTATCGCTCGGCCACCCCGGGCGGCAGCCCCTTCGTGGAGGTGGGCCAGAAAGTCAACGAAGGCGATGTGATCTGCATCATCGAGGCCATGAAGATCCTCAACGAGATCGAGGCCGAGAAATCCGGCACCATCACCCAGGTGCTGGGCGAGAACGGCCAGGCCGTGGAATACGGGCAACCGCTGTTCGTCATCGAATAACGAACCGCGGAGCAGCGGATGTTCAAGAAAATTCTGATTGCCAATCGCGGCGGTCTGACCGCAGGTCAGGCGAAGCAAACCGCCCTGGTGCGCGCCAGCGCGCGGGCGATGAGCCGCGAGGGCGCACATGTTTAAGAAGATCCTCATCGCCAATCGCGGCGAAATCGCCCTGCGCGTGCAACGCGCCTGCCGCGAGCTGGGCATCCAGGCCGTGATGGTCTATTCCGAGGCCGACAAGGACGCCAAGTACGTGCGCCTGGCCGACGAGGCCGTGTGCATCGGCCCGGCACCCTCGGGGCAAAGCTACCTCAACATGCCGGCCATCATCTCGGCGGCCGAGGTGACCGACGCCGAGGCCATCCATCCCGGCTACGGCTTTCTGAGCGAGAACGCCGACTTTGCCGAGCGCGTGGAGCAAAGCGGCTTTCAGTTCATCGGCCCGACGCCGCAGTCGATCCGCACCATGGGCGACAAGGTGTCGGCCAAGCAGGCCATGATCAAGGCCGGCGTGCCCTGCGTGCCGGGTTCGGACGGCGAGTTGCCCGACGAGCCGGCGGCCATTCGGCGCATGGCCAAGAGCATCGGCTACCCCGTCATCATCAAGGCGGCGGGCGGCGGCGGCGGGCGCGGCATGCGCGTGGTGCACACCGAGGCGGCGCTGATCGGCGCCGTGCAGACCACCAAGGCCGAAGCGGCGGCGGCCTTCAACAACCCGGCGGTGTACATGGAGAAGTACCTCCAGAACCCGCGCCACATCGAGATCCAGATCCTGGCCGACAAGCACCGCAACGCGGTGTACCTGGGCGAGCGCGACTGCTCCATGCAGCGACGCCACCAGAAGGTGATCGAGGAAGCGCCGGCGCCCGGCATTCCGCGCCGCCAGATCGAGCGCATCGGCGAGCGCTGCGTGGCAGCCTGCAAGAAGATCGGCTACCGCGGGGCCGGCACCTTCGAATTTCTGTACGAGAACGGCGAGTTCTATTTCATCGAGATGAACACCCGCGTGCAGGTCGAGCACCCGGTGACCGAGTTCATCACCGGCGTGGACATCGTGCGCACGCAAATCCTGGTGGCCGCGGGCGAGAAGCTGCCCTTCACGCAGCGCCAGATCCAGATCAAGGGGCACGCCATCGAGTGCCGCATCAACGCCGAAGACCCCTACAAGTTCACGCCCTCGCCGGGGCGCATCACGCTGTGGCATCCGCCGGGTGGGCCGGGCGTGCGGGTCGATTCGCACGTCTACAACAACTACTTCGTGCCGCCCAACTACGACTCGATGATCGGCAAGATCATCGTCTACGGCGACACGCGCGAGCAGGCCATCGCCCGCATGCAGACGGCCCTGCTGGAGACCGTGGTCGAGGGCATCCAGACCAACATTCCGCTGCACCGCGATCTGATGGTGGATGCGCGCTTTCGCGAAGGCGGCACGAACATCCATTATCTCGAGAAGTGGCTCAGCGAGCGTCGCCATTGATGATCGGTTGGGCCGTTTGCGCAGGCACGACGGGCGCAATCAGCTATAATTTTCATAGTGATTCGAATGTTTGAGCTGCGCCTGTCCTGCGCCGAATCGGCGGTCGAGCCCATCAGCGATGCGCTTGAGGCACTGGACGCGCTCAGCGTCAGTGCAGAGGACGCCGACGCCGACACCGGCGCCGAGAAGGCCCTGTTTGGCGAGCCCGGGCTGCCGCCGCCCGCGCCCGGCTGGTCGCGCACCACGGTGCTGGCGCTGTTCAACGACGAGACCGCGGCGCGCCAGGCCGCGGCCCTGCTGGCGGCGCAGGACTTCTTCACGGGCGCCACGATCCAGGCCATCGCCCCCGTGCCGGAGCAGGACTGGGTGCGCCTGACGCAGTCGCAGTTCGAGCCGGTGGCCATCACGCCGCAATTCTGGGTCGTGCCCAGCTGGCACGCCGTGCCCGCCGCCGCCCGGCAGGTGATCCGCCTCGACCCCGGCCTGGCCTTCGGCACCGGCACCCACCCCACCACCCGCATGTGCCTGCGCTGGATCGCCGCCCACGCCCCCCTGGGGCCGCGCGTGCTGGACTATGGCTGCGGCTCGGGCATCCTGGCCATTGGCGCGACGCTGCATGGCGCGCAGTCGGTGGACGCGGTGGACATCGACCCGGCTGCGGTGCAGGCCACCCAGGCCAACGCCGCGGGCAACGGCGTTCGCCTGCACGCCGGCTTGCCCGATGCCGCCCATGGGCGGTACGACACCGTGCTGGCCAACATCCTGGCGACGCCGCTGAAGGTGCTGGCGCCGCTGCTGTGCGCCCACGTCGGCGCCGGTGGCGCGCTGGTGCTGGCCGGCGTGCTCGAGCGGCAGACCGAGGAGCTGTGCGAGGCCTATGCGCCGTGGCTCGCCTTGCGGGCGTCGGACCACGAAGACGGCTGGGTGCTGCTGACGGCCGAGCGCCCGCGCTGACAGCGCCGGCGCGCGCCGCGCCGCCTACAATCGCGGCCATGTTTTTCGCCGCCACGAGCATCGCCTGCGCATGAGCCTGGTCACGCGCTGCCCGGCCTGCTCGACCTTGTTCAAGGTGGTGCCGGACCAGATCCGCATTGCCGCCGGCTGGGTGCGCTGCGGCCAATGCGGCGAAGTGTTCGACGCGTCGGCACAACTGCTGCCGCGCGGCACGGCGGCGCCCTTGCCCCCGACACCGAGCGCGCCTGATTCCGATCCAGCCGGCGCCAGTGCAGCGCCAACCGATCCGGTCGCACCGCCGCCCCAAGTCCTGGTCCCTGTCGCAGCGGACGCGGCCGACGCCCTTGCGACGCCCGAGTTCGCCCGCCCGGTGCCCGAGGCAGAGCCCCCGGCGCCCATGACCGAACCCCCAGCGCCCGAGGCCCCGGCCCTGGTCCCCGAGACCTCGGCCCAGACATCGGAAGCGGCTGCGCCAGCGCCTGAGGACGAACCCCCGACGCCGTTCAGCCCCTCCTTGCGAACCGAATTGGCCGAGATCGTCGCGCGGCGCGAGCAGACCGATGCGGCCGCACCGCCAGCGCCGCCAGCACCGCCATCCACCCCCGTGGCCCTGCCGTCCTATTTGAAGGTCCGGGCCCGGCCCAAAGCCGCGCCCCCCGCCGCGCCCGCCGACGCGCGCGAACCGGACGCCGGCCCCAGAGCCCCATCGCCCGCACCGGAGCCGAGCATCGACGATCTGATCGTCATCGGCACCGACCCGGATGAGTCGCTGGCGCCGCCATCCGGCGATGGGCCCGAAGTGGCTCAACCCTCGTTCGTCGCCACCGCTCGCCGCCGCGCCTTCTGGGCCGCGCGCCCGGTGCGCGCCCTGTTGTGGCTGGGCCTGCTGCTGCTGGCAGCCGGGCTGATCGTGCAATGGAGCCTGGCCCAGCGAGACTGGCTGGCCGCCCGTGCGCCCTCGCTGACGCCTGCCCTGAACGCCCTGTGCGCGCCACTGGGCTGCCGCGTGCAGCCCTGGCGGCAACTGGACGCCATCGTGATCGACAACTCGGCCTTCAACCGCGTGGCGGGCAACCAGTTTCGCTTCAGCGTGGGACTGCGCAACACGGCCGCGTTGCCGGTGGCCAGCCCGGCGCTGGAGCTGACCCTGACCGACGGCGACAACCAGCCGCTGGTGCGGCGCGTGCTGACTCCGGCGCAACTGGATCTTCCGCCCGTGCTGCCGGCGCGCGGTGAAAGCAACATCGTCCAGACCCTGACCGTGACCGACCCGGCCGACCCGGCCGCGGTGGTGGGTTACCGGCTCACGGCCTTTTACCCTTGAGAGCCCGCAACGCGGACTCGAACATCACCCCGCGCATTCCACCATGGCCACCCTCATCTGCGGCTCTCTCGCCTTCGACACCATCATGGGCTTCGAAGGACGCTTCGCGCAACAAATCCTGCCGGAGCAATTGCACATCCTCAACGTCTCCTTCCTGGTGCCGCAGCTGCGCCGCGATTTCGGCGGTTGCGCGGGCAACATCGCCTACGCCATGCGCCAGCTCGGCGGCACGCCCCTGCCCATGGCCACCGTCGGAAGCGACGGCGCCGACTACCTGGCACGCCTGCGCCAGCAGGGCATCAGCACCGAGTTCGTGCGCGAGGTCGAGGGCACCTACACCGCGCAAGCCATGATCATGACCGACCGGGACAACAACCAGATCACCGCTTTTCATCCGGGCGCGATGATGCAGGCGCACATCACCCAGGTCGTCGCGCGACCCGACGTGCGCCTGGGCATCGTGTCCCCCGACGGGCGCGATGCCATGGTGCAGCACGCCGAGCAGTTTCATGCGGCCGGCATCCCCTTCGTGTTCGACCCCGGCCAGGGCCTGCCCATGTTCGACGGCGCCGAGTTGAAGCACTTCACCCGCTTGGCCAGCTGGGTCACCGTCAACGACTATGAAGGCCAGATGCTGTGCGACCGCATGGGCATGACCCCGGCCGAGCTCTCGCGCCAGGTCCGCGCCTTGGTGGTGACCCGTGGCGCCGAAGGCTGCGAGCTGTGGGAGGACGGCGTGTGCGCCCGCGTGCCCGGCGTGACGGCCCGTGAGGTCCGCGATCCCACGGGTTGCGGCGACGCTTGGCGCGGCGCGCTGCTGTACGGGCTGGAGCAGGGCTGGCCACTGGCGCGCTGCGCGGTGCTGGGCAACCGCCTGGGCGCGATCAAGGTGGCGGCCAGCGGGCCGCAGAACTACACGGTGGACCGCCAGGCGCTGCTGGAAGGCTGAACGCCGCCCGCCGGCATGCGTCCTCGCCGAAACGCCGGCCGGCCGCGGGGCCAAAGAAAAACCCGCGCGCGAATCGCTTCACGCGCGGGTTGACGGGCGCTGGCCGGTGTTCGCACACCGGCCGAGCCAGCACGCTCAGGGCTTGCTGGCCGTCGGGAACGGCCACGCAGCCTGCGGGCTCAGCGTGGTCTTGGGCGCGGGCTTCTTGGCGGGCGCGGCTTTCTTGACCGCAGCCTTCTTGGCCGGGGCGGCTTTCTTGGCGGCGACCTTCTTGACCGCAGCCTTCTTGGCCGGCGCTGCCTTCTTGGCCGCGACCTTCTTGGCCGCAGCCTTCTTGGCCGGCGCTGCCTTCTTGGCGGCTACTTTCTTGGCCGGGGCCTTCTTGGCCGGGGCGGCTTTCTTGGCCGCGACCTTCTTGGCCGGAGCCTTCTTCGCCGGAGCGGCCTTCTTGGCGGCTACTTTCTTGGCCGGGGCCTTCTTGGCCGGGGCCGCCTTCTTCGCCGCCGCCTTCTTGGCCGGAGCCTTCTTCGCCGGTGCAGCCTTCTTGGCCGGTGCTTTCTTGGCGGCCGGTTTTTTTGCAGTTGCCATTTTTTTCTCCTTGATCAAGTTGAACAATCAACAGCAGGAAACGCTTCGCGCCTGTTGGAACGCGCCAAGCGATTCATGGCCCTGGAGCAATCTCCATGGCCATGAACACGGTCACCGCCGGTGCGGGGCATCTCGATGCCCCGCGCCGGCGGAAAAACAGGAATGCACACCGGGTCCGTCACCCCGTCAGTCCCAGGACAGCGCGCCACCGGTCTGATACTCGATGACGCGGGTTTCGAAGAAATTGCGCTCCTTCTTCAGGTCGATCATTTCGCTCATCCAGGGGAAGGGGTTTTCCTCGCCCGGAAAGAGCGCCTCCAGACCGATCTGCGTGGCGCGGCGATTGGCGATGTAGCGCAGATAGCCCTTGAACATGGAGGCGTTCAGGCCCAGCACGCCGCGCGGCATGGTGTCCTCGGCGTAGCGGTACTCCAGTTCGACGGCGCGCTCGAACAGCGTCTTGATTTCGGCCTTGAAGGCGGGCGTCCACAGCTGCGGGTTCTCCAGCTTGATCTGGTTGATCAGGTCGATGCCGAAGTTGCAGTGCATGGACTCGTCGCGCAGGATGTACTGGTATTGCTCGGCGGCACCCGTCATCTTGTTTTGCCGGCCCAGCGCCAGGATTTGGGTGAAGCCGACGTAGAAAAAGAGGCCTTCCATCAGGCAGGCAAAGACGATCAGGCTTTTGAGCAGCGTTTGATCGGCCTCGGGCGTGCCGGTGACGAAGGCCGGGTCCATTATGGCGTCGATGAACGGAATCAGGAACTCGTCCTTGGCACGGATCGATTCGACCTCGTGGTAGGCGTTGAAGATTTCGGACTCGTCCAGGCCCAGCGATTCGACGATGTATTGGTAGGCGTGGGTGTGGATGGCCTCTTCGAAGGCCTGGCGCAGCAAAAACTGGCGGCACTCGGGCGCGGTGATGTGGCGGTAGGTGCCCAGCACGATGTTGTTGGCGGCCAGCGAATCGGCGGTGACGAAAAAGCCCAGGTTGCGCTTGATGATGCGGCGTTCGTCCTCGCTCAAGCCACCCGGCGACTTCCACAGCGCGATGTCGCGGTTCATGTTGATTTCCTGCGGCATCCAGTGGTTGGCGCAGGTGGCCAGGTATTTTTCCCAGGCCCACTTGTACTTGAAGGGCACCAACTGGTTGACGTCGGTCTGGCCGTTGATGATGCGCTTGTCGGCCGCGTTGACGCGGCGCGCATTGACCGCTGCGCGCTCGAGCTTGGCACCGGGCGCGACTGCAGGCGCAAACGATTCATCAAGCACCGGCTGCAAACGCGGCTGCGGCGTGGCGATCGAGACGTCTTCGTTCCAGTTCAACATGATTTTTCCGATGCTCCGATTATGGGAGCAACGCGACGAATTGCAAAGCATTCCATCACGTTGTTCGCGTTTGGGTGGCTTGAATGTGTTGCGGCGAGGCATCGCCCGCGCTGGCGCAACGGCCTTGATCGATCACTGACAGGCTTCGCAACCCGGGTCATCGATGGCGCAAAACTTGATGTCGGTGGCCGCTTCGATCGCCGCATCGGACATCGTCGCCGTCGCGGACAGTCGCTCGCCACCGCGCTCGTCCGCGTTGGACACGGCGTTCAAGCGGCCCGATTGAATGGTGGACTTCTCGGCCTGCGTGGCACTGGTGGTGCGCAGGTAGTAGGTGGTCTTGACGCCGCGAATCCACGCGAGCTTGTAGGTGTCGTCGAGCTTCTTGCCCGAGGCGCCGGCCATGTAGATGTTCAGGCTCTGCGCCTGGTCGATCCACTTCTGGCGCCGCGCGGCGGCCTCAACCAGCCACTGGGGCTGCACCTCGAAGGCGGTGGCGTACAGCTGCTTGATGTCCTGCGGCACGCGGTCGATGGCGGCCAGCGAGCCGTCGAAGTGCTTCAAGTCCATCACCATCACCTCGTCCCACAGGCCCAGGCGCTTCAAGTCGCGCACCAGGGCCTGGTTGATGATGGTGAATTCGCCCGACAGATTGCTCTTGACCGACAGGTTGCCGAAGCACGGCTCGATGGAGGCATCGACGCCGACGATGTTGCTGATGGTGGCCGTCGGCGCAATGGCCACGCAGTTGCTGTTGCGCATGCCGTCGCGCGCGATCTTGCCGCGCAGCGCGTCCCAGTCGAGCGTGGCCGAGCGGTCGAGCTCCACATAGCCGCCGCGCGCGCGTTCCAGCAAGTCCAGCGTGTCCAGCGGCAGCACGCCCTGCTCCCACAGCGAGCCCTTGTATGACGCATAGCGCCCGCGCTCGGCGGCCAGCTCGGTGGAGGCCCAGTAGGCGTGGTAGCACACCGCTTCCATCGAGCGGTCGGCGAACTCGACCGCCGCGTCGCTGGCATACGGAATGCGCAGCGCGTACAGCGCGTCCTGGAAGCCCATGATGCCGAGGCCCACCGGTCGGTGGCGCAGGTTGCTGTCGCGCGCCTTCTTGACGGCGTAGTAGTTGATGTCGATCACGTTGTCGAGCATGCGCATGGCCGTTTGCACGGTGCGCTGCAGCTTGGCATGGTCGATTTGCCCATCGGTGATGTGGCGCGGCAGGTTGACCGAGCCCAGGTTGCACACGGCCGTTTCGGCCTCGCTGGTGTTGAGCGTGATCTCGGTGCACAGGTTGCTGGAGTGCACCACGCCGGCGTGCTGCTGGGGCGAGCGGATGTTGCAGGCGTCCTTGAAGGTGATCCAGGGGTGGCCGGTCTCGAACAGCATCGAGAGCATCTTGCGCCACAGATCAATCGCCGGCAGCGTCTTGCTGGGCTGGATCTCGCCGCGCGCGGCCTTCTCCTCATAGGCGACGTAGGCCTGCTCGAACGCGGCGCCGTACTTGTCGTGCAGGTCGGGCACGTCGGAGGGCGAGAACAGCGTCCATGCGCCCTTCTCCATCACGCGGCGCATGAACAGGTCGGGCACCCAGTTGGCGGTGTTCATGTCGTGCGTGCGGCGGCGGTCGTCGCCCGTGTTCTTGCGCAGCTCCAGAAATTCTTCGATGTCCAGGTGCCACGTTTCCAGGTAGGCACAGACGGCGCCCTTGCGCTTGCCGCCCTGGTTGACGGCCACCGCCGTGTCGTTGACCACCTTGAGGAAGGGCACCACGCCTTGCGACTCGCCATTGGTGCCCTTGATGTGGCTGCCCAGGGCGCGCACGCGCGTCCAGTCGTTGCCCAGGCCACCGGCGTATTTGGACAGCAGGGCGTTTTCCTTGATGGATTCGTAGATGCCGTCCAGCTCGTCGGGCACCGTGGTCAGGTAGCACGAGGACAGCTGCGAGCGCCGCGTGCCGCTGTTGAACAAGGTGGGCGTGCTGCTCATGAAGTCGAAGGACGAGAGCACCTCGTAGAACTCGATGGCGCGCGCTTCGCGGTCGATCTCGTTCAGGGCCAGGCCCATGGCCACGCGCATGAAAAAGGCCTGGGGCAGCTCGATGCGCTGCTTGCGCACGTGCAGGAAGTAGCGGTCGTACAGGGTCTGCAGGCCCAGGTAGTCGAACTGCAGGTCGCGCTCGGGCTTGAGCGCTGCGCCCAGGCGCGCCAGGTCGAACTGCAGCAGGCGCTCATCCAGCAACTCATGCTCCACGCCGCGGTGGATGAAGGGCGCAAAGCTGTCGGCATAGCGGCCGGCCAGTTGCGGCAGGCTGAGGGCCTCGCCCAGCACCTCCTTGGCAATGGTGTGCAAGAGCAGGCGCGCGGTGACGAAGGTGTAGTCGGGCTCTTTTTCGATCAGCGTGCGGGCAGCCAGGATCGCGGCCTTGTAGACCTCCTCGATCGGCACGCCGTCGTACAGATTGCGCAGGGTCTCGGCCAGGATGGGCGCCGGCTGCACGTCGGCGTTCAGGCCGGCGCAGGCCTGCTCCAGCAGGGCTTGCAAGGTCGGCAGGTCGAGCGGCACGCGCTCGCCTTGGTCCAGAACGTGCAGAACGGGCGCGGCCGCCACGGCTTCGGCCTTCTGCTGGGCGCGCTCTTGCGCGCGGCGCTCGCGGTACAGCACATAGGCGCGCGCCACCTCGTGCTGGCCGCCGCGCATCAGGGCCAGTTCGACCTGGTCCTGCACGTCCTCGATGTGGAAGGTGCCGCCCGCGGGGCGCGAGCGCATCAGCGCGCGCACCACGGTCTGCGTCAGGCCGTCCACATGCTCGCGCACGCTGGCGGAGGCCGCGCCCTGCGTGCCGTGCACGGCCAGAAAGGCTTTCATCATGGCCACGGCGATCTTGCCGGGCTCGAAGCGGACGACGGCGCCGTTGCGCCGCATGATCTGGTAGTGCGTGAGCGGGTCCGACGCGGTGGCAGCGGGAGAAATGGCGGCCGCGGGCATGGCGGGCGCCACGGCGGACGTGGTGCTGCGGGCAGTTTGCATGCGTGTCTCTTGGATGGGGGCGGGTTGGAGCAGAACGCTCGGGGCAGCGCGTGGCGCGATTGATCTTGTGAATTTGTCTCCCGAGTGCGCACACTATATCTAGTGTTTGACGCAAGTTCAACCCACAATCCCTAGTGTGTTGGAAATTATTCCACGCAGGCAAAGGTTCGGCTTGCCGGAGCGCCCTCGGGCATCCGGATGAACCCTATGAATCAGAGCGCGATGCCGTCGGCGAAAAAAGCGCGCGGCCAGCGCAGCCGGCGCTGCAAGGCCGGCCAGTCGAACCCGCTGCCCGGGTCCTGCTTGCGGCCGGGGGCGATGTGCTCGTGCCCGGCGACCGCGTCGATGGGGTAGTGCCGGCGCAGGTCCTGGCACAAGCGCGCCAGGCGCTCGTACTGTGCGGCCTCGAACGCGCCGCCTTCCAACCCTTCGAGTTCGATGCCGATCGAATAGTCGTTGCAGTCGGGCCGGCCGCCAAAGCACGATGCGCCGGCATGCCAGGCGCGCGCGTCGCCGCTGACGAATTGCCACAGCGCGCCGTCGCGCCGGATGTAGAAGTGCGAGGACACCTGCAAGCCGCGAATGCGCTGAAAGTACGGGTGCGCGTCCCAGTCCAGCGTGTTGGTGAACAGGGCCTGCACGAAAGCCCCATCGAAGCGGCCCGGCGGCAGGCTGATGGAATGCACCACGATCAGCGAGACCGCGCTGCCGTCGGGGCGCGGCCCCCAGTTGGGCGAGGGCAAGGCGTGCGCCGGCGCGTACCAGCCCGCGCGCCACAGGGGACCGGTCGCGTCGATGCCACGGTGCGGCCGCATCGGCGTCACCGCGCCGTCGGCGCTGCCATGCCCAGGCGCGCCAGGCGCAGGCGCAGCTGGCGCGCGCTCAAGCCCAGTTGCCGGGCCGCGGCCTCGGGGTCCTGCCCATTGGCTTGCAAGGCCTCGTGCAGCGCTCGCCGCTCCTGCGCGTCCAGCCAGGCGGCCAATGCGGACGCAGGCGCCACGGCTGGCGCGGGCGCGGGCGCCGCCACCAGCGGCGCGCGCAGGCTTGGCGCGGCAGCGGGCGGGGCCGGGTCTTCCAGCGGCGCGAGCGCGGCCAGACCGGAGTCGCGTGCGCCGCCGAGGGCCACGCGCCGATACAGCAGGTTTTCCAGCTCGCGCACGTTGCCGGCCAAGGGAGCACGCTCGAGCTCGGCCAGTTGCTCGGGTGCCAGCTCGATGGTGGACAGGCCCGACTCGGCGGCGATGCGCGCCAGCAGCACCTGGCAGATGGCGGCAATGTCCTCGCGCCGCTCGCGCAGCGGCGGGATGACAAGCTCGATCACGTTCAGTCGATAAAACAGGTCTTGACGAAAGCGCCCGGCCTGCACTTCGGCGGCCAGGTTCTTGTGCGTGGCGCTCACGATGCGCACATCGACCGCCTCCTCCTGCGTGTCGCCCAGCGGCCGCACGCGCCGCTCCTGGATGGCGCGCAGCAGCTTGGCCTGCATGGCCAGGGGCAGGTCGCCGATCTCGTCCAGAAACAGGGTGCCGCCGGCCGCCGCCTGGAAGAAGCCCTCGCGGTCCTGCGTGGCGCCGGTGTACGAACCCTTGCGCGCACCGAAGAATTCGGCCTCCAGCAACGCGTCCGGGATGGCGCCGCAGTTGACGGGCACGAACGGGCCGCCCTGCCGGTGGCTGCACGCGTGCACGGCCTGCGCGGCCAGTTCCTTGCCGGTACCCGATTCGCCGTGCACCAGCACGGGCGCCATGCTGCGCGCCACCTTGGCGATGCGCCGCTTGACGGTGCGCATGGCGCCGGACTCACCCACCAGGCGCGCCAGGGCCTCGCTGCCGGGTTCGGCGTCGGTGGCGCCCTCGTCCGCGTCCGGGCCGTTGGCCACCACCGGCTCGGGCGCTTGCAGCGGCGCCGGTTGGGTGGGCGCCGCCGGCGCCTGCAACGCGGAGTGAATCACCGCGCGAAACTGCCGCAGATCGACCGGTTTGGTCAGGTAGTCGAACGCCCCGTTCTTGAGCGCTTCCACGGCGTTCTCGGGTGAGCCGTAGGCGGTGATCATGATGCAGCGCTCGCGCCGCTGGCCGGCGGCCAGGTAGCGCAGCAGGCCCAGGCCGTCGCCATCGGGCAGGCGCATGTCGGTGATGACCAGGTCGAACGCCTGTTCGCCCAGCCGCTGGCGCGCCAGGGCCAGCGTGCCGGCGGTCTGCACCTGATGGCCTTCTCGCAGCAGCGTCAACTCGTACAGCGTGCACAGGTCGGGCTCGTCATCGACCACCAGGATGCGCGCGGGGGCCGGACTTGAAAGCGCTTCGGTCATGAGAAGGACGACTCCGGGCCCAGACTGGAATGCCCGCCGGGCGCCCGGCGCAGGCGGATGTGGAACGCATTGCCCTCGAGCGCCCGGCCGTCCCGCTCCATGGCGCAGCGCTCGTAGACGATCTCGGCGCCATGGCGCTCGCACAGCTCGCGGCAGATGAACAGGCCCAGACCGCTGGAGCGGCTCTCGGACGACGAGAAGGGCTCGAACAGGTGGCGCTCGATGGCCGGCTCCAGCGGCGCGCCATCGCTCCACACGCTCAGCAGCGCCGGGCCGTGGCGCACGACCCCGGTGGACACCACGATGGCGCCGTCGCTGCGGCTGGCGTAGCGCGCGGCATTGTCCAGCAGGTTGACGAGCAGGCGGCGCAAATGCTCGGGCGCAAACCGCACCGGCAAATCCGCGGCGTGCAACTGCACGGCCAGTCGCCCTGCCGCCGCGTGCTGGGTCGCCCACTCGTGGCAGAACAGCTCGGTTTCGTCGTCGAGCTGCACGACGTCGGCCTGGGGGTCGGTGCCCGGCGAACGGGCGACGTCCAGCACGTCATCGACGATGTGCGCCAGGCGCTGCGTGTTCTGGCGGATCATGACCGTGAGGCGCTGCTGCGTGGGGGCGTCCAGCTCCTCCTCCAGCAGGGCGTTGGCCTGGCTGATGGCCGCCAGCGGATTGCGAAACTCGTGCGCCACCGCGGCAGACATGCGCCCCATGGCCGCCAGCTTTTCGGTGCGCAGCTGCGCCTGCATCTCGCGCAGATCCTGCAGGAACATCACGCACAGGCGCGCGTCGCCCCGCCCCATGGACGGGGTGCGCGCGGTACGCACCTTCAGCTGAACGGCCTCGCGCTCCTCGGGGTACAGGGTCACCTCGATGCCATCGACGTCTTCGCCGGCAAAGGTCAGCCGCGCCAGGTCGGCCAGCTGCACCCAGGCCGGGTGGTCCCTCAGGCCAAACACGCTGGGCGTCACCTCCTGGTCGGAGCCGAGCATGACGCGCGCCGACGGGTTGGCGGCGTGCACCACGAAGTCGGCGTCCACCACCAGCACGCCGTCGGCCAGGGTTTCGATCACCAGGTTGTTGACCAGCGACTGCATGCGCGCCTCGGTGCGGCTGCGCCGGGCGATCTGCTGCTCGCGCGCCAGGCGCAGCGACAGGTTGTTGGTCAGCCACGCCAGCGCCAGCAGCCCGACACCGGTCAAGCCGGCCTGCACCGCATCGGCCGTGCCGGCCCACAGCGACGCGCGCGCGCCGATCACCGCGTCGCCCAGCAGGAGCAGGGCCGCCAATGCCGCCGTGCCCAGCGCCAGGGCGCGCGTGCCCAGGATCGCCGCCATCAGCACCGGCAAGGCCACCAGCGGCGCGTAATGGATGCCGGCGATCTGCTGCGACAGCAGCAGCGTCACGTACAGCAAGTCCACCCCGACGATGGTGAACCACTGCCCGTCGAACGAGCGCCCCGGCCCGCGCGGCCGCGCCAGCCCGCGCTGGAGCATGGTCACGGCGATATAGCCGGCGCTGAGCCAGAACACCCAGTCCGGCAGGGGCTGCGACAGGCTGTGCGCGCTGATCTGCAAGCCCAGCACCGCCAGCGCCAGCAGCACGCGCGCCGACATGAAGGCCTTCCACAGACGGGCAAAGCCTTGCCGGTCGCCCGTCGCGCCCAGGGACCAGGCCGGCGCCGCGGGCGCGTGATCGATCAGCGGCCGCGTGCCGGCGTCGAACCAGTCCGAGGTCGCGCCGGCGCCCCCCGCGTCGCGCGATCGCCCCAAGGCCGAGGCCGGCGACAGCGCGCGCTCAGCCACCTTCGGCCTCCCGGCGGTGCGCTTCGCAGCAGTAGTCGCCCTGGCGGCCACGCACCGCCAACGACTGCGGCAAATGCACGCCGCAGCGCGTGCAGCTCACCATGGGCTGCGCGGGCGCGCTCACCTGCGGCGCCGGCGGCACCGGCGGCGTTTGCAGCGTGCGCCCGCGCCGCCAGAGCCACACGCCAAACAGGACCACGAGCAGCAACACCAGGGCCTTCATGGCGCGCGCCCCAGCATCACTTCCATCACGAAGCGCGAGCCCACGTAGCCCAGCAGCAGCAGCGCGGCCCCGACGTCGAGCATGCGCACCGCGCGCCGCCCGCGCCAGCCCAGGCGCCAATGGCCCAGCAGCAGCGCGGCAAACACGATCCAGGACAGCAGGGTGAAGACGTTCTTGTGGGTCCAGCGCCAGCCTGCGTGGGCCGGGCCGTACAGCTGCTCGCCAAACAGCAGGCCGGCCAGCAAGGTCAGCGTGAGCAGCACGAAGCCGGCGCCGATGAAGCGAAACATCAGGCGCTCCAGCGTCAGCAAGGGCACGCCGCCGTCCTGGCCCGGGCCGCCGTGGCGCATCTGCCGCTCGGCGCGCGTCATCAGCCAGCCGTGCGCCACCGCCGCGGCAAACAGGCCATAGGCCGACAGCCCCAGCGCCGAGTGCAGGCCCAGCAAGGGCGACGAGGTGGCCGGCAGGGGCGCCCCCGGAAACACCAGCGCCAGCCCGATGGCCGCCGTGCCGAAGCCCGCGAGCGCCCAGCGCGCGCGCATGCGCGGATAGCGCTGGCGCTCGATGCCGTAGACCGTCAGCGCCAACCACACCGTGATCGACAGCGTTTGCGCAAAACCGAAGTGCGGCGGCTGCAGCAACTGCACCCAAATCAGTTGCAGGCCATGCAAGGCCCAGGCCAGCGTCAGCATGCGCCGCGCGCCCACATCGCCCAGCGCCCGGGACATCAGCGCCGGCACGGCGTAGGCCAGCGCCGCCGCAACGCCGAGCACCCAGGCAAGCGGAGAGGCACTGGCTAAAATCATGGGTGCAAGTTTAGCGTCTCGCCTGCCCCGGGCGCGCTGCGCAAGCCCGCCTTTTCTGCCGCGTCCTGCACGGGCGCAACCCCCCCTGCATCCAATTGCCATGGCCTCCACCCTCACCGACAAACTCTCCGGCCTGGTCAAGAAGATCAGCGGCCAGGCCCGCATCACCGAAGCCAACGTGCAGGACATGCTGCGCGAGGTGCGCATGGCCCTGCTGGAGGCCGACGTGGCGCTGCCCGTGGTGCGCGACTTCATTGCCCGCGTGAAAGACAAGGCCCTGGGCCAGGAGGTGCTGGGCAGCCTCAAGCCCGGCCAGGCGCTGGTGGGCATCGTCAACCGCGAACTGGCCGCCACCATGGGCGAGGGCGTCGCCGACATCAACCTGGCCGCGCAGCCGCCGGCGGTGATCCTGATGGCCGGCCTGCAGGGCGCGGGCAAGACCACCACCACCGCCAAGCTGGCGCGCCACCTGATTCAAAAGCGCAAGAAGAAGGTGCTGACGGTGTCGGGCGACGTCTATCGCCCGGCCGCCATTGAGCAGCTCAAGACCGTCACCGCGCAGGCCGGTGCCGACTGGTTCCCCAGCGCCGCCGATCAAAAGCCGGTGGACATCGCCCGCGCCGCGCTGGAGCACGCCAAGAAGCAGTACTACGACGTGCTGCTGGTGGACACCGCCGGCCGCCTGGCCATCGACGAGGCGCTGATGGCCGAGATCAAGGCCTTGCACGCCGCGCTCAATCCGGTCGAGACCCTGTTCGTGGTGGACGCCATGCAGGGCCAGGACGCGGCCAACACCGCCAAGGCCTTCAAGGAAGCGCTGCCACTGACGGGCATCGTGCTGACCAAGATGGACGGCGACTCGCGCGGCGGCGCGGCGCTGTCGGTGCGGCAAATCACCGGCGCGCCGATCAAGTTCGCCGGCGTGAGCGAAAAAATCGACGGCCTGGAGGTGTTCGACGCCGAGCGCCACGCCGGCCGCATCCTGGGCATGGGCGATGTGCTGGCGCTGGTCGAGCAGGTGACGGCCAACGTGGACATCGAGGCCGCCAAGAAGCTGGCCGAGAAGGTCAAGAGCGGCAGCGGGTTCGATTTGCAGGATTTTCTGGGTCAGTTGCAGCAGATGAAGCAGATGGGCGGGCTGTCGAGCCTGATGGACAAGCTGCCCACGCAGATGGCCGCCAAGGCCAGCGACGCCGATCTGAGCCGGGCCGAAAAAGACGTGCGCCGCAAGGAAGGCATCATCAACAGCATGACACCGCAAGAGCGCCGCAAGCCCGAGCTGCTGAAAGCCAGCCGCAAGCGCCGCATCGCCGCCGGCGCGGGCGTGCAGGTACAGGAGGTCAATCGCCTGCTCAAGGAATTCGAGCAGATGCAGGGCATGATGAAGCAGATGAAGGGTGGCGGGCTGATGAAGATGATGCGCCGCATGGGCGGCGCCAAGGGTCTGCAAGGCCTGATGGGCGGCGGCATGCCGCCACTGCCGCCGGGCATGGGCGGGCCGGGCGGGGGCAAGCGACCGTTCTGATCGACGCATCAAGTCCAATCGGGGCGCAGCGCTGGATGAATCTGCGCGGACAGCTATTGATAAATGAGCAAACTGCTTCACGTCGATGCCCGTGCCACGCCCCGCGTGCGCGTGCTCATGGTCTGCATGGGCAACATCTGCCGCAGCCCGACCGCACAAGGCATGCTCGAAAAGCTGGCCCGCGATAGTGGCCTGGCCGATCGCGTTCAGGTCGATTCGGCCGGCACGCACGGCGGCCACATCGGCGCGCCGCCCGACGAGCGCGCGCAAGAGCACGCACGGCGCCGCGGCCTCGATCTGAGCGCGCAGCGCGCCCGCGCCCTGTGCTCGCCCGAGCACGCGCACAAGCTGCGGCGCCTGACCGACTTTTGCACCCACCACGCCGCCCGTGAGGTGCCCGACCCCTACTACGGCGGCGGCGCCGGCTTCGAAGCCGTGCTCGACCTGGTGGAAGACGCCTGCACCGGCCTGTTGCGCACGCTGATTGCCACGCGGCAAGGCCGGTGAGAGCGCAGCCTCCGTGGGCTCAACCGTCACCGCGCCTGCAGTGGCCCTGGCCCCGCCAATTGGCTTGCCCTGCTGTTTGGCGATGCCAGCCTTGAGCCCGCCGGCTTGGCTCAAGAAGCGGCCTTCCTGATTCCGACACGCCCCGGCCACCGTCGCAGCGCCCGCGAATTGCCTCTGCACCTTGGCGCAAGCGACGGACTCCGCCCCGGCCATGTTTGCCGCACTCGCCCGCATGGAAGCCCAAACGCAATACAACAAACGGCGTACTTGCACAAAACAATACTTCTGTGAAAATTGTGGGAATTCAACAGGAGGTAGGTCATGATTCGTTGTATACGGGCAACCGTTTGCGCCGCGATGCTTGCGGCATCTCTGCCAGCCATGGCAATCTTCACCAACGGCGGCTTCGAGTCCGGCAACTTCACAGGCTGGACCCAGGCCACGGGATACAACAATGGCTTGACCTTGCCACAACCTTTCACGGGCGCCAGCATCAACCTCGGACCCGGGGGCACTTGGACCGGAGCCGTGGTCGACAGCAGCTACGCCGAGTTGTCGAACGCGCCCATCACCCCAATACCATACGTCGGGACGTATTCCGCCCGCGTGGGCGACACCACGACTGGCAACAACACCAACATCATTTCCCAGCAGGACGCCATCACGGCCGCAGATCGCGATACCAGTGACAACAAGCTGCACGTGCGCTTTTCGTATGCCGTCGTATTGCAGGACCCTGGCCACCCCGCTGACGAACAACCCTTCTTTTACCTTCGGGTTCGCAACGTCACCAAGGGCGCGGATCTGTTCGAGGACTTCTCCTTTGCGGGCCAGGCCGGTACGCAGTTTCAGCCAATTCCCGGCAACGCCAGTGTTCTCTACCTGAACTGGAAGCCGGCCGACGTGGTGGTGCCGGATGCCGACCTGGGCGACACCATCGAGGTCTACCTCTTGGCCGCCGGCTGCAACCAGGGGGGGCACTATGGGTACGCCTACCTCGACGGGTTCGGCTCGCGTGTGGTCCCGCCTGGCGGCGGCGCCGTCGCCCCGGTGCCGACACTGAGCGAGATGTCGTTCATGGCCCTGGGGCTGTTGCTCGCGGGGGCCGGAGCCGTCAGCCTGCGCCGCCGTCGCCGCTGATTCAGGCCTTGCCTTGACGCGAACCCTCCGCCTTGGAGGGTTTGCTTTTTTCAAGCCCAAGAAGTTCCATGCGCCGATCGACCCTTCTTTTCTCCGCCGCCGCCATCGCCCTTGTGATCGGTGGCTGGCCGGCGCTATCGCGCGTGTACCACTCCTACGTCCAACGCCAAGAGCAGGCGGCGCGACAACAGCAACTGTCCCAGGAAACGGCGCAACTCAAGGCCGAGTTGCAGACCAGCAAGCCGGCCTTGCTGGCCGAGCTGCAGCAACTTCAGGCCGCTGGCATGCACCAGGAAGTGCTGGCCAAGGCGTCCCGATACCGGCTGACCAACGACCCCGACATTGGCGCCATTTACCGCCGATCCGCTCAAGAACTGAGCCTTCAGCAAACGCTGGCCAAGCTGGAGCGGCTGGCGGCCGAGCACTGCAACGAAGCCGACGTACGCCGCCATCTGCAGGAGACAATGTCCAAGGTCCAATCCGCCGGGACGGCCTCGAACAGCAGCACCTGGACGATTCGGAGACTGGACACGGACGCGTTCATCGCGCCGATTCAGTCCCATCTGCGCGCTGCTGCGGCCCGATCCAAGGAGACCGAAGAGCACGAGCACGATTCACACATTGATTCCGTCGACGAGCTGTTTGGCGTTGACCACCCCGCCCGCCTGAGCCCGGCGCTGGCCTATGCGTTGATGCAGGGCAAACCGGTCGGCCCCCAGATCTGCGTTTGGAGTGTTCAGGGCGAAGCCGCTCTGGGCGCACTGACACAAAATGCGGCCAAACCGTTTGAACTGACAATCTGGATGGCCGCTTCGGCCACCGAGCGCAGCATGGAGTACAACGTCTTGCGCATTCAGGGGTTTTGACGAGGCAGCGCTGACCCGGCGCTTGGCCAGCGCGACGGCACGGCGCGCAAGACCGCCACGACATTGCGGGCCCGGTCATGCAGAATGCGGCGCCGACAGGCAGCGCCGCTCCTCGATCAGCCGCGCAAAGCCCGCCGCCAGCGCGTCGATCAACTGGCGCACCGCCGCGCGCATGCCCTGGCGGCTGGCGTAGGCCACTTGCACCAGGCCGGGCGGCGCGCTCCAGCCGGGCAGCAAGATTTGCAAGGCGCCGCGCTGCACGCTCTGGTGCGCCATCAGGCGCGGCAGCAGCGCACAGCCGGTGCCCGCCAGGGCCGCGTCCAGCAGGGTGCCCGCGTCGTCCACCACCAGGCGCGGCTGGTGGTGGTGCTCGACCCACTGGCCCTCGGGCCCGCGCAGGCGCCAGCGCTGCTCGTCGGGCGAATTGCCCAGGCCCAGCGTGGGCAGCGCGGCCAGGTCGCCGGGTGTCGCGGGCGGCGGTGCGTTGACCAGCAACTGGGGGGCCGCCACCAGCAGATGCTCGCTCAGGGCCAGCGGCCGCACCACCTCGTCTTGCGCCAGCCCAGCGCCCGGCGCGCGCACGCGCAGGGCCAGGTCCACGCCGTCGTGCCACACATCGACGTTGCGGTTGCTGGCCTGCACCTGCAGTTGCACCTGCGGCCAGCGGTTGAGGTAGTCGGCCAGCATCGGCCCCACCGCGCTGTGCAGCAGCGCCGGCGGGCAGGCCAGGCGCACGGCGCCGCGCGGCGCGCCGCTGACCTCGTCGGCCAGGGCCTGCGCGGCGGCGGCTTCATCGAGCATGGCGCGGGCGTGGCGCAGCACCTGCTGGCCGACCTCGGTGACGGCAAAGCGGCGCGTGCTGCGCTGGATCAGGCGTGCACCCAGTTGCGCCTCCAGCGCGGCCAGACGGCGACTCAGGCGCGACTTGGGCGTGCCGCTGGCGCGCTCGGCGGCGGCAAAGCCGCCGTGCTCGGCCACCAGGGCAAACAGGGCCAGGTCATCGAGATTGGGCGTGGTTGATGCGATCATCGTTTCAATATTGGAACACTGAGCGCCAATTTAGCCTGTTTATCTTTGATTGTTCAGTCCATATCATTCAATCATCGCGCTGGCAGACCGGCCGGCGCCATGTACCTGGAGATTCACCATGTCCGACACCCTGACCCTCACCCGCAAGAGCGTGCTGTCCACCCGCAGCGCCCCCGGCCGCCACTGGGTGGGCGACGGCTTTCCGGTGCACGGGCTGTTCGGCTACAGCGGCGAGGGCGTGGCCGAGCGCAGCCCGTTTTTGATGCTCGACTACGCGGCGCCGACCGAGTTCAAGCCCACCACGCACCGGCGCGGCGTGGGCAGCCACCCGCACCGCGGCTTCGAGACCGTGACCATCGTCTATGACGGCGAGGTCGAGCACCGCGACTCGACCGGCGCCGGCGGCGTGATCGGCACCGGCGACGTGCAGTGGATGACCGCGGGCGGCGGCATCATCCACGAGGAGTTCCATTCGGCCGGCTACGCCGCGCGCGGCGGCCCGTTCGAGATGGTGCAGCTGTGGGTCAACCTGCCGGCACGCGACAAGATGACGCCCGCGCACTACCAGGGCATCACCGATGCGCAAATCCCGGCCGTGGCCTTGCCCGACGGCACGGGCCAGGTGCGCGTGATCGCGGGTGCCTTCGGCGACGCCAAGGGTCCGGCGCGCACCTTCACGCCGATGAACGTGCTGGATGTGCGCCTGGCCGGCGGCCACACGGCCGAGCTGCCCCAGCCCGAGGGCTGGAGCACGCTGGTGGTGGTGCTGGCCGGCACGGTGCAGGTCAATGGCAGCGCCGTGCTGCGCGCCGCCGACGTGGCCACGCTGTCCACCGCGGGCACGGGACTGACGATCGAGGCCAACGGCGACGCCAAATTGCTGGTACTGGCTGGCGAGCCCATCGACGAGCCGGTGGTGGGCTACGGGCCGTTCGTGATGAACAGCCGCGAGCAGATCAACCAGGCGATCGACGACTTCAACAGCGGGCGCTTCACCGGCATGCACTGATCGCCGGCGCGCTGCGGATGCGCTGTCCCAAACGGCTGAACGCAGAGGACGCGAAGAGCACGCAGAGGACGCAGAGGACGCAAAAAATTCCGATTGAATTGCTCCTTTAAGAATAGCTGTTCGCGCTTATCAGGCAAGGGCTGAAGCCGAATTTGCTCTGCATATTTTGATTCTTTTGGGTCCTTTGCGTGCTCTTCGCGTCCTCTGCGTCCGGCTGTTTCAACCCACGATTCAACAAGCTTCATCCAATCAGGAGAACCCCGTGAACAACAAACTCAACATCGCCCTCATCATCGGCAGCACGCGCCAGGCCCGTCTGGCGCCCAAGGTGGCCCAGTGGTTGCACGGCGTGGCCAGCCGGCGCAGCGACATGAACGTCGAGATGGTGGACCTGAAGGACTTCGATCTGCCGCTGTTCGACGAAAAAGCCTCCAACCTGTGGCTGCCCAGCGCAGACCCGCGCGCCCTCGCTTGGCAAGAGAAGATCGGCGAGTTCGACGGCTACCTGGTGACCACGGCGGAATACAACCACTCCATGACCGGCGCGCTGAAGAACGCGTTTGACCAGGCCTACGTCGAGTGGGGCCGCAAGCCGATCGGCTTCATCGGCTACGGCGGTGTGGGCGGCGCACGCGCCATCGAGCATGCGCGCACCGTGGCCGTCGAGCTGCACATGGTGCCGGTGCGCACGGGCGTGCACCTGGCCGGCGCCGACTTCTACGCGGTGTACCGCGGCGAGAAAACCATGGCCGAGATCGAAGCCCATCTGCTGCCCGCCACGGGCGCCATGCTCGATGAACTGGCGTGGTGGGGCCAGGCCACCCGCGCCGCGCGCCAGCGCGACGCCGACGAAGCCATCGCCACCGCCGCGGCCTGATCGACGCGCGGGCGCCGCCCGCCGATCCGCGCTAACCTGTCCGTTGACTGCCCGTTGACTACCCGGAGCCCTCGTCATGACCCAAGCCCCCGTGCCCCAGCGCTACAGCTCGCGCCTGTCCGTCATCGGCGAAGACACCCGCGTGGCGCGCGCGCTGCCGCACCGCGCGCGGCGTACGGTGGGCGCCTGGTGTTTTCTGGACCACGCCGGCCCGGTGCAGTTCGCGCCCGGCAAGGGCATGCACGTGGGCGCGCACCCGCACATCGGCTTGCAAACCTTCACCTGGCTGATCGAGGGCGAGGTGGTGCACCGCGATTCGCTGGGCAACGAGCAGGTCATCCGCCCCGGCCAGGTCAACCTGATGACCGCCGGGCGCGGCATTGCGCACACCGAGGATTCGGTGACGGACGGCGCGCGCCTGCACGCCGCGCAACTGTGGATCGCGCTGCCCGAAGGCGAGCGGCGACGCGAACCGGCCTTTCAGAACCACCCCGACTTGCCGATCGTTGAGACGGGCGGCTTTCGCGCCACCGTGCTGGCCGGCAGCGCGCTGGGCCGCACGTCGCCGGCGCAGGTCTACACGCCGCTGGTCGGCATCGACCTGAACGCGGCCGGCGCGGCCCGCACCGAGGTGCCGCTGGAACCCGGCTTCGAGCACGCCGCCCTGGTGCTGCGCGGCGCCGCCACGGTGGGCGGCGAGGCGCTGGCGCCCGGCGAGTGGCTGTACTTTGCGCCGGGGCGCAGCGCGCTGGAGCTGCGCTGCGATGCGCCGGCCCACCTGCTGCTGGTGGGCGGCGAGCCGATGGACGAGCCGGTCCTGATCTGGTGGAACTTCGTCGCGCGCACGCAGGACGAGATGCAGGCCGCGCTGGACGACTGGAACGCCGGCCGCTTTGCCGCCGTGCGCGCCGGCAGCCCGGCCGCGCCGCTGGTGGCGCCCACGCTGTCGGGCGTGCAGTTGCGACCCGGCGCCTGAGCCGGCGGTCGGCTGCAGCTGCGGCTCGCGCCATACTGCGCGCATGCCCGCTGCCCCGCCGCGCCTGATCGAGCGCTCCGTCCATGCCGTCGCCGCGCTCGAATGGCTCAAGGGCCTGGCGGCGCTGGCGCTGGCCTTCGGCTTCGACACGCTGCACCGCCTGGGCCTGCACGAGGTGGCCGTGGCGCTGGTGGGGCATCTGCACCTGAACGCGCACTCGCACTGGCCCGCCTTGTTCGTCGGCTGGTCCGATCACCTGCAGCACGTGCACCCGGGGCAGGTGGTTGCGTTTGCCCTGGCGTATGCCGCCATGCGCCTGGCCGAAGGCTGGGGCCTGTGGCACGACCGCGCCTGGGCCGAGTGGCTGGCGGCGCTGGCCACGGGCATCTACCTGCCCTTCGAGGCCGCGCACTGGCTGCACCGCCCCGGCTGGGCCGCGGCGCTGGTGCTGGGGTTCAACCTGGCGGTGCTGGCGCTGATGGTGTGGCGGCTGCGCGGGCGGCGCGCATCGGCTTGACGCAAAGTCTGGACAAATCCGGTCTGCTATCTAGAATATAGCTTGCTGCGCTTGTCGGATGCGCGCTGGAGCCCGAAATTGCATCAAACCCAAGCCCTCCTCGTCGATCGGCGCGCCGCCCTGGCGCTCGCCGCCGCCGCGTTGCTGGCCGGTTGCGCCAGCCCGCCGGCGCCGCGCGCACCCACCGGCACGGTGGGGCGGCGCGAGCCGGCAGCGCCCATGCCCGCCTCGCGCGCGCCGCTGGACATCGACCCGGGCGAGCGCGAAGCCGCCGTCGCGCAAGCCATGCTGCTGGTCAACACGCCCTACACCTACGGCGGCAACACGCCGCGCGGCGGTTTTGACTGCAGCGGCCTGATCCAGTATGTGTTCGCGCAGGTCACCGAGGGTGCGCGCCGCCTGCCGCGCAGCACGGCGCAGTGGGCGGCCGTGAGCGAGCCGGTGGCCGACGCCCAGATGCAGCGCGGCGACCTGGTGTTCTTCAACACCAGCGGCGCGGCGTTCTCGCACATGGGGCTGTACGTGGGCAACGATCAGTTCGTGCACGCGCCGTCCACCGGCGGCACGGTGCGCAAGGTCAGCCTGGACAACCGCTATTTCGCCGCGCGCTACATGGGCGCGCGGCGGGTGTTCGCGGCGTAAAAAAACCGCAGGGGCCTCCTGCGGTTTTTTGTTCGCGCCAAACGCTTCAGGCCAGCGCCGGCTCCTTCAAACCCGCAGCCTCGCGCAGCACCGCCACCTTGTCCGTCGCCTCCCAGGTGAACTCCGGCTCGTCGCGGCCAAAGTGCCCGTAAGCCGCCGTCTTTTGATAGATGGGGCGCAGCAGGTCGAGCATCTGGATGATGCCCTTGGGGCGCAGGTCGAAGTGCGCGCGCACCAGCTTGGCGATCTCGGTGTCGGGGATCACGCCCGTGCCTTCGGTGTAGACGGTGATGTTCATCGGCTCGGCCACGCCGATGGCGTAGGCCACCTGGATCTGGCACTGGCGCGCCAGGCCGGCGGCCACGATGTTCTTGGCCACGTAGCGCGCGGCGTAGGCGGCGCTGCGGTCCACCTTGGTGGGGTCCTTGCCGCTGAAGGCGCCGCCGCCGTGCGGGCAGGCGCCGCCGTAGGTGTCCACGATGATCTTGCGCCCGGTCAGGCCGCAGTCGCCCTGCGGGCCGCCCACCACGAAGCGGCCCGTGGGGTTGACCAGGTAGCGGGTGTTCTTCAGCCACTCGGTGGGCAGCACGGGCTTGATGATTTCCTCCACCACCGCCTCGATGAAGCTGGCCTTCATCCTGGTGGCGGTCTCGCTCTGGTCGGGGCTGTGCTGGGTGGAGAGCACCACGGTGTCGATGCTGTGCGGCTTGCCGTCCTGGTAGCGCAGGGTTACCTGGCTCTTGGCGTCGGGGCGCAAAAAGGGCAGCGCGCCGCTCTTGCGCAACTGCGCCTGGCGCTCGACCAGGCGGTGCGCGTAGTAAATGGGCGCCGGCATCAGCGTGTCGGTCTCGTCGCAGGCATAGCCGAACATCAGGCCCTGGTCGCCCGCGCCGGTGTTCAGGTGGTCGTCGCTGGCATGGTCCACGCCCTGCGCGATGTCGTTGCTCTGCTTGTCGTAGGCCACCAGCACCGCGCAGCCCTTGTAATCGATGCCGTAGTCGGTGTTGTCGTAGCCGATGCGGGCGATGGTGTCGCGCGCCACCTGGATGTAGTCCACGTGCGCATTGGTGGTGATCTCGCCGGCCAGCACCACGAGGCCCGTGTTGGTCAGCGTCTCGGCGGCGACGCGCGAGCGCGGGTCCTGCGCGTAGATGGCGTCGAGAATCGCGTCGGAGATTTGGTCCGCCACCTTGTCCGGGTGGCCCTCGGAGACGGACTCGGAGGTGAAGAGAAAGCTGTTGGCCAGATCCATTGAATAAACTCCAGTCGTTTGAACACTTGCGTTGCCAAACCGGTTGGAGCTCTGGCGAACGCTTTAGCAGAATTTTTTAAAGTCGCCCTGCAAGTAGTTCCATAACTCGGCGACCCCTTCATTTTAATCCGCGTTGCATGCTCCCGTTGTATCGCCTTGCGTCGAAGTGGCCATTGGGCCTGCTGCATGCCATCGGCGGCGTGCTGGGCTGGCTGACGTGGCTGGCCTCGCCCACCTACCGGCGCCGCTTTGCCGAGAACGCCGCCCGCGCCGGCTACCGCTTTGGCCAGGTGCGCGCCGCCGTGGCCCACGCCGGGCGCATGGCGGCGGAGACGCCGCGCCTGTGGTTCGGCGCGCCGGTGCCGGTGCAGTGGGACGGCGCCGAGCGGATCGAGGCGGCCTACGCCGCCGGGCGCGGCATCGTCTACCTCACCCCGCACATGGGCTGCTTCGAAATCACCGCCCAGGGCGCGGCCACGCGCTTCGGCGCCACGCGCGGGCCCATCACCGTGCTGTACCGCCCGGCGCGCCAGGCCGCGCTGGCCAAGGTCTTGGAGACGGCGCGCCAGCGCGAGGGCCTGGAGACGGCGCCCACCACCCTCACCGGCGTGCGCCAGATGATCCGCGCGCTGCGCGCCGGCCAGGCCGTGGGCCTGCTGCCCGACCAGGTGCCGCCCGAAGGTCAGGGCCTGTGGTCGCCGTTTTTCGGCCAGCCGGCCTACACCATGACCCTGGCCGCGCGCCTGGTGCAGCAAACCGGCGCCACGCCCCTGCTGGCCTGGGGCGAGCGCCTGCCGCGTGCGCACGGCTATTGCATTCACGTTCAGCCCTTTCCCGAGCCCTTGGCGGCCAACCTTGATACTGCCGTCGGCCAGATCAACCGCGCCATGGAGCAGCTCATCCGCCAGTGCCCCGGCCAATACCTCTGGGGTTACGGCCGCTACAAGACGCCGCGAAAGACTGCCGCATGACGAGCGCCGCGCTGATGTTCTTCATGCGCCTGCTGGCGCCCCTGCCCCTGCCCGCGCTGCGCGCGCTGGGCGCGGGCCTGGGCCGGCTGCTGTACGCGCTGGCGCGCAGGCGCCGCCACATCGCGCTGGTCAACCTGCGCCTGTGCTATCCCGATTGGAGCGATGCGCGCTTGCACGACGTGGCCCGGCGCAGCTTCGTGCTGTTCAGCCAGGCCTTCTTCGACCGTGCCTGGCTGTGGCACGCCCCGCCCGCCGTGGTGCGCCAGCGCCTGCGCATCACCGGCGCCACGCAAGACCTGACGCGCGAGGGCGCCGTGGTCATGTTCGCCCCGCACTTCTACGGCATGGACGCCGGCGGCAGCGCCGTGATGGACCAGATCGAGCGGCCGGCCTGCACCATTTATTCCACCCAAAGCAACCCCGCCGTCGATGCCTGGATGCGCGCCGGCCGCCTGCGCTTCGGCCAGGCCACGCTGCTGTCGCGCCAAGACGGCGTGAAGCCCATCGTACGCGCGCTGCGCGAAGGCAAGATGCTGTATCTGCTGCCCGACATGGACCTGGGCCCGCAGGAGTCGATCTTCGTGCCTTTCTTCGGCATCCCCACGGCCACCGTGCCCTCGCTGCCGCGCTTTGCCAAGCTGGGCGGCGCCCGCGTGGTGCCCGTGGTCACGCGCCTGGTGCCCGATGGCTACGAAGTGCGCGTGCACCCCGCCTGGCAAAGCTACCCCAGCGACGACGTGACCGCCGACACCGCGCGCATGAACGCCGAGCTGCAAACCTGGATCGACGCCATGCCCGAGCAGTACTACTGGGTGCACAAACGCTTCAAGACGCGGCCGGCGGGGGAGCCGTCGGTGTATTGAAGCCATTCACTGCCCTCGCGCCCGCCACATCTGCGCTGAAAGCTATCTATTTCGAAGCAACAAAAGCCCCGATGTGCCCCGCCACCGCCTCGGGCTGCTCGTGCACCACCCAGTGCGTGGCGCCCGGCATGGGCTTGACGGTGAGCTGCGGCACGTAACGCTCCAAGCCCTCCAGCAGACCGGGCAACAGCGCCGTGTCATCCAGTGCCCACAGCACCAGCGTCGGGATCTGCACGCCCACCTGCTCGGGCGTCAACTCCGGGATGGCATCGGCGGTCAGGCCCGCGCCGGGCGGCTTGAGGGGCGTGACGCGATACAGGTTGCAGGCGCCGGTCAGGCCCTGGTCCCACACGCCGCGGTACTGCTGGCGCACGGCCTCGGTCAGCCAGCCAAAGCCCTCGGGCCCGGCGCGCATGGTGGTGAAGAAGGGCCACATGCGGCGGTAGTCGTCTGCGGCCAGCAGGGCCTCGGCGTCGGGCCGCGCCAAGAAGTGCATGTAGGCGCTGGCCTTTTGCTGGGCGGGGTTGTTCTTGAGCTCGCGCGCGAAGGTGCCCGGGTGCGGCGAGTTGATGATGACCAGCCGGTCGATGCGGTCGGCATGGGCGTGCGCCGCGCTCCAGGCAAAGGCGCCGCCCCAGTCGTGCGCGACCAGGGTGTCGATGCGGCCGGCCACGCCCTCTTGCCCGGCCAGCGCCATGACGTCTTGCACCATGAGCGCGGGCTTGTAGGCGGCGACCTCGGTGGGGGCGCTGGACCGCTCAAAGCCGCGCAGATTAGGCGCCACGCAGCGAAAGCCGCCGTGCTCGGGCTGGGCAAAGTGCTGCATCAGCGCGTCCCAGATGAAGGCGCCCTCGGGAAAGCCGTGCAGGAACAGCATCAGGGGCCGCCCACGCGGGCCGGCCGCGCGGCAGCTGAGGGTGATGCCGTGGGGCAAATGGGCCGAGAAGGTTTCGATCATGGCGCGTTCTCCGGAAGGTCCAGGGGGCTTGGTGGCATGGCTTGTTCGACACGCTGGCGCAGCCACAGGGCGGCGGATTCGACGCCCTGGCGCTTGAGGGCTGAGAACAGCATCACGTCACCGCCCCCGGTTTGCAGGCGCGCGATCGACAAGGCCTTGGCCTGCTCGGCGCGGGTGAGCTTGTCGGCCTTGGTCAGCAGCACCAGAAATTGCAGGCCCTGCTCCACGCGCGGGCGCAACACGTCGAGCAGGGCCTCGTCCAGCTCCTTCAGGCCGTGGCGCGGGTCGCACAGCATCACCACAGCCTGCAGATTGGTGCGGGACACCAGGTAATTGGCCATCACGCGCTGCCAGCGCAGCTTGTCGGCCAGCGGCACGGCGGCGTAGCCGTAGCCCGGCAAGTCGGCCAGCACGGCGTCCGTCTGGCCTTGGCGCCCCAGCGCAAACAAGTTGATGTGCTGCGTGCGCCCGGGTTTGCGCGAGGCAAAGGCCAGCTGGGTCTGCTGCGTGAGGGTGTTGATGGCGGTGGACTTGCCGGCGTTGGAGCGGCCGACGAAGGCGATCTCGGGCACGTCCAGCGCGGGCAGCTGGTCGAGCTGCGCGGCGGTGGTCAAAAAGCGGGCGGTATGCAGCCATCCGAGCGCCAGGCGCGCGGCGGCGGCCTCGGGCGAGTCGGAGGACGGCGCTGGGCGGGATGGGGCGGGTGGTGTCGGCATGGGCAGGGGTGGATCGATTCCCTTGTCGAAGATCAGGGAAGCGCGGGCCGACCATTGTAGAATTGCGGGGCTTTACGCTCCCCGATCACCCCCCTTCAAAGAAGACGATCGCTCATGAAGTCGCTCGCAGCCTTTTTCGCCACCGCCGTGTTCGCCGTTGCCGCTTCGGCCGCCGATGCGCCCGCCGCGCCCGCCAAGCCTGACCTGGCCAAGGGCAGCGCCAGCTACGGCACGGTGTGCGCCGCTTGCCACGGCGCGGACGGCAACTCCAGCGTGGCCTTGCAGCCCTCGCTGGCCCAGCAGCACCCCGAATACCTGGTCAAGCAGTTGCTGGACTTCAAGAGCGGCGCACGCAAAGACGCGATCATGCAGGGTTTTGCCGCCATGCTGAGCGAGCAGGACGCGCGCAACATCGCGTGGTGGCTGGCCTCGCAGAAGGAAAAACCCGGCTTTGCCAAGGAAAAAGACCTGGTGATGCTGGGCGAGAAAATTTACCGCGGCGGCATCATGGACCGCCACATTCCGGCCTGTGCCGGTTGCCACAGCCCCAATGGCGCGGGCATTCCCCAGCAGTATCCCCGCCTGTCGGGTCAGCACGCCGAATACACCGCCAAACAATTGGCCGCCTTCCGCGATGGCAGTCGCGGCAACAGCGTTCCCATGCACGACCTCTCGCAGTACATGACGGACCACGAGATCAAGGCCGTGTCCGACTACATCGCAGGCCTGCGCTGACGCGGCCCCACGGGCTTCGGCTCGCCACCGCGCCCGGCAAGACCTGGCGCGGTTTGCTTTTTTGGTGATTGCACTGCCAGGCAATCGGTGACATGAATGGGCGCGGTGGCCGGAACCTTGGCCGCCACGCCAGGCTCCAAGGCTTCGGCCGCGGCGCCTCGATCGCGGCAGGCATCACGCACACATGACGGCATCGGCAGACACCCACGGCTACGTTCCCCGGCACGGCAGGGCTTCTTGGCGCCACGCCATCGAGTTGCTGTCCTCGATGCGCTTTTCCATCTCGCTGCTCACCGTCATCTGCATCGCCTCGGTGATCGGCACGGTGCTCAAGCAGCACGAGCCCATCACCAACTACGTCAACCAGTTCGGGCCGTTCTGGGCCGTTCTGTTCCTCAAGCTCAAACTCAACGCCGTCTACAGCGCCCCGTGGTTTTTGCTGATCCTGGCGTTCCTGGTCACCAGCACCTCGCTGTGCATCGCGCGCAACACGCCCAAGTACCTGGCGGACATGCGCAACTACAAGGAAAACGTCCGCGAACAAAGCCTGAAGGCCTTCCATCACAAGGCCGAATTCGATCTGGCCGGCGAGCCGCCGCAGGCCGGCGCCGAGCGCATCGGCCGCCAGCTGGCCCGGATGGGCTGGAAAGTGCGCCTGCAGCCGCGCGAGGTGGCCGCCGGCACGGGCGTGATGGTGGCGGCCAAGAAGGGCTCGGCCAACAAGATCGGCTACATCGCCGCGCACAGCGCCATCGTGCTGGTATGCCTGGGCGGCCTGCTGGATGGCGATTTGTTCGTGCGCGCCACGACCTGGTTGGGCGGCAAGTCGGTGTACGCGGGCGGCGGGCTGATTGCCGACGTCAAGCCCGAGCACCGGCTGTCGTCGGCCAACCCCACCTTCCGCGGCAACCTGGTGGTGTCTGAAGGCACGCAGTCCAGCACCGCCATCCTGAGCCAGTCCGACGGCATCCTGCTGCAGGACCTGCCGTTTGCCGTCGAGTTGAAGAAGTTTACGGTGGACTATTACTCCACCGGCATGCCCAAGCTGTTTGCCAGCGACATCGTGATCCACGACTTCGCCACCGGCGAGAAAACCCCGGCGCGCGTGGAGGTCAACCACCCGGTCAGCTACAAGGGCATCCAGATCTACCAGAGCAGCTTTGACGACGGCGGCTCGCACGTCAAGCTGCGCGCGCTGCCCATCAACGGCGGGGGCAAGAGCTTCATGGTCGAGGGCACCATCGGCGGCTCCTCGCAAATCACCAACGGCAGCAACCAGATGACGCTGGAGTACACCGGCCTGCGCGTGATCAACGTCGAGAACCTGTCAGACGCCGTCGCGGCGAGCGGCAGCGCCACCGACGTGCGCCGCGTCGATCTGGGCCACGCGCTGACGCAGCGCCTGGGCGCCGCCGACAAGTCGGCCACCAAGCGCGACCTGAAAAACGTGGGCCCCAGCATCAGCTACAAGCTGCGCGACGCGGCCGGCCAGGCGCGCGAGTACAACAACTACATGCGCCCCATCGACATGGGCGATGGCGTGCCGGTGTTTCTGCTGGGCGTGCGCGACAGCGGCGCGGCGGCCTTCCGCTACCTGCGCGTGCCGGCCGACGACAAGGACTCGATGGATGGCTTCATGCAGCTGCAGGCCGCCTTGCACGATCCGGCCGAACGCGCACAGGCCGTGCACCGCTACGTGGCCAAGGTGGTGGACCCGAACCGGCCAGAGCTGGCCGAGCAGCTGACGGTGTCGGCCACGCGCGCGCTGGACCTGTTCGCCGGCGCCGCCGGTACCGCCGCCGGTCCGCGCACGGCGGGCCTGCAAGCCGTCTCCGACTTCATCGAGTCGGCCGTGCCCGCGGGCGAGCGCGAGCGCGCCGCCGACGTGCTGCTGCGCATCCTGAACGGCAGCCTGTTCGAGCTGAACGCCGTGGCGCGCCAGGCCCACGGCGAAAAGCCGCTGAACGAGACCGACGACAGCACCCGCCAGTTCATGACCCAGGCCGTGCTGGCCTTGTCCGATGCGCCGCTGTACCCGGCCCCGCTGGTGTTCGAGCTGGACGAGTTCACCCCGGTGCAGGCCAGCGTGTTCCAGGTGGCGCGTGCCCCTGGCAAGAACGTGGTCTATCTGGGCTGCGCCTTGCTGATCCTGGGCGTGTTCGCCATGCTCTACATCCGCGACCGGCGCCTGTGGGTCTGGCTGGCGCCCGGCGACGATGGCAGCCATGCCATGATGGCCCTGTCGTCCAATCGCAAGTCGCTGGACACCGATCGCGAATTTGAACAACTGCGGCGCAGCCTGCCTGCTGCGCCGCCGGCACACGGAGCCTGACGCCATGAACACCACCACCCTGGCCCCCGCGGGCGCACTGAGTTTCAGCGAAGGCTATTTCGCGCGCCGCACCTGGGGCGACTGGCTGTTTGCCCTGCTGGCCGTGGTGGGCGCCGCCGTGGCGTTCTCGCGCTACCACGGCGCCATGGACGTGTACGACAAGGGTATCTTCATCGCCGCCGTGCCCGCATTGGTCTGGCTGGGCTGGTCCTGGCGGCCGCTGCGCAATCTGATGCTGGTGGTGACGGCCCTGTCGCTGCTGGCCATCGTGTCGTACCAGGGTGACCTGCGCCGCGGCGACACCGTGTTCTGGCTCAAATACTTCCTGTCCAGCCAGTCGGCCATCCTGTGGATGAGCATGCTGTTTTTCATGAGCACGGCCTTCTACTGGATCGGCATGTTCTCGCGCGGGCCGGCGGCCGCCCTGGAAAGCCTGGGCAGCAAGCTGGCCTGGGCGGCGGTCACGCTGGCGCTGGTGGGCACCATGGTGCGCTGGTACGAGGGCTACCAGATCGGCCCCGACATCGGCCACATCCCGGTCAGCAACCTGTACGAAGTGTTCGTGCTGTTCTCGTGGATCACCGCGGTGTTCTACCTGTACTACGAGGCGCAGTACAAGACCCGCTCGATGGGCGCCTTCGTCATGCTGGTGGTGAGCGCGGCCGTGGGCTTTCTGCTGTGGTACACGCTGGTGCGCGATGCGCAGGAGATCCAGCCGCTGATCCCGGCGCTCAAGAGCTGGTGGATGAAGCTGCACGTGCCCGCCAACTTCATCGGCTACGGCACCTTCTCCCTGGCCGCCATGGTCGCCTTCGCCTACCTGGTCAAGCAGCAGGCCGCCGAGACGCGCTGGTACAAGCTGACGCCCATCTGGCTTTTGGGCATCGCGCTGTGCTTCGTGCCTATTGCCTTTCGCCAGCGCGGCGTGGGCGAAGCCGGTGGCAGCTACTGGGTGGGCTACGCCATCATCGCCGCGCTGATCGTGGGCGGCATCCTGCTGGGGCGCAAGCGCATCACCGAGCGCCTGCCCAGCCTGGAGGTGCTGGACGACGTGATGTACAAGTCCATCGCCGTGGGCTTTGCCTTCTTCACCATCGCCACCGTGCTGGGCGCGCTGTGGGCGGCCGAGGCCTGGGGCGGCTACTGGAGCTGGGACCCCAAGGAAACCTGGGCCCTGATCGTGTGGCTGAACTACGCCGCCTGGCTGCACATGCGCCTCATGAAGGGCCTGCGCGGCACGGTGGCCTCGTGGTGGGCGCTGGCGGGGCTGGCGGTCACCACCTTCGCTTTCATCGGCGTCAACATGTTCCTGTCGGGCCTGCACAGTTACGGTTCGCTGTAACCGGCGCGGCGCCTGCGCCGAACTTGAGAGCGTGACCCCAAGGAGTTCGTCATGCCGATTCGTACCCGCCTCATCGATTCCAACCCGCCGCCGTCCAGCGCGATCACGCCGCGCGCCGTTTATGAAGACCGGCGCACCCTGCTCAAGGCCCTGGCCTTGGGCGCCGCGGGTAGCGCCCTGGCCGGCTGGGCCGCGCGCGACGCGCGTGCCGCCATGACCGGACCGCTGGCCACCACCCGCTCGTCGGTGGCCGGCGCCGTAACGATGGAAAAGGCGACGGCCCTGAAGGACGCCACCGGCTACAACAATTTCTACGAATTCGGCACCGACAAGGACGACCCGGCCCGCTATGCGGGCGCGCTCAAGATCGATCCGTGGTCGATCGAGATCGAAGGTCTGGTCAACAAGCCCGGCCGCATCGCGCTGGACGAGCTGCGCAAGATCAGTCCGCTGGAAGAGCGCATCTACCGGCTGCGCTGCGTCGAGGGCTGGTCGATGGTGATCCCCTGGATCGGCTATTCTCTGTCGGCCCTGATCAAACGCGCCGAGCCGCAGGGAAGCGCCAAGTACGTCGAGTTCGTCACCCTGGCCGACCCCAAGCAGATGCCGGGCGTGCGCTCCAGCGTGCTGGACTGGCCCTATACCGAGGGCCTGCGCATGGACGAGGCGCTGCACCCTTTGAGCCTGCTCGCCTTCGGCATGTACGGCGAGGCGCTGCCCCGGCAAAACGGCGCCCCGGTGCGCGTGGTCGTGCCCTGGAAGTATGGCTTCAAGAGCGCCAAATCGATCGTCAAGATCCGCTTTGTCGAGAAAGAACCCCGCACCGCCTGGGACAAGGCCGCGCCCAACGAGTACGGCTTTTATTCCAACGTCAATCCGGGCGTGGATCACCCGCGCTGGAGCCAGGCCACCGAACGGCGCATCGGCGAGGACGGTCTGTTTGCCAAGCGGCGCAAGACCCAGCTGTTCAACGGCTACGAGGCCGAGGTCGGCCAGCTTTACGCCGGCATGGACTTGAAGAGGTTCTTTTGAACCAACAGACTGCTTCTTGGCGCGCGCTGCTGCTGCGCCCGGCCGCCAAGCCGGTGCTGTTCGCGCTGTGCCTGCTGCCGCTGGCCTGGCTCATCTACGGCGCCGCCACCGACAACCTGGGCGCCAACCCGGCCGAGGCGCTGATCCGATCCTGCGGCGACTGGACGCTGCGCTTTCTTTGCCTGACGCTGGCCGTCACCCCCCTGCGCATCCGCACCCGCACGCCGCAACTGGCCCGCTTTCGGCGCATGCTGGGGCTGTTCGTGTTCTTCTACGCCAGTTGCCACCTGCTGGCCTACGCCTGGCTGGACATGGGGCTTGACGCGCAGGACATCGCCCGCGACATCTTGAAGCGCCCCTTCATCCTGGTCGGCTTCTCGTGCTGGTTGCTGTTGTGGCCGCTGGCCCTGACCTCCGTCAACCGCGCCGTGCGCTGGCTGGGCGGGCGCCAGTGGCAGGCGCTGCACCGGCTCGTCTATCTGATCGCGGGCTTGGCCCTGCTGCATTTTTTCTGGATGCGTGCCGGCAAGAACAACTTCGCCGAGGTGTGGGTGTACGGCGCCATCATCGCCGCCCTGCTGCTGGAGCGCGTGCTGCGCCATTTCACGCCGCGCCCGCGTTTGTCCGTGCGCTGACGAGGACTGTCAAAACAGCCGGACGCAGAAGACGCAAAGGTTTCGCAAAAGACGCAAAAAATTCAAGAATCCAGTTGGAACTGGCTAAACCCTTACGGATTCACCGCAAGATGCTCTCGTTTTGAGAGTGATCTGGCCGGGTTTTTTTGCGTCCTCTACGATTTTTTCGCCTCCTCTGCGTCCGGCTGTTGCCGGCTGTTGTCTGTCGCGTCAATAGAATCGCCCCATGCATATTCACATCCTGGGCATTTGCGGCACCTTCATGGGCGGGCTGGCCGCGCTGGCGCGCGAAGCCGGCCACACCGTCACCGGTTGCGACGCCGGCGTGTACCCGCCCATGAGCGAGCAACTGCGCGCCTTGGGCATCGAGCTGATCGAGGGCTATGGCGCCGATCAGCTGGCGCTCAAGCCCGATCTGTTCGTGGTCGGCAACGTGGTTTCTCGCGCGCGCCTGGCGGATGGAGGCGCCCGGCCCGCCGCCGGGCCGCCCCAAGGCGGGCCAGCCCCCTTGGGGGGCAACGAACCACACGAAGTGGGGAGCGTGGGGGCTCCGAAATATCCGTTGATGGAAGCCATCCTGGACGCCGGCGCACCCTACACCAGCGGCCCGCAGTGGCTGGCCGAGCACGTGCTGGCCGGCCGCCACGTGCTGGCCGTTGCCGGCACGCACGGCAAGACCACCACCACCTCCATGCTGGCCTGGGTGCTGGAAGCGGCTGGGCTCACCCCGGGCTTTCTGGTGGGTGGCGTGCCACTGAATTTCGGCATTTCGGCGCGCTTGGGCACCTTGGCACAAGGGCAAGCGCGCCCGCTCTTCGTGATCGAAGCGGACGAGTACGACACCGCGTTTTTCGACAAGCGCAGCAAGTTCGTGCACGACCGCCCACGCACGGCCGTGCTGAACAGCCTGGAGTTCGACCACGCCGACATCTTCGACGACCTGGGCCAGATCGAGC